>NZ_JACYVJ010000035.1:0-262 GCF_014842235.1 Pseudomonas sp. CFBP 13710 | reverse complement strand
GCAAGCCGCGTCCGGATACGCCGCGGTGTGACAGCCGGACAGCATGCACCGCCGACGCGGCTTGCGCCGCTGCTACAGGGGCTGCGGTGGTGTGGGGGGATGTGGTTGACGAGCCCACCGCCGCCAGCACCCTGCGTAGGAGCGGTCATCGGCCGCGAAAGGGCACCGCGGATGGTCTGGCACACCGCGGCGACAACTTCGCGGCCACGGACCGCTCCTACGAAGGCCCTTGAGGAACACCTCCGTCCCCCTGTAGCAGCGG
>NZ_JACYVJ010000034.1:0-293 GCF_014842235.1 Pseudomonas sp. CFBP 13710 | reverse complement strand
ACCCCGAACACCACTCCGGTCGTGACCCCGGTCGGCGACAGCATCGACGTGACCACCATCGGCCTGACCGGCGATGCGTCGGCCACCGAAGGCCAGTCGGCCGTCTACACCCTGACCCTGAGCAACCCGACCAACACCGACACCCAGGTGACCCTGAACCTGACCTACGGCGGCAGCGCGACACGTGCCGATTACCAAGGTCAGGACAGCATCACCGTGACCATTCCGAAGGGCCAGACCAGCGTCCAGTTCCAGCTGCCCATCGTCGATGACAGCCTGGTCGAAGGTCGCGA
>NZ_JACYVJ010000033.1:0-380 GCF_014842235.1 Pseudomonas sp. CFBP 13710 | reverse complement strand
GGCGCGGGCAGCGAGGCGCCGGCGCCGACCACGGTCAAGGCCAGGGCGGGCGAACGGTACACCGTGCCGTCGGCCAGCTTGACGGTGTAGGACACCTCCAGTGTGCCGCCGATGAGTTGCAGCGCCATGTCCTTGAGCACCAGGATGCTCAGCGGCCCACCGGCATTGCCGCTGTCGACCGCGCGCATCTCTTCGTGATACACCGCCCCGCCGGGGCCGGTACCACTCCAGATCAGGGTCACGTTGCTGCCGCTGACCAGCAGCGGGTTGGCCAGCACGATGACCTCGACGGTGTTTTCGCTGATGGACTCCGGTGCCAGGGTGCCACCGGATGCCTTGGGTACTTCCGGCATTTTCAGTTCGTTGCGCGTGCCCACCAC
>NZ_JACYVJ010000032.1:0-509 GCF_014842235.1 Pseudomonas sp. CFBP 13710 | reverse complement strand
ATTCCTGCGCCGATTCTGGCGGCTTCGCTGGGCAAGACGGCGGAGGTGTTCTACGCGGTCAATCAAAGTGGGGCGGTGAAGCCGGTGTCGGAGGTGTTGAGCTTGCAGGTGCTGGCGTTCACTTCGGAACAACTGGTAGCGCCAAGCGTTGCCCAGGCCAGCGGTTCACCGGCAGTGCTGGATCTCAACACATTCGCGGGAGATGCCACGGTAGTGGCGGTGCCGTGGCCGTTGATGACCACAGGCCAAACTTACTGGCTACGCGCGCGAGGGACCCTGGATGACGGCACGACGCGCAGCGAAGAGCTGGCGATGGGAGCCGCAGTGACGGCTGCGCAAGTGAACTCAGGGCTGCAAATCAACCTGCCTCGCAGTTTCCTGTTGCGACTGGAGAATACCTTGCCACTGACCCTGGAACTGAAAGTGGGTATGGGCAAGAGCGTGAGTGAAAGTGAAGCGGTTATATTTCCTGAAGGAGTGCTGAACATGACTCAGTTGACTTTGGTGCT
>NZ_JACYVJ010000031.1:0-611 GCF_014842235.1 Pseudomonas sp. CFBP 13710 | reverse complement strand
CTTCTGCTCCTGCTCAATGTACCTGCGGCGAAATGGCGCACCCTTGTAAAATGTACATCGCGTGTTAAAGAGCGCTAAATAGCCTCCCCTTTGCAGCGATTTCATTCATGAGTTCGTTGAGACGTATCCGACCCTGGATTGCCTGCCTGGCGATCTTGCTGAACATTCTGGCCATGCCGCTCAGCCGTGCGATGCAAGCGCCCGATGTAAATCTCATGCTGTGGGGCGGATTTTGTTCCGGGGGAAACTCGAGCGTCGTCTCAGCTGAGTTTCGCCAGGCGATCGAGGCGCTTCAGATACCTCAATCCGAACCCGAACACGCCATGCACCATGCGGACTGCTGTTGCGGCCATGCCGGGCTGGCAGCCCTGCCCTCGGATTACTACCGCCATTTCTTGCCGCAGTACACACCCGGCGTTGTCCTTGAAGATCCTGAACTGCCAACGCTGCACCCAAGAATCCGCTGGCCCAGCCTGAGTCCACGCGCCTCCCCTTTTGCCTGATCACGACACTGCCCACTGCGTGCGGTGTTGCTCGCTTTAAATTCTTTCAGCGATCTGCAACGGTTGCTGAACGCCCTTGAAGTTTCTTGATGATCAGGAAGTGCGTGC
>NZ_JACYVJ010000030.1:0-657 GCF_014842235.1 Pseudomonas sp. CFBP 13710 | reverse complement strand
AACACCTCCGCCGTCTTGCCCAGCGAAGCCGCCAGAATCGGCGCAGGAATAGCCCCCTGTGCTTCACCCGCAACGCTGACGGTGATGGGCGGGATCGCCTGGTCGGCATTCCCCGCCACACGCCAGAACGGCATGACGCTATCGCCTACGCGCAGGCGCGTATCGCGCAGCACGAAGTTCGCGGTGTTGGCTTGTGTGGTGCCGGGTCTGACAGGGCTCCAGGAGGTAACCGGTGCGCCGGTCGAGTCGTGGATCTGCGGCGCCGGCCAGGTCTGGCTTGCGGCATCCTGCACCGAGATCAGCACGCTGTCGGAAACGCCCGTGGCTCCCGCGCTGGGAATCAGCTCGTACCACACGTTGACCGAGCCATTGAGGTTGGGGTCCACGTAGCGGGTCTTGTCCACCCAGAAGCTCAAATCCCCTACCGCAGTGATGGGCAGTTCCACCGGCGGGTTGATGCTCGTGCTCGAGCCCTCCCAGTGCAGCCGCGCCTTGCCGCCAACGTACAACGGCGAGCCGACGGTGACCTTGACGGTGATGCCGCCCGTAGCCAGGTCGGCGGGGTCCAGCACGTCGCCAGGTTTCAACGCCGGGCTGAAGGTAGGCGCGGGCAGCGAGGCGCCGGCGCCGACCACGGTCAAGGCCAGGGCGGGCGAA
>NZ_JACYVJ010000029.1:0-661 GCF_014842235.1 Pseudomonas sp. CFBP 13710 | reverse complement strand
GTAGAACACCTCCGCCGTCTTGCCCAGCGAAGCCGCCAGAATCGGCGCAGGAATGGCCCCCTGTGCTTCACCCGCAACGCTGACGGTGATGGGCGGGATCGCCTGGTCCGCATTCCCCGCCACACGCCAGAACGGCATGACGCTATCGCCTATGCGCAGGCGCATATCGCGCAGCACGAAGCTCGCGGTGTTGGCTTGTGTGGTGCCTGGCTTGACAGGGCTCCAGGACGTGACCGGCCCACCGGTATGATCGTGAATCTGCGGCGCCGGCCACGTCTGGCTCGCGGCATCCTGCACCGAGATCAGCACGCTTTCGGAAACCCCCGTGGCTCCCGCGCTGGGAATCAGCTCGTACCACACGTTGACCGAGCCATTGAGGTTGGGGTCCACGTAGCGGGTCTTGTCCACCCAGAAGCTCAAATCCCCTACCGCAGTGATGGGCAGTTCCACCGGCGGGTTGATGCTCGTGCTCGAGCCCTCCCAGTGCAGCCGCGCCTTGCCGCCAACGTACAACGGCGAGCCGACGGCGACCTTGACGTAGATGCCGCCCGTGGCCAGGTCGGCGGGGTCCAGCACGTCGCCAGGTTTCAATGCCGGGCTGAAGGTGGGCGCGGGCAGCGAGGCGCCGGCGCCGACCACGGTCAAGGCCAGGGCGGGCGAA
>NZ_JACYVJ010000028.1:0-696 GCF_014842235.1 Pseudomonas sp. CFBP 13710 | reverse complement strand
GCTCCCACTGCTTGTACGCATACGGTTTCAGGATCTATTTCACTCCCCTCTCCGGGGTTCTTTTCGCCTTTCCCTCACGGTACTAGTTCACTATCGGTCAGTCAGTAGTATTTAGCCTTGGAGGATGGTCCCCCCATATTCAGACAAGGTTTCTCGTGCCCCGTCCTACTCGATTTCATTGACAAGAGATTTTCGCGTACAGGGCTATCACCCACTATGGCCGCACTTTCCAGAGCGTTCCGCTAATCTCAAATCAACTTAAGGGCTGGTCCCCGTTCGCTCGCCACTACTAAGGGAATCTCGGTTGATTTCTTTTCCTCAGGGTACTTAGATGTTTCAGTTCCCCTGGTTCGCCTCTCATGCCTATGTATTCAGCATGAGATAACTGTCTTATGACAGCTGGGTTCCCCCATTCAGACATCTCCGGATCACAGTCTGTTTGCCGACTCCCCGAAGCTTTTCGCAGGCTACCACGTCTTTCATCGCCTCTGACTGCCAAGGCATCCACCGTATGCGCTTCTTCACTTGACCATATAACCCCAAGCAATCTGGTTATACTGTGAAGACGACATTCGCCGAAAATTCGCATTTACTCTAAGAGCAACTCACAAATTTTACCTTAGCCTGAACCCACACCAGTGAAAGTGTTGGTCCAGTCTATCTTTCTATCACATACCCAAATTTTTAAAGAACGAT
>NZ_JACYVJ010000027.1:0-984 GCF_014842235.1 Pseudomonas sp. CFBP 13710 | reverse complement strand
GTGACTGCGTACCTTTTGTATAATGGGTCAGCGACTTATATTCAGTGGCGAGCTTAACCGAATAGGGGAGGCGTAGCGAAAGCGAGTGTTAATAGCGCGTTTAGTCGCTGGGTATAGACCCGAAACCGGGCGATCTATCCATGGGCAGGTTGAAGGTTGGGTAACACTAACTGGAGGACCGAACCGACTACCGTTGAAAAGTTAGCGGATGACCTGTGGATCGGAGTGAAAGGCTAATCAAGCTCGGAGATAGCTGGTTCTCCTCGAAAGCTATTTAGGTAGCGCCTCATGTATCACTGTAGGGGGTAGAGCACTGTTTCGGCTAGGGGGTCATCCCGACTTACCAAACCGATGCAAACTCCGAATACCTACAAGTGCCGAGCATGGGAGACACACGGCGGGTGCTAACGTCCGTCGTGAAAAGGGAAACAACCCAGACCGTCAGCTAAGGTCCCAAAATCCTGGTTAAGTGGGAAACGATGTGGGAAGGCTTAGACAGCTAGGAGGTTGGCTTAGAAGCAGCCACCCTTTAAAGAAAGCGTAATAGCTCACTAGTCGAGTCGGCCTGCGCGGAAGATGTAACGGGGCTCAAACCAGGTACCGAAGCTACGGGTATCACCTTAGGGTGATGCGGTAGAGGAGCGTTCTGTAAGCCTGTGAAGGTGAGTTGAGAAGCTTGCTGGAGGTATCAGAAGTGCGAATGCTGACATGAGTAACGACAATGGGTGTGAAAAACACCCACGCCGAAAGACCAAGGTTTCCTGCGCAACGTTAATCGACGCAGGGTTAGTCGGTCCCTAAGGCGAGGCTGAAAAGCGTAGTCGATGGAAAACAGGTTAATATTCCTGTACTTCTGGTTATTGCGATGGAGGGACGGAGAAGGCTAGGCCAGCTTGGCGTTGGTTGTCCAAGTTTAAGGTGGTAGGCTGAGATCTTAGGTAAATCCGGGATCTCAAGGCCGAGAGCTGATGACGAGTTGTCTTT
>NZ_JACYVJ010000026.1:0-1033 GCF_014842235.1 Pseudomonas sp. CFBP 13710 | reverse complement strand
AGATGCAAAGCACGAGATAGCCTTGAGCGAAAAGTAGATGCTAAGCAGCGCTATAATACGCTAGAAGAAATAACCGACTTGGCAGGCGCCAGGATAATCACACATTTCTCAGATGATGTAGATGTAGTGGCCTCAATGGTGGAAAGCGAGTTTAAAGTCGATAGGGCCAACTCTATCGACAAACGCGCATCGCTAGACCCTGATAGATTCGGTTATTTGTCTCTGCACTACGTAGTATCATTAAAGCGTGAGCGAGAAAAACTTCAAGAATATTCTGCCTTTAAAGGAATGAAGATCGAAATTCAGATACGTTCGATTTTGCAGCATACTTGGGCAGAAATAGAGCACGACATAGGATATAAAAGCTCAATTGAGGTGCCTCGAGCCACAAGACGAAAATTTTCTCGAATGGCTGGTTTATTGGAGCTGGCTGATCAAGAGTTTGTATCTATAAGGTCAGAGTTACAGAAATATGAGAAGTCTATAAAGTTGGAAATCCTTAAGAATCCAGAAAAGGTCGCGCTCGATAAAATTACGTATCTGGACTTTATCTGCTCTGATCAGAAATGTGTATCAATGGATTCTGAAATTGCTAGCTTATGTAATTTTAAATTTTTTGAGGAACCAAAAAATGTCGCCAAACAGTTGGATGGGCTCCTGTTTTTCGGTTTGAGAACTATTGAGCAGCTCAAAAAATCATTAGTTGAGAATGAACGGTCAATAATGCGTCGCGCCGCGGACGTTAATGCTCAGCTAGATACAATTGATAAGCCTAGGCTTGTATCAAGAGGGATTTCTATCTTTTATCTTTCGCAGGTTCTGGCTGCGAATAGCAAAGATCCTGAAGTGATTGAAGCGTACTTTGCCGCAAGAGGGATAAGCGGTACTAAATTCAAAGAGTATCTTCTTCAGTTCGCACGATGAGTTAGCTTTTTTAGCAGCATATTTCTGGTCGTAGAATTATCAGCACCATTGTTTATAAATATTGAAAGGGGACAGATTGATTTTTCTATCACTGTCCGCTTCTGGCCGA
>NZ_JACYVJ010000025.1:0-1045 GCF_014842235.1 Pseudomonas sp. CFBP 13710 | reverse complement strand
TGCCCTGGACTACGCCGGGACATGAATAACGGCCTCTATCTGACCACGGGCCTTGGCGGTGATCGAGAGAGGTGGGGATCAACCACCCCAGCAGTTGTCGAAAATCTTCTGCGCGATCCATGGCAGGTCGCGCTGGAATTCTGGGAATACCTCGAAGCGGCCGAGCATGCGGTCCACACATATGAACGCTTTTTGGCCAGACCCGGCAATGGTGCATATACCGCCAAGGCTAACATTGCCTTCGCGCGATACTGATACAGGCAAAGTATAAAGGCTGTCACATGATTGTATTTTGGTAGTACTTTTGTTCCATAGTGCAATATCTCTGAATTCTTGCGTTACAGATTTCCAGTCTTCCGGATCTACTGTCATCAAAACCGAGTTCGCTGGCGGAAATTCGAGCTCTGACTCACTGCCTCCAATAGCTGCAGTGGAAAGCAGTATGAGCTGGATAAGTATAAATAATTGTTTCATGTATAACTCCTTGAGTGGTTATTCTCCGTAGCTTCATGGAAAAGTAAACCATGATCTAACATATGGCTCAAGGAAACGAATATGTCTTTTTAATAGAGATCAATGAAATTGGCTAGCACAACCCTCCACCCAATGGGCTTTGATCTAAGTAGATAACTCTGTAAATTGATACGATATGGTTAGATTTCTAGTGGACAAGAAGCGATCAATCAATATCCGATCCAGCCACCCCTCCGTCACATGCATAGGAAGTATCTCCGATCCAGGATTTGGCGCTGATTGTCAGTGACTACTGGGTCAGGCCTGAACCCGAAAGCGATCATAGAGTTAAGCGAAAAAACGAATCGGTGGTTCTAACAAGCCATGGCGTTCATTTGCTCAAAATCTAAGATAGCTCCCGCACATTGCCACTGGTGTTCATAAGACTACAATTCGATAGCGGGAGACCTCACTGATGAACATTCTGACGGATATTTCGGGACTTTCATCAGGCGAGGATATAAACAAAATCACTAAGGGCAAACCAGCACGGTTGCTCAAGATAGGCGTGTCGCAGCTGAACTGGTGGCGG
>NZ_JACYVJ010000024.1:0-1200 GCF_014842235.1 Pseudomonas sp. CFBP 13710 | reverse complement strand
AAGCAGACAACAAACTACACTTTATCGAAGATCTCGCTACAGGTAAGATTTGACGCTAGCTCGTATCTTGTTAAGCAGAATAAGTAGTTTCCTTTTTTGAATCGACGGACGGAATACTCATGACACAAGAGAAGCACGGAATCCAAATCTTTGATCAGACGGGAGGCCCTGTCCTAGAAATTGGGCCGCATCTCGTTCGTGAGAATTCTGAGTTTGCTGAGACAATAGGCATAATCGCCGCATCATGGGCACAGGCAGAGGTTAATTTGAATTGCCTATTCGCAATCCTACTGGATACAACTCCGGACGAGGCCGCGGATCAGCTCAAAAGATACAGGAGCGCAGCAAGAGCGGCAGATGGAGCAAGGAAGCTCGCTGCGGAATACCTGACAGGAGCAGAGCTTGAGTCCGTCACAAAAGCTCTGAACCAACTCGATTTGGTACGGTTACGACGTAATCGAGTGCAGCATGACGTATGGGCGAAGAAAGACGACGACAATCAAACAATGTTTGCCATTCACGCTGATCAATACTTAGCTTTCACTACCAACTTTGTAGCGGCAACAGAGTTAGCGATCCCTGAGGACGAAAAAAGTGAGATAGTCCTAAATTTAGCGAACGAGTTCGCGGCGACAATAACAAAAGGCCACACCATTAGAGACCTTCAAGAAATTGACCACGAGTTGAACCTTGCAAGCAAGTCTCTCATGGAGGCGATGTTCTTCCGTATATCCCAGCGTTTGAAGGAAAAAGGTGCTGCGCTGGCTCAGCGTTAAATCTCGACGACAGTCCGCTTCTGGCTTGTATCAGCCGCCTACCGATGTCTACTATTGGCCGGTTAGCGACCGTTGCTCCGATTAGCCATCCTTGTCCCTCCACGTGTGGAAGGACAAGGATCGGTCAATAGCTGCCCTTCGCGGATGTGAGCTATCGGCCATTAGCGGACGTTCGCAAGCGACCGCTACGGACGAAAAGCGGCAACTCCGAGCTTCTACCAAACTAGGGGCGGTTCACTCCGCCTTCCGTAACCGGATAAGATTGTAATAAGATAGTGACTTAGTGCCTGCGTGTTTGGTACGTTTCGTTTCTAAAAGCGATTAACCTGCTGAGGTTGTGATGGAAAAGGATTTGGTTGCAGATTTCGATGCAAAGAGGGAAGTTTATAATTCGTTTGCAAAAACGGTTGCCGATCTTTTGGAA
>NZ_JACYVJ010000023.1:0-1561 GCF_014842235.1 Pseudomonas sp. CFBP 13710 | reverse complement strand
TGAGTTCGGGATGGGATCAGGTGGTTCCAATGCTCTATGGTCGTCAAGAAATTCTGTAGCCAGGATGCCCTTGGGAGGCACTCCAGCGAATCGGGTATGTGATGTTTGTGGGTTGTCTTGCTGCGAACTTTCGGTTCGTGTCATCTCCACAGTCACCGCAATCTGGTCATTCGACGCAAATTGCTTGGGTGTTATATGGTCAAGCCTCACGGGCAATTAGTATGGGTTAGCTCAACGCCTCACAGCGCTTACACACCCCACCTATCAACGTCGTAGTCTTCGACGGCCCTTCAGGGAACTCAAGGTTCCAGTGAGATCTCATCTTGAGGCAAGTTTCCCGCTTAGATGCTTTCAGCGGTTATCTTTCCCGAACATAGCTACCCGGCAATGCCACTGGCGTGACAACCGGAACACCAGAGGTTCGTCCACTCCGGTCCTCTCGTACTAGGAGCAGCCCCTCTCAAATCTCAAACGTCCACGGCAGATAGGGACCGAACTGTCTCACGACGTTCTAAACCCAGCTCGCGTACCACTTTAAATGGCGAACAGCCATACCCTTGGGACCGGCTTCAGCCCCAGGATGTGATGAGCCGACATCGAGGTGCCAAACACCGCCGTCGATATGAACTCTTGGGCGGTATCAGCCTGTTATCCCCGGAGTACCTTTTATCCGTTGAGCGATGGCCCTTCCATACAGAACCACCGGATCACTAAGACCTACTTTCGTACCTGCTCGACGTGTCTGTCTCGCAGTCAAGCGCGCTTTTGCCTTTATACTCTACGACCGATTTCCGACCGGTCTGAGCGCACCTTCGTACTCCTCCGTTACTCTTTAGGAGGAGACCGCCCCAGTCAAACTACCCACCATACACTGTCCTCGATCCGGATAACGGACCTGAGTTAGAACCTCAAAGTTGCCAGGGTGGTATTTCAAGGTTGGCTCCACGCAGACTGGCGTCCACGCTTCAAAGCCTCCCACCTATCCTACACAAGCAAATTCAAAGTCCAGTGCAAAGCTATAGTAAAGGTTCACGGGGTCTTTCCGTCTAGCCGCGGATACACTGCATCTTCACAGCGATTTCAATTTCACTGAGTCTCGGGTGGAGACAGCGCCGCCATCGTTACGCCATTCGTGCAGGTCGGAACTTACCCGACAAGGAATTTCGCTACCTTAGGACCGTTATAGTTACGGCCGCCGTTTACCGGGGCTTCGATCAAGAGCTTCGCTTGCGCTAACCCCATCAATTAACCTTCCGGCACCGGGCAGGCGTCACACCCTATACGTCCACTTTCGTGTTTGCAGAGTGCTGTGTTTTTAATAAACAGTCGCAGCGGCCTGGTATCTTCGACCGGCATGAGCTTACGGAGCAAGTCCTTCACCCTCACCGGCGCACCTTCTCCCGAAGTTACGGTGCCATTTTGCCTAGTTCCTTCACCCGAGTTCTCTCAAGCGCCTTGGTATTCTCTACCCAACCACCTGTGTCGGTTTGGGGTACGGTTCCTGGTTACCTGAAGCTTAGAAGCTTTTCTTGGAAGCATGGCATCAACCACTTCGTCGTCT
>NZ_JACYVJ010000021.1:0-2821 GCF_014842235.1 Pseudomonas sp. CFBP 13710 | reverse complement strand
GGTGTAGTACACGTACGCCTGGCTGTCGATCAGCACGGCGGCCACGTCCTTGGGTACCTGGAAGTTGAGAAAGCGGTTGCTGCCCAGCTGCTGGGCCGGGGTGCTGTAGTCTTGAAACGCGCCGTCCACCGGCCGTCCGGTCCAGTGCACGACGATGTTGTCGTCGACGGCGATGGTCGAATAGCGATTGACGCGGATTTCCACCAGGCCGTCGGTGATGGTATCCAGATGCAGGTCGCCGGTCTGGGTGCCTTCCACGGTCGGCTCGGGCAACGAGCCTCGTGCATACACGGTGGTCAGCACGCTGGGGCTGTAGCGCGAATAGTTCTGCACCTTGTCGCGGATGCTGTAGCGCACGATCAGGTCGGTGCCGGGGCGGGCGGCAATGACGCTGTTGGGCACGGTGATGGTGATGCTGCGGTTGAGGTCGCTGGTTTGCAGCGGGCCATAGTGAATGGCCGTGCCGGCCCAGAACAGGGTGACGATATCGCCCTCGCTCTGGTGGGTGTATTGCTGGATCGTCACCGGCAGGTCGCCCACCAGGCTGACATCGGAGATGAGGTCCGGCACGCCATAGGGCAGCCCGAGATTGGGGTTCAGCGAAGGATCGCTGGCGTCCGGCGGCTCGGGCGGGTCGCCAGGCACCGTCAGCTTGATCGGCACCACCAGCGACTGCGATGCCCGCTCGTTGCCGGCTGAATCCTTGACGTGGTAGTGCAGCGTCGCCTCGAGCGCGTCGGGGGAAATGTAGTACGCATCGGCAATCAACGCCTGAGTGGCGGTGGCGTCGGTCACCCTGGCGAAGTCCATGTAACCGTCATTCCAGTAGAGGTCGATGATGTCATTCACCGCCATACCCACGTAGGGCTCTACCAGCACGGTGATCAGGCCGTTGTCGTAGTCGTCTTTGTTGATGCCGCCATGGGAGATCGCGGCCGGTACCAGGGGGGCGTAGATATTGGGGTCGGGCGCCACGCCACCATGTCGGGCATCGTGGTTGACATGGTCGCTGCCATAGGCGGCTTTGCGGATGGCGCGCAATAATGAACGGGGTGGATTTTTCACGATGGATCACCTCGGGGAAGTTGAGGGAATATCGAAGAGTAGAGAGGCGAGCAATCAAGCAGCAGTCACCTGAGAGAACAAGTTAGGCTTGAAAACTGGAAAGTGCAAACAACTGGAAGAGTGACAAACTTGGTAGGTTTTCGCGCCCAAGTCTATGTGATACATACGCTTTATTCGCATAACGATTGAATGCGAGGACTCAAGAAAAGTTAGTATATTTTTGTACTTTGGATGCGGCTATAAAAAATAATATTCAACATTGCATTGAAAGTAAAAAGGCGAGCTTTTGCATATGCTAGTTAGCTCGTTAAAATACGGAAAATCTACTTGCCAAGCAGGTAGCCATGCCTCTGAAGAAGCAGTGCCAGGCTGATGGGGGCGAACGGAATGGCCACCACGTCAACGTCCGACGGCTTGATGCCGGCTTGCTCCAGGCAGAACTTGGCCGATTCGTAGGGCATGCGGTTCTTTGCATGTTTGTCGCGCACGAAGCGCTCTTCTTCGGCGGCGGCAACCAGCTTGCCGTCGATGTACAGCGCCGCGGAAGGGTCATGGCTAAGGGCGCCGGACAGGCCAAGAATCGTCAATGCCAAGGGTCTAGCCTCTTTGAGCGGAATGGGTGCGCGCGCGGTGATCGGGCACGGCGGGCGGCGAAAGGCGGGGATTATAGCGTAATAAGCGGCCCGCCAGACACACCCCCCACATCACGCAAGATTGTGGGAGGCAGAGTCGCTAGCAAGCAGGCTGGCCTCAGGAAATGCAACTCCGAGGACAGAAGGTGATGCATGGGTCGCTTGTCGCCTTTCGGAGTGAGCACCGCCGATGACTCTGCACCGGCAGGGCCACATCGAGCTTTTTAGCCACCTACGATTGCTGCTGAAAGTCTGTACTGGATCGTATATGGGATAGAAAGCATCAACACTACACGCGCCTGATAGTGAGATTATCAAGGCGCACGGGGTTATTACCAAGCGGAATATCGAGGTATGCATGAGTTATTTTATTCAGGCCGGAACCTGCCTGAAAAGTCAACCAGTAATACTCATCTATTAATTTTGACTGCGTCACCAGAGCCTTCCCCTCATATACATAAAATCTTCCAGCTCGGGCTCCGGAACCCTTCTGATACAGCCCAAATTTAAAGTAGTTGACCGGGGGGTCAAAAAGAATGAAGAACGCGTTATTTGCTAAGCTAGAAACTTCTAAATACTTCCCCGTCACATAGGGAGCCCCATCGGGATCACTGCCAATAACCGCGCGATAGTTGTTGTTAGAGGTATGTATCACGCAAGATGAAGCTAGCGGGATCGGAAGTGAAATTGGCCCATGAGCAAACCCCTCGAAACCTTCCGAAACAGGCCCTGTGCCTGGGTCACCAGCAGACACCTCGAAAGCCCTTGGTGTAGAGGTTTGAACAAGGCCGCCGCTCACTCGCCTCGCGGTGTACGCAACACTGACCGCTTTACCCGCACTCAACAAAGCTGTCGCTTTTGGAACCACGAATTCCAGTGAGTCATGCGCCAGCACCTCGCGCGCAGGCAAGGTGATGGACCCTGCGTCATCCACCGCCGTCCATTCCAACCCTACCCATTGGCCCGCTTCGACCCCCCCATACACCGGTGTCGTGATCTTCACACCCGTATTGGGAATGGCCGCAGGGTCCAAATGCCCATTGGTTTCGTTTTCCACTGTTGGTGCAGGTAGCACCAAAGTCAACTGAGTCATGTTCAGCACTCCTTCAGGAAATATAACCGCT
>NZ_JACYVJ010000020.1:0-4243 GCF_014842235.1 Pseudomonas sp. CFBP 13710 | reverse complement strand
ACGATAGGAACGGGCGATCTGGGTGGCGTAGCACAGGGCATTGTCGTAGGCCAGCTCGCCATCGGCATCGCTGAGGGTGCGTAGCTGACGGGTGAATTCGGCCTTGGGTTGACGAATGATGTCGAACACCGAGCTCATGCCCATTTCCGGCATCGCGTCGGCGAAGCTCATTCTGCCCAGCAGGCGGTTTTCCGGAGTGCGCGGAACCAGGTTGTCGAACAGCGGGTTGGGTGTTGGATCGGGCAGCTCGACCTCTGGAAGCAGGTGGTCGCCGTCGTCGAAAACTGGGTCGGGGCGTTCAGGTGTGGTCATGCGGGGGCTCGCTCATCAGGCTGATCAAGGCCAATGTTTTAGCGGGCGAGCGAAGGGTGGGGTATCCATAGAACTGATAGGTAGCCAGGGCTGTTCAATGGCGTTATGAGATGCCTTGTTGCTACCTCGAAAGCCCTGAAAACCGGGGCGTCCGTGCAATGCGAAGGTGTGCGCGCCGAGTTGTTGCAAGAACTGGGGCGTTTTGTAGCCGACCACGCTACTGCGGAGAAATAACATCATCGCGGCCAAGCAAATGCTGATGCTGGCAGGCGACCAGGTTGAATGCTGAGGTGATGGTGCCGTTTCAGGCGCTGTCGATGGTGGGCTGTCGGGTAGGCTGGATGCCTGGACGAGAAGGTGCTGTAACGGGTGCGAGGTTTCGACGGGGCGAGCTGCGGTGTGGCATGACGCGCAGTTGCTGGCGGCTGTAGGTGAGCTGGGGAGGGCGTGGATGCAGGGGCATGCCTGGACTGCGCACCTGAGATAAAGCAGGCAGGTGGGCATGTCGTTGATATCGAGCTAAACGAAGCGTCCGGGCAGGACAACAGGGCAGCGGCACTGGCGTGACCGGCCGACCTGGGCTGGTTTCCCAGGGCTGTTGGGTAAGCGAATCACCTTGCAAAAGCGGCGCGGCCTTCGCGGGCAGAGGGCTCTACCCGCGAAGAGGCCGGCCTGAACATCTGGTGAATCAACGGCCCGCGGCCGCCATGGCCGCCTGGCCCACCGCTTGCCAGTCAGCTTCGGGGCTGTCGGCATGCAGGGAGCAGGCTTTGAGCAGGGTCGCGGCGTTGAGGCCGGTTTCCAGCGAAAGGGCCTGTGCGCGGCGCACCCAGTCGATATGGGCAACGCTCTTGGCGGTTTGCTGAGGCAGCAGCGCGGTGAGCACCGCCACCTCGCTTTCGCTCCAGCCCAGCAAGCTCGCCAGTGCGGCATTGCAGGTTTGCGACTGGACCGCCAGTTGGCGTTTGCCGGGCCGTCTGGATACCAATGCATTGGCTTGCTGCACGTAACCAAGCAGGCGCTCTTCCGTCTGCCCCAAGGTGTTGAACAGGCTGTCGTAGGCCTTGAGCAGGTGCAGGGTGTTCAAGGACAACGGCCACAGGCTTTCGCACCCCAGCCACGCCGGGTTGACGACGAAGGTGCGCAACGCGGCGGTGCCAACCTTGGCCCAGCTGACAGCGCGTGCGCAGGTGTCGATCTGGCGCAGGTCGGCCAGAACCGCACTCACTTTGGCGGCATCGGGCTCGGCGTCCATCGGCCAGGCCTGGAGGGTGCGCTCGAGCAGGCGGTAAGGTGAAACATCGGCGCAGTGGGCGACCCACACCGCCAATTCCGGCAGGAGCGTGGTGTGTTCCTGCAGCAGGCCTTCGACCAAGCGCTGTTGGCGGGCCCAGGCGTCGAGCAAGAAAGCAGTAAGCCGGGTTTCAGCGGCAGCCACGTCGTCACTCCCCAGACCCAGGGTTGCGATCAAGGCGCGGACCTGCGCGGCCAGTTGCGCGTGATCACTGCCTGCCACGTTTGCGTTCGGTGGCTTGATCAACCCTGCACTGTCGATGAGCGCGTTGGCGCCCTTGCCCAGTTCGCTGAACCAGTCGATGGTCGCCCCTGTGGCCTTGCCGGGCAAAGCCAAGGCGGCCACTGCCACCGGTGTCACGGCAGTGCTGCGACCGTCGCTTGCCAGCTGTTGCAGACGTTCGAGCACGCCTGTGGTCGGGCTGGCCTCGGCATCCACCGCAAGTAGCGTCCTCATCTTGGCAACGCTCAACTTGTGGCGCCCCAACCAGTCGACCACGCCATCCAGATGAATGAGGATATCCAGCACGTCCGTTTGCGTTTCATTACCTTGCAGGAGCGTGCCCACAGTGCAATGGCGCAGGTAGGTGCGGCCGCCCAGGCACTCGATCAGGTAAAGACAGTCTTCTACCTCGAGCCTGAACAGGCGTGCGATTCGGGTCAGTCGGTACAAAGCCGACACCGTGAGCAGTGAGCGGTTGAGAGGACCGACATGCTCGATGGTCTGAAGCGCGACCGCGGCGAATGCCTCAGGTGTCAAGCCAAGCCCTGCGCACAGCTGATTGACAGTGGCTTGGTGGGCAGGGTCGTCACTGGTGTGGCTGAATGAGCCGTGGTCCAGAACCAGGGGTGTGCCGAACAGTACCGGGTTGTTGAATACCTGGTCGAACAGCGGTGTGCGGGTGCCGCTGGCGAACGCAGACACATCATGAACGAACGCGGCGAACTCTTCAGCGCCAATGCCATGGCGGCCATTGAGATAGCGATAAGCGCCCAGCATACGCAACGTATTAGGATTGAGGGTCAAGTCAGGGTTGGCATCGCCTTCCGCGCGCATGGCCGAGACGATCAGGGTATCCAACTCGGCGAATGGCAGTTTGGTCCAACGTTGCAGGCGGATCATGCGCTGCATTCGGTCGAACCTATCCAGTGAGGTATAGGCCAGATAGACAGTACGCTCGCTGCCCAGCGTTTCTTCCACAAGGGAAACAGCGTTGTTGTACTGATAGCTGTTGTCGCGGGGTTTGAAGCGATCAATGGCCCCGTTGCCGTTGATGAAAACAGCGCCATAGTTCATCGGTGTAGGCGAGCGTCGCAACGGATTGCTGGCACCGGTCTTGTTGCGGATGGGGCAATTGGGCGAGACGTGAGGGCTATGGTCTTTTTGCGAGAGCAGTGCCGTCAGCTGTTGGGCATCGACGCCGGTTTTGTCGCAGAAGACCTTGGCCCGGTTCAACAGCGACTCGCCGAGGTTACGTTGGTCAATTGCCAGGTGGGCCTGGAGATAGTCGCGCTCGGCAACGTTCAAATCACGGCCCAGAACAGGATCGCCAAGCGTACTGACATCGAACACCATCTGGCGACCGATGCGCGATTGGCCGGCAACAGTCACCATGACGTTCAATACCAAGGGGGCATCATAGTGAAGTGCCAACTCCACTCCGGGATTATCTTCGGCTTTGTAATAGAGAACAAAACAAATGCCCAAGTTACCATCCGCATGCTGATGGCTCATTTTCCAACTGCCGCCAGCACCTTCCTGAAGCACTCGACCACGCAGTTTGACTGTCTGGGATCGGCCATTGTTGATCAGGCGCATTTCTATCAGCGTATCGCTGTCAGTGTGTAAAACGCTTATGACCGACTCTTGCTCAGGTATCTCGATATGAGTGGTGTTGCTGTCCCACAGGTGGATGTTTGAAATGATTGGTGTGTACCAGCTAGGGCCTTGCAGCGACAAGTTGAAGGCTGGAAAGCGCCTTTCGGCCATTAACAGATGTTGCTGCGCAGGGCTCAAACCGGACAACAGCGCCAAGGCGTTACGTTGATCCACAGGATGGGCGGATGCTTGCAGACCCGTCCTCAGCGCCAGGTTCAGCGCACCCAGTACTGGCTTGTCACCTTCCAGCGCCAAACTCACCTGCTGATGGGCAAAGTGATAGGGAAAGACGAACGGGTGTTTCTTCTCGGCCAGCAGTTGATGCACCGGCCGTGGGTCTTCTTTTTCTACCTGGTACTTCTCGATGCCCTGGGTGAGCACCGTGTTCACCAGGTCCAGCATCGGGCGGCTCTGATAGGTGCTCTGCTCGTCGATCACCAGGCTGTCCAGGTCCGGCCGGCGCACCGCCAGCGGTATCCGCAGTGGCGACGTGGACGCGCCTTCGATCTTCTGCTCGGCAAAGCGGCGCAACGAGCCCAGGTAGGCCACCGGGCCGTCCATGGCTTCGATGGCGCCGACCTTGCAGAACTGGTCCCAGTTTTCCTTGAACAGATTGGGGTAGCTCGGGCCGATGTCGACCAGTGCACGCACGCCGGTCTGCGGAGCGATCAGTGGCAGGTTGCGGCCTGAGGACACGATGTCTTCACGATAGGAACGGGCGATCTGGGTGGCGTAGCACAGGGCATTGTCGTAGGCCAG
>NZ_JACYVJ010000019.1:0-10128 GCF_014842235.1 Pseudomonas sp. CFBP 13710 | reverse complement strand
GGTGTAGTACACGTACGCCTGGCTGTCGATCAGCACGGCGGCCACGTCCTTGGGCACCTGGAAGTTGAGAAAGCGGTTGCTGCCCAGCTGCTGGGGCGGGGTGCTGTAGTCTTGAAACGGGCCTTGAACGGGCCGTCCGGTCCAGTGCACGACGATGTTGTCGGTGGTGGCGATATCCGGATAACGGTTGACGCGTACCTCGACCTGCCTATCGGTAATGTTGCCGATGAGCAGGTCGCCGGTCTGGGTGCCTTCCACGGTCGGCTCGGGCAACGAGCCTCGTGCATACACGGTGGTCAGCACGCTGGGGCTGTAGCGCGAATAGTTCTGCACCTTGTCGCGGATGCTGTAGCGCACGATCAGGTCGGTGCCGGGGCGGGCGGCAATGACGCTGTTGGGCACGGTGATGGTGATACTGCGGTTCAGATCAGCGGCGATCAATGGACCGTACTGCACCACCGTTCCGGCCCAAAACAACGAGATGACGTCGCCGACACTCTGATAAGCGTACTGCTCGATGACCACGGCCAGATCGCCCGCTGCGCTGGCATCGGTGATGATATCAGGCACACCGGAGGGCAGTTGCAGGCCGGGGTTGAGTGAGGGATCGGTGGGGTCCGGCGGTTCTGGCGGGTTGCCAGGGACGGTGAGCTTGATCGGGACTGTCAGGGTCTGCGAGGAGCGATCGTTGCCGGAGGGATCGCGCACGTGGTAGTGAACACTGGCCTCGGTTGCATCGGGCGCGATATAGAAGGCGTCGACGATCAGGGCCAAGGTGGCATCAGGGTCGGTTACCTCGATGTAATCTACGTACTCGTCGTTCCAGTACAAGCTGACAATGTCATCGCGAGCCATACTGCCATAAGGTGTGATGCGCACGGGGACGCCTGCGCTGACGTCGTCCTTGTTGATGCCCCCATGGGACTCCATAGCTGGCACTACCGGCGCGTAGACGTAGGGGTCGGTGGGCACGCCACCATGTCGGGCATCGTGGTTGACATGGTCGCTACCATAGGCGGCTTTGCGGATGGCGCGTAGTAATGAATGGGGTGGATTTTTCACGATGGATCACCTCGGGTGGAGTTGAGATCACTCATGACAAAGAGCGGGTAGGCCCCTCGCCGACAGTTGCCTGCCGGCGAGGGGTAACGCTGCTACAAGTCCAGTGCGTAGCAACGCACGAACACCGAGGCAGAAGGGCCGCCAGTGCCGTAGGCATTTTCAATGGAGTACACGGCCGTTACCGACCCCTGCCCAACGGGCTCATTCACCCACTTCTTGGAGAAGTAAGTGGCCGGAATCAGGAAGTCGTGATGTTTGACAGGGCCACCCGGCAATTGGATATCGTCGCGCGTCAAGGTGTAGCTCAGATCGAGCTTCATGTTGGGCGTTTCGACGCCTGAGCCGGCAAGGCCGTAATACCCCTGCAGCGTGAGGGTGATCTCGTCGCCCTCGGCCACTTGGTCGTAATCCAGGAGCACACGGAATGGCGTACCGTCCTGCAGCTGCGCCTTGTTCAAGGAGTTTTGTGCCTGCCTGCGCTCTGTGAACTCTCCTGCGGGCAATCCCCCGGGTCCGCCTGGCAGCAGATCCTGAGAAATAACTTGTACGTCCTTGGCAAACGACAGGGCCACGTTGGTCGCCGATGGCGTGCCTGATGTTGCACGCGCCACGGTGTAGTGGACAGCTTTGATACCAGGCCCTTTGGCCTTCATTTCAGCCGATGTTGCGGTGATTTTCAGCGGTAATTTGGCAGCGAGATCGCTGGCCAGTATGGTTCTTCTGTTAGCCAGCGCCGTGCCGCCCCAATAGACGGTAATGACATCGTTGGCCTGCAGGTAGTCGACATCACCCGGCGGGGTGGCAGTGCTGTCGGCGTAGTAAGGAACGATGACCTCGGCGTCCTCCTGCAAGTCAGCGTTGTCGATGATATCGACAGCACCACTGTCCGCCTCGACCGTGACTACCCTCAACAGCTCATTTTCCGGAGTGCCGGGGACTGGGTCTGGGCCGGCGGGTATGGTGATGTCCACCAACACGGGGTTGGCTCCCGAAGTGGCCATTTTTACAGTACCGCGGTAGACTTCGTAGTACCCCTCTGCTGTGTACCGTTGCGGTGACCCCGTACCGCCACCGTTGGCAACGAAGTCAAACGGCAGGTCGAACTCCAGCACGAAGGGCTTGCCGAGGTCCGCTGTGCTGATGCGCAGTCTCGAGGTACTTGAGGTGCCGAGGTAGAAAATCACTTCGTCGCCATCGACGGACTTGGGGATTTCGGGAATTTTGACATGGACCGGCGTGCGCGCATCGGCTTCGCTGATCAGGCCGTTGTCGCTGAACAGCGCGATGTCTGGTAAATCCAGATCACCGTCCACTGGCGCGCTGCTGACCAGGATGATCAAGGCAACGTCGTCTGCGCGCCCACGGCTGACATTGCCCGCCACGTCGGTAAGCGTGTAACCGAAATAGCGCTCGCCGTCATTCATGGCTTGCAACGCGGCCAACGGAATTTCAAGCTCCAGATCTTCGCCTGTGCCGCCCACGGGCACCACCTTCTCCGCCGACACGATGAGCAACTCAGACCCCCCTGATGTTGCTCTGTAAAAAGGTTTGACTATGTCGCCATCTTCCATGCCGTAGTAGTCTGGCAGCAGTGTCTTCAGCACTAGACCGCCGGAAGTGCCTGCAACCAATTTGTCCAGGGTCACACCTTCGTCTTCTACATCTTGGGCAAAGATCAGCGGTGGCATCAAAGTCCCGCCTGGCGCTTCACGGTCGATACGCAAAGGGATCGGTGGGTTACCCCGAATCACATTGCTGCCGCCATCCTCCAGCTCGTAGGTAACCTGGTGTACACCGTGAGCCAGGGTTGCGTCGAACTCGCGGATATAACCATTGCCTACCTCTGCAGCGTCCACGGCTGGAACGTCGATAGGCACATTGTCGAGTATCAAGCGGACCAGGTCGCCAGCAACGATGCTCGTGTGGTTTGGAATGGAGATCCTGAATGGACTGTTATTCTTGTTTGCAGGAATCAGGTTCTGCGGGTGCCCGGAAATGGCGTCAGGTACTGACGGCGGTGGACCATCGTCCACCAATATGCCCACGCCTGCCCGCAGGCTGGCAGAGCGCTTGCTGGGCGACGTCGGATCCAGTCGGCCTTTCTTGTGAACCTTGTACACAGTGACGGCTGCATCTGTCGGACGCGCGCTTGGCGCCTGAAAGATCGCGTTGGAAGTTCCCATTTTTCAATCTCCAGTACTGAACTGATATAGACCGAGGCGCGCAGTGTGAATAAGCGTTTTCATAACGGCTGCGAGTGATTGATTATTTACACGCTGCAAGTTTCGGTGCGGCTTCGTGCGAGGCGTAATTGGCCTGGTGCGATATTCAAGCTAGCACCGATTGGAATCGTTTCAATATTTAAATCCAGCTAATTCTGAAAATTATTATTCAACTAGATGAAGCATGATTTGCAACTACACTGCCACTTCGGATGGACGATCCAAAGTAACTTTTTGAATAAATAAATTCAAAGGTGGCAGTCATGAAAACTATTGTTCACGGCGGTATGAAGTGGCGCCCGTTGCTGGGCGTTGCAGTCGTATTAAGTGTATCTGGCGAGGTCATGGCGGCCGTGGTGGATGGGCCCTTTTCCATCGGCAGGGTCAACTCAGGTTCACCGGTCGAGGAATGGTCGGTACTGCGAGGAGGTTCGCTGTTTGTCAGCCCTGGGGGCCAAACTCTGGACATCGGCTTGCGCCTGGGCAGTACGGCCGGGCTGGAAGGCGCCACGGTCACGGCGCGCGCACGCTTCGAAGCCTTGCGCGTGGACGCTTCCACGGCCACGGTGACCGATAGCGTGCTCAATGCCTCTTCAGCCATCGGTATCACGCTGGTAGCCGGCGCGCCCGCCGTCTTGACGCTGACCAACAGTACGGTCACCGGCTTCGGCCGAGGCATCCAAAGCAGCACAGGGGCCGTGGTGAATATCAGCGGTTCGCAGATATCCGGCACCGATGATGGTCGCGTGCAGCCTTACTTAGGCGGGGTGGGGCTGTCGGTGCTGTCATCGGACATGAACCTGGTGCAGAGCAGCGCCATAGGCGCCAACCATGGCGCCACATTGATCGCCAACGGTGGCGGCAGCGGCACACCGCGTGCAGCCACCAACCTGGCGCTCGATGGGTCGAGCCTGCAAGGTACTCGCGGCAGCGCGGTGTTGGTTGGGGCCACGCTGTATCCACTGGCCACAGCCGGAAGGTTGACCCTGGCCAATGGTTCAAGCCTGACCGGGGGCGATGGCATAGCGGTGGAAGTGACGCAGGCGTCGACCCTGGATCTGCAAGTGGCCGCCAGTGCCTTGAACGGCGGCTTGAGCCTGGCAGATGCCTCGCAGGTGACGGCCGATCTGGGCCAGGGCAGCAGCCTGACCGGCGACATGCTGCTGGGGGGTGCCAGCGCGCTGACCCTGGTCAGCCGCGAAGCCAGTACGTTGACCGGCAATGCCCTGCTCACCGGCGGCTCGCGCATCGACCTGAGCCTGGAACAGAGCAGCTGGGTTGGCGACACGAACGTCAGCGAAGCCTCACAGGCCCAGCTCAACCTGGGCAACAGCAGCTTGACCGGCAACGTCACTGTCGCCGATACCTCCACGGCGAACATGACACTTGACGCAAGCAGCTGGGAAGGCAACGGCCAGGGTCCACTGAACCTGAACCTGAACCGCGCTTCGACATTCAATGGCCAGTTGAGCCAGGCAGGCGCTGTCAATCTGGCTGACGGTTCCCTGTGGAACATGACAGGCGACTCGCAGATAGCCAGCCTGGCCATGAACGGCAGCAGGGTGGCGTTGGGTGGCCGCAGCGGCGCCTATCGAACCTTGCAGACAGGCAGTTTGAGCGGCAGCGGCATCTTCGACCTGAACACCGATCTGGGCACCGTACAGGGTGATCGTTTGGTGGTGACCGGCGAGGCCGCCGGCAGCCATGAACTGGCCATCCACAACAGCAGCAGTGGGGTCGACCCGACGCCGGGTACGACCCTGACCGTAGTGCAGACCGGCGGTGGCGCGGGCACCTTCGCCGTGCTCGGCGGCCAGGTCGATGCGGGCACGTACGTCTACGACCTGCAGAAGCAAGGCCAGGACTGGTTGCTGGTTCAGCGGGGAACTGTCGGTCCCGTCGATCCAGGGAGCCCTGGCGATCCGGGAGATCCGGTAGACCCGGTAGATCCAGGGAGCCCCGGCGATCCGGGAGATCCGGTAACCCCGGTAGATCCCGTGACGCCCGTGGACCCCGGCAATCCTGGAGACGGCGGCGGTCCGGTGGTCACCCCCGGAGCGCGTTCGGTGATCGGCCTGTTCAGCGCCGCACCCACGGTGTGGTACGGCGAGCTCTCTACCCTGCGCAGCCGCATGGGTGAACTGCGCCTGGGCCGTGGCACCAGTGGCGCCTGGGTGCGCACCTATGGTGGGCGTTACGACCTGTCGGCCGGGGGTGGTGTGGCCTATAGGCAGCGCCAGCAGGGGCTGACCTTTGGGGTCGATGCGCCGCTGCCGGCCAGTAATGGCCAATGGTTGGTAGGCGTGATGGGCGGCTACAGTCGCTCCGACCTGGACCTGGCGGCAGGCACTTCCGGTGAGGTCGACAGCTACTACCTGGGGCTGTACAGCACCTGGCTGTCCGAAGGCGGCTACTACGTGGACGGCGTGGTCAAGCTCAACCGGTTCCAGAACGAGTCCGACGTGCGCGTCAGCGACGGCAGCCGTACCGGTGGCAACTACGACAACCACGGTGTGGGCGCATCGCTGGAAGTGGGCAAGCACATAAAGCTCGCCGACAACTGGTACCTGGAACCCTTCGCGCAGATGTCGGCGCTGTGGGTGCAAGGTGAGCGCTACGATCTGGACAATGGCATGCAGGCACGCAGCAACGGCGCCGATTCGTGGCTGGGCAAGGTAGGTACGCATGTCGGGCGTAATTTTCCGTTGGCCAATGGCGGCTTGGTGCAGCCTTACATCAAGGTGGCGGCGGCCCATGAATTCGCCGATGCCAACCGTGTCAAGGTCAACGCCAACCGCTTCACCAACGACCTCTCGGGCACCCGCGGCGAGTTGGGAGCCGGTGTAATCGCGCAGATCTCCGATCGCCTGCAGTTGCATGCCGACTTCGACTACAGCAATGGCGAGAACATCGAACAGCCATGGGGAGGAAGCCTCGGCCTACGCTATGCCTGGTAGGTGTCGTGCCAGGTAGGTCTGTCGTTGTAGGACGCGTCTTGCCTATGCATGATTCGGACGCGTCCTACAGATATTAAAACTTCATGAACCTAAGCTTGCGGCCCGCAATTGCCCTTCGGCAAATCCTACGGTTGCATCGCAAGGTTCTCAATCATGAGCAGGTTCGTTTCACGTTTCATCCTGCCCGGCAGCTTCGCTGCCGGGCTTCTCGTACTGGACGGTGCCGAAGTCGCTGCGGCACGCGATCTGACCGGCCCAGGGGACGCCCTGGTGATCTACCCCGAGGCCGCCATTACCGATTGGCGCCTGCGCGAGGGAGCCTCCCTTTACGTCAAAGGCGCAAAAACCCTGGGCATCGAAGTGTCCAGCGGTTCTGCGCTACGCGCGGAAAACGCGCAGATCAACGGCGGCGCGGCAGTTGGGGTCAGGGTCAGTCAAAGCACCGCCAGCATCACCGGTAGCACAGTGGTCAGCACCGGCAACTACGCGCTGATCGCCAGCAATGGCAGTGAGACCAGCGGCGCCCAGGTCAGTGTGTTCGACAGCGTATTGCTGGGCAGCGGCAGCGGCGTCTCCGCCAACTACAACAACGCTATCACGCTGGCCAACACCCAAGTGCTGGGCCGGACGGCCAACACCAGTCTGCTCCGGGGTGGCAACGGGATCCTGATGCTCAGTGGCGACATCAATGTGACCCAGGGCAGCAACGTGGTTGGCGAGACGCATGGCGCCGTATTGAGCATGGACACCTTCGTGCCCGTACCGCGCTCCAGCAACCTGGTGGTGGACAACGCTCGCGTCGAAGGTCAGCGCGGTGCGGCAATCGCCGTACAGACACGCAACGCCTCACCCGTTCAAGCCTCGATCATCGTGCGCAATGGTGCGACGCTGCTGGGCGGCGACGGTGTCATTCTGCAAGCCGGTGCCAATACCACGGTGGACTTCACCGCTGCCAATACCTACTTGACCGGTGACATTCAGATCGACGCGGACTCGACCACCGCCATTACGCTGCAAGACAACGCCCGCCTGACCGGCACCATGGCCGGGGTGTCCAGCCTGGCCGTCGACAGCGGCGCATTGTGGCGCATGACCCAGAGCGCCAGCATCGGTGACGTCAGCATGAACGGCGGGCGCATCGATTTGGGTGGTACGTCCGGCGCCTTCCGCGAACTGACGCTGGGCAGCCTCGCCGGCAATGGCACCTTTGGCCTGGGCACCGACCTGGCCACAGGCCAAGGCGACACGCTGGTGATCACCGGCCAGGCCACCGGCGACCACTTGCTGGCCATTCACAACACCGGTACCGACGTCGCCGAAGGGCAAGACCCATTGACCGTGGTCAAGACCGCAGGCGGTGACGCGCGTTTCGCGGCGCTGGGCGGCCAGATAGACCTGGGTACCTTCGTTTACGACTTGAAACAAACAGGCGACGACTGGCAGCTGGTGCAGCGCCCTGGCAACGTGGTGACCCCAGGTACCGCATCGGTGCTTGGCTTGTTCAGCGCTGCGCCCAGCGTGTGGTACGGCGAGCTGAGCACCCTGCGCAGCCGCATGGGCGAGCTGCGCATGGGCAAGGCCGAGGGCGGCCTGTGGACGCGGGCCTACGGCAATAAATACAACCTGTCGGCGGGCGGCGGTGTGGCGTACCGACAGCAGCAGAACGGTTTCAGCCTCGGCGCGGACGCCCCGTTGGTGGTGGACCATGGCACCGCCTTGGTCGGTGCCATGGTCGGCTACAGTAAATCCGACCTGGACCTAAAGGGCGGCACTTCAGGCGAAGTGGACAGCTTCTACCTGGGTGTCTACGGCACGTGGCTGGGCGATGACGGCTATTACGTCGATGCATTGGCCAAGCTCAACCGCTTTCAGAACAGCTCCGAGGTGCGCATGAGCGATGGTACCCGCAGCCGAGGCAGCTACAGCCACCATGGCATCGGTGCCTCGCTGGAAGCAGGCCGACGGATTGCTGTGACTGAAACCGTTGCTGTCACGCCCTTCGCCCAGGTGTCGGCTTTGAAGGTGCAGGGGCAAGGTTACACGTTGAACAACGGCATGGAAGCTGACAGCAACCGTGCCGACTCGCTGCTGGCCAAAGCTGGTGCCAAGCTCAGCCAAACGCTTGAGCTGGATGCCGGCGGCACCTTCGAGTACTACGCCAAAGCCGCTTTGGCCCACGAGTTCGCCAGCAACAACCAGGTCAAGGTCAATGGCAACCGCTTCACCAACGACCTGTCCGGCAGCCGCGGCGAATTCGGCCTGGGCCTGGCCGCGCAGATGTCCGACCGCTTGCAGTTGCACACCGAGTTCGACTACGCCAAGGGTCGCAACCTGGAGCAACCCTGGGGCGTGAACGTCGGCCTGCGCTACAGCTTCTGATCCCGCAAAGGCAGGCAACAGCGGTGAATGCGCTGCTGTTGCCTCAGCCATGGCACAACCCTCTGTACTGTTTCTGCGTAGGCATAGGTACCTTCTGGGCAAGTGGGTCTGCCGTATGTGAACGACCCAACTAACACATGCAAAAGCTCGCCTTTTTACTTTCAGTGCAATGTTGAATATTATTTTTTATAGCCGCATCCAAAGTACAAAAATATACTAACTTCTCTTGAGCTCTCGCATTCAATCGTTGTGCGAATAAAACGTATGCCTCACATAGACTTGGGCGCGAAAACTTACTAAGTTTGTCACTCTTCCAGTTGTTTGCACTTTCCAGTTTTCAAGCCTAACTTGTTCTCTCAGGTGACTGCTGCTTGATTGCTCGCCTCTCTACTCTTCGATATTCCCTCAACTTCCCCGAGGTGATCCATCGTGAAAAATCCACCCCGTTCATTATTGCGCGCCATCCGCAAAGCCGCCTATGGCAGCGACCATGTCAACCACGATGCCCGACATGGTGGCGTGGCGCCCGACCCCAATATCTACGCCCCCCTGGTACCGGCCGCGATCTCCCATGGCGGCATCAACAAAGACGACTACGACAAAGGCCTGATTGCCGTGCTGGTAGAGCCCTACGTGGGTATGGCCGTGAATGACATCATCGACCTCTACTGGAATGACGGTTACATGGACTTCGCCAGGGTGACCGACGCCACCGCCACTCAGGCGTTGATTGCCGATGCGTACTACATTTCCCCCGACGCGCTCGAGGCGACGCTGCACTACCACGTCAAGGATTCAGCCGGCAACGAGCGGGCATCGCAGTCGCTGGTGGTGCCGATCAAGCTGACGGTGCCTGGCGACCCGCCCGAGCCGCCGGACGCCAGCGATCCTTCACTCAACCCCAATCTCGGGCTGCCCTATGGCGTGCCGGACCTCATCTCCGACGTCAGCCTGGTGGGCGACCTGCCGGTGACGATCCAGCAATACACCCACCAGAGCGAGGGCGATATCGTCACCCTGTTCTGNCCGGCACCGACCTGATCGTGCGCTACAGCATCCGCGACAAGGTGCAGAACTATTCACGCTACAGCCCCAGCGTGCTGACCACCGTGTATGCGCGTGGCTCATTGCCCGAGCCGACCGTGGAAGGCACCCAGACCGGCGACCTGCATCTGGATACCATCACCGACGGCCTGGTGGAAATCCGCGTCAATCGCTATTCGACCATCGCCGTCGACGACAACATCGTCGTGCACTGGACCGGACGGCCGGTGGACGGCGCGTTTCAAGACTACAGCACCCCGGCCCAGCAGCTGGGCAGCAACCGCTTTCTCAACTTCCAGGTACCCAAGGACGTGGCCGCCGTGCTGATCGACAGCCAGGCGTACGTGTACTACACGGCCATTCCGGCCGCAGGTGGCGCAGCGAAGATCTCCAGCGGCTCGACCTTCGGGGTGGTGGGCACGCGCAACGAACTGAAAATGCCCGAAGTGCCCAAGGCATCCGGT
>NZ_JACYVJ010000018.1:0-11453 GCF_014842235.1 Pseudomonas sp. CFBP 13710 | reverse complement strand
TAAATATTGAAAGGGGACAGATTGATTTTTCTATCACTGTCCGCTTCTGGCCGATAGCAGACGCTCGCAAAACCGCGTCGATCCAGGCTCGCCAAGCCCACCAGACTCCAAGTCCCGCTTCAAACGTCAATACTCAGCATAACTCAACAACTGCGATCGCTCCCAACAAACGCGGATGCCCCACCCAAAACTGAGTGGCGAAAGTTTCAGAAAAGTCCTAAGCACCTCTCCATTGCCTCATCCCACCATCCGCCCTACCCTGCCATCGCGCCGAAGAAACGCAACCACACAGCGGTCTACCGCCCCCGACAGATGCGGCTTCTGGAGCCTACGGTTACACTTCGCCTCCAGAAAATCTCTGTTATGTCGGGAGTGGGCTAATACAAGACCTGAAAGGGGAATATGTCCGGCCCTCTGTGTGGGGTTTCTTAGCTCCCGACACCCAGCCCTAAGAAGCTGCAATCACGCAGAGGTAAAGGAAATGCCTATTCATTGCACCCCCACCCTTTTCACCCGCCACAACCGCCCCCTCCACACCCTCTGGCTCGAATCCCAAGCCTGGTTCCACGCCCGCGACCTCGGCCGACTCATGGGGCGCTTCCTCGACGCTCACGCCGTACGCAAGCTCGACCCCGACCAATACCGCACCCTTTCTCTCCTGCAATACGGTAAATACCTCGAAACCTTGATGATCAGCGAATCCGGCGCTTACGCTCTGCTCGCCCAGCACTGCATCCCGGAGAACCGCAGCCTCCGACGCTGGCTCACCCATGAGGTGATTGCAGTGATTCGTGATGCCGAGCTGCTGGCTAGTGATTCAGTGCCGAGTTTGAGTGTGATGCAGTGGCCAGGGTTGCGGCTGAGTCTGTTGCAGTGGCAGAGCGAGAGTTGGATGCGGATGCGGATGCGGGATTTACCGGTGGTGTTGGAGAGTTATGAGATTGATCGGGGCCGAGCTAAGCCGCGCGTACAGGCTGGTTGGCGGAAGGCTTCAGCGTGGCTGTTCATGTGAAGCTCGCAGGCGTACCCGAAGCGGTTATCCAACTCTGCCCTACGACGAAGCCCTCGCATGGCGCTATGGTCATGTCGCTGAAATCGGTTTTCAGCGACACGTTCCGGACACATGTCGCCGTGAGCAACGTGACCTCATAACGTGTCGCTGAAACGCAAAAATAGCGACATGACATGGGTGCATCGCCTCGGAAATGACTCCCATTCATGCGTACCACCCAGCGTCATGCAGCCTTGTGTGTCAGCTGTCGAGTTCGGTGCTGCGAGCTTGAGTTTGTTGTTGTTCCAAGGTGGTTAGCCGTTCGGTTAGGGCGCTGTGAACACGGTCGTAGGCGTCGCTGCCGAGCAACAGGCGTTTAGGCGCTAGGGTTGAGGCGGCTACGAGGATCATCTCGCGCGCCATTTTCTCGGGGTCGCCTTTCAGCGCAAATGCACCACTGGCCACCGCTCGGCGGACGTCCCCGGCTGGAGTCTGCTCATAATCTGCCATCGGCGATGGGCTGACCAGTGCAGCGCCAAAGTTGGTGCGGGTCGGGCCTGGCTCGACCAGAGTGAGCTGGATACCGAATGGCGCGACTTCCTGGGCGACGGCTTCGACGAAGCCTTCGATGCCCCATTTGCTCGCGTGGTACAGGCTGAAGTTCGGATACGCCAACTGCCCGCCCTCGGATGACACTTGCAGGATCCGTCCGCCGCCCTGCTCCCGCAGGTGTGGCAGGCAGGCGCGGATCAGGTGGATAGAGCCGATCAGGTTGGTTTGCAGTTGCTGTTCGATCTGTTCGTCGCTGACTTCTTCGGCGGCGCCGAACAGGGCGTAGCCTGCGCTGCTGACTACTACGTCGATATGGCCGAGGTCGTTGAACGCTTGCTGGACTACTTTGCGAATGGCGGCGGGGTCGTTGACGTCCAGTGCGCCCAGCCACAGTTGTTCGCCGTATTGAGTTTGCAGTTCGCTCAACACTTCGGTGCGGCGCAAGGTGGCCGCTACTCGATCACCGCGTGCGAGCAACTGCTCGACGAGCGCGCGGCCTATGCCTGATGAACTGCCGGTTATCAGCCATGTGGTGCTCATGTTCGTGTCCTCTCGTGTTGGCTATCAGAACGTCCACCCTTGCCTTCGAGCACTGCTGTTACTATCCATTGAATCTCGGATGCGCTGGTGAAATATCCCCATGAATAAACCGTCACCGTCTCTGGCCGAGCTCAACGCTTTGGCGTTGATCGTGTCCCATCGCAGCTTTCGCAAGGCGGCGAGTGAGTTGGGGCTGTCGGCGTCGACCTTGAGCCACATGATGCGCTCGCTGGAGGGGAATCTGGGCGTACGGCTGCTTAACCGCACCACGCGCAGTGTCGCGCCTACGGCGGTGGGTGAGCAGCTGGTGGCGCGTCTTACGCCGTTGATGCGCGGCTTCGCGCTGGCGCTGGAGGAGGTCAACGAGTTCCGTGATTCGCCCAGTGGTGTGCTGCGCATCAGTGCTAGCGCGCCGGCGGCCAGGGTGCTGATGGAGCGCGTGGTGCCTGCGTTTCTGGAGCGTTACCCGAATATGGCGATCGATCTGAAGACCGATGGCCGGCTGATCGATATCGTCGCCGAGGGTTTCGATGCCGGCATTCGCCTTGGCGAGTCGGTGCCGCAGGACATGATTGCGGTGCGGCTGGCGCCGGATACCTGTTTCATGACCGTGGCATCGCCGGGCTATCTGGCTCGGCACACAGCGCCGGTCACGCCGGATGATCTGCGCGAGCATCAGTGCATCTGCATTCGCATGCCCAGCGGCACGCCATATCGCTGGGAGTTCGAGCAGCATGGGCAGCCGATGACGCTGGAGGTGTCGGGCAATCTTACGTTGGATAGTTTGGAGATCATGGCGGACGCGGCAGCACGCGGGCTGGGGATTGCGTATTTGCCCGAGCATACGGCGGGGCGGTATCTGCGGGATGGGCAGCTGGTGCAGGTGCTGGAGGATTGGAGCCCACGGGTGCCGGGGTTGTTTTTGTATTACCCAGGGCATCGACATGTGCCGGGTGGGCTGCGGGCATTGATTGAGGTGGTGCATGAGTTTGCTTGAGAGGCAGTACGCTGGGCTAATGACATACCCAACTTACTCCAGCGCTACAGCTCAACGCAGAGGCGCCGAACTAAACCGCCCCTCCCCCAACGACCGCGCATCATTCCCCCTATCATCCCGCGCATCCAAATCCGCGCCCTTCGCTGCCAACGCCTCGAGAATATCCTTGCGCTGAAACAGCGCCGCATACATCGCCGCCGTCTGCCCTGAGTTATTACGCTCATCCGGCGCACAGTCTGCGCCGAGTAGCCGATGGGCGATACTGACTTCGCCTTTGAAAATCGCCCCCATCAACGCAGTGTTGCCGCGCTTGTCCTGACTACACGGGTTGGCGCCCGCTGCGAGCAACTGTTCCACGGCATCTTTATGGCCGTGATAGGCCGCCAGAATCAATGCGGTGTAGCCGCTTGCATCGCGGCTGTCCAAATCATAATGAGCGTCGATGAACGCGCCCAAGCGGTCGGTGCTGCCGGTACGTGCGGCGTCGAAGTACAGTTCACGAAGTTGCTGCCGGGTATCGGAAGGCGGTGTGTCATCGGCCAAGGCGACCGTTGCGACCATCATCGCCGAGCAGATCCAGGGAGTGAAATAGCGCATTAGGTTTTGCTCCTGAAGATCACCGACCGTTGTTGCACGGCCGGTGATCGATGCATCAGTCCTGCAGCTTGGCGGCCAACTGCTTGACCTTTTCCAAGTCGCCTTTGGCAACTTTGGTTACGCCTGTGCCATAGGCCTGATCGGCCTTGTACAGATACGACAGCATGATGTGCTTGCTCTCGGTATCGGTGTCCGCCAAAGAACCGCCGAAGCTGTTGATCAGGTCCTGCTGCTCCTTGGGCGAATAGGAGCGGTACAAGTCGCCCGCTTGTTTGAAATTCTGCTCGCGCTGAATCTTCGCCTGTTGGGTAGTGCCGCTCAAAGCCGTTTGGCTATAACGCGCACTGTCGTCACTGGGGCGCGGCGCAAGACGGCTCGGCTCGTAGTTCACCCCACCGGTGGTATGGCCGCTGTTCAAGGGGCCATCCTGGTTACCGTTGTTGACGGCCACGCGAGGACGGTTGATCGGCAGGCTCATGCCGTTGGCGCCCAGGCGGTACATCTGGGTATCGGCATACGAGAACACACGGCCTTGCAGCAGACGGTCTTCCGACGGTTCTATACCCGGCACCACGTTGGACGGTGCCATGGCAACCTGCTCGGTTTCCTGGAAGAAGTTGTCGACGTTCTTGTTCAGCACCATCTGCCCGATCTTCTGCTCCGGCACATCTGGCCAGATCTTGGTCGCGTCCAGCGGGTCGAACGTAAACTTGGCCAGGTCTTCAGGCTTGAGCACCTGGATGTACAAGTCCCACTTGGGGAAATCGCCCTTGTTGATTGCGCTGACTAGGTCATGGGTCATGTGCGCGTAGTCTTTGCCCTGGGTTTGCACGACCTGTTCCGGGTCCAGATTCTTCAGACCTTGCAGGCTCTTCCAGTGAAACTTCACGTAGTGCACTTCGCCCTTGTCGTTGACGAACTTGTAGGCGTGCACGCCATTGCCGTCCATGAAGCGATAACCCGCAGGCGTGCCTTCATTGGAATACAGCAGTGTGAGCGTACGCGTCGCTTCCGGCACGTGGGAGAAGAAATCGAAACGACGGGAGTCGTCGTCGAGGTTGGTGCGCGGATCGGGTTTGAACGCGTGCACCATGTCTGGAAACTTGATCGCGTCACGAATGAAGAAGGTCGGGAAGTTATTGCCGACCAGATCCCAGTTGCCGTCCGCCGTATAGAACTTGGTCGCGAAACCACGTGGGTCGCGCAGCGTTTCCGGCGAGTGGTTGCCGTGGACGACCGACGAGAAGCGCACGAACACCGGTGTGTGGGTTCCTGGCGTGAACACCTTGGCCTTGGTCAACTCACTGATGTTGCTGGACGCGACGAACTCGCCATGTACGCCGGTGCCACGGGCATGCACTACGCGCTCCGGAATGCGTTCGCGGTCGAAGCGCTGCAGTTTCTGCAACAGCTGAACGTCTTGAAGCAGCGCCGGCCCGTTGGGTCCGGCCGTCTGTGAATTCTGATTGTCACCAACCGCGGCACCGTTGTCGCGGGTCAAGGTGTCCGCAAAAGCGGATGACGAAAATATGCCGATGGCCAATGCCGTGACCGCGCACCCTGATAAGGTTCTGATTTTCATAGTGAATCCCTCACGCTTCTTATGTTATGAAGAAACCTTGAGGGTAACGGCAGCCAACAGCGTGGCTAAATTGGAAGAGCCTATTGGCCCGATAGGCAAAGATGCCTGCCGGTGTTATCGGACGGACCCGTACCCCTGATTCGGTATCGCCTACGCCCGCAACCCATCCTCCGGCACGAATATCCACCCCTCCACCGGATCGATATCCGCCATCGGTTGAGCCAGCCACTGCGGCCTGTGCTCGAACGCCCACGCCAGCAGCGCGCAGGTCAGCGCATCCTGTGCATCGACATGTTCGAACCCCGGCACGAAACTTCGCGGCACACTCGCCTCCTCGACATGGAAAGGCACTCGCAAGGCCTCGATACACGCCGAGCGTTTGCATGCCGAGGGATAGGCTTCGATCGCCCGCAGCATCTGCCCGTCCGTCCATACGCCACAGGCTTCACGAATGGGTGCGAATCGCCCCAGCACATGCATGCCCTTGGTCGCCTGGCTTCCGATCATGTCCTTGATCGGCGACAGCGGATAAAGCCCGCGTTCGAACAGGAAATGCTCGGTGCGGCGGTGCAGGTAGGGATTGCTGGATGATTCGCCAACGGTGGGCACAGCGATGCCGCGGGTAATGAGGTCTATGAAGGGCCTGGAGAAGCCGAGCGGAGTGTCGATGCCGATGAGCACGCGTGGCGCCTGGTGAAGTGCCGGGGCTATTTCACACAGTCTCAACAGCCCATCAACGAATTGCTCGGTCGAACTTGCTTGGTTGATCGTCCGCCGCAGATTACCCCGCCACGGCTTGCCCACGAGTCGGCGCTCGGCGTTCAACACGACCAAGGCATCGCGGCTCGCCGGGTTTCGATCGCAATTCCACCCGCCTACGTCCCAGCCTACGAACAGTGTGGTGGGGTTTGGGTAAGTCATGGTGAACACTCACGTAAGTAGATTCGGGTTGCCATCGGGCATACGCGTAGCACGGCGCCTCTCAGCAGGTTCCCCATACGGAACATCAGACGCAAAGTTAAGACAGTCCCCTCAACCCTCCACCTGCGCCAACGCATGTGCCCGGCAGGTTTCCAGGATTTCGTCAGCCAGCGCGGAGTCATCCGGACAGGCTCTGGAAAGCATCAATGCGCCGACCAGATGCGCCAGTGCATTGATTCGTTCGGCCCGGGCGCTCTGCTGCGTGAGCTTGTCTGCATCGGGGTCAACGGGCGTCGCGTTGGCCAACAGCCGTTCCATTCCCTGCGCGAATACCGCTTTGATCTCTTCGGGCTGCCGTGCGGCATCGGCCGACAATGCGGCAAGGGTACAGCCATCACCGGGTGCGTCGCGGTGCTCGCGCGACAGGTAGCGCTCGATCAGCGTTGCACGTTCCGCCTCACCGGTGCTGGCTTCCATCTGCGCGAAACCACACGCCGCCGCCTCGCTCATGAGGTCTGCCTTGGAGCGAAAATGCTTGTAGAAACCACCGTGGGTAAAGCCAGCGGCTGCCATCAGATCAGCCACGCTCACACCGTCGTAACCCCGTTCGCGAAACAAGGTGGAGGCGGTTTCAACGATGTGCGCACGGTTGGCCTGCGCCTGTGCCTTGGAGACTTTCATGCCGGTGCCTGTGAAATAGAACCAGGGACCAGCATACATTGATGTTGATCAACATCAAAACGCTTGACCGTTTAGATTTCGATCATCATCATAAAAACGTCACTGCCCATCCTTGCCGCGCGTCTCTCCCAGGAATGAATCCCCATGAGCAATCTCCCTACAGTACTGATCACCGGCGCCTCCAGCGGCATCGGCGCTACCTACGCACGACGCTTCGCCAGTCGTGGCCACGCGCTGGTACTGGTAGCGCACAATCGCGAACGCCTGGACGTCCTGGCTGCACAGTTACGCGAAGAAAGCGGCGTGAACGTCGATGTCATCCAGGCTGACCTCACCCGCACTGAAGACCTTGCGCAAGTAGAACGACGCTTGACCGAAGATGCCAGCATCGGCGTCTTGATCAAATGCCGGCGTAGGCCAGTCAGGCGGCTTTTTGCAACAGCGCGTCACTGCTCTCGACAGCCTGCTGGCGCTGAACGTCACCGCAGTGACCCGCTTGGCGGCAGCCATCGCTCCGCGCCTGATTCAAGCGGGCGCTGGAAGTATCGTCAACGTCGGCTCGGTCGTAGGGCTCGCCCCGGAAATGCAAATGACCGTCTACGGCGCCACCAAAGCCTTCGTATTGTTCCTGTCCCAGGGCCTGCAGGCGGAACTGGGCCCCAAGGGCGTCTACGTGCAAGCCGTACTGCCCGCAACCACCCGCACCGAGATCTGGCAGCACTCCGGGATCGATATTGCAACCTTGCCGGAAATCATGGAGGTGGATGATCTGGTAAACGCCGCCTTGGTGGGCTACGACCGTCGCGAGCTTGTGACCATCCCACCGCTGCACGTGGCCGAGCGTTGGGAAGCGTTGGAAGGTGCCCGTCGCCTTCTGCTTTCGGATCTACGCCAGGCAAGTCCAGCCGAGCGCTACCTGGCTTCTGCCCCTGTCGGGCAGTAACCCATGAAAGCCTTTCTCATTGATCGTTACGGCAAACGTGTCATCGGCCGGATAGCTGACATGCCAGAGCCCACCTTGGCGGCCGACGATGTCCTGGTGCAGGTACACGCGGCGAGCGTCAATGCGCTGGACGTCAAGATTCGCAACGGCGAGTTCAGGCTCATCCTGCCCTACACCCTGCCGCTGATACTGGGCAATGATGTGGCAGGCACGGTGCTCGAAGTGGGTAAGAACGTCACCCGCTTCAAACCGGGCGACGATATGTTCGCCCGGGTCCATCAAACGCGTATCGGCACGTTCGCCGAACGCATTGCCATCGATCAAACCTGTGTGGCTAAAAAACCTGCGAACCTGACCATGGTCGAGGCGGCCTCGCTGCCCTTGGTGGCCTTGACTGCCTGGCAAGTACTGGTTGAAACCGCAAAAGTCACACACGGCCAGAAGGTTCTGATTCACGCAGGATCCGGCGGTGTGGGCACGGTGGCGATACAGCTCGCCAAACACCTGGGTGCCTATGTCGCCGCTACCACCAGTACGGCCAATCTCGAGTGGGTGAAGGCCCTCGGCGCTGACCAGGTGATCGACTACACGACTCAGCACTTCGTCGAGCAGTTGCACGATTACGACATTGTGCTCAATAGCTTGGGACCAGACGTATTGGGCAAGTCAGTGGAGGTCTTGAAGCGTGGCGGCCGACTGATCTCGATCTCAGGCCCACCGACCGTGGAATTCGCTACCAGGCAGGGACTCGGCTGGACCTTGACGCAAGTCCTGCGCGTGTTGAGTTCGCGCATTCGCAGCCAGGTGAGGCAGCGGGGCATGTCCTATGATTTCGTGTTCATGCGTGCGGACGGAGGTCAGCTCGGGGAGATAGCTTCACTCATTGAAGCCGGTGTCATCACGCCCGTGGTCGAGAAGGTCTATCCCTTCGAGGCCACTGCAGATGCCCTCGCCCATGTTCAAAGCGGCCGCGCAAAGGGGAAAGTGGTAATCGAGCTACGGCGTTCCTAGCACCGTTTGGATCAAGTTGCGCATGGATGAAGTTTTTCACAGTCAACGATTTGCATATGGACCCATCAGGTACAACCGCTTAGGCTGACTCGTACCCGTCCCAGTGCATTGGCCGGGCCGGGTTCGATGCTTCTCATCTCATTCAAAGGACTTGAAATCCGTGAAAGCGCTAATCGTCATCGATGTACAACAAGGCCTGTTCCAGGCAGACCCAGCTCCCGCCTTCGCCGCTGAAGTGATAGCGCGCATCAACACACTGACGGCATGTGCCAGAGCTGAAAACGTTCCGGTGATCTTCGTTCAGCACGAACTTACCCATGGCGAGTTTCTGGTGCGCGGCAGTGACAGCTGGAAAGTCGACCATCGGCTTGTGACAGCCGACACCGATCACTACGTCAACAAGACCACGCCCGACTCTTTCCTCAGGACCGATCTTCAGCCGCTATTGCAGCAAGCCGATATTTCTCACCTGGTAGTGTGCGGCTATGCGACCGAGTTCTGCGTGGACACGACGGTCCGTCGTGGCGCAGGCTTGGGTTACGAAATCACATTGGTGAGCGACGCTCATACCACCCAGCCCAAGGCGCATGCCGATGCGGCGCAGATTATCGCTCACCATACCGCCACGCTGCCGAGCATCAAAAGCTTCGGTGTACGCATCCAGGCGCAGGAAACCGCAGCGGTCGATTTCGCCAGCTGACTGTGGGCACGTCTGCTGCCTTGGGTAAATAACTCGATCGCAGCTCAGCGGGACGTCCGTGCATTCAATTCGAATGTGCGGATGCGCACAGCATCTGTACGAACCCTTCCCTGACCGGATGCCCATCAGTGCGCTTGTGGGTCAGCAGAAAGTTGTCCACGCTATCGAACTCGAGTGCGTCACAGACGGCCAGTCCTTCGAGGGCGCGGTGGTTGCAGTAGACGCCCCTGGGAACCACCGCCATGCCTATGCCTTGCGCGACGCACGTCAGAATGCCCCCCCAACTTCCACATACCACCCATTCCACCCCCTGCAATGACTCCTCGCACCAAGCCTGCGCAACAGCGTGAAACGGACAACCCTCAGGCCACGCCAGGACTTTTCTATTGTTCAGATTCAAGGGTCCGTGTTGCAACCACGTCTGCGGATAAACCAGCACCGGTCGATCACCGGGTAATCTGCGACTGATAAGTCTCGGGTTGGCCGTGTCCATCGCCACCACGGCTACATCCAGCTTCCCGTCCAGAACGTGTTCTACGAGTTCTGGCCAGGTATCGGTAACGATCTCCAGGATAACCTGCGGATAGTCCCGCTCGAATGCTGCAGCGATGGCCGCAAGCCGCGTACTGACGAAGGAATCTATACCCCCTATCTTCAAAGTCCCGCCAAATGTTTTACTGTCGTTGAAACAAGACTGTGCCTCGCCAAAGGCCTGCAGTACTTTCTCTGCATGCATAAGCAGGTGTTTACCCGCAGCACTTAGTTCCACGCCCTTATCGCCTCTATTCAACAGGCAACATCCAACTTCGGCTTCCAAAGCCTTCATGCGCGCAGTGACATTCGATGGTACGCAGTGTACGGACTTGGCGGCTTTGACGATGCTTCCCGCTTTGTAGATCGCGGTGAGCATGCGCAATTGCGAAATATCCATATACACCTCGAGTGAATCACTGATTCATTTTTTGTTGGTTGTGCGAGTCCCCTTGCCCGTGGATTCTAGTGCCAATGCCAAGCTGATACCAAAAACCAAACGGCAACTTCGAAGCACTAGGTTACAAATAAGGAGCTGCGCATGTCAGGTTATTATGAAGAGATCACTAAACTTGCAACCTCCGTGCATCAGCACGGGGCCCTGAACAATGCATTCTATGAGCGCTGGATGGCAGCACCCCTGCCCTTCGACGAACTGGCCCTGTTTGCCAAGAATTATCTAGTAAGAACTTCGCAAACCCCGACGATGATCGCGTTGTCGCTGCTGCACACCGACAACCTGTGCGCACGCGTCGAAATCGCCAAGAACTTGTACTCGGAGTATGGCTACGGCCAGCCGCAGAAAGCACACATCCATTTGCTGGAGAACTTTCTAACCGATCTACTCAGCCGAGTGGCCGTTGCCTACAAGCCAGTGACCAAGCTGAGTGATGAGTTGATCCTGCCCAGTACTCGTCAATTCATCGAAGAACAGCAAACCCTGTATACCCGTCACCCTGATCAACGAGGCTGCCAGCGCATCCTGGGTACCCTGTTGGCACAGGAGTGGTTGGCGTTCTCCATGCTCACGCGCTTGTACGAAGGCGTGCGGCACTACCAGCACCTCTACGCTTCAAACGACGAGTTCCACGAACACTGCGAGTACTTTTACGTCCATATCGGCAATGCTGAAAAGGAACACAAGATCCAGGCCATTCACGCAGCCACACTCGAATGCCGCAACGACGATGAATTTGCTGCGTTAGCAGATGGCTTCTACGACTTCATGACCCTTACCGAGCAGTACTGGAATGGCATTGCCCATGCCATGGGGTATCGTCCCCGCTAAGGAGAGGCCTACCGACAGCCAGGCGTGGAATACCACGCCGGAAAAGACAAAACCCCTACCTGCTCACGCAGATAGGGGTTTCGGAATTGAATCTTGACGATGACCTACTCTCACATGGG
>NZ_JACYVJ010000017.1:0-50065 GCF_014842235.1 Pseudomonas sp. CFBP 13710 | reverse complement strand
GTCAAATCTTACCTGTAGCGAGATCTTCGATAAAGTGTAGTTTGTTGTCTGCTTTTGGCCGATTCCTGCCTGTCACCAACGTCAGCTATGGGTCTGTTGCGGACCTTCGCGACAGGCTGCAATCGGCAAAAGCAGTCGCTCCGCATCTCGCTGATATGATTCAATCGGCCTGAGTGACCGTCGCATCCGCTAGGCTGGATTTTGCGGAGCTGAGCTAAGGGCTTAAGGCCCTTACCTACCCAAGGACGAGCAGGACAGTGGATGAAAGCTGACATTAGCGACGCGCCGGAACGAGTCATTCGAAGACGTCGAAAACATAGCGTTCTCTACACAGTCGCCTGTCTGGCGATTGGAGGCATAGCCACAACAAGTGCGTTCCTGCTGATCAGCCGACCCCTCAGCCTCGACTCAACACACAAACAGTCAATCGGCGCAGTCGTTAGCGTCGAGGAAACGGGCCGAGCAAATGAAATGCCTTCCAGGCAAGTCCCCGAGTTCTCTCTGCCTCGAGCATCATCCGAAATACCTTTGCCAGCCAATACAGCTCGGCAAACCGTATTCAACGAGCAGAACTTCATTCCGAGAGGTGCTGACAACGTCGTTGCCTTTCGAACTGGCTCTGATCCTTTCCCAGCGAAAGCGGCTCCAAAGGGAGTGGATCTGACAATCATTCGGCAATCGCGCAGCATGAAAGAACGTGCGTGTTGGCCTTATAGGCAGGGAAGTGTCGAGTCCCGGAACTGCCGCGCCTCGATCGGTCTGAGGCATCGAGACTAGGTCATGGATCACATCGAGGAAAGTAGTAGTCACTCGACGCTGACAGCATGGGCCTCCCTGATGCCACGTAACTCTCAATATGTTCCTTTTCCCTTGATGAACTGAAGAGCATCTTGCGCGGCCGATGGGTCAAAACCCCCTGAATTCCCGGCACAAAAAAAGGCCGCCCAAAGGCGGCCTCTTCCTAGTAGTGCTAAGCAGGATCCACCATCAATCCCAGCTCAAAGCCCCACCCGTCTGATACTCAATAACCCGCGTCTCGAAGAAGTTCTTCTCTTTCTTCAAGTCCATGATCTCGCTCATCCAAGGGAACGGGTTCGTGGTCCCTGGGTATTCCTCTTTCAACCCAATCTGCGACAGGCGACGGTTAGCGATGAACTTCAGATAGTCCTCCATCATCGCCGCGTTCATACCCAGCACGCCGCGGGGCATGGTGTCGCGGGCGTATTCGATCTCCAGCTGGGTGCCCTGCAGAATCATCTGCGACGCTTCTTCCTTAAGTTCGGCGTCCCACAGGTGCGGGTTTTCGATCTTGATCTGGTTGATCACGTCGATGCCGAAGTTCAGGTGCATGGATTCGTCGCGCAGGATGTATTGGAACTGCTCGGCGACGCCGGTCATCTTGTTGCGGCGGCCCATGGAGAGGATCTGGGTGAAGCCGCAGTAGAAGAAGATGCCTTCGAGTACGCAGTAGTAGCCGATCAGGTTGCGCAGCAGTTCTTTGTCGGTTTCGACGGTGCCGGTGTTGAATTCCGGGTCGGAGATGGCGCGAGTGTACTTGAGGCCCCAGGCGGCTTTTTTAGCGACCGATGGGATCTCGTGGTACATGTTGAAGATTTCGCCTTCGTCCATGCCCAGCGATTCGATGCAGTACTGGTAGGCGTGGGTGTGGATCGCTTCTTCGAAGGCCTGGCGCAGGATGTACTGGCGGCACTCCGGGTTGGTGATCAGGCGGTACACGGCCAGGGCCAGGTTGTTGGCGACCAGGGAGTCGGCGGTGCTGAAGAAGCCCAGGTTGCGCATGACGATGCGGCGTTCGTCGTCGGTCAGGCCTTCCGGGTTTTTCCAGAGTGCGATGTCGGCGTTCATGTTGACTTCTTGCGGCATCCAGTGGTTTGCGCAACCGTCCAGGTACTTCTGCCAGGCCCAGTCGTACTTGAAGGGTACGAGTTGGTTGAGGTCGGCGCGGCAGTTGATCATGCGCTTCTCGTCGACGGCGACGCGGGCGGCGGAGCCTTCGAGCTCGGCCAGGCCTTCGGCGATGTCGAGTTTGTTCAGGGCGGCCTTGGCGCGGGCTACGGCAGCTGAATCGCTGGCGCTGGCGGCGCGGGCTTCTTGGGCGGCGGCGCCGCCGGCGCTGTCGAGCTTGTCCATCGCAGCTTCGCTGGCGTGGCCGGCGTTGGCGCCTTTGGCGGGTTCGGCTGCGTCTTCTTTGTCGAATTCGTCCCAGCTCAGCATGGGGGAGGCTCCTGCTCGAGGCCGCTGTGGGCGGCTGATGAATTTAGAAATCTGATTGCCGAGGTTGCGTGGCGCAAGCTGGCTTGGTGTGCGTGTTGCGTCGCCAGGTCCAGGCTTTTTCAGCGTGGTGCCCTGGCGTGGGCTATCAACGATCCGGTTGGAGCGCGCTGAGACGCTGACTTCGCGGGCAAGCTTCGGTCGAGGTGCTCGTGCCGGCTTCGATGTCGCGATGGGTCATGTCTCAGGTCCTTGAAGTGGGCGGCGATTATAGGGTTTTTTGCCTGCTCGTGTTCACGCCAGGACACAAAAAAACCGCCGCGACAGGTATTTCTTACAACCTTGATGCCAGTCGCCCGGTCAGGACCTGAAAGCCCTGGTTTGCACCAAAAATCGCCTATGTGGTGGTTTTGGTAAGAAGTGGACACAGGATATAGGCTTGAGTTCGGGTTGAAAACCCAATGAGCTGGTTAGAAATCAGCCAGGTTTTCGCTGTGCTGGGCGCAAAACCTTGCCCTGCTTGGCTTGCAGCAAATGCAACCATTTCAAGTTTTTTTATGGTTCTGTGAAGGAGTCGATGAGCGGCAAGAAGGCAAGTGCGACGGCGTTTATTTCACCGTCCATTTACCCCTTCCAGGCTTACGGGCTATTTCCGGGCAGTGATCACCGCGCGCATCGGCGCCGGCAGGCCTTCGACGGTTTTGCTGTGGTCGTCGGGGTCGAGGAAGTCGCTCAGTGACTGGAATTTCATCCATTCGGTGCCGCGTTGCTCGGCCACGGTGGTGATGCTCACGTCCACGCATTTTACGTCGGTGAAGCCCGCGCGGCGCACCCACTTTTCCAGGGCTGGGACGGAAGGCAGGAACCAGACGTTGCGCATCTGCGCGTAGCGGTCTTCGGGGACCAGCACTTGGTGCTCGTCGCCGGGCACTACCAGTGTTTCCAGGACCAGTTCGCCGCCTTTGACCAGGCAATCCTTGAGCGCCAACAAGTGTTCGATGGGGGAGCGGCGGTGGTAGAACACGCCCATGGAGAACACGGTATCGAAGCCTTCCAGCCCGGCGGGCAGGTCTTCCAAGGCGAAGGGCAGGTGCCAGGCGGGGAGGTCTGGCAGGTAGCGTTGCACGGCCTGGAACTGGCAGAAGAACAGCCAGTTGGGGTCGACGCCGATGACGCTGTCGGCACCGGCGCCGAGCATGCGCCACTGGTAGTAACCGTTGCCGCAGCCGACGTCGAGCACGCGTTTGCCGCGCAGGTCGAGGTGGGGGGCGACGCGGTCCCATTTCCAGTCCGAGCGCCATTCGGTGTCGACGTGGACGCCGAACAGGTCGAAGGGGCCTTTGCGCCACGGGGACAGGCCCATTAGAGCGGCGCGCATCTGGTCGTAGGTAGCGGGGTTGTCTTCGCAGTCCAGGCGCAGGCCGTTGACCAAGTCTATGTTGCAGGCGGTTACCGGGGGCAGGGCGTCGAGTGCGCTCTGCCAGCGCTGGAGGTCGCCGTGGCCTTTTGCCATCTTGGTGTCGAGCTGGGCTTGCAGGCCGTTGGCCCAGTTGGCCAGCGGGGTATTGGCCAGGCGGCGGACGAGCGGGGACAGGTCAATCATGGCAGGGCGATCATCGAGGCGAAGTTGAGGCATTGGAACCACGGCACGACCTTGCTGAAGCCGGCGGCGAGCAGGCGGTCGCGGTTTTCTTCGAGGCTGTCGGGCTTCATGACGTTTTCAATGGCGCTGCGTTTCTGCGCTATTTCCAGGTCGCTGTAGCCGTTGGCGCGTTTGAAGGCGATGTGCAGGTCGGTGAGCAGGTCGTGTTGTTGGTCGTCTTCGAAGCGCAATTTTTCCGAGAGGATCAGTGCGCCACTGGGGACCAGGGCCTGATGGATGCGGGTGAGCAGTTCCAGGCGCTGGGCCGGGGGGATGAACTGCAGGGTGAAGTTGAGCGCGATGACCGACGCGGGTTTGAAGTCCAGGGCCAGGATGTCGCCTTCGATGACGTCGACCGGGAGCAGTTCCTGAAACATGGAATTCTGCGCGTTGAGGTATTCGCGGCAGCGCTCGACCATCGCCTGGGAGTTGTCGATGGCGATCACCTGGCAGCCTTCGGCGCGCACGTGGCGGCGCAAGGCTTGGGTGACGGCGCCCAGGGAGCTGCCCAGGTCGTAGAGTGTGGTGTTGGGCTGGGCGAATTGCGCCGCGAGCACGCCGATGTTTTCGACGATAGTAGGGTAGCCGGGGACCGAGCGTTTGATCATGTCCGGGAACACGCGCACCACGTCTTCGTTGAAGGCGAAGTCGGGGACCTGGCTCAGGGGCTGGGCGAATAGGCGGTCGGGCTCTTTGCTCACGGGGCGATCCAGGCGGGTTGCGGGAAATCGGGGCGGCATTTTAGCGGATGTAGGGCGGGGGTGCATTTTTTGTGGGATGTGCGGTGCGGTAGTGGAACCGCGGTGCCCGTTTCGCGGCCGATGACCGCTCCTACGGGGGGGTGACGATTGCTGTAGGAGGGGGCTGTGGCCGCGAAGGGCCCCGCGGTGTGTCAGTTGAACCGCGGTTCCTGTTTCGCGGCCGATGACCGCTCCTACGGGTGATGACGATTCCTGTAGGAGCGGTCTGTGGCCGCGAAGGGCCCCGCGGTGTGTCAGTTGAACCGCGGTGCCTGTTTCGCGGCCGATGACCGCTCCTACGGGGGGATGACGATTCCTGTAGGAGCGGTCTGTGGCCGCGAAGGGTCCCGCGGTGTGTCAGTTGTACCGCGGTGCCCGTTTCGCGGCCGATGACCGCTCCTACGGATTATTTTACGGTGATGTCGCAGCTGAAGGTTTGGGCTGGGGGGATTTCCGGGGCCCAGGGTTGCTGCAGCACCAGCATCAGGTGTCCCTGGCCTGGGGTGCGCGCCTGGAAGCGCCAGGTGGATTGCCCGGCGGCTCCGACCACACCGGCCTCTTCGGGATGGCTGTAGACCTCTGGCCCGAGGCTGCGCAAAACGCTAGCGCCCGGATTCTGAACCAGCCAGCGGTAGCCGGTGCTGGGGTTGGTCGGCAATTGCAGGGTGACGGTCTGGTCGACGCTGAGGAAAACCGGGCATTGGCTCTGACTTTCCAGCACGACGCTGTGAAGCGGTTGCTGGGCGCAGGCTGTAAGCGCGGCAAGGCTGGCGGGAAGGATCAGGCGGACGACGGACATGGTGGCTCCGAACGGACGAGGATCTGGAAAGCATAACCCAGTTCGTCGGATGTGCAGGAGTGAGGCGCCTGAGCCACGTTTGGGAAGATTGTGGTGAGTCTGGTGGGGCGGTGGTGGGGCCGGACGCGGCTCGCGCCGCTGCTACAGGGGATTGTGTTGTTTCGGGGCGTTGTAGCCACCGCCCGAGCCGCGTCAGAGCGCAAGGAGTGCGGCGGATGAGGCCGTTGTAGCAGCGGCGCGAGCCGCGTCAGCGCGCAAGAAGTGTGGCGGATAAGGCCGTTGTAGCAGCGGCGCGAGCCGCGTCGGCGCGCAACGGTGTGGCGGATGGGGCCGTCGTAGCAGCGGCGCCAGCCGCGTCAGGGCGCAACGGTGTGGCGGATGAGGCCGTTGTAGCAGCGGCGCGAGCCGCGTCAGGGCGCAAGGGGTGTGGCGGATAGGGCCGTTGTAGCAGCGGCGCGAGCCGCGTCGGCGGTACATGAGGTGTGTCTGACCGAACGCAATGCCCCCCTGACGCGGCTTGCGCCGCCGCTACAGGGGGTGGATGGGTCAGAAGAGGATCTTGGCGACGTCGGCGAAACGTTTGGCGAAGTGCACGGTGATGCCCTGCTTGAGGTAATCCGGCAGCTCTTCGAAATTGCCACGGTTTGGCTCGGGCAGGATCAACTCCATGATCTTCTGCCGCCGTGCGGCAATGACTTTTTCGCGCACGCCACCGATCGGCAGCACGTGCCCGGTCAAGGTCAGCTCGCCGGTCATGGCCACGCCCTTCTTCGGCGCCTGGTCGCGGGCCAGGGACAGCAACGCGCTGGCCATGGTCACCCCGGCGCTCGGGCCGTCCTTGGGCGTGGCGCCTTCGGGTACGTGCAAGTGCACGAAGGCCTCGTCGAAGAACTTGGAATCGGCGCCGAACTGCGCAAGATTGGAGCTGACGTAGCTGTAGGCAATTTCTGCCGACTCCTTCATCACCTCGCCCAATTGCCCGGTCAGCTTGAAGCCACGGTTCAGCGTATGGATACGTGTCGCCTCGATCGGCAAGGTGGCGCCGCCCATGCTGGTCCAGGCCAGGCCGGTGATCACGCCCTTGCCCGACAGCACCTGCTCGCTGCGGAACACCGGCATCCCCAGGGAAGCTTCGAGGTCCTTGGGCACAAGTTTGATCGGTACATCAGGCTTGTCGATCAACTGCACCACGGCCTTGCGTACCAGTTTGCCCAGCTGTTTTTCCAACTGGCGCACGCCGGCCTCGCGGGCATAGCCTTCGATCACCGTGCGCAGCGCACTGTCGCTGATGGTCAGGCGATTCTTGTCGACACCGGCCTTGGCCAGTTGCTTGGGCCACAGATGGCGCTTGGCGATGGCCATTTTCTCTTCGGTGATGTACCCGGACAGGCGGATCACTTCCATACGGTCGAGCAGCGGGCCGGGGATGGAATCCAGGGTGTTGGCAGTACATACGAACAGCACCTTGGACAGGTCCAGGCGCAGATCCAGGTAGTGGTCGAGGAAGTCGACGTTCTGTTCCGGGTCCAGGGTTTCCAGCAGCGCCGACGCCGGGTCGCCCTGGAAGCTCTGGCCCATCTTGTCGATCTCGTCGAGCATGATCACCGGGTTCATCACCTCGACGTCCTTGAGCGCCTGCACCAGCTTGCCCGGCTGGGCACCAATGTAGGTGCGGCGATGGCCCTTGATCTCGGCTTCGTCACGCATGCCGCCGACGCTGAAGCGATAGAACGGACGACCCAGGGATTCGGCGATGGACTTGCCGACGCTGGTCTTGCCCACGCCCGGCGGGCCCACCAGCAGCACGATGGAGCCACTGATCTCGCCTTTGTAGGCGCCCACCGCGAGAAATTCGATGATGCGTGTCTTGATGTCGTCGAGGCCGGCGTGGTGCTGGTCGAGCACCTTGCGCGCATGCTTCAGATCGAGCTTGTCCTTGCCGTACACACCCCACGGCAGGGCCGTGGCCCAGTCCAGATAGTTGCGCGTGACAGCGTATTCCGGCGAGCCGGTTTCCAGGATCGACAGCTTCTGCATTTCCTCGTCGATGCGCTTCTGCGCGGCGGGCGGCAAGGTCTTGTCCTGCAGACGCTGCTGGAACTGCTCGACGTCGGCGCTGCGATCGTCCTTGGTCAGGCCCAGCTCCTGCTGGATGACCTTGAGTTGTTCCTTGAGGAAGAACTCGCGCTGGTGCTCGCCAATTTTCTTGTTCACTTCGGCGGAAATTTCTTTCTGCAGCCGTGCGACTTCGACTTCCTTGCGCAGCATCGGCAGGACTTTTTCCATGCGCCGCAGCATCGGCACGCAGTCGAGCACGCCCTGCAGCTCGTTGCCCGTGGCCGACGTGAGTGCGGCGGCGAAGTCGGTCAGTGGGGACGGGTCGTTGGGGCTGAAACGGTTGAGGTAATTCTTCAGCTCTTCGCTGTACAGCGGATTGAGCGGCAGCAGCTCCTTGATGGCGTTGATCAGCGCCATGCCGTAGGCCTTCACCTCGTCGGTGGGCTCGATGGGCTGCTGCGGGTATTCGACTTCTACCAGATACGGCGGGCGATGGTGCTTGAGCCAGGTGCGGATACGCACGCGCGACAGCCCCTGCGCGACGAATTGCAGCTTGCCGTTTTCGCGGCTGGCGTGGTGGATCTTCACCAGCGTGCCGTACAGCGGCAGGCTGGAAGTGTCGAAATGGCGATGATCGTCGGGCGGGGTGTCCATGAAGAACAGCGCCAGCGAGTGGTGCTCGGTGTTGGAGACCAGGTCCAGGGTTTCCGCCCAGGGCTCTTCGTTGACGATGACCGGCAGCACCTGCGCGGGGAAGAACGGGCGGTTGTGGATCGGGATGACGTAGACCTTGTCCGGCAGGTTCTGCCCAGGCAGGGCCAGCTCGGTGCTGGAGTGGGTCGAGTGCTCGATGTGCTCGTTGTCCAGATCTTCGGACGGATTCTCGTTGGATTCCTGCTGGTCGCTCATGGGGCACCTGCGTCAATGACTATGCTGCTTAGATGGGGCAGGGTGCGACTGGTTTCAATGGTTGCACTGAAGCTTTGCGGCCGGCTGCCGATAAGGTTGTAACCGGGCTTGTGGCCCAAGTGGGCCGCGGCAGGCGACACTTTCATCCGTCAGGTAAATTTTCATGATCAGGTTTGGCGCCTTGCTCGGCAGTCTCGTCCTCAGTACGTGGGTCAGCGCGGCCTCCTTCGAGGCACGTATCACCCAGGCCGACGGCAAGCCTCTGGCCGACGCAGTGTTCAGCCTCTCCGGAGGGCCGGCGGCCGCCGGATCCAGGCAGGCCACGGCGATCATGGACCAGCGCGCGCAGAAGTACCTGCCGCACGTGCTGGCCGTGGCCACCGGTACCTCGGTTTCATTTCCCAACAGCGACAATATCCGCCATCAGGTGTATTCCTTTTCGCCCGCCAAGCGCTTCGAGCTGCGGCTCTATGAGGGCACGCCGAGCAAGCCGGAGCTGTTCGACAAGCCTGGTGTGGTAGTCCTGGGTTGCAATATTCACGACTGGATGCTTGGCTATATCTATGTCACCGATGATCCCTGGTTCGCCGTCAGCGACGAGCAGGGGCGCGTGCGTTTCGATCAATTACCCGCAGGCCGCTACCACGTGAGCCTGTGGCATCCGCGCAGCGTGGATGCGCAAGTACAGCCAGGAGGCGAGATCGACATGACGGCTACGGCCATGACGCAGAACTACACCCTGAAGGTCGAGGCAACGGCGGACGATGCGGCCCAGGAGCCGGCGACCGGCGCGTTCAGCGATGCATTCAAAAAGGCTGCCGGTGAAGCTGCGCAATAGTTTCCAGGCGCGCATCGCCTGCGTACTCATTCTGCTGCTGTCGGTGGTAGTGGGGGCGTTGACTGTGGCCGTGAAAGTGGCCACCAACGATGCCGTGCGCGCCCAGGCTCGCGAGCAGCTGCAAGTGGGCACGCGAGTGTTCGAGCGTCTGCTGGATGTGCGCGGTCGGCGCCTGCGCGACGGCGTGCAGTTGCTGGCTGCCGACTTCGGTTTCCGCGATGCGGTGTCCAGCGGCGACTCGCCGACCATCCGTTCGGCGCTGCAGAATCAGGGCGCGCGCATCGGCGCCACCGACATGTTCGTGTTGGGCATGGACGGTCGTGTCCTGGCCAGTACCGTGGACCAGGTCCCCACCGGCAGCGTGTTTCCCTATGACACGGCGCTGCGCGAAGCCCGCCGAACCAGCCAGTCGATGCTGTTCGTGCCGCTGCAGGGGCTGCCGCACTTGCTGGTGGAAGCGCCAGTGCTGGCACCGCTGCCGATCGCGCGGGTGGTGATGGGTTTCAGCATGGATGTGACCCTTGCCCAGGAATTGCACTCGCTGACCAACTTGCAGGTGTCCTTCCTGACTACCGAGGCCGGCAAGGTCGGCACGCTGGTGAGCACCCAGCCGACCGAATTGTCCGCCAGCATCAGTCAATGGATGCAGGTCAATGAATCGGCGGCGCAGCACATTTCCCTTTCCGAACACAATGATCGTACCTACCTCAGCCAGCCCTTGCTGCTGGCCAGCAGCAGTGGCCCGGAGGGCGGAAAGGTCATGGCACTGCTGCAGAGCCCGCTGGATGAAGCGATGCGCGCGTTCGTCGCCCTGGATCGCAATATCTTCGGCATTGCCTTCGCCGCATTGCTGGCCTCCCTGGTGGGTGCCTTGCTGCTGGCGCGCAGTGTCTCGCTGCCGGTGCAGAGCCTGGCGCGGGCCGCTGGGCGCATCGGCCATGGCGACTACCAGACCGACGTGCCGCTGGACCGCACCGACGAACTGGGCGTGCTGGCCAAGGCCATCAGTCGCATGCAGGCCGGGATCGCCGAGCGCGAGCTGCAGCTGGCTCACAATGCCTTGCACGACGCGCTGACTGGCTTGCCCAACCGCACGCTGGCGATGGAGCGCCTGGGCAGCGCCATTGCCGCCGACCGACCGATCGCACTGCTGTACATCGGTATCGATAACCTGCGCGAACTCAGTGAAAGCGGTGGACCGACCTTCGTCGACAAACTGCTCCAGCAAGTTGCGCAGACGCTACTGGAGCTGGTGCGACCCGGCGACACGGTCGCGCACCTGATCACCGACGAATTCCTCCTGCTGCTGGAAAACCTCGACAGCGACAGCGCCGTGGCGGTGGCCGACAAACTGCAACAGGTGCTGCTGCAACCCCACCGTTTTGGTGGCCACGACGTTGCCATCGACTGCCGGATCGGCATCGCGGCCTTTCCCTCCGATGGCCTGAGCGCCGAGGAGTTGCTGGCGCGTTCGGCAATCGCGATGAAAGACGCCGCCGACATGCCGGGTCGCCTGCAGGTGTATCAGCACGGTCGCGACCTTGCGCACCAGCGTCAGGTGCGGCTGATCCGCGACCTGCGTCGGGCCGCCGCGAACAACGAGTTGTCCCTGCACTACCAGCCCAAGCTGGACCTGCGCGACAAGCAGGTACGCCAGGCCGAAGCCTTGCTGCGTTGGCAGCATCCACAGTTGGGCAATGTCTCGCCCGGTGAATTCATCGAGCTGGCCGAGCGCACCGGCAGTATCCAGACGCTGACCCGGTGGGTGATCGAGGAAGGCATTCGACAGTTGAGCGAATGGAGCACGCGCGGCCTGGTCGTGCAGTTGTCGCTGAACATCTCGGCGGATGACCTGCTGGGGTCCGACCTGCCTGAGCGGGTCGTGCGCCTGCTCGGCCTGCATCAGGTGCCGGCCGAGCAGTTGATTTTCGAGATCACCGAAAGCGCGATCATGCGCGAGCCCGAGAAGGCGCTGAAGGTGCTCAACAGCCTGCGCGACTGCGGTATCAGCTTGTCTGTCGACGACTTCGGCACCGGTTATTCGTCGCTGGCCCACCTCAAGCGCCTGCCGGTGCAGGAGCTCAAGATCGACCAGTCGTTCGTGCGCAACCTCGACGAAACCAGCGAGGATGCGGTGATCGTACGTTCCACCATCGAAATGAGCCACAACCTGGGCCTCAAAGTGGTGGCCGAGGGCGTCGAATACGAACACAGCCTGCGCTTGCTCGAACGCTGGAACTGCGACACCGCCCAGGGCTATCTGATCAGCCGGCCGCTGACCGCTGTCGCCTTCGAAGCCTGGATGCAGCAGTCCTCGCCCATTTCAATTGCTGTGGTTCACTGATGTCATGATGCGAAAAGCCATGTTGTTGTGCTCGCTGGCCTTGTGCTGGCAACCGTCGCTCCACGCCAACGAGGGCCGTTTGTTGGCCACCGGCGGTGCCAGCAGTATCGACGGCGCCGCCGGTGGGGGGATCACGCCCTGGGCCGTGCTTTCCGGCTATGGCGAGCAGGGCGAGTGGGGCGCCACGGCATTTGCCACCCGCGTGGACCTGCCGGACTACCGGCTCGACGTGGCAGGCATGGCCGCCAGCTACGACAATCGCATCGAATTCTCCTACGCCCGACAACGCTTCGACCTGGGGTCGCTGGTGCACAAGCTGGGACTGCCCGAAGACAGCCTCAGCCAGGACGTTTTCGGGGTGAAGGTGCGCCTGTTCGGTGACCTGATCTACGACCAACTGCCGCAGGTGGCGCTGGGCCTGGCTTACAAGCGGCAGAAGGATTTCCTCATTCCCAGCCTGGTCGGCGCCAAGCGTGACGAAGATGTCGAGGGTTACCTGACGGCCAGTCGCCTGTTCATGGGCGCAGCGTTTGGCTACAACCTGCTGGTCAATGGCGGAGTGCGCTACAGCCGCGCCAACGAACTGGGCCTGTTGGGCTTCGGCGGTGATTGCCGCGACAGCCGCAGCCTGCTCAAGGAGGGTTCGCTGGCCGTGCTGTTCAACCCGCGCTGGGCGTTGGGCGTGGAGTACCGAGAGAAGCCGGACAACCTGTCGTTCGCCGGCGAAAGCGACTGGGCGGATGTGTTCCTGGGGTATTTCCCCAACAAGCATCTGGCGATCGTGCTGGCCTACGCGAAACTGGGCGAGATCGCCACGCTGGACAACCAGAACGGCACCTACCTGTCCGTGCAAGGGAGTTTTTGACATGCGCATGTGTGTGCTGGGCATGGTTCTGCTGTTGGGTGCCTGCACGGGTCACCAGCAGCCGGCCAAGGACGACAGCCTGTACCAGGCGCTGGGTGGCAAACCGGGGATCAGCCGGATCGTGGAGGGGATGTTGCTGAACGTGGCTCGTGATGAGCGGATCGTGGCGCACTTTCGCAACGTCAACATCGAGTTGCTGCGTGTGCAGTTGATCGACAAGTTCTGTGTCGAGGCGGGCGGGCCGTGCGAGTACACCGGGGATGACATGGTGGAAGCGCACAAGGGCCAGCAGATCAGCCGCAGCGAGTTCAACGCGCTGGTGGAGGATCTGATCAAGGCCATGGAAGCCCAGGGTGTTCCGGTGCCGGTGCAGAATCGGTTGTTGGTCAGGCTGGCGGCGCAGCGGGGGGAGGTGATTGAGAAGTAGCGGGGTGAATGGTCGTCACTGACACACTCAAAAAAACGGCTCCCGTGGGAGCCGTTTTTCATCACATCGACATCACTTCTTTTCAGGCAGTGCAAACGCCATCACGTAGTCACCCTGCTTGGTACCCAGCGAGCCGTGCCCGCCAGCGACCACCAGTACATACTGACGGCCATCCTTGCCGGTGTAGGTCATCGGCGTGGTCTGTGCGCCTGCAGGCAGGCGACCTTCCCACAGCTGCTTGCCGTTGCGGATATCGTAGGCACGCAGGTACTGGTCAAGCGTACCGCTGAGGAACGACACGCCGCTGGCCGTGGTGAAAGCGCCACCCAGGCTCGGCACGCCCATGCTCAACGGGATTGGCACAGGCGAGCTGTCGCGCACGGTACCGTTCTTGTGTTTCCAGATGGTCTGGTGAGTGGTCAAGTCGACCGCAGCCACGTAGCCCCAGGCAGGCGCCTGGCAAGGCAGGCCCATCGGCGACAGCAGCGCCTCCAGGATTACCCCGTACGGCGCGCCCTTGTTGGGCTGCACACCCTCGGTTTCGCTCTTGCGACCAGGGCCGCCGGCCACTTCTGCCGCAGGCACAAGCTTGGAGCGGAAAGCCATGTAGCTTGGGTTGACGAACGCCACCTGACGCACCGGGTCGACCGACAGGCCACCCCAGTCGAACACGCCGAAGTTGCCTGGGTACACCAAGGTGCCCTGCAGCGAAGGTGGCGTGAACGGACCTTCATAGCGCAGCGACTTGAAGTCGATCCGGCACAGCATCTGGTCGAATGGGGTCACACCCCACATGTCGCGCTCTTGCATGACCGGTGGCATGAAGTTGAGGTCGGATTTTGGTTGAGTTGGCGAGGTGTGGTCGCCTTCCACCGCGCCCTGGGGCACCGGCACTTCGTGGATCGGCACGATCGGCTCGCCGGTCAAGCGGTTCAGCACGTAGATGCTGCCCTGCTTGGTCGAGGCCAGCACGGCCGGCTTCACGCCATCGGCGGTCTTGAGGTCCATCAGGGTAGGCTGGCCGCCCACGTCCATGTCCCACAGGTCGTGATGGGTGAACTGGTAGGTCCACTTCACATGGCCGGTGTCGATGTCCAGCGCGGTCAGGCCAGCGCTGTACTTCTCCGACTCGGGAGTGCGGTTGCCGCCCCACTGGTCGGGCATCTGGTTGCCCATGGGCAGGTACAGCATGCCGTTCTTTTCATCGACGCTGAACATGGACCACATGTTCGGCGAGTTGCGGGTATAGGTCTGGCCCGCAGCGATCGGCGTAGTGTCGTCGGGGTTGCCGCTGTCCCAGTTCCATACCAGGTGACCGTCGTGCACGTCATAGGCGCGGATCACGCCCGAAGGCTCGTCCACCGAAACGTTGTCGGTCACGTGGCCGCCGATCACGACCAGGTTCTTGGTCACGGCCGGTGGCGAAGTGGAGTAGTAACCACCCGCAGCGAACTCGCCGATGTTGGCGCGCAGGTCGATCTGGCCCTTGTCGCCGAAGTCTTCGCACATCTTGCCAGTGTCGGCATTCAGAGCGATCAGACGGGTATCGGCAGTCGGCACGAAGATGCGCTTCGGGCAGGCAGTCGGCGCAGCCGCAGGTGCGGTGGCGTCGGTGGCCGGGCTGGCGGCGGCGTAGGCAGCGTCGTCGTGATACGACACGCCACGGCAGGTCATGTGGGCCCAGCCCTTGAAGTTCGGCGCGTTCTGCGTGCTGATCTTCGGGTCGAAACGCCAGATTTCCTTGCCGGTGTCCGGGTCCAGAGCGATGACCTGGCTGTGTGGCGTGCACACGTAAAGCATGCCGTTGACCTTGAGCGGGGTGTTCTCCGCAGTGGTCTCGCCCGGATCGTTCGGGCCAGGGATGTCGCCGGTGCGGTAGGTCCAGGCCGGGGTCAGCTTGCTGACGTTTTCCGGGGTGATCTGCGCCAGTGGCGAGTAGCGATCGCCATGGGCACTGCGACCGTACGAATTCCAGTCACCATCGGGCATCGCCGGTGCGGTGTTGGGCATATTGGCGGTTTCGCGATCCAGTTCGCCCTTGATTTCACCGGGGTTGGTGAACTGGCTGGCCAGTGCGCAGAGGCCCGCCAGAACCACGGCGATGCTCAGCGCAGCCGTGGCCTTGGGCGCAGGCTGGCGCAGCAGTGGCTTGCGGAACCAAGGCAGCAGCAGGACCACGCCCAGGGCAAACCAGAGGGCCAGGCGCGGCACCAGTTGCCACCAGTCCAGACCCACTTCGTACAACGACCAGACGGTGCTGGCGAACAATACCGCTGCATACAGGCCGATGGCCGAGCGACGACCCTGCAGCAGCAGCACGCCGGTGAAGCCTACGCCGATACCGGCGATCAAGTAGTACAGCGAGCCACCCAGGGTGGCCAGTTTGATACCGCCGGCCAGCAAGGCCAGACCCATCAGCAGCATCACGATACCCAGAAGTTTGGGCAGCAGGCGCGACCGACGCAAAGCACCGTCAGTGCTCATAGTGAGTTTTCTCCGTCATGTTCAAATGGTTCAGCAGAGTTCAAGTTTTTCTGAGCTCGTGTGTGTAAGGGTATTTCAGCGCCGTTTAGTTTCAGAACGATGCTTGAATCTTCAAGCCGCCAATCAATGCGTCGTCGATGTGGCTGACGCCGCCCGGGTGGCGGATGTACTGCAGGTTCGGTCGCAGCACCAACCAGTTGGCCATGTGAACCCCGTAGTAGAGCTCGGCGCTGTACTCGGTGTCCTGGATCGGCAGGTACGCGGCATCGTTGTAATCGCTGAGCGCGAGGGTACGGTTGTGCCACTCGGCGTTCTTGCGATACGCCGGGTTGACGTGGACCCTGGCCACGGCGAAACCGATGTCATCGCGCGCACGCGCATCGAACAGACCCTTGTAGACGACGCCGGCCTGGACGTAGTTGTCGATGGCGTTGGTTTTCTTGTCATGCAGGGTGGCGTTGGCGAACACGCTCAAGCCCCGCGAGTTGTCGCTGGCGACACGGGTCAGCTGTTGCTGGGCACCCAGCCAGAAACCGTGGCGGCTGGAAGCACTGCGGTAATCCTGGCCGGTGATGGCAGCAGGCTGACCGCTGCGGTCCTTGTAGACGTCGTCGGCGTCTGCGGTGCTGTAGTAGTAGCCGGCACGGTACTCGCCCGGCAGCTCGCCGAACGTCGGCTTCCAGATCAGCTCGACCGGCAGCATGGCGCCCTCGGTACCACTTCCGCTGAGCTTGAAGCCGTTGTCGTTCTCCAGGTTCGAGGGGTTCTGCTCGAAAATGCCGACCTGGGCGTACAGCTGCGGTGTGATGTTGTACTTGATGCGCAACGCCCACTGGCTCACTGGCCAGTTGTACCAGACGCTGCCGACCCAGTTGCCCACCTGTGAGCCACAGAACGCCAGGTTCTGGAAGTCGCACGGGAAGCTGTTGAATTCTTCGCCTTCACCGAAGCGACCGGCCTTGATGTCCAGGCGCTGGTCAAAGAACTTCTGCTGGTACCACAGCTGGGTGATCCGCGTGATGTTGCCGCGACCCCAGACTTCCTGCGCCGATGTAAAACCGCCGACACGCGGATCGTTGATCCGGTCGTTGCTGATGTTGTCGCCGTTACGGTCGGTCAGGGTGAGCTGGAACTCGGCGTCGTGCCAACCGAGGATCTTCTCCAGGTCCATGTGCACACCCAATGCAAACTGGTCGCTGTAGCGCGTGGCATGGTCGTGGTTGTAACCGCCGTGCAGGTTGCTGCCGACTTCGCCGGTGTAGTCGAGCTTGAAATCGTAACCCTTGGCGGAAAGATCGCCGCGGGTGCCGTTCCAGTCGCCGAACATGAACGGAGACTGCGAATCGAAAGCGGGCAGGGCAACAGCGCTCTGGCTGGTGCCCAGGGCACTCAACGCGAGCAGGGCAGTGAACGGCAAAAACGCCATGGGGCGTGAGGGGGCAGTAAGAGGCATTGGCAGAGAGTTCTTCTGGTGGGTCCGAAGCTGTTCGAGAAGCGCTTCGTTATTTTTCAAAAGTGAAACGTTTCAGTTTGTTGCGGCGGAAGGATATAGCTCGAGGCCATGCTTTTAAAGCCGGGTTTGAAAGAGGGTCAGTTGCTGAAACTGCAACAGTGCGGCGGCTTGCCGCAGGTGGCGGGCACGCACGGCGCGGTCCGGCGCCTGCCCCAATGGGCATTGCGGCCGATGGTGGGCGCCCAATAAAAGCTTTGCGCCGCCGTGCCCGTTGGTTAAGGTGCGCACCTTCTGCCCCGCCGTTTCTGGAGCCTGGCATGCATGAGCCTACACACAACCCCCTGCACGGCGTGACGCTGGAGCAGATCCTTATTGCGCTCGTGGCGCATTACCAATGGGAAGGGCTGGCGCAGCGGATCGACATCCGCTGCTTCAAGAGCGACCCGAGCATCAAGTCGAGCCTGACCTTCCTGCGCAAGACGCCCTGGGCGCGGGAAAAAGTCGAACGGCTCTATGTGCAACTGCAGCGCGGCAAGCGTTGATCCCTGGCGAACGCCGGTTGGTTGCGCTGGCGGCGGCCGCCACCTGGTTTGCTCTGGCCCTGCAGCTGTATCTGGTGCTGTGGTCGCGCTGGCAGATCGAAGCGAGCCTGCTGGGTGGGCTGGTGCATTTCTTCAGCTTCTTCACCATTCTTACCAATACGGCAGTGGCTGGCGTGTTGACCGCTCACGTGTCGACGTGCAACTCGAAGTGGCGGCGTATCTGCCTGCGGCCCGCGGTGAGCAGTGGGGTCATGGTCAGTATCGTTGTGGTCGGCGTGGCCTACAGCCTGTTGCTGCGCAACCTGTGGCAGCCCCAGGGTTGGCAATGGCTGGCCAACGAGTTGCTGCACGATGTGCTGCCGGTCGCTTTCGTGCTGTATTGGGCACTCTGCGTGCCCAAAGGTACGTTGCGCTTGTGGCACGTACCGGCGTGGGCGATCTATCCACTGGTGTATTTCGCCTACCTGTTGCTGCGTGGACAGAGCATCGGCGTCTACCCTTATCCGTTCCTGGACGTTTCGAAGCTGGGCATGGGGCAGGTCTGGTTGAATGCACTGGGCGTATTGATGGCCTTCCTTGGCTGCTCCGTGCTGGTGTTGGCTGTGGACCGCTGGTGGGGGCGTCGGGGCACGCGCTAGGCGACCCCGTGCACCGACCAGGCGCCAGCGTCACTCGCCGTCGTCACCTTCGAGCCGCCAGTAGCCGGCGGCCTTGATCTGCTCTTCGCTCAGCCCATGCTGGTCGAGCAACACGCGCCGCAACTTGCGCGAGAGCCCCGCCTCGGTCGCGATCCAGCCATAGACCACGCCTTCGGGCAGGCGCAGGTCGCTGACCGTCTGCAGCAGGTCGCCCTGGTGCCGGTCGACCCAGATCACTTCGAAGGCCGCCGCGCTGTCGAACGACTGCTGCTCGTCGGCGTTCTCCACCTCGACCACCAGCAACGCGCGACGGTTGGCCGACAGTTCTTCCAGACGGCGCGCCATGGCAGGGATCGCCGTTTCGTCGCCGATCAGCAGGTAGGCGTCGAACACATCCGGTACATGCATCGAGCTGCGTGGGCCGCCGATGTGCAGGAATTGACCCGGCTCGGCCTGGGCCGCCCAGGTTGCGGCGGGACCGTCGCCGTGCAGGACGAAGTCGATGTCCAGCTCGCCGGCTGCAAGGTCGATGCGCCGTGGGGTGTAGTCGCGCATGTCGGGCTTGGCTTCGTCCGGCGTCGGTGCCCCCAGCACCATGGTGTCGAGCGCCGCTTGCTGCTCCGGGGTGGTGGCGAACATCAGCTTGATGTGGTCATCGCAGCCTTCGCTGACGAAACCGGCCAGCTCGGGGCCGCCCAGGGTGATTCGACGCATGCGCGGCGTGAGCTGCGCTACACGCAACACCTGCAGGCGGCGACGTTTGATCTCGTGCATAACGCGCTGAATACCGAACGGATTGTCTGCCTTCATTGCGAGGGGCTCCTGGGCCGATAGGGGGCTATCGATATAGCTTATTACGCGGCCACACGCGAGTCGATGAATTCGCAGTCCCGTTCAACGTGCCGCCGGCAAGGGCGCATTGCACTGGGTATGCGCACCCGGCTGCAGATAGGGTGTAAGAATCGGAGCCATGCCCTTGAGCACCTGCACCGGAAGCGCCGAAGTGAAGCGAAAGCCCTCCGCCGCCTTGCCCGGCACGAATGCGGTCAGGGTGCCGAAGTGGTGCTCACCGATGAAGAACACGAACGTGGCGGTACGGTTGATGGCCTTCGAGCTGATCACCCGGCCACCGGCACCGAAGCTGGAAATGCGGTTGTCACCGGTGCCGGTCTTGCCGCCCATCACCAGCGCCGTGCCGTCATCGGTCTTGAAACTGCCCGATACCCGCCGCGCGGTGCCGGCGTCCACCACCTGCGACAGCGCCTCACGCATGGCCGCCGCGACCTCGGCGGGCAGGACTCGCTTGCCGCGGTCCGGATCGCTGATCACCCGCGTGTCGTAGGGGGTGTCGGCAGCAAAATGCAGGGTGTCGATGCGCACGGTAGGCAGCTTGATGCCATCGTTCTGAATGATGCCGATCAGCTCGGCCAAGGCCGCAGGGCGGTCACCTGAGCTGCCGATGGCGGTCGCCAGCGACGGCACCAGGTGATCGAACGGATAACCCACGCGCTGCCAGCGCTGATGGATATCGGTAAACGCTTCGATCTCGAGCATGGTGCGAATACGATTGTCGCGGGCGCGCTTGTGGCGACTGTTGAACAACCAGCTGTAAACCTCCTGCCGTTCGAACCGGCTGGCCGCGCCCGCCTCGCCGAACTTGGCGTCCGGATGATTGAGCAGGTAGCCCAGCAGCCACAGGTCCAGCGGGTGGACGCGCGCGATGTAGCCCTGATCCGGCAGGTTGTAGCGGCCCGGGCCATAGCCGGTGTACATCTCGTTCAGGCGCTTGTCGGTGACGTTGTCGCTTTTGCTGTGCTCGCGCACGAAGCGATCGAATTGCGCCTGGGGCGCATTGGGGTACAGGTAGCGATGCACGGCCGCCAGCCGCTGCGGGGTAGGGCGCATGCCGTCGAGGAAGGTTTCCAGGCGCTGCTCGGTGGTCTTGCGCTGGTACTTCTTCCAGAAGCGCTGGAGGAACTCCGTGCCTTCGCGATCGGCGAAGCGTGCCAGGTATTCCTGGCGACGCGGATCGTCGTCGTCCCTGAGCAACTGCCCGCTGTTGCTTGGCGCGGAGTAGGTGCTGTAGCGCACCAGGTCGCGCATCAGGCGGATGAAGGGCAGGTTGATGGACTCCTGCAGCGCTTCCTTGAGCGTGGGAATGCGGCCGTTGTCCTCGCGGCGAAAGTTGCCGAAAGTGTGGATCCCGCCGCCGGTGAAGAAACTCTCGGCAGGGCTTGCCGAGTACTTGCGCTCCAGGGCGGCGCCGAGCAATGCCCGCGCATCGACGCCGGGGTTCTGGATCATGTAGTCGAGCACCCAGCGCGACAGCCGATCGGCTTCTTCGATCTTCACCTGGCGCAGTTGCGCGGGCGTCTGCCCGGCATAGCGCTCATGCAGTTCGTGAATGATCTCGAGGTAGGTGGTGAGCACGCGCATCTTGGCCGTCGAGCCCAGCTCCAGCTTGCTGCCTTCGTTGATGTCGAAGGGTTGGTCGGTGTTGTCGGTCTGCACTCGTACCCGCGAGCCGTCGGCCGTCCGTTCGAACAGGGTGAAGCTGTAGCTGACCTCTCGGGTGCTGGCCGAGGTCAGCAGGCGCTCGCCGATCAGGCCGATCTGCTGGGCGAAGGCCGGGTCGGCAAGGTTGCGCAGATAATCACTGGCCTGTTTCTGCAGATCGGCATGCAGGGTGGTGGTGGCCGAGAGGTCCAGCCGGTCCAGGTCGTACAACGGTCGGTCGAGCATGGACGAGAGGCGGTTGCGCGCCACGCTGATGCCCTTGTTCGACTCGTTGGGTTGCCAGGTAGGCTCCTGCACCCAATCGCGGTACATGACCTGGCTGGCCAGGGCTGCGGTGGCCAGGGTAGGGTCAACGATACCGTTGGCGGCCAGCAGGCGAATATGGCTGTCGGTCAGCTCGGCGAGGTCGTCATGGCCCTTGTTGAGGAAGTACGAAGGACGGCGCTGGGCGATCATCAGCGACAGTACCTGGCGCAGGGCGAGCCCACGCGCGGCTTCGCTGGCGGGGTCGGTGGTGGTGCTGGCGAGGGCGCGGTTGACCTGCTCGAAATCGGCGCCATACCAGACCCGCAAGCCTTCGGCCATGCCGTGCACTTCACCATGGCCAGGCACGGCCGACAGCGGCACGCTGTTGAGGTAGTCGCGCACGACGCGCTGGCGTGCCTCCAGGGTCTGCGGACCGTCCTGATAGGCACGCACGCTGGCCGAGATCATCTGGCGAATCTTCTCAGGCCCCGAACCGGTCAGGCCGTCGGGCGAGTGCCGATACTTCTCCAGTTGCGTGGCCAGGGTGCTGCCACCGGCCGACTGGCCGGGGAGGGCGAACATCTTGGCCACCTGCGACCACGCGGCCTTGGCAAAGCGCGGCCAATCCACGGCCGGGTTGAGCAGGGGTTCGGGGCTGTCGAGCAGGCCGCGGTTCTCGACGAACAGCAGGCTGTTGACCATGACTGGCGGAATCTGGGCGAACTCGGTGTAGAGCTGTTGCGGGTAGCGATACAGGTACAACGGGTCGCCCCGGCAATCGGTGATCACCAGCCCGGCCTGGGGTTTTTCCTGATAGGGCACGAACAGGTCATGACCGGCGTAGCGCATCAACGCCGGCGAGAAATGGGTCTGTCGTTCGACCACGTAATTGCGCTTGAGCAGGCGCGGAATGAAATCGCCCAGGGCGCTGTAGCCCAGGCGTTTGTCGAACGGACCTTCGCCGGGATAGACAATGGCCTCGCTCGGCCCAGGCTGCACGTCATAGGTCAGCGATGTTGCCCAGCGGCTGAACTCGCGCGCCTGCAGTCGCGATGTGCGCATCTCCGCATACATCGCATACGCCAGCGCCGCAGCAGTGATCAGTACCAACAGCCAGAACAGACGCCGCCACAAGTGACGTTGACGTGGGCTATCTGGCAATGGAGACGGGTCAGGACTGCCAGCCGGGGTTGCAGTCTTGTCAGGTTCGGTTTGCCACAAAACGCCCATAGATATTCACACCGGTCACGGAAAATTCATCGCACCTGGAGCAAGTCTAGACGCTAGAGCAGTTGCGTGAAAAAAATGTGAAAATCAATGTGTCAGATACGTCGGTTCATTCCGATCGACCGTGCGGGTCCGATTCGGCCCGCCGCAGCCTCAGCGCAGCATTTCCTTGACCAGCCGATCCTGCTCGATCAACTCGCGTTGCCGTGCATCGATTCGCGAGGCGAGCTGGAAGTTGTCGGCGGCCCGGCGCTTGGCCAGATCGAGTTGCTGGATGGCCTGGTCGAACTCGCCGACCAGGGCGAAGAACTCGGCACGTGCCTGATGCAGCCCAACGATGTTGCCATTCTGTCCGCGCGTTTCGGCCACCAGGTACCACACGTCCGGGTCGTCCGAGCGGCTCTTGAGCAGGTTTTCCAGGCCTTTTTCGGCATCCGCCATGCGGTTCTGCTTGAGCAGCACGTCGACCCGCTTCTGGTTGATCGGGTAGTTGCCGGGATACTGCGTCACCAGCCGATCGATGCGCTGCTGGGCATCGGGAATGCGGTTGTTGGTGATGTCCAGATCGACCTGCGCCAGGTTGAAGGTGATGTCGTCCGGCTGTTTGCCGAGCAGCTGCTTGAGGTTCTCCCGCGCTTCGTTGAGTTGGCCAGCCTTGACCTGAGCCAGCGCCAAGCCATAGCGCGCGGGGAGCGCATTGGGGTTTTCATCCAGTTGCGCGCGGAAGCGCTTGGCTGCCAGCCCTGGGGTTTCCTCGTAGTACAGCTGAACCCGCGCGCGCATCAGTTGGTACCACAGGCTGTCTTCCTTGCCCCCTTTGGCCGCTTGTTCGGCGCGGTTGCGCGTGTCGGCGATACGCGATTCGCTGACCGGGTGAGTCAGGAGGAATTCCGGCGGCCGTGCATCGAAACGGTACTGGCGCATCAGGCGTTCGAACATGGTCGGCATGTTGCGCGGGTCGTAGCCGGCCTTTTCCATGTTGATGATGCCGATGCGGTCCGCCTCCTGCTCGTTCTGCCGGGAGAAGCGTCGCTGTTCCTGGATCGCCGCAGCCTGGCTGCCGGCGATTGCCGCAATGCCGGCGTCACCGGCACCGGACGCGGCGATCACGATGCCAGCCAGCAGCGCCGCCATCATCGGCAGTTGCATGCGCTGCTGCGCCTCGACCCCGCGCGCGAAGTGGCGTTGCGACAAGTGCGCCAGTTCGTGGGCCAGCACACCGATGTACTCACCCTCGGTTTCGGCATTGAAGAACAACCCGCCATTGACCCCGACGATGCCCCCTGGCGCAGCGAAGGCATTGAGCTCTTTGCTGTCGATCAGGATGAACTCCAGGCGCCGGTCGTTCAGCTGGCTGGTTTCAGAGAGCCGATACACGCTGGTTTCGACGAAATCCTTGAGCTGTGGGTCATTGAGCTGTTTGACCTGACCGCGCAGCAGGCTCAGCCAGGCACGACCCAACTGATGCTCCTGCTGGGGCGAGACGATCGCGGAACTGGCGTCGCCAAGTGACGGCAGATCGCTGGCGTGGCCCGGCAGCGCCAGCAGGCAGGCAAGTGTCAGCAGGGTAGGGCGCAGAAAGGGCATGCACTGAGCTCGGCAGATGAAAGGCCCTACTGTAGCCGCCCCATCCGACGACCACCAGAGGCGCCGGCCTTGGGTTATCCTGTCGCGCCGCTGGCTGCCGCGATCGAGGCGGCATCACGGCTTTCTTTGGTTGGAGAAGATATCGATGAGCGATGCGCCTGAATGTGACGCCGAGCTGGACACCAGCGGTCTTAATTGCCCGTTGCCACTGCTCAAGGCCAAGCTGGAACTGAACCGGATGGCCAGTGGCACGGTATTGAAGGTGATCGCCACGGACGCCGGCTCGCAGCGCGACTTCCGCTCGTTCGCCACGTTGGCAGGTCACGCGCTGTTACATGAACAGGCGCTGGACGGGGTCTACTCGTATTGGTTGCGCAAGGCCTGAGCCACCACCTTCGGTAGCTGGGCCATTCAAGGGAATTTCAATGTTCAAAGTGTTACGCAACTGGATCCAGCGGTACTTCTCCGACGAAGAGGCCGTCGTCCTGGCGGTGCTGCTGGTGCTGGCGTTCACCGCCGTACTGACCCTGGGCGGCATGCTGGCGCCTGTGCTGGCAGGGATGGTGCTGGCGTTTCTCATGCAGGGCCTGGTCAATTTCCTGGAACGCTTGCGGGTGCCTTCGGGCGTGGCCGTGGGAGCGGTGTTCGCGCTGTTCATGGGTGCGCTGGCGCTGTTCATGCTGGTGCTCGTGCCGCTGCTCTGGCACCAGTTGATCACGCTGTTCAACGAGTTGCCCGGCATGCTGGGCAAGTGGCAGTCACTGCTGTTGCTGCTGCCCGAACGCTATCCGCACCTGGTCAGCGACGAACAGGTGCTGCAGGCCATCGAAGCGGCGCGCGGCGAGATCGGCAAGTTCGGCCAGTGGGCACTGACCTTTTCCCTGTCCAGCCTGCCACTGCTGGTGAACATCATGATCTATTTCGTGCTGGTGCCGATCCTGGTGTTCTTCTTTCTCAAGGACCGGGTGATGATCGGCCGCTGGGTCAGCGGTTACCTGCCGCGCGAGCGGGCGCTGCTGACTCGGGTGGCGCAGGAGATGAACCGGCAGATCGCCAATTACATCCGTGGCAAGGTCATCGAGATCTTCATCTGCGGGGTGGTGACCTACATCGCGTTCGTTGCGCTGGGCTTGAACTACGCGGCGCTGTTGGCCCTGCTGGTAGGCGTGTCGGTAGTGGTGCCCTATGTGGGCGCCGTGGTGGTGACCGTACCGGTGACCTTGATCGCACTGTTCCAGTGGGGTTGGGGCGACCAGTTCATCTACCTGATGGTGGTGTACGGCATCATCCAGACCCTGGACGGCAACGTGCTGGTGCCGCTGCTGTTCTCCGAGGCGGTGAACCTGCACCCGGTGGCGATCATCTGCGCGGTGTTGCTGTTCGGCGGGCTGTGGGGGTTCTGGGGAATCTTCTTCGCCATCCCCCTGGCAACCTTGTTCAAGGCCGTGCTCGATGCCTGGCCGCGCCAGGAGCCCACCGTGGCGCCGATGCTCTGAAACCGCGGCGCGGCCTTCGCGGCCGCTGACCGCTCCTACACACGATCGTCGCAGGAGCGGTCAGTAGCCGCGAAAAATCCAACCCCCTCTCAACCCTTGCTCAACGCCTGTGCCGCCCCCAGCACGCTCTGCACATGCCCCGGCACCTTCACGCCACGCCATTCCTGGCGCAACACACCGTCCCGGTCGATCAGGAAGGTGCTGCGATCCACGCCCAGGTATTCCTTGCCATACAGCTTCTTCAACTTGATCACGTCGAACAGCTGGCACAACGCCTCGTCCTGATCGCTGATCAGCTCGAAGGTGAAGCCCTGCTTGGCTTTGAAATTCTCGTGGGACTTGAGCCCGTCGCGCGACACCCCGAATACCTCGGTGTCGGCGGCCTTGAACTGCTCGAGCAGGTCACGGAAATCCTGACCCTGGGTGGTGCAGCCCGGCGTGCTGTCCTTGGGGTAGAAGTAGACCACCACCTGGCGACCCTTGAGCTCGCTCAGGCGGACGGTCTGGCCGCTGGTGGCCTGGGCTTGGAAATCGGCTACAGGTTCATTGAGAGCGACAGCCATCGGTCAGTCCTTACATGGGGTTCTGTGGGCGCCAGGGTTCGATCAGCGCATCCAGGTTCAAGGCATCGGCGAAGTCCAGGAACTGGTCGCGCAACCAGCTGATCTGCACGCCGGCGGGCAGTGTCACGGTAAACGTGGCATTGAGCATGGTGCCACCGGTCTGCGGCGCCTGGTAGGTGTCGCAGGTCAGGTTCTCCAGCTCGACGTTGTGGTCGATGAAGAACTGGCACAGCTCGTTGATGATGTCCGAGCGGTACGCCGAACTGACGTAGGCCACGTAAGGCAGCGCTTGCGGGCGGCTGTCGAGGGTGGCGCTGCGCACCAGGCTGACCGTGAAGTCGTGTTTCTTGGCCAGCGAAGCCAGGCTGGTTTCCAGGCGCGCCAGGGCGTCCCAGTTGCCTGCTACCTGCAGCACCAGGGCGCTGTATTCGCCGTGGCGGGTCAGGCGCGAGGTGGACACCGAGCAGCGGGCGTCGTGGGCCGCGCGGCACAGTACATTGGTCAGTTCCATGGGATTGCGGCCCAGGGCGCTGATGACGAGGAATTGTTCGCGAACTGTGGGGGTGGACATGCAGCATTCCTAAAGCGATGAGCGGTCGGCGGCGTCAAGGGGCCGGATGACTGGTTCAAGGCCTGCGCCGTACCTCGTGCGTACCCCTGCCGACCGCCCGGCAACGCCCGCAAATACGGGGTAAAGCCAGGTGGCAAGGCTCAGGGACGGGGTTCGAAGCGCCGTTACGGCAGGCGATGACCAGGCAAGAAAGGCAACCCCTGCCGATCAAAGTCTGAAAGGGTATAGAAAACCGGCGCCAAGGGGAATGCTCGCGGCGTGGTACTTCGCTTGTGCAAGGTGGATAGCGCCAGTACCATTACCGCTCTCTTTTTCCGGCAGGAGCGGTTGCATGATTGCGGGCAGTATGGTGGCACTGGTCACACCCATGGACGCCCAAGGGCGTCTGGACTGGGACAGCCTGAGCAAACTGGTGGACTTCCATCTGCAGGAGGGCACCCATGCCATCGTCGCGGTCGGCACCACCGGCGAATCGGCGACGCTCGACTACGAAGAGCACATCAAGGTCATCGAGCACGTGGTCAAGCAGGTGAACGGGCGTATCCCGGTCATCGCCGGCACCGGCGCCAATTCCACCCGCGAGGCCGTCGAGCTGACCCGCAATGCCAAGAAGGCCGGCGCCGATGCCTGCCTGCTGGTCACGCCGTACTACAACAAGCCGACCCAGGAAGGCCTGTACCAGCACTTCAAGCACATCGCCGAAGCCGTCGACATTCCGCAGATCCTCTACAACGTTCCCGGCCGCACTGCCTGCGACATGCTGGCCGACACCGTCGTGCGCCTGTCCAGCGTGCCGAACATCATCGGCATCAAGGAAGCCACCGGCGACCTGGCCCGTGCCAAGGACATCATCAGGCGTGTCGACAGCGACTTCCTGGTGCTGTCCGGCGATGATCCCACTGCGGTCGAGCTCATCCTGCTGGGTGGCAAGGGCAATATTTCGGTCACCGCCAACGTCGCCCCGCGCGCCATGGCCGACCTGTGCAATGCGGCGTTGAAGGGCGAGGCCGAACTGGCCCGCGCCATCAACGACAAGCTGATGCCGCTGCACAAGAACCTGTTCCTGGAAGCCAACCCGATTCCGGTCAAATGGGCGTTGCATGAAATGGGCTTGATGCCCGAAGGCATTCGCCTGCCGCTCACCTGGTTGAGCGCCACCTGTCATGAACCGCTGCGGCAGGCCCTGCGCCAGTCCGGCGTCCTGGTTTAATTGAGGAAGTAAGACGCATGAAGCGATTGGCTGGCCTTTCTGCCCTTGCCTTGGTCATTTCGAGCACCAGCGGTTGCGGGTGGCTCTGGGGCGAAAACGGTTACTTCCGCGATCGTGGCAATGATTACCTCGAGGCGACCCAAACCGCCCCGATGCAACTGCCGCCCGGCGTGCAAACCGACAAGCGTCTGGATCCGCTGCTGCCGATCCCGCGCAACGTCGCCGACGATAACGCCAAGGCTTCCGAATTCGAAGTGCCGCGCCCACTGCCCTTGCAGGTAGCTGCGCAGGCCAGTGATTTCTCGCTGCAGCGCAGCGGTGAAAACCGCTGGATCATGGCCCAGCGTGCGCCTGCCGAAGTCTGGCCGATCGCTCACCAGTTCTTCGAGGACAACGGTTTCCGCATCGCCGAAGACCGTCCGCAAACCGGTGAATTCACCACCACCTGGCAGCGCTTCGACGAGCTCTCCGCCTCTATGGCACAGCGCCTGAGCGGTGCCACCACCTCCAGTGGAAGCGAAACCCGTGTGCGCGTGCGCATCGAACCCGGCGTGCAGCGCAACAGCAGCGAAATCTACGTGGTCAGCGTCGAGCGCCCGGCCGGCAGCAGCACCGAGCCCGATTTCCCGGCGCGCTCGGTGAACACCGGCCTGGACTCGATCCTGGTCGACCAGATGCTCGCCAGCATGACCCGCGACTCGGAACGCGGTGGCTCGGTGTCCCTGGTCGCCGCACGTGATTTCGACGCGCCCAGCCGTGTAGCCATGAGCGAAGACGGCAGCGGCAACCCGGTGCTCAACGTCGGCGCCGACCTGGACCGTGCCTGGTCCAGCGTGGGCCGTGCCCTGGAGCAGGGCCAGTGGCGCATCGAAGACATCAACCGCAGCCTGGGCCTGTACTACATCAACGTTGCCGAATCCGCCCAGCGCGCCGACGACAAGCCGGGCTTCTTCAGCCGCGTGTTCGGCAATGCGCCGAGCAAGGAAGAACTCGAAGCCCGCGCCGAGCGTTACCAGGTGCGCCTGAGCAAGGTGGGCGACAGCGTCCAGGTCACCGTCGAGAAGAACATCAACACCGTGGCCCCGGCAGATGTTGCCCGCCGTGTGTTGGGTGTGATTCAAGACAACCTGGGTTAAGCGATGCGTTTTGCCGTTCTCGGCAGCGGTAGCCAAGGGAATGGCACGCTGATCAGCAGCGAAGACACCCATGTGCTGGTCGATTGCGGTTTCTCCCTGCGCGAAACCGAACGTCGGCTGGCCCGCCTGGGCCTGAGCGCCGCGCAATTGAGCGCCGTGCTGGTGACCCACGAACATGCCGACCACGTGCATGGCGTGGAGCTGCTGGCGCGCCGCCATGGCGTGCCTGTCTACATGAGCCTCGGCACCGAGCGCGGCCTGCGCAAGCCTGTACCGGTACGCACCCATGTGCGCTGCGGCGACGTGCTGGAAATCGGTGCGTTGCGTATCGAAGTGGTTGCCGTGGCCCACGACGCCCTGGAGCCTACCCAGTACGTGTTCAGCGACGGCAAGCGGCGCTTCGGCCTGCTGACCGACCTGGGCTCCCACTGCGCCAGGGTGCGTGACCACTACCAGGGCCTCGATGCCCTGATGATCGAAAGCAACCACTGCCGCGACATGCTTGCCCGTGGGCACTACCCTTATTTTCTCAAGCAGCGCGTCGGCGGTGACTGGGGCCATTTGAACAATCATCAGGCTGCCGGCCTGGTGGCACAGTTGGGCTGGCAGAACCTGCAACACCTGGTGCTGGCCCACCTGAGCAGCAAGAACAACCTGCCGCAGCTGGCCCGGCAATGCTTCGTCGACACCCTGGGGTGCGACGCGGACTGGCTGCAACTGGCCGACCAAAATTCAGGGCTCGACTGGCGCCACATCGCCTAGCGTCCCAAAGGGGCGCCTAGCCCATACTTTTAGCAAGCGGAGCCCATCATGGAAAAACGTGAAGAACTCTACCGCGGCAAAGCCAAGTCGGTGTACAAGACCGACGACGCCGACCGCTTGATCCTGCTGTTTCGCAACGACACCTCGGCGTTCGACGGCAAGCGCATCGAACAGCTCGACCGCAAGGGCATGGTGAACAACAAGTTCAACGCCTTCATCATGCAGAAACTGGAAGCCGCCGGCATCCCGACCCAATTCGACAAGCTGCTGGCCGACAACGAAGTGCTGGTCAAGAAGCTCGACATGATCCCGGTCGAATGCGTGGTGCGCAACTACGCTGCCGGTAGCCTGGTCAAGCGCCTGGGCGTCGAAGAAGGCATGAAGCTGAACCCGTACACCTTCGAGCTGTTCCTCAAGGACGACGCCAAGGGTGACCCCTTCATCAACGAGTCCCACGTCGTAGCCTTCGGCTGGGGCACCGCCGAGCAACTGGCGAAAATGAAAGAGCTGTCGCTCAAGGTCAACGACGTACTGACCAAGCTGTTCGACGACGCCGGCCTGCTGCTGGTGGACTTCAAGCTCGAGTTCGGCGTGTTCAGCGACGGCTCCATCGTCCTGGGCGACGAATTCAGCCCCGACGGCTGCCGCCTGTGGGACAAGGACACCCGCAAGAAAATGGACAAGGACCGCTTCCGCCAGGGTCTGGGCGACGTGATCGAAGCCTACGAAGAAGTGGCCAACCGCCTGGGCGTGCCGCTGTAACACCGCTGCAGACGCGCAAGCGCCTGAATTCGCAAATTATTTTGCATCAGGGGCTTCGCGTTTGGCGCAGACGCTGGTATGATTCGCGCCGTTGGAGAGATGCCAGAGTGGCCGAATGGGACGGATTCGAAATCCGTTGTACCTTCACCGGTACCTAGGGTTCGAATCCCTATCTCTCCGCCATTATTTGAAAAGCCCCGAGTGCTTATAGCCTCGGGGCTTTTTTTGTTTCGGGGATTTAAGTAATGGGTGCCTGTGCGTCTGCCGCCGGCCACCCCTTGACGCTTGAGTCCATGGTTTTCAGCGCAATGCTGCCCTCTGCGACTCCTGTTTGGCGCCTACAATATCGACACAGCAGCTTTCAAAAAATCAGACGCGTTTCACATCGGACCGAGTAAAGTCACAGCGGCCAAACGGAAACCCAACGGCAGGGTCGCCTGCTATTCAAAGGAAGGAACAAATGTGCTCGTTCAGAATGATTGTAATAACTGCATGCTGTTTTTTTATGATGGGCTGCGAAAAACGGCAGATAGAACCATGCCCCCAGGCAGGGAGAGACTTTCTGGAGAGATCGGTGCGGGCCTACTTTGATAGGTTCAAGCCGAATCAAGGGGGCAATTTCGTCCAGATATTTCATGACGAAGAATATAACCCCTCGACCAAAGGCTGGATAGTTTCGGTAGACAGCCCTGGCAAAGAGTATTTCGCGCTTGTGTCGTGCGCGGGCAGTGTGGAGCTGTCGGTTAGGGAGCTAGGTGGGGTGGCTCCAAAAAAATCCCTGTAGGGGTTTTTTTCAGGGTTTCCAGCAGGGAATGATTTTGCCCGTCTGACGCAGGCTTTATGGGATGAATTAAAACAACTTTCAGTAAGCCTTGATCGCTATAGATTCGTGCTGGATTACGTGCGGGACGATTAGGTAACTGTTTGTTGTGGGTGGCAAATCTACATACGCTGAATTGAGAAATATGCCGAAAGAACTTAGTAGTTAATAGGGTTGTTATAATTTTCTGGTTCTTTGTAAGATTTGGTCGAGCCTCCGGAAGCACGCGTGTATGTCTTCTGCGTTAGATTTCGAGGGGTCAAACTAAAATTTCTTAAAAGGACTTTGTCATGGCAGCTCTAGTTTTGCCACCCAGCCACGTTGGCGCGAACTCTCCCTATTTTAACGACATGGGTATAAACCTATCGGGCGCGGGCGACATGATTGCCTACTCATCTGCGTACTGGCTGTTTGCACAGCAGGCGGCAGACGAGCTATTCAGGGAGGATATGTATAAAAAGGGTGACTGGAAAAGCGCTTTGAACTCGGCACTTGTTTGGGGCAAGGATGAAGCGATGATGGCGTTTGAGAAAGCATCAGTAGCTGACTACTTGGTAGCCAAAGGCGCAAGTAGTATCGATAACGCCATCAGTGTTAACTGGGGCTACGGCGTTTTTGCAGACGTTATGCGACATTATGATGGTGAGCTTTCAGGAAGCGTGTACTCCCCGGCGGCCGCACTGTTTCATTCGGTGGCGGCATCAGGAACGCCTATGTGGGCTAATATAAACAATCTTGGTTTGCACTTTGAAATTGGTGAGTTTGGTAAAGTGCATAGTGCAATGATGTCTGCCGATCAGGGCGTTAGTCATTTGTATATTGATAAGCTGGCGTATTCAACGTCTAATGACTCACTAGTGACTGGCGCGTTTCTGGGTGACATAACGCTGAAGATTGAGGGTGACATAAATAAGACTGGAGAAATTGTTTCTTTTTCAGGCTCGGTTAAGGCGTGGGACGATACGTATGATGCGAACCTCTCTAGCCACAGGTCCGAGTTTGGGGAGGCTTCTACCAAAGTTTTAAATTTCATTCAAACCTATAGCCCTGCGCAACCTTTCGAAATCAAACTAATTGGCGAGTTGCCCATTAGCTTTGAAATTAATGGGGAGTAACCTTTTTAGCTTTAGGCGTTCTTGAGTAACTCGGTCATATATTATTTTTCAAGTTTCTGATGGAGAGACGTTACGGTGCGATGGGTGATGAATGAGTGTAAGGCTACTCGTCCGGTCGCTAAGGGTTCATGGCCCATCGCAGCCCCGAATTTTGTCCTGATACATTTTGATGATCGGTGTGAGAGTTAGGTGTCGAGGGTTCCGTTAGCGGTAGATGACTGGGAAAACAAGATTGATCAATTTGCGATTATGCCGTGAGATATGAATCAAGTTAACTTGTTAAAAGTACGGTCCGCACACAAATGATCTAAGAGTCGCGCATCAAGCCTCGTTTCGGTGCCTACATAGCCCTGATAATCTCCGACACCCACCACTTCTATCTAAACGCCTAGGCCGTCACGACCTTTCAGTCCATTCCCAGCCACACGTCGCCACCCATCCGGTGGAACTTACCCACTTAAATTCCCTTCAATACCCATGAACCTGTCGCGGCGTCTGTTCCTATCGGTACCTGAGCAGGTTTTTTTTCGGTTGATCCTGAAACCGGTTTCAGGATCAACCCTATACCAGTCCATCTCATCCCGAAGGAGCCTGGAACGGATGAACAGAAACCTATTGAAGCGAACCTCAATCCCCGTCCTGGCGGCCGCAACATTGGCGCTGGCAGTGAACGCAGCCCATGCCGAGACCATCGATCGCAGCCTGGTTCCCATCGGTTCGATCCAAGAGGTGGCGGCGTTCAACGGCCCAGGCCCGTCAGGTATCGTGGTGACCCCGGAAGGGCGCACGTTTGTTGGCTTTCCGCGTCATGCCGAGGATCACGCGGGCATGACGCTGGGCGAGTTGGTCAACGGCAAGCTGGTTCCCTATCCCTCCGCCGCCGTCAGCCTGCCGTCTGAACTATCCGACGCCAAGCGGCTTGTTTCCCTGCATGGCATGACCCTGGACAAGTGTGGGCGCCTCTGGTTGATCGACGATGGCAAACGCGCAGGCAAGCCGGGCATTCCGGCGGGTGCAGCGAAGGTGGTGGGTATCGACTTGAGCAGCAACAGCATCGTGACCTCCATCGAGCTCAAGGATGCCTTGCGTCAAGACAGCCACATGAATGACCTGCGCATCGATCTGACTCACGGCAGCCAAGGCACCGCTTATGTCGCCGATTCATCCTTCGGCGACGACCCGGCTTTGGTGGTGGTGGATCTGGCCACCGGCAAGCAGCGTCGTGTGCTCGCCGGTCACCCCTCCATCGTTGCGCAAAAAGATTTCGTCACCCAGCTCGACGGTGTGCCCATGCGCTACGACGGCAAGAACAGCGCATTTCCTCATGGTGGCGTCGATGGTCTGGCGCTGACGCCCGACAGCTCGCGTTTGTTCTACTCGCCGCTCACCAGTCGACACCTGTGGAGCCTGCCGACCGCGGCTCTTGCTGACTTCAGTCTCGATGATCGACAACTGGCTGAGCAGATCAAGGATGAAGGGGAGAAAGTGATGGTCGACGGGATGGACATGGATGCTCAGGGCCGCTTGTACATGACCGATGCCGAACATCATCAGGTGCTGCGCCGCTGGCCGGATGGCCGCCTCGACGTGGTGCTGCGCGACCCGCGCCTGGTGTGGCCGGACGGGGTATTCGTGACCGCCGATTCGGTGTACGTGACGCTGGGGCAGTGGAGCCGGATGGGCAAGGGATTCGACACCCGGCAGCCGCCTTACCTGTTGGTCAGGGCGCCTATCGAGGCCACGCCGAAGTTCGACGCTGCACAGTGACCGGATGGGGGGGCACAGATCGTGCCCCGAGCCTCATCCGCCACCAGTAAAAACCACGGCACACATATTGCTCTGCTAACAATAACTTCATAGATAGCTAGCAAAGCCGGGGCCCCCAAATCATGATCGCTACCTCCTCTCGTGCGGTGATCTGCACGCCTCACGCCCAGGCCAGTGCCGCTGGGATGCAGATCCTCGAAGCCGGTGGCACTGCCATTGATGCCATGTTGGCAGCCAGCGCCATGCTCGCCGTGGTCTTCCCGCACATGACCGGCCTGGGCGGGGATGCCCTGTGGATGATCCACGACACCCAGGTGCGCACCATCGTGGGGATCGGGCAGGCCGGACAGCGTTTGCCCGACGGCGGAGTCATCGGTTTGAGAGGGCCATCGTCGGTCGCCACCACGGCGGGTGCGCTGGCGAGCTGGCACACGGCGGCGTCGATCAGCCGACATGAGTGGGGTTCGAATTTTGGTTGGGCCGACCTGTTGCAGGACGCCGCAAGCGTGGCGGAGGCGGGCACGTCTGTTTCACAGTCCCAGCTGTTTTGGCAGACACTGCGGCAGCCACTCATAGAACAGTTGCCGGACCTGCACGGTGTCTGTAAGACCGATGGGCGCTGGTTGCGCTCGGGCGATACGCTGCGTCAGCCGGCGCTTGCCAATACCCTGCGGCATTTGGCCAGGCACGGTGTCGAAGACTTCTATCAGGGCGAGTTGGCCCACGCCTTCGGGGCGGCGTTCGATCGCCTCGGTTGTGGCTTGACCCAGGCCGATCTGGCGGCTACGCGTGCACCGCTGGTGGCCCCTGTTTCGGTACCTTATCGCCAGGGCCGACTCTATAACGTCGCACCGCCGTGCCAGGGTCTGTACACATTGCAAGCCATGGCCGCGCTGCAGCATAAGCCACTCGCGCGGCTCGGCAATGGCAGTGCGCTTTATTACCACTACTTGGTCGAAGCCATCAAGCAAGGTCTGCTGCGCCGCAACGCGCAGTTGTGCGATCCGCTGAGCACCGCTTGGGATTTCACCGCCAGTCTCGATGAACGGCACGTTCAGGGGTATGCCGATGCCATCGACGACCAGCGTGCAGCTCCGTGGAACGAGCCGGGACGTCCGGCCGATACGGTGTGGATGGCGGCGACCGATGCCCAGGGTCGCACGGCCTGCCTCATCCAGAGTTTGTTTCACGACTTTGGCTCTGGCTGTATTCTGGGTGACACCGGGGTGCTATGGCAGAACCGTGCTGCGGGTTTCAACGCCAACCCCGAGCACGTCAACGGCTGGGCTCCTGGCAAGCGTCCCGCGCACACGCTCAACCCGTCCTGTTACCTGGCGGACGATGGCCAGCGCTGGTTCTTCGGCACGCAAGGGGGCGATGGCCAACCGCAGACACAGATGGTTCTGGCGACTCAGCTGATCGACTATCGGCAGCCCATCGATCAGGCGCTGGCCACTCCGCGCTTTCTGTTGGGCCGCAGTTTTTTCGACAGCACCGACAACCTCAAGCTCGAGGGCGATATGCCTGCCGCGACCATCGAAGGCCTGGCGGCGCTCGGCCATGAGGTGGAAATCATAGCTGCGCAGAGCCCGATGACGGGCCATGCCGGTATCATTGCCATTGATGCCCAGGGTCGGCGCAGCGCCATGCATGATCCGCGAGGTGAGGGTACGGCCCTTGGCCAGGTAGACTGAGGGCCGAACCGGGCATTTGCCGGATACGGGGCATCTCGTGTATAGGCATGAGGCCTTCCAGACAACAGAGGAAACGATGGGGTTGAGTACCGTCACTGCCAAACAGCTCGAGGTGCAGCGTATCGTCGATGCGTTGTTCAAGGCCATTGCCCAACATCGCCTGCCGCCCGGCACTCGGTTGGTCGAGGCCCACATCGTCGAAACCTTGCAGGCCAACCGCAATCATGTGCAGGTCGCGCTACAGCGCCTGGCGATGCAGAAAGTAGTGACCATCGAAGCCAATCGGGGCGCCATGGTTGCCCAGCCGACGGCGAAGGAAGCGCGGGACATCTTCAGCGCCCGTCGTGCCATCGAGCGGGCCATTGTCGAGGCCATTACCCCGGCCGTTATGCGCAAGCAGCGGCAACGCATTGCCAGCCATATGAGTAACGAGCGCAAAGCCACCAGCGATACCGATCGCCGCGCCATCGTTCGCGAGCTGAGCGAATTTCACCTGCTGCTCGGCGAGATCAGCGGCAATACCGTGCTCAGCGATATCCTCGGCAACCTGATGGTGCGCAGCTCGTTGATCGTGGCGCTGTACCAGCGTAACGACGTGCCGTCGTGCGCGTCGGATGAGCATCAGGAAATCATTACCGCGCTGGAGCAGGGCGACAATGCACGGGCCGTGGCGGTCATGCTCGAACACCTGGACGAACTGGAAGGGCAGCTGGCGCTGGAAGAGCGAGCGCTGGAGGAGTTCAACCTCAAGCAAGCGCTGCGTGGCTGATGCGCAGGCGTTGCCTGTTCGATCACGGCCTCAGCAACTTCCCAACCGGTCTGCTGAAGGTTTGCCTGCCACCCTTGAAACCCATCACCGGCGCGCTGATCTCGGCGATCACCGCAGCGGGTGAGGGCGCGTCGAAGACGATGAAGTCGGCGCGGCAGCCCGGTAGCAGGCCGTAATTTTCCAGCCTGAGCAGGCGTGCCGACTCGCTTGATACCCAAGCCAGGCATTGCAGCAACTGCCCGACGGTACCCATCTGACAGACGTTGGCGAACAGATTGGCCTGACGCACCAGCGAGGCATCGCCATAGGGCGTAAACGGATTGCCGACATTGTTGGTAGACACCGAACACGTCACGCCACAGGCGTGCAGATACGCCAGCGGCGCCAGCCCGCGGGGCTTGTTGTGGAACACCTCGCGACCCATCAGGAACAGGTCGGTGCTGGGCAGGCAGGTCACCTGTACGCCTGCTTCGGCCAGCTCGAGGGCGATTACCGTCAGTGATTCCCTGGGCAGGGCGGACAGCTTGGTCACATGGCCGATGGTCACGCGTCCGCCCCAGCCATGCAGCCGCGTACAGCGTGCGACTTCCATGACGGTCAGGCCTTCGGGGTTCAGATCGAAATCCAGATGCAGGTCAAGGTCGCAGTCGTAGCGCGTAGCCAATTCGAACAAGCGCTGGATCTGTCCCAGCGGGTCGCTGTCCATGTACGGACACCCGCCCAGGACCGTTGCGCCACTTTCCAGTGCCTCGCACAACAGTGCTTCGGTGCCCGGATTGTTCAGCAGCCCTTCCTGCGGGAACACACACAGCTCCAGGCTGATCGCCCAGGCATAGTCAGCCTGCAAGCGGCGAATGGCATGGAAGCCGGTCAAGCCGATCTGCGGGTCCAACTCGACATGGGTGCGCATGTGTGTCGTGCCTTGCACGATGGCTTTGTCCAGCACCAGGGCACCGCGCCGATACACATCGTCTTCGGTAAACCCCGCTTTCGCCGCTCGGGTCTGGGCCACCGCTTCGGCCAGCGTGCCTTCCTGCAGGTGGCAGCGCTCCATGATGCAGGCCTTGTCCAGATGAATGTGGGTTTCGATCAGGCCGGGCATGATGAGCTGCCCCTGCAGATCGAGGGTGTCCCACTGGTGTGTGTCGGCACTCCAGGCGTCGACGAAATAGCCGTTCTCTACCTGCAGCTGGGTCAGGTGGTTACCGTCGCCAAGCCGCGCATTGATGATCTGCAAAGCGTTCATGCGCTGACTCCTTCGCCCAGGTAGGCCGCGGCCAGGTCTTTGTCGTCGCGCAATTGCGTGGCGCTGCCGGATTTCACGATGGTTCCGGTTTCCAGCACATACGCGCGGTCAGCCACTTGCAGCGCGAGGTTGGCCATCTGGTCTACCAATAGAATGGTCACGCCCTCGTCGCGCAGCGCAGCCAGCGCGTCGTAAAGCTCGCCGATCATGGCAGGTGACAGGCCCAGCGACGGTTCATCGAGCAGAAGAATTTTCGGCTTTGCCATCAAGCCGCGACCCACCGCGACCATCTGTTGCTCGCCACCGGACAGCAGACCGGCCGGGTTGTCGATGCGATCGCGCAGACGAGGGAAGCGCTTGAGGATGGCCTCGATTTCAGCGTCGTTATCGAAGGCTTCGCGACGTGAGTAACCACCCAGCAACAAATTGTCGCGCACGCTCAGGTAAGGAAAGACCTGACGACCTTCGGGCACCAACGCCAGGCCCTGCGCGGCAATCAGACTGGCACTGGTCTGTTCGATATTTTCGTTGTCGAGCAGGATGCTGCCGCTGCTGGCGCGATGCAGGCCGGCCAGGCATTGCAGGATGCTGGATTTACCCGCGCCGTTCGCGCCGAGGATGGCCACCAGTTCGCCGGGATTCACCAGCAGATTGACCTTGTTGACCACGGCGGACGCGCCGTAATCAATGACCAGATCCTTGACGTACAAACGCGCGTCGCGGCTACCCGCCCAAGGTTGCGCGCGCGGGGTGGCTTGGTAGTCGGTGCCGCCCAGATACGCGGCGATCACTTGCGGGTTCTGGCGGATTTCGGAGGGTGGCCCCGACGCAATCGGCTTGCCCGCGTCGAGCACCAGTAAACGCTCGGACACCGACATCACCAGTGCCATGTCGTGCTCGACCAGAATCACCGTGAGGCCAAAATCCGCCAGCTTGCGCAGCAGTATCGCCAGGTCGTCGGTGTCGCGACGGCTGAGGCCTGCCGCTGGCTCGTCCAGCAATAGCACGGTCGGTGCAGTCGCCAGCGCCCGGGCTATTTCCACCAGGCGGCGGTCTACGTGGGGCAAATCCTCGGCGGCAATATTCACTTCGCCGCGATAGCCCACCAACGCCAGCAACTCCAGCGCCAGGCTGCGTTGCGTTTCCAGGGCACGGCTGAACGGCAGGCCCAGGCGCCCCTTCTGCATCGCCACGAGCAGGTTGTCGAGCACGGACAGTTCGCCGAACAACAAGGTGGTCTGGTACGTACGGGCAATGCCGGCCCGGGCCGTCTTCCAGGCAGGCAGCCCAGCCAGCGGTTGTTGCAATTCGATCTGGCCGCTGTCCGGTGCGTAAAACCCGCTGATCATGTTCAGAACCGTGGTTTTGCCTGCGCCGTTGGGGCCGATGATGCTGGTGATACTGCCGGCGGGTGCCTGCAGACTGACGTGTTGCGCCGCCTGTACGCCGCCGAAGCGGATGCCGATATCGGTAACCCGCAGCCCTGAGGACGGGCCGCGGCTGCGCAGATGAGCGGCGACGCGTGCGTGATCGATGCACGTCGGCGGCACCAGGCGAGCGGGTTTGATCACGCGCCGGGCGAGGGCACCGAGCAAGCCGTTGGGCGCGATCCACAGTACGATCAGCAGCAGTATGGAGAAGATCAGCAACCGGTATTCAGCGAAATCCGACAGCAGTTCCGGCACCAGCACGATCAACACGGCACCGATCAACGGCCCGAACAGCATACCGCTGCCGCCCACGATCACGGCCAGAACGAACAGGATGGATTGCGAGAAGGGGAAGGATTCCGGGTTGATGAACATCAGCAAGGGCGCGAGCAACCCGCCTGCCAGCCCGGTCAAGGCCGCCGACAATGCGAATGCCAGGGTTTTACTTATCACCGGGTTGAAACCCAGCGAGCGCGCGGCGATTTCCGAAGTTTTCACCGCCAGCATGGCCTTGCCCCAGCCGCTCTGGCTCAGGCGCCGATAGAACAACAGCGCGCCGATCATCAGCGCGGCAGCCAGCAGCGCGAGCAGGATCGCCGGATCGAGGCCGGCGAACTCCGGCAGCGGGATACCCATCAGGCCATTCGAGCCCCCTGTTACATCCCGCCATTCGATCAAGCCGTGATGCACCACGAACGAGAAGGCGATGGTGATCATCGCCAGATACGGGCCGCTGACCCGAAGCGCGGGGATCGCCAATAGCGCGCCGATCAGACCCGCCACAACACCGGCCATTGGCAGGGCCAGCCACAGCGTCCATCCCGCCATGCTCAGCAGGGCCGATACATAAGCGCCAATCGCGTAGAACGCGATATGTCCGAAGGAAATTTGCCCGCTCAGGCCAATCAGGATGTTCAGGCCCACACCGACCACTGCCGCCAGCGCACAGAGGGTGAAAACCAACAGCGAGTAGCTGTCGAGGGTGAATGCCAGGACGCCAGACAGCACAGCGAGCAAGGCGATGAACGCCGGAGCGACCAGGGTTTTGAGGTTATTCATACTTTCACCAATGCCCGGCTGCCAAACAGACCGTTGGGACGAATCGCCAGCGCCAGAATGACCAGCGCGAAGGTAAATATCTGGGTGAATGCAGAGCCGAAGTACAAGGTGATCAATGCTTCGGTCAGGCCGAACAGCAATCCGGCGGCAAAGACCCCGCCCGCGCTGCCGATGCCGCCCAGAATCGCCACCGCAAAGGCTTTCAGGCCGAACAACATGCCCATTTCCGCGTTGACGCTGAACAGCGGCGCAATCAGCAGGCCCGCCACCCCCGCGAAGACGGTCGACAACGCAAAGGCGATGGCCACCACACGATTGACATTGATGCCCATCAACATCGCGGCGCGCGGATTCTGCACGCAGGCTTCGAGTACCTTGCCTAGCCGGGTGTAACGCCGTACCAGGTGCAGCGCCAAGGCGACGGCAGCGCCCGCTAGCGGAATCAGCAATTGCAGGGCACTGATGTGGCTGCCGAACAGCTCGACACTCAGGTTCACCAAGGCGCTTTCGAACTGTCGAGGCTCCTTGCCGAAGGTGAACAGCGCAAGGTTGTCCACCAGGATTCCGCCCGCCACCGTTGCCATCAGCCAGGCCTGCGAGCCGCGGCTGTGGAAAGGTCGCACCAGGTAGCGCTCGATCACCAGGCCATACAGCGCACAGAGGATCAGTGTCAGCGGCACGCCCAGCCACAGTGGCCAGCCCCAGTTGATGCAAAACGTGTAGCCGAGCACCGCACCGACCATCATGGCGCTGCCCTGGGCAAAGTTGACGGTGCGCGATACGACGTAGGTTAGGTGAAAACCCAACGCCAGCAACGCATACATGCTGCCCAGGCCAAGCCCGGTGATAATGGCGGCGGTGAACATCGCTTACTCCTGCGGCTTGAGCGGTACGATCTGGTCGTTGACGAAGTGGCTGAAGATATAGTCGTCAGGCCCCAGGGCGTCATGCTTGGATGGGCTGAACGGCTGCTTGTAGTGCTTGATCAAGCCGTCATAGTCGGTGATGGCGTAGAAACCATCGCGCACGGCCGGGCCGTCCGTTTTGCCGGCCTTTTCGATGGCTTGAGCAGCGAGATGCAGCGCGTCGTACGCATTGGCAATGCCGACTGCCGGGGTCACGTCGGCCACGGTCTTGATCTGCGGGTAGGCTGTTTTCAATGCGGCCAGCAATGCATCGCCCTTGGCGCCGTTGTGTTCGGTGAACACGTAGGTCTGGATGAAATGCACCTTGGACGCATTGGGGCCTGCCAGTTCGCCGAAGCGACCACCGGCCGGCCCCCAGTGGGAAACCACCGGGACGTCCCAGCCCATGCGGTCCAGAGACTTCACGACCTGCGCCGATGGACCCACATTGCCGACCATCAGCAAAGTGTCCGCACCGGCGTTTTTCAAGCGCGTTAGTTGCGGAACCACATCCAGATCGCTGTCCTGGATGCGCTCGACACCGGCATTGGCCAGGCTGCGTTTTTCCAGGGCACGTTTGAAACCTGCCTCGTTGGATTCGCCCCATGGGTTATTGATAAGGATCATGCCCGGCTTTTTCATGCCGTTGTCGACGCCGTATTGCACCAGCGCCTCGTCCACCAGCTCGTCGACGGCAGAGACGCGGAACACATAGTTATCTGCCGCGCCGTTCTCGGTGATCTTCGTACCTGCCGCCCAGATGCCCATGAACGGCACTTTCAGTTGATTGGCCAGCGGTACGATTGCCAGAGAAACCGGCGTGTCCAAGCCGCCGAACAGCACGGTGACTTTTTCGCGCTGGACCAGTTCGCGGGCGGCGAGCATACCTTTGGACGGGTTGCTTTCGTCGTCACGGCGCACCAACTCCAACTGACGGCCAAGTACTCCGCCGCGGGCGTTGACCTCATTGATGGCCATGCTCAGGCCGCGGGTCAGGGCTTCGCCGGACTTGGCCGATTGACCCGAGAGGGCGGCTACCAGACCGACTTTGATCGGCGGTTCGGCCGCGTGCGCGCCGAGAACCATTGCCAGGTTGAGAGTGGCTGCCGCAGCCACGGGGAACAGCAGACGTTGCAGGTTTGGAAGCCAGGTGGCCATGGTTTACTCTCCTGATTGCTAGCATTTGCATATTTATTGCTAGCAAGTAGGGTGCCAGTCGTTACATCCTTGGAAACGGCTTAAGTATCCATTCGGGCGCCTGTTTACGCGCCAAAATAAAGCGGTCCGCACCAGGCAGAGGCATGCCTGGTTAGCGGGTTTCCCTTGATTCAGGAGTTACAGCAATGATTGAGATGAACGAAGACGTACAGATTGTTAGCAGTTTCCTCGAGGCTTCGATGGCGCCGGATCCGGTCCGCGCTGCGACGTTCATGAGTGAGGATGTGCAGATCACCTTCACCGGCGGGCGGGTGATGCCCAATCCCCAGGCAATCACTGCGTTCAACGGTTCACGTTACGCCTGGGTCAAAAAAGCCTTGGGTAACTTCGACTGGATGGATCGCGGCGATCACACCGTGGTGTATTCGAACGGCACACTGTTCGGCGAATGGGCTGATGGCCGGAGTTTCTCGGGTAATCGTTATCTGGATCGGTTCGAGGTACGCAATGGCAGGATAGTGCGCATGGACGTCTGGAATGACAGTGCCGAATGGCTGCTGGCGCCAGAGATTGCCAAGGCCTGAAAAGCGGTCTGGCGAAATTTTTTTCCATGGGTCCAGCAGCCCCTACCTGCGTCCAGGGTGAGCCGGTTACCGGCTCGCTCCCTGGTCTCTTGCATACATAGGCTGCGCTGAAGAAACCCTGTAGGACAAATCTGAAAATCCCCCCTTTGCCTATCGTCCCACCCCACCCCCTGCCAACCTTCGGCTTTCCCTTACCAAACGCTTGAGCCGGAGAGCTGCATGGACGTCGCCTTGTGCACCATCAACAACACCGTTTACGACATCGCCGGATTCGAGGCGCTGAGCCCCAATTGCGTGGCTGTCATGCGGCGCAATCTGTTGTGCCCGCGTTGCCTGGGGCCGGGGTTCTATCGCAAGGCGGCGCGCAGTGGCCAGGCGTCGTGTTTCGGTGCGCGGCCGCATGCCGACTTCTGCGACATGGGCGGCCCGCAAAGTGAGTCGTATCGGGGTGATACGCTGGAGCAGGATGATGTGGTCAATCGTGGCGAGCGCATCGAGGTGGACTTTGCCTTCGGTGCGCCGCTGCGTCACTACGGGGTAGAGGAGGGTACCGAGCCGGTCTACGGGGTGGGCCGGCACAGTGGCGGGCATGCCGCCCAGGGGGCGCAGACGCGTCAGCGTCGGTTGAGCACGCTGTTGAAGAACTTGATCCTGAGTGAGGACTTCCGTCGCTCCGAGCAGTTGATTTCGGTGGAAAGCGGGCTGTTCAAGGTGCGCGATTTCTTCGTGCCGTTCGCCCGCGCCGAGTTCGATGAGCTGGAACGCATGCGCGGTTACTGGGGCTTGGTGTCCGACGCGGCGCAGTCGGGCGATCAGCCGCCGAGCCTGTGGCTCAACACCGGCGGGCGGCAGGACTTGAGCGTGGTGGTCGACGGTTCGCTGGTCGACGATTTCACCCAGCGTTTCCCCATCCATGAGCTGGAAGACCTGGCCGGCGCCTACGTGCTGGTGTTTGGTTGCATGCGTGTGTCGAAGAATGCCAAGAAGTACATCGCGGTGAATGATATCTCGCGTATAACGCTCAACAAGACGCTTTGACGTTGCGCCGGGCTTTCATGCCTGGCGCCGCCTGTTCGATTTTGAAGGAGTGATGCATGTTGTTGGAATACGGTGCTATCACCGTGATGTTTCCAATTGCGCTGGTGATTGCCGGTTGGTTGTGGTTGGCCGGTTCACGCGCGGCTTGTACGGTGTGGTTGCTGACGGTGCTGTGCGCCTATGGCCTGGTGGGTGCCAGCAAAATTTTGTTCAAGGGATGGGGCATCGGCCTGCCGTCGTTGAACATTGCCGTGTTCAGCGGTCATGCGATGAATGCCTGCCTGATGGTGCCGGTGCTGGCGAGCGTTCTGGCGCGGCAGGTTCACCCGTACCTGCGATGGCCGGCGGCCTTGGCGGGTATCGGCTTCGGGGTATGGTTCGCCGCGACGCTGGTGGGCAATGTGATCCACCCGATGGCGGAGGCCATCATGGGCGCGCTGATTGGGGGGAGTGCCGCCTTTGGATTCTTGCTGGTACTGGAGCGTTGGAGCCTGCAGCGCCTGGGGCCGGCTACGCTGCTGCCTGGCCTGATGCTGATCACGCTCGCCGGGGCTGCGCCAAAATTCACTGCCGAGCACTGGCTCGATCAAGTGGCCACATCGCTGTCCGGGGCCACAAAGCCCTTTCGTCATGCAGACCTGAAGCGCGAATCGTCAACGCTGTGAAGCAGGGTCGGTGCAGCGGGAGGCGGCGCGCATGCGCCGCTGCGATGGGTAGGGTCAGCCCAGATGCTGGACAATCTTGTCCTTGATCAGCAGGCGTTTTTCCTTGAGCTTCTTGACCTCGTCGTCCGGCGCGGCGCGGTCTTCGGCCTTGACCACATCGGCATCGCTGACATGGTATTGGGTCAGTAGCTGGCTAAGCCGATCGTCGCTCTTGGCGCGGGTTTCGACTTCTTCCTTGCTCTGTTTCAGATCAGCGAACAGGTTGTGTTTTACCGGCATCTCGACACCTCTGGGTGGGGTGGACAGAATGGTGGGCCATGGAAAATGACCCGATGCCTAGGTTCGACCCCCCGTTGGGGGCAGATCGTTCAATGCATGTGCCCGCAACGGGCGCTCGCCGGATTAACGACCGCAGGCACGCATGGATGTCCCCGTGGAAGCAGGGCCGATATATACTGCGCGCCATTATTCGTGGGAGAGCCTTGTGGCCATCGATATTCACTGGATTCGCGACGATGCCAGCCTGGCTGAGCATTGCGCCCACTGGCAGAGCTTGCCGTACGTTGCCCTCGACACCGAATTCATGCGGGTCGACACCTTCTACCCCATCGCAGGGCTGTTGCAGATCGGCGATGGCGCCAGCGCCTTCCTCATCGATCCGTTGTCGATTACCCAGTGGCAGCCACTGACCCAACTGCTGGAAAATCCGGCGGTGATCAAGGTGCTGCACGCCTGCAGCGAAGACCTGGAAGTGCTGCTGCGCCTGACCGGCAGCCTGCCGGCGCCGCTGTTCGACACGCAGCTGGCCGCTGCCTACCTCAATCTTGGTTTCTCCATGGGCTATTCGCGCCTGGTCCAGGAAGTGCTGGGCATCGAGTTGCCCAAGGGCGAGACGCGTTCGGATTGGCTGCAGCGGCCGTTGTCCGACACCCAGGTCAGCTACGCTGCCGAGGATGCCGTGCACTTGGCCGAAGTGTTCGAGAAGCTGCGCCCGCAGCTGTCCGAGGACAAGTACGCCTGGGTCCTCGAAGACGGCGCCGAATTGGTGGCACAGCTGCGCCGCGAAGTGAACCCCGACGAGTTGTACCGTGACGCCAAGCTGGCCTGGAAACTGTCACGCGCGCAACTGGCGGTACTGCGCGAACTGTGCGCGTGGCGCGAACGGGAAGCCCGTGCGCGCGACCTGCCGCGCAACCGCATCGTGCGCGAGCAGTCGCTGTGGCCGCTGGCCAAGCTGCAACCGGATAACCTGCAGACGCTGGCCAAGATCGAAGACATGCATCCGCGCACCGTCCGCCAGGATGGCGAGCAGATTCTGGCGTTGATCAAGGCTGCGGCCAGCGTTGCACCCGAGCAGTGGCCATCGGTGCTGCCCGAGCCGCTGCCGATCGAAGCGTCGGCCGTGCTCAAGCAGTTGCGTGCGATTGGCCAGCGTGAAGCCGAGCGTCTGAACATGGCGCCCGAGCTGATGCTGCGCAAGAAGACCCTCGAGGCGTTGCTCAAGACAGGCTACCCCGACGGTCCCTATCACTTGCCCGATTCGCTGCGTGGATGGCGACGCGAGCGCATGGGGCAGGCCCTGCTCGATAGCCTGGCCACCGCTGGAGACCAGCCATGAAACGTATCTGTTCGATCTACCGTAGCCCGTGCAAGAACGGAATGTACCTCTATGTGCTCAAGAGCGATGCGCTCGAGCGCGTTCCCGAAGGCCTGTTGAGCGTGTTCGGCAAACCGGTGCACGCCTTCGATCTGGTGCTCAGCCCGGAACGTGCCCTGGCGCGCGAAGACATCAACCTGGTGCTCGAACACTTGGAAACACAGGGTTACCACCTGCAGATGCCGCCTGCCGAAGACGAGTACATCGAGCATCTTCCCGAAGAGCTGCTGCGCCGCAACGACCCCATCTGACTTTCCTTATCTGACCAACCTGCCTGCTGCCGCCCTGCCGATACGGGGTCGCGCAGCTGTCTTGACCAAGGCCTCGCAATGACCCGCGTTCTGATCGCCGAACACGATTATGCCGTTTACGCCAAGTTGCTCGGCGCAGCTGCTCCCCATTTGAATGTACACACCAGCGGCGACCCTGCCGAGCTGGCGCGGCTGGCGGCGGACTGCCCGGTCTGGCTCGGCCAGCCGGACCTGTTCGTCAACCTGCTGCGCACCGGCGCGACCCCGCAATGGGCGCAGTCGACGTGGGCGGGCATCACCCCGCTCTTGGGCGACGGCCTGCCGCGTGCCTATCGCCTGACCCGCGCCGTGGGCATCTTCGGCCAGGTCATGGCCGAGTACATGCTGACCTATATGCTGGGCCATGAGCGCGAAGTGCTGGCGCGGCTGGTCAGCCAGGTCGAGCGCAAGTGGGATCCACGTCCCGGTTGCAGCCTGGCCGGGCGTCGCGTGCTGATTTTCGGCGTCGGCGAGATCGGCCAGGCCGTGGCGAAGTTCCTGCAACCCTTCGGCGTCACGCTGCTGGGGGTAGCCAGCACAGCGAGAGAATTGTCACCGTTCATCGAGGTGGCGCCGCTCGATGAGCTCGGGCGTCTGGTGGAAGAAGCCGACTACGTCATCAACTTGCTGCCCGACACCGTGCAGACTCACGATCTGTTCGACGCCGCGCTGTTCAAGCGCTTCAAGCCGCAGGCACTGTTCATCAATGCCGGGCGCGGCGTGGCGGTGGTGGATGCCGATCTGGTGGAAGCGCTCAAGGAAGGGCACCTGGCTGGGGCTGTGATCGACGTCTGTCGTCAGGAGCCGTTGCCGGTCAAGCACCCGTTCTGGACGGCCTGGGGCTTGCTGCTCACCGGCCACAGCGCAGCGCCAACCTCGCCACCGGCCATGGTCGAGCTGTTCGTCGAAAACCTGCAGGCGTGGCAGGACGGCAAGGCGCTGCGCGGCGAAGTGGATTTCGCTCGCGGGTATTGAGTGGGTCAGGGGCGGCGGCGCAGAGTCTGCCGCCCCATCGGTCTACGGGTTGGCTTACAGCGTGAAATCGCCTTCGGCCACCAGCTGGCTCAACGGCAGGCGTGGGCTGGGCAGTTCGCGACCTTGCAGGTACTCGGCCAGGGTGGCCTTGTCACCCAGCTTGCCGATGGCCACGGCCGCATGCACGGCATATTCAGCCGGGATCTTCAGCTCTTCACGGGTTTTATCCTGATCGAAGCCGGCCATGCCATGGGTGTGCCAGCCGCTGATGCTGGCTTGCAGCGCAAGGTGCGCCCAGGCCGAGCCGGTATCGAAGGTGTGCCACAACGCCGGTGATTCTTCGGTGGCGCCGGGGGCGGTGAAGGTGGTCTTCGACGCGATGATCACGATGGCCGACGAGTGCTGCGCCCAGGAACGGTTGAATTCATTGAGCAGACCCAGGTAGCGCTCCCAGTTCGGCGTGCCGCGGCGCGCGTAGAGAAAGCGCCAGGGTTGCGAGTTGTAGGCCGAGGCGGCCCAGCGGGCGGCTTCGAAGAAGCTGAGCAGGGTGTCCTGTTCGATTTCGACCGGCTCGAACGCGCGCGGCGACCAGCGATTGATGAATTGCTCGTGGATGGCATAGTCGGCGATGCGGGGATTGGCGCTCATGGCATTCCTGATTGAAGGGTGATGGAGGGCAGGGGGTAAAAACTACTGCGAATCGATCGCGCCTGACAAGTGAAGCTTACCGGCAGTCGCCAGAGCTTGGCCCGCGCTGCAGGGCGCACTAGACTGGCGGCCCTTTCAGGTACCGCCCACGCCTGAGCCGTCAATTTCGTACAGGACACTCGGTCACATGGCTGCCATCGTCGAACCCTTCTGGATGCGCAAGACGCTCGAGCAACTCGACCCGCTCGAGTGGGAGTCCCTGTGCGACGGCTGTGGCCTGTGCTGTCTGCAGAAGCTCGAGGACGAAGACGACGAGAGCGTCTACTACACCCGTGTGGCCTGCAAGATGCTCGACCTCAAGACCTGTCAGTGCAGCGACTATCCGCGGCGCAAGTCTTTCGTGCCGGACTGCATCCAGCTGACGCCGGGCCAGGCCGACCAATTCAAATGGCTACCACCGACCTGCGGTTATCGCCTGGTCAGCCAGGGGCAGGACCTGCCGCTTTGGCATCATCTGGTCTGCGGTGACCGCGAACAGGTGCACAAACAGCGTATTTCGCAGTCCGGCAAAATGGTCAGCGAGAAGGATGTCGACGAAGACGATTGGGAAGACTATCTGATCTTTCGCGCGGGTTGATTCGTCGCGCCGGTCGCTCGGCCGATAAAGCTGCGCCCCGCTGCAGCATGACTGCAGAGGGGCGCGTTTGAGGCTCGAGGCACTCAGATCTTTGGCGTTACCGCCGGGTCTTCGCCAGTCACGGTAGCGGTGTCGGTCGCCGAATCAGCATTTTTCTTCAGGTTCAGCAGATCTTCGCCAGCGCGTTCGATCTTGTTGCGGATCTCTTCCAGATCGTTGCGGCCTTTCTCGGCCAGCGACTTGGCTGCACAGTGACCGCTCCAGCCGCGGGCCAGGGCTGCGCCGCCAATGGCCACCTGGATCAGACCGAAGATCCCGCCGCGGCGCAGACCCTTGCCGATCGAGACGACGCCCACCAGCAACGAGCCGGCGCGTTCCCAGCCCTTGACGTTATGGTAGTCGGGCTGGGTAACGGATTTGATGACGTCCACGGTTTTGCTGTCGCTCATGGTGAATCTCCTGATAGGGCAGTGATAACAAGCTGACTGCCAAATCTTCACGCTGTTCCATCGGCTTATTTGAATTTGGGCCCGGAGCGCGTGTTGTTGCCTTTGGCCAGGCGGTCGTAAAGCACGACGTTGACCGTGGCGGCCAGATTCATGCAGCCGGTGGTGGGGATGTAGATGGTGTCTTCGCACCAGTCGCGCACGCTTTGGTCGAGGCTGCCGTCTTCGGGGCCGAAGATGTAGATGGCGCGATCCGGATGGGTGTATTCGGGCAGCGGACGTGCGCCATCGACCAGCTCGACGGCCACGGGGGTGCAGCCCAGCGGGATGATCTTCTGCAGGTCGTCGATGCCGATCAGTGGTATGTCGTAGTGAACCCGCTTGGTGTCGGTGACGAAATCACGTGCACGCTCGTAGCGCTTGCCCGTATAGAACACCGAGTTGACCCCGTAGCAACCGGCGGCGCGCATGACCGAGCCGACGTTTTCCGGGGATTTGGGGTTGAACAACCCGATGCAGCTGTACCGTTTGTTGGCCACGTGCTCGCTCAGTCTTTTTTCATCAATCCGGCCAGGGCCGCGAAGGGGTTGTGGGTCGCCTTGGCGATGGTCGGGCTGCTGGTGGAGCCTTCGGCGTAGTACTGCTGGTCGGTGTAGCGCGAGTGCTCGTTGTCGTGGCAGTACAGGCACAGCAGTTCCCAGTTGGAACCGTCCTGGGGGTTGTTGTCGTGGTTGTGGTCGCGGTGGTGCACGGTCAGCTCGCTCAGGCGCTTGCCGGCGAACTCGCGGGCGCAGCGGCCGCACACGTGCGGGTACATGCGCAGGGCCTTGTCGCGGTAGCCGCTTTCGCGCTCGCGCTGGGCATCGGCGAGAATGCGATCGAGCTTGGCGGTATGGGGTGTGGACGAACTCATGGGGTTCACCTCGGATAATGACGGTCAGGCGCTATATTAACGTTTTCCCTCGCGTAGGAACGGTCCGTGGCCGCGAAAAGGGCGCTGCGGTGCCTCAGGCAGACTGCGGCGCGCCTTTCGCGGCCGATGACCGCTCCTACGGTGGGAATGGTGCAGCGTTCGTCCGTAGGAGCGGTCCGTGGCCGCGAAAAGGCGCTGCGG
>NZ_JACYVJ010000016.1:0-50146 GCF_014842235.1 Pseudomonas sp. CFBP 13710 | reverse complement strand
TCGCCGATGGTAGTGTGGGGTTTCCCCATGTGAGAGTAGGTCATCGTCAAGATTGAATAAAAAACCCCTGTCTGCCCACGCAGACAGGGGTTTTTGCTTTCCGGACTTCACAACCTTAGTGCAGCCAGTATCTCAAGTTGTCGCCCGTTGGGTCAGGTAGCGCTGGATGGCGTCCACGCCGCGCTGTAGATGCTCTCGCAGCAACTCGACAGCCCGTACTGCATCGCGCTGTCTTGCAGCCTGCAACAGGTTGCGGTGATCGTCCTGAGCCATGTTGCGCAACCCCATGGCTTCCAGATTGAAGCGCAGGAACCGCTCTTCCTCGATCAGCCCTTCATCTATCAGGTTCAACAACCGGCGGTTACCGGCCTGTGCGTATAGCGTCCAGTGGAAGGCCCGGTTGAGACGACTGATCTCGACGTAGTCCGACGTCCGTTCCAGGCGCTCGATGCAGTCCTGGGCGAAGGCGAAATCAGGCTCTTCCAGCAGGGGCACCGACAGGCGCAAGGCTTCGCACTCCAGAAGCATGCGCAGGGCGTAGGTTTCCACGGAATCGTGGTTGATCAGTGGGGCTACCACCGCGCCCTTGTGATGCACGACTTTCAGCAGGCCTTGTGCTTCGAGTTGACGCAGGGCTTCGCGCACGGGCATTCGACTGACGCCGAACAGTGTGGCGAGTTCTTGCTGCCGGATGGCCATGCCACAGGGCAGGCGCCCGTCGTAGATCGCTGCGCGAATCCTTTCTTCGATCACCGAGCGTGCCAAGTGCGCGGGCACCTGTTCACTGCCCAGGATGCTGGCCAGCACAGTGGATTTTTCAGTCACGCCAAACAGCCTCAGTCAATTTGCGCCATCCTGACGTAAGCAGTTACACATTGAAAGATGGCAGGTTTGAATAACGTCCCAGCCAAGCCGATAGCCAGACGAAGTGCAGTGCCGAAGCGACGAACAGGCTGCACAGGGTCATGAGAAAGTGATTTCATCGTGCCATTGTTTTTTGTCATGCGCCCCCGCACCATGGTGGGCTGAATTGCCTCCCTGGCGGATCGAACACGTTGGTTACACGGCTGAAGTACCTACAGACGGTGCGCTGTCTCGCGATCGCCTTTGCCTTGGCAGGCACGTTGCTGGGCGGGCTTCGCGCCGACTGGGACTTCAATCAGATCAGTCGCCGTGCCGAGGGTCTGTATGGGCCTCTGGGTGAAGGCGCGCAGCGCATTGATGCGTGGCAACGGTTGTTGGCAACCCAGAAGCCGCTGAGCGAGGGCGAGCAGCTGGAAGTGGTGAACCAGTTCTTCAATCATCAACTGCGGTATCGAGAGGATCTCGATCTGTGGCGCGAAGTCGACTATTGGGCCACGCCGGTGCAGTCGCTGCTCAAGGGTGCCGGCGACTGCGAGGACTACGCGATCGCCAAGTACTTCAGCCTGCGCCACCTGGGTGTCGCGGCGGACAAGCTGCGCATCACTTACGTCAAGGCATTGCGACAGAACCGTGCGCACATGGTACTCACCTATTACGCCACACCGACGGCCATGCCCCTGGTGCTGGACAGTCTGATGGACCCAATTCTGCCTGCCAGCCAGCGCCAGGACCTGCTGCCCGTCTACGCCTTCAACGGTGAGGGGTTGTGGCTCACCGGCGCTGGTGGCAACAAGAAGGTAGGGGATACCAAGCGCCTGTCGCGTTGGCAGGACGTACTGAAGAAAATGACCGCAGAAGGCTTTCCGGCGAGTCTGGATAATTAAGTGGAGCAACGATGTCTCTGTTCAAACAACTGTTGATCGCGATATGCCTGTTTCTGGTAGTGGCTTTCACTGGCAGCTTCATGGTCAGCCTGGAAAGTTCGCGCACTCAGTACGTCAACCAGCTGCGCTCCCACGCCCAGGATGCGGCCACGGCGCTGGCGTTGTCGCTCACGCCCAATATCGACGACCCGGCAATGGTCGAACTGATGGTCAGCTCGATCTTCGACAGCGGCTATTACGCCAGTATTCGCGTGGTCAACCTGGCGGACGACAGTGTCATCGTCGAACGTGCGGCCGAGCCGGACGGCAGCGGCGTGCCGGCCTGGTTCGTCAAGATGATCAACCTGGCGCCGGCCGGCGGTGACGCGATCGTCAGCCGCGGTTGGGAGCAGGCAGCCCGGGTCGAGGTGGTCAGCCACCCGATGTTTGCCGTGGCCAAGCTGTGGCAGGGCGCGTTGGGCAGCCTGGGCTGGTTGTTGCTGTGCGGCGCGGTCAGTGCCGCGCTGGGCGCACTGCTGTTGCGGCGCCAGCTGAAGCCGCTGGACTACATGGTCGAGCAGTCGCACGCCATTGCGCGCAGGGAATTCCTCAGCCTGCCGGATCTGCCGCGCACTCCCGAGCTGCGCCGGGTGGTGCAGGCGATGAACCAGATGGTGGAAAAACTCAAGGCACTGTTCCACGAGCAGACCGTGCGCAGCGAACGGCTGCGTATCGAGTCGTACCAGGACAGTCTGACGGGCCTGGCCAACCGACGCTATTTCGAGATGCAGCTGCACACCCGTGTCAGCAATCTTGAGGAAGCCAGTGCAGGTTATCTGGTGCTGTTGCGCATCAACGACCTTGCGGGCCTCAACCAGCGCCTGGGCGGACAGCGAACCGATCAGTTGCTGCAGGCGGTGGGGCAGCAGCTGCTGCGCACCTGTGCGCGCCATCCTGAGACGCACAACCTGATCACCCGCAGCCGGGGTGGGGAGTTTTCCATACTGGCACCGGGCATGGTGCGCGAAGAGGCTCAGCAGCTCGCTCAGGAGCTCGACGCGAACCTGCGCAGTCTGGCGCAGACCGGCGCTACCGATCTGCTGCCGGTGGCTCACCTGGGGCTGGCGCCGTACACCCCCGGTGACGACCCGCAGGCATTGCTCAAGCTGGCGGACGAGGCCCTGGCGCAAGCCGAGGGTGCTGGCGAGTGCAATTGGGTGTGTCTGGAGCACATGGCGCTGGCGACCGTGGAGAACGATCACCACACCTGGCACATGCTGCTCGACGAGGCCTTGGCCAAAGGCCGCTTCCAGCTGTACTTCCAGCCGGTGGTGAGCAGCGTGGATACCACGCGCGTGCTGCATCACAAGGTGCTGTCGCGGCTGATCGACGAGCAGGGCCAGGCGGTCGCTGCTGGGCGATTCCTGCCCTGGCTGGAACGCTTCGGCTGGTCGGCGCGACTGGATCGGCTGATGCTGGAGCTGGTCCTTGAGCATCTGCGCAAGCACGATGCCACACTCGCCTTGAACCTGTCGGCGGCCACTTTGAACGATCCCCAGGCGCTGGAGGGTTTGTTCGACAGACTGGCGCAGCATCCTGCCCTGGGCCCGCGCCTTACCCTGGAGATAGGCGAGGAGCAGATTCCCGAGCAGAACGTGCTCGAGCAGCTCACGCGGCGTTTGCGCAGCCTGGGCTACAGCCTGAGCCTGCAGCGTTTTGGCGGGCGTTTCAGCATGATCGGCAACCTGGCCCACCTGGGCCTTGGCTACCTGAAGATTGACGGCAGCTACATTCGCGCGATCAACGAGGAAAGCCACAAGCGTCTGTTCATCGAAGCCATTCAGCGGGCAGCGCACAGTATCGACTTGCCGCTGATTGCCGAGCGGGTCGAGACGGAAGGGGAATTGCAGGTGATTCGCGAGATGGGTATTGCCGGCGTCCAAGGACAGCTGGTGGGCGAGCCGCAGCCCTGGAAGCTTGGCTAGGGCTGTTGCGCGTGCCTTCGCCTGCCTTCGGACCGTGCCGTTTCGGGCGCGGTGGTGGAGGGGGCGCAGGCTTCAGATCAAGCCGGTTTCGTCGTCGTTGATCAATTGATTCAGGCCGCCAAGCGCCACCCGTGCGCTGGAACGATCCTTGAGCTTGGCCTGGGCCGCTGCCGGTAGATCGGTCACACGGATGATGCCTTTGCTGGTCAATACCTGGATCAGGTCATCGAGTACCCGAATCATGTCCAGATCGCTCTGCTTGAGCTGTTTCAGGCTGGTTTCGACCACATCGTTGGCGTACCACGCCTGTATCTCATGATGATCGGCAGGCAGGGTTTCTGTGGCCTCGGCAAAGGCTGCCGCTTCCACGCGGACCAATGCACCTTGTCGATCGCGTTGCACGTAGAACATCGAAGCGCTCCCATCGAAAAAAACCTGCCGAGACTGCAGGGCAGCCTCGGCAGAGATTACACGGATTCAGAACCAGTGGATGCCGCTGGCGGCCGACTTGCTGGGCCGGCTGCCGACTGCATCAGTCGTGGTGCTTGACCAGCAGGTCGCCACCGGAGATCAGCGACTTGATGGCATCGGTGCCGCTGCCCCAGTGCGCATTGTCGACCTTGATGGTGACGTCTGGCGTGACCGTGGCCGAAGCCGAGGTCATGCCGCCCTTGGTGCTGATCTGCAGGGTCGAGTTGCCGGCCGTGTCGGTGCTCAGCTTCAGGTAGTTCGCCAGGTTGGTCTCGGCGTCCGATGGCAACAGGTCGGACAAGTCCAGCTTGTCACCCTCGGCATGGCTGAAGTCCTTGATGGTGTCGGTACCTACGTCACCGGTCTTCCACACGAACGTATCCTTGCCGGCGCCGCCAAACAGTACATCGTTGCCGGCGCCGCCGCGAATGGTGTCATCGCCGCGCTGGCCATAGATGATGTCGTTGCCATCACCACCGTTGAGGAAGTCGTTGCCCCCCTTGGCGACGGTGAACAGGCCGGCCTGGCCGTCTGAGCTGGCAGCGCCGACGTTGAACTCGCTGGCGTGCTTGGTGATGTAGTCATGCACCTGCTCGGAGGTGACGGAGCTGGTGTTGGTGACCGACTTCACGTACTCGCTCAGCGCCGTCGTGCCCTCGGTGGTGACGCCTGCCTTGGTGAAGGAGATGGTGTCGCCGAACAGGATGTCGTGACCCTCGCCGCCGTTGATGGTGTCGCCACCGGCAGTGATGAGGCTGTTTTTCAGTGCCGCAGCGATATTGGTGACGTCGATCTTGCTTTGTACTTCGCCATCGCTGTCGAATTTCTGCAAGGTTGCCACGGTGGCGCTGTTGGCGTTGTTGCCAACACCGATGGCTTCCACGGTCGACACCTTGGCCAAGGCTGCGAAGCCTTCGGCGGAGCCATCGATGACGGCACTGGTGGTGGTAGAGCCGTTGCCCTGGCGATTGCCGGCAGCGTCGAGGTAGTAGTTCGGTTCGCCGTCGGTGATCAGGTAGCTGAGCTTCACCGCGCCAGTGTTGCTGGTGGCCTCGGTACCGTTGAACCAGGTCGCCGCCTTGAAGAACGCCGACTCGTAGTTGGTGCCACCGGTTGCCGTGATCGCATTGAGGCCCAGGCCTGCCTTGATGGCATCCACCGACATGTTCGGCGTCAGCGTCAGCGTGGCGCCTTGCTTGGAGTCGGTGCCGAAGTCGACGATGGTCACCTTGACCGTGCCGCCGCCCAGGTTCTGCGAGAGCTGCTGGATTGCGGTGGCGACCGAGTCCTTCGCACTGGCCAGGGTGTCCTTCATGCTGCCCGAGCGATCCAGGATGTAGGCGATGTTGTAGCTGGCGCCGTTCTGGGTCTGGGTCGGGGTCACGTCGCCGACGATGATGTCGCGGCCGGTGGTGCCGTCCAGCGTTTCGGTGCCGGCGTTGCCGGTGATCACACTGTAGCTCTGCAGGGTCGCCACGACGTGCACGGTCAGCGTTTGCTCGGCCGCCGATGCGGCCTCGGCATTGCAGTCCTTGGCAGTGGCATTGACCTTCAGGTTGATGTCGCCGACCGGGGCGTTAGCTGCGGTGGTGAGCGTCAGGGCAGACAGGTTCCAAGTGCTGACATCCGCCGTCTGGGCAGTGCTGCTGGCGGTGAAGCTGTGGGTACCGTCGCTGAGGGTGGCACCGGCCTGAATGTTGGAGATGGTCGTGGTCAGGGTTTCGGAGCCGTCACGGTCGACCAGTTCCGAAGAGATCGCTGACAGCGCGATTGCCTTGCCGGCCACGCCGGTATTGCTGGTGGTGGCCAGCGTAATGTTGTCCAGCAGGCCGCCGAACGAGTTCTTGTCCACCGAAGCGAAAGTCAAGGTCTTGCTCGCCGTGCTGTCCACCGGCAATTGCAGGCTGTAATGCACCATGCCCGGTGTGGTGCCGTTGATCACGGCCACAACCTTGTCGCCCCACATGACCCTGATGTCGGAATCGCCTTCATGGCCTTTACGTGGCGAGTAGTCGAAGTCCAGCGTGTACAGGGAACCGGCCTTGGCGTTGGACACGACGGTGTAGAGGTCGCTGGCATCGCTTTCGCGGCCTTCCAGTTCGATGACCTTGGTGGTGCTGGCCGTGCCGTTGTAGACGCTGTACGGATTGACCTCGATGTAGTTGCCGGCGTTGTTGGTTTTCCATGCCTCGCCCAGTTGGCTGACCTGAGCGCTGGTAACGGTGTTGGCATCGGCTGCCAGCGACCAGGTGGTCGGGCTGGCAACGCTGAGCAGCGGGGTATCGCTGACGGGCGCCACGGTGACGTTCAAGGTGCTCACGGCACCGGTATCGGTTGTGTAGGTGACCGTCGGCAGGCTGCCGCTCCAGTTTTCGTAGGCCTTGATCGGGGTGTAGGTGTAGCTGCCATCGCTGGCGATGGTCAGGTTGCCGACCGTTACCGACTGGTTGCCGACGGTTGCGGTGACCGGCGCCGAGGCATGGCCGCTGGCGTCCATCGCGTAGTTGGTGCCGCCGATACTGAACTTGGCTACGGTCAGGCTGTTGTCGCCGTCGCGATCATTGGTCAGCACGTTGCCGTTCAGTGTGACGCCTTCATCGACCGTGGCGGTATCGACCACCAAGTTGTTGTCGATGATGTTGATGGCGACACTGGCGTGGGCCGGATCTGTGGTCAGGCTCTGGAAGTTGCCACCGGTGACCGAGTCGATGGTCACCACCAGCTGTTCGGTGCCTTCGCGCAGTTGATCGCTCAGGGCGCTGATGGGGAAGGTCGCGGAGGACTTGTCGGCGTCGATGACCACGGTGGTCTGACCCTGGAAGTCGGCGCCGTTGGCGGCCTTGCCCGAGTAGTTCAGGGTGACGGTGACCTGGCTCTTGGTTTCGTTGCTCAGGGTCAGGGTGTAGATCGCCGACTGACCTTCGATGATCCGCTCGGCACCCGTGATACCAATGGTGGTCTGTGGACCGGTCACGGTGGTGCTGGCTGAGGCATCCTTGTACTGCAGGTTTTCGAAGTTGCCGTCGATCAGCTTGCCGTCGGCAGCGCTGGCGATGCCGGCAATGGCAACGGTCAGGATGCCGGCGCGCGATGCATCGTTGCCCACCGTGTAGTTGACGAAGCCTTGCTTGGCATTGGCAGCGATATCGATGGTCTGGCCGTTCGACAGTACCAGTTTCAATGCCTTGTCGGCGGCATGGTCGAGCGTGGCGGTGTACGTGATCACGCCGCCGTCGTTGACCGCCGAGGTGGCGTTCAAGGTGACCTTGGTGGCGTCGATGGTGTCGTTTACCAGCACATTGACCGGCGTGGTGCCTGGGACCAGCGTGACGTCGCCGCCACCGGTCACATTTTGGATAGTGCGGCTGACCGAGTCGGCATCCTTGTAGACGTCATCCAGCGGCGCAGCGACCGTGATGGCGCTTGCCGAGGCACCTTTGGCAATGCTGATGCTGTCGCCATTGCCGATGTCGACCCGGACGGTTTCCAAGGCGTTGACGGTATTGCCGTGCAGGTCGGTCAGGGTCGCGGTGTATTTGATCACACCGCCTTCGACTGCCTGCGGTTCGGCGGACAGGGTCACGACCACCGCTGGCTTGACTGCCAGCATGCTGTTGGCCACCACCGAAGTCGCGCCGTTCACGCCATTGCTCTGCACGCCAGTATCGGTCACTTCGACCGACACCTGGCGCACGGTGCTTTCCGGATGTTCGCCGGTCGCCTGGAACTTGATCGAGTTGATCAGCTCCTGATACGCGGCACGGCTGGCCATGCCTTCCAGGGTGATGGTCATGGTGCCATCGCTGGCAACGCCACCGACCTTGTAGCCAATGCCCTGGGCAGTGGTGCCATTGCCGGTTTCGAACGCCGAGCTCAGGGTGTCACCGGCCATGGTGTTCTGGATGATGATCTTCGCACCCTGCAGTTGATCGCCGGCGCTGTTGTCCTTGTCGCTGATGCTCAGGCCCGAGACCAGGTTGACCGATTCTGCCGAGCCTTCATTGAAGACTACCTGCTCGTCCATGACCACCACTGGCGCGATGTTCACGGCGTCGACGATGACGTTGAGCGGCTGACTGACCGACGCAGGGTTGGCCAGGTCAGCGCTTTCGGTGGCAGTGGCCTTGACTGTCAGGGCCAGAGTGCCGGTGAAGTCGGTCGGCGGCGTGATGGTGAGGGTCTTCAGATCCCACTGGGTGATATCGGCCGTGCCGTTGCCACCGGCTTCGGAAACATAGCTATGGTTGGCACCGTCGCGCAGCACCGCGCCCTCCGGGATACCGCTGATCTGCAGCACATGCTGCTCGGATTTATCGGCGGTGTCGCCGAAAGTCACGTTGATGGTGCTCAACTGGATCGCAGTGTTTTCAGCGCCGTGGTTCAGTTCGTAGCCGGCGTAGTAGCCATCGCCATTGGCGTCGACGTGCGAGGTTACGTTGATGCCCTGGTTCACCAGGTCGGCGATGTCGGTGTACAGCGGCACGCCGCTCTGACCGATCGAGGTCGCAGGACCCTGGTCGACCGACAGGTTCAGGTCGTAGAAGCCTGGACCGTTCTGGTTGTGATGGTACAGGTCGAGGCTGTAGTAGCCGGTTTCAGCCGGCGTGATGCTGCCGCTGAAATCGCCCGAGGTTGGGTCGACACCGGCACCCCAATGGGCGGTGCCCAGGTCCTTGCCGCCAACGTTGATCAGCAGGCCGTCGTCGGCCTTGCCGCTGAAGGTGTAGACCTTGCCGGCTTCGAGGAAGATCAAGCCGGTGACCTTGGTCCCGGTGCCTTGCACGATGTTGCTGTCACCGACATCGGCGATGACCACGCCCGGACGACTGCCTGCTGCTTCGATGGTGGACTTGATCTGCGCGGGATCGGCGCCTTCGCCGGTCGTGCCCAGGCCCTGCAGGTCGGTGTAGGTGTACTTGATCAGACCGGTCGGAACGACGTAGCCCGGGGTCAGGCTGAGGATCGGTGCGTCGGCCACCGGCGCAATGTCGATGGTAACGGTGCCCGGCTTGCCCACCAGGGCATCGACCGTCGGGGTGAACGTGAAGCTGGCGTAGTCGCTGCGCTGATCACCGGTGCCGGCGTTGTTGTAGGCATCGCTGCCCGACTCGTCGGCTACCGGCACAAAGCGCAGTGCGCCGTTGTCGATCTGGGCCTTGGTGAAGGTGGTGCCCACGTCGGCCTGGGTCAGATCTCTCCACTCGCCATTGTCGTTTTGGAGTTGCAGCGAGCCGTTGACCGGCAGGCTGGTGAACTTGATGCCCAGGTCGAGGCCGGGGTTGGCGGTTGGCTGGATGTTGAACGAGGCCCAGTCCAGTGCCACGGCGGTGTCTTCGGTGCCGCTGAGCTTGTTGCCCGCCACGCCGTTGTTGTCGCCGTTGTCGCCGACCACCGGAGCATCGTTGTCGATGATGGCGGTGTTGACGGTGGCGGCCTGCGGGTTGACCACCAGGCTTTCGAAGTTGTCGCCGGTTGGCGTGGCGATGGTGACCACGACGTTTTCGCGACCTTCGACCAGGCTGTCATCGACGATGGGCAGCTGGAACTGGACGCTGGTCTGGCCCTTCGGAATGGTCACGGTGATGCTGTCCTGACCTTGGTAATCGGCACGTGTCGCGCTGCCGCCGTAGGTCAGGTTCAGGGTCACCTGGGTGTCGGTGTTGGTCGGGTTGCTCAGGGTCAGGGTGTAGACGGCCGACTGGCCTTCGGTGGCCGACGCATCGCCGGTCAGGCCGATGGTGGTCACGTCGATGCTGTCGCCGACCGGGGTCACGACCGGAGTGGTGTTCGGGGTGAGTTGCTCGTAGGTACCGCCGGTGGCGCCAATGATCGTGGTGGAGATCGAGTCGGCGCCTTTGTACACATCGTTGCCAACCACGTAGGACACCGAACCCGACGTCTGACCGACGGGAATGGTGATGGTCTGGTTGTTCGACAGCGTCACGACGACCGGTGTGCCGGTCACAATGTCACCTACGGTCGCGGTGTAGACGATGGTGCCGTTTTCCAGCACGCCGCCTGCAGGCGTTTGTGCCGTGAGCACGACATTGGTGACGTCGGTGACGGGGTCGACGATGACGTTCAACGGCTGGCTGACCGACGCTGGATTGGCGACATCGGCACTTTCGGTGGCAGTGGCCGTAACGGTCAAGGCCAGAGTGCCGTTGTAGTTGGCCGGTGGCGTGATGCTCAGGGTTTTCAGGTCCCAGCCAGTGATGTCGGCTGTACCGGTGCCGCCGTCGTTGGAAAGGTAGCTGTGGTTGGCGCCGTCGCGCAGCACTGCGCCCACCGGGATGCCGCTGATCTGCAGCACGTGCTGTTCGGAGCCGTCACGTGTATCACCGAACGAGACGTTGATGGTGCTCAGCTGGATCGCGGTGTCTTCGGCGCCGTGGTTCAGTTCGTAGCCGGCGTAGTAGCCATCGCCATTGGCGTCGACGTGCGAGGTTACGTTGATGCCCTGGTTCACCAGGTCGGCGATGTCGGTGTACAGCGGCACGCCGCTCTGACCGATCGAGGTCGCAGGACCCTGGTCGACCGACAGGTTCAGGTCGTAGAAGCCTGGACCGTTCTGGTTGTGATGGTACAGGTCGAGGCTGTAGTAGCCGGTTTCAGCCGGCGTGATGCTGCCGCTGAAATCGCCCGAGGTTGGGTCGACACCGGCACCCCAATGGGCGGTGCCCAGGTCCTTGCCGCCANTGCACGATGTTGCTGTCACCGACATCGGCGATGACCACGCCCGGACGACTGCCTGCTGCTTCGATGGTGGACTTGATCTGCGCGGGATCGGCGCCTTCGCCGGTCGTGCCCAGGCCCTGCAGGTCGGTGTAGGTGTACTTGATCAGACCGGTCGGAACGACGTAGCCCGGGGTCAGGCTGAGGATCGGCGCGTCGGCCACCGGCGCGATGTCGATGGTGACGGTGCCCGGCTTGCCCACCAGGGCATCGACCGTTGGGGTAAAGGTGAAGCTGGCGTAGTCGCTGCGCTGATCACCGGTGCCGGCGTTGTTGTAGGCATCGCTGCCCGACTCGTCGGCTACCGGTACAAAGCGCAGTGCGCCGTTGTCGATCTGGGCCTTGCTGAAGGTGGTGCCCAGATCTGCCTGGGTCAGATCTCTCCACTCGCCATTGTCGTTTTGGAGTTGCAGCGAGCCGTTGACCGGCAGGCTGGTGAACTTGATGCCCAGGTCGAGGCCGGGGTTGGCCGTCGGCTGGATGTTGAACGAGGCCCAGTTCAGCGCCACAGCGGTGTCTTCGGTACCGCTGAGCTTGTTGCCCGCCACGCCGTTGTTGTCGCCATTGTCGCCGACCACCGGAGCATCGTTGTCGATGATGGCGGTGTTGACGCTGGCAGCCTGCGGGTTGACCACCAGGCTTTCGAAGTTATCGCCGGTTGGCGTGGCGATGGTGACCACGACGTTCTCGCGACCTTCGACCAGGCTGTCATCGACGATGGGCAGCTGGAACTGGACGCTGGTCTGGCCCTTCGGAATGGTCACGGTGATGCTGTCCTGACCTTGGTAATCGGCACGTGTCGCGCTGCCGCCGTAGGTCAGGTTCAGGGTCACCTGGGTGTCGGTGTTGGTCGGGTTGCTCAGGGTCAGGGTGTAGACGGCCGACTGGCCTTCGGTGGCCGACGCATCGCCGGTCAGGCCGATGGTGGTCACGTCGATGCTGTCGCCGACCGGGGTCACGACCGGAGTGGTGTTCGGGGTCAGTTGCTCGTAGGTGCCGCCGCTTACACCGGTGATTGCAGTGCTGACGGTATCAGCGCCCTTGTAGACATCGTTGCCGATGACATAGGACACCGAACCGCTGGTGGCGCCGACGGCAATGGTGATCACCTGGCTGTTGGACAGGGTCACCACCACGGGTGCGCCGGTCACCGGCGAATCGACGGTGGCGGTGTAGACGATGGTGCCGTTCTCGACCGCGCCGCCTGCTGGAACCTCGGCAGTGAGGACCACGTTGGTCACGTCGGTGACCGGGTCCACAATGACGTTCAATTGCTGGCTGACCGACGCCGGGTTCGCCGGGTCGGCGTTTTCGGTGGCGATGGCGGTGACGGTCAGGGCCACGGTGCCGTTGAAATCGGTCGGTGGGGTGAACGTCAGGGTGGTCAGATCCCAGTCGGTGATGTTGGCCGTGCCGTTGCCGCCGGCTTGGGCCGTGTAGCTGTGGCCAGCGGCGTCACGCAGTTCTGCACCGACTGGAATGCCGCTGATCTGCAGAACGTGCTGCTCGGAGCCGTCGCGCACGTCGCCGAAGGAAACAACGATGGAGCTCAGCTGGATCGCGGTGTCTTCGGCGCCGTGGTTCAGTTCGTAGCCGGCATAGTAGCCATCGCCATTGGCGTCGACGTGCGGAACCACATCGATACCCTGCTTGATGATGTCGCTGATATCGCTGTAGACCGGCACGCCGCTCTGGCCGATCGAGGTCGCAGGACCTTGGTCGACCGAGAGGTTCAGGCCGTAGAAGCCTGGGCCGTTCTGGTTGTAGTGGTACAGGTCGATGCTGTAGTAGCCGGTTTCGGTCGGCGTGATGCTGCCGCTGTAGTCGCCCGAGGTTGGGTCGATACCTGCGCCCCAGTGAGCGCCGTCCAGGTCTTTGCCGCCGACATTGATCAGCAGGCCGTCGTCGGCCTTGCCGCTGAAGGTGTAGACCTTGCCGGCTTCGAGGAAGATCAGGCCGGTGACCTTGGTCCCGGTGCCCTGCACGATGTTGGCGTCGCCCACATCGGAAATGATCACGCCCGGACGGCTGCCGGCCGCTTCGATGGTGGACTTGATCAGCGCAGGATCCGCGCCTTCGCCGTTGGTGCCCAGGCCCTGCAAGTCGGTGTAGGTGTACTTGATCAGGCCGGAGATGCCCTGGGCCACGGACAGCACGGGGACGTCAGCCACCGGCCTGATGTCGATGACCATGGTGCCCGGCTTGCCCACCAGGGCATCGACCGTCGGGGTGAAGGTGAAGTTGGCGTAATCGCTGCGCTGGTCGCCTGTGCCACCGTTGTTGTAGGCGTCGCTGCCCGACTCGTCGGCTACCGGGACAAAACGCAGTGCGCCGGTGTCGATCTGGGCCTTGCTGAAGGTGGTGCCCAGATCGGCCTGGGTCAGGTCTCTCCAGCCCGTGCCGTCGTTGAACTGCAGCGAGCCGTTCGCCGGCAGGCTGGTGAACTTGATGCCCAGGTCGAGGCCGGGGTTGGCGGTCGGCTGGATGTTGAACGAGGCCCAGTCCAGTGCCAGTACGGTGTCTTCGGTGCCCGTCAGCTTGTTGCCTGGAACGCCGTCGTTGTCACCCACCACCGGAGCATCGTTGTCGATGATCGCGGTATCGACGCTGGACGCCTGGGGATCGACCACCAGGCTCTCGAAGTTGTCGCCGGTCGGCGTGGCAATGGTCACCACGACGTTCTCGCGGCCTTCCACCAGGCTGTCATCGAGGATCGGCAGTTGGAATTGCACGCTGGTCTGGCCGCGCGGGATGGTCACGGTGATCGTATCCGGACCTTGGAAGTCGCTGCGCGAAGCAGTGCCGCCGTAGCTCAGGTTCAGGGTGATCTGCGTGTCGACATTGGTCGGGTTGCTCAATGTCAGGGTATAGGTCGCCGACTGGCCTTCGGTGACCGACGCATCGCCGGTGAGGCCGATGGTGGTGACATCGATGATATCGCCGACCGGGGTCACGACTGGCGTGGTGATCGGGGTCAGCTGTTCGAAGTTGCCGCCGGTTACACCGGTGATCGCGGTGCTGATCGTGTCGGCGCCTATGTAGACGTCATTGCCCAGCGCATAGGAAACCGTGCCGCTGGTTTCGCCAACGGCGATGGTGATGGTCTGGTTATTCGACAGGGTAACGACAACCGGCGTACCGGTGACGGGCGCGCCGACGGTGGCGGTGTAGAGGATGGTGCCGTTTTCCAGGGCGCCGCCTGCAGGGACGGTGGCGGTCAGTACGACGTTGGTCACGTCGATGCTGTCGCCGACTGGCGTCACGACCGGGGTGGTGATTGGAGTCAGTTGTTCGTAGTCGCCACCGGTGGCGCTGGTGATCGCGGTGCTGATGGTGTCGGCACCGTTGTAGACGTCGTTGCCCAGCAGGAAGGACACCGAACCGCTGGTTTCACCGACGGCGATGGTGATGGTCTGGTTGTTCGACAGGGTCACGACAACCGGGGAGCCAGTGACAGGCGCGCCAACGGTGGCGGTGTAGAGGATGGTGCCGTTTTCCAGGGCGCCGCCTGCAGGAACGGTAGCGGTCAGCACGACGTTGGTGACGTCGATGCTGTCGCCGACTGGCGTCACTACCGGAGTGGTGATCGGGGTCAGCTGTTCGAAGTTGCCACCGGTTACGCCGGTAATGGCTGTGGAAACAGTGTCCGCACCGTTGTAGACGTCGTTGCCCAGCGGGAAGGACACCGAACCGCTGGTTTCACCGACGGCGATGGTGATGACCTGGCTGTTCGACAGGGTCACGACAACGGGCGAACCGGTAACAGGCGCGCCGACGGTGGCGGTGTAGAGGATGGTGCCGTTTTCCAGAGCGCCGCCAGCAGGGACGGTGGCGGTGAGCACGACGTTGGTGACGTCGACGCTATCGCCAACCGGAGTAACAACCGGAGTGGTGATCGGGGTGAGCTGTTCGAAGTTGCCGCCAGTCACACCGGTGATGGCTGTAGAAACAGTATCAGCGCCGTTATAGACGTCATTGCCCAGAGGGAAAGAAACCGTGCCGCTGGTTTCGCCTACGGCAATGGTAATGATCTGGCTGTTCGACAGGGTCACGACGACCGGCGAACCAGTGACAGGCGCGCCGACGGTGGCGGTGTAGACGATGGTGCCGTTTTCCAGAGCACCGCCAGCAGGAACGGTGGCGGTCAGCACGACGTTGGTGACGTCGATGCTGTCGCCGACTGGCGTCACGACTGGGGTGGTGATTGGAGTCAGCTGCTCGTAGTCGCCACCGGTTACGCCAGTGATCGCAGTGCTGATAGTGTCCGCGCCGTTGTAGACGTCGTTGCCCAGCGCGAAGGAAACCGTGCCGCTGGTTTCGCCAACGGCGATGGTGATGGTCTGGTTGTTCGACAGGGTCACGACAACCGGCGAACCGGTAACAGGCGCGCCGACGGTAGCGGTGTAGAGGATGGAGCCGTTTTCCAGAGCACCACCGGCAGGGACGGTAGCGGTCAGCACGACGTTGGTCACGTCGATGCTGTCGCCCACTGGCGTCACGACTGGAGTGGTGATCGGGGTGAGCTGTTCGAAGTTACCGCCAGTCACACCGGTGATGGCTGTAGAAACAGTGTCAGCGCCGTTATAGACGTCATTGCCCAGAGGGAAAGAAACCGTGCCGCTGGTTTCGCCTACGGCAATGGTGATGATCTGGCTGTTCGACAGAGTCACTACAACCGGGGAGCCAGTCACTGGCGCACCGACGGTGGCGGTGTAGACGATGGTGCCGTTTTCCAGAGCGCCGCCCGCAGGGACGGTGGCGGTCAGTACAACGTTGGTGACGTCGATGCTGTCGCCTACAGGCGTCACGACCGGAGTGGTGTTCGGGGTGAGCTGTTCGAAGTCACCACCGGTTACCCCGGTGATGGCAGTGCTAACGGTGTCAGCGCCGTTGTAGACATCGTTGCCCAGAGGGAAGGAAACGGTGCCGCTGGTTTCGCCCACACCGATGGTGATGGTCTGGCCGTTCGACAGAGTGACGACGACAGGGGAGTTAGTCACTGTCGCGCCAACGGTGGCGGTATAGAGGATGGTGCCGTTTTCCAGAGCGCCGCCCGCAGGAGCGGTAGCGGTGAGCACGACGTTGGTGACGTCGATGCTGTCGCCCACTGGCGTCACGACCGGGGTGGTGATCGGCGTCAGTTGTTCGAAGTTGCCGCCAGTCACGCCGGTGATGGCAGTAGAAACAGTGTCGGCACCGTTGTAGACATCGTTGCCCAGAGGGAAGGAAACCGAACCGCTGGTTTCGCCCACACCAATGGTGATGGTCTGGTTGTTCGACAGGGTCACGACAACAGGCGAGCCAGTCACTGGCGCACCGATGGTAGCGGTGTAGACGATAGTGCCGTTTTCCAGGGCGCCGCCCGCAGGGACCGCAGCGGTCAGAACGACGGTCGTCGTGTCGATCGAGTCGACGATATTGACCACCGCAGGCGTCGTGCTCGGCACCAGGCTTTCGAAGTTGCCGCCGGTAGCACCAGTGATCGTGGTGTTGATGGTCGTCGGGTTGTTGTAGACGTCATTGGCCGGCGCGGCGACATCGACCGACCCCGAGGACTGGCCTGCCGGGATGGTGATGGTGGAGCCGTTGGAAAGGGTCACGGTCACCGGCGTCTGCGCCGGGTTGGTGAGCACGGCGGTGTAGGTGATGGTGGTGCCTTCGGTGACCGGGTTGTTGCCCACGGTCAGGGTCACGGTGGTGACGTCGATGGTGTCGTCGACACGGGTAACGGCTGGGGTCGGGTCGGTAGTGACCACCAGATCGCCACCGCCAGTGGTACCGGTGACCACCACGGAAATCTGCGACGGGTCGATATAGGGCGTGTTGGTGTCCGGTACGGTGACGTTGACCGCGCCGGTGGTCTGGCCTGCGGGAATGAGCACCGACTGGCCGTTGGACAAGGTGACGGTCAGGTCGCTGGACGGCGCCTGGGTCAGGGTGGCGGTGTAGGTGATCACGCCGCCGGCTTCGGTGATGGCGGTAGTCGCGGTCACGGTCAGCGTAGCGGTACGCGGGACTGGCCCGTCGGCATCGGTATCGGCGTTGATCGGGTTGGTATCGCCCACGATCTCCCGCGCGTTCGGACCTGCAGCGCCGCTCGGGCCTTCGGTGGGATAGCCCACGGTTGGATCGACTTCACCCGCGGTTTCACTGAGCAATACGAAACTGTGACTGCCGCCGCCTTCACCGCCGGTGTCGTTGGCGCCGGGGCCAGCAGCGGTGGCTTCGAGGTCTTGGGTAGGGTCGGCGCCGGCCGCGATGGCCTGCTGCAATTCCGCTACCGAAGGGGCCGCCTGGGCAGTGGCAGCGCTCAGATCAGTGCTGGAGTCCGGGGCGTTGGCGCTCCATTGCGTTTCGCGCCCCAGATCGATGGTGCGGCCGTCAGCCAGCTCCAGCGTAACGGCACCCGCCGCGCCGGTAACCACCTGCTCCCCGGCGAACAGACGATCCCCTTCGATGAGCACACGGCGAATCCCCTCTGGGGATACTGCGAACACTTGGCCAACAATGCTTTTGACGATGGCAACAACACTGCTCATGTAGGGGACTCTCCGGGGGTGACCATTCGTTGGTACGGTGCCTGAACATCACCAGAGACGGCGACGGGCATTCGGTACATTTTTATGCTGTAATATTGACGCCAACTAATTGTCTAAAAGTCGCAGAAATGAACTTTCTGACAATGTATTGACCTATTTGGCGCCATCCTAAACAATCCATTGTGTAATGTCACATTGATATTTCTCGGCTATGCAAAACGCCTCAACAGGGTGAGTTCATTGACGTCAAGACGGCTGCGACTGACGTTTTTTGCAGATGGATGTGACAAAAAAAGTCGCTTGTGACATATCGCAGGGACGACACGAGAGATGTCCGCGCTACTTGGCCTGACCACAGGCTGCACGTAGCACGAATCCTGCCAGGCACAGGTTGGGCGCCGCGCAGCCTGTGCATGAGCGCGAGGTCAGCCCTGCGCCAATGATGCAAGTCATGGATGTGAAACGCATGTTGGCAAGTCATCGATGAATGCCGCACTGATAGTGCCGACCGATGGACATATATCGCATTGGAAAGTTCGCAATACTTAGTGTGCAAGTAATAACGGTTAACTCTTTGTGTTTATTGAAGAAAATCGCTGAGTGACACTCGGGGCAGCGAATGGCGACCGACCGTTGCTTGGCGAATGAGGCTGCAGAAGCGGGTGACTTGGCTCAGCGGTGAAACACCCTGGACGGCCATTCATCAAACGAGCCCATGCGCAGCCAGCCACCCCCGTGTACGCTGGCATCCGTTGTGCAAATACAACCCAAACCGCTACAAGACCAGGCGGGATGAAGCGATCCCGATGGGACCAAGGTGTTCAATGAGCGATAAGAGAGTGTCAGCGTGGATTCGGAATTAAGTTCGGTACTACTCAGCCAGGATCCACGCAGCCAGCACGACGACCCGTTGCTCGATGGCCTGCTGACCCTGTGCTCGCTGCATCACAAGCCCGCCAGCCGGGCCATGCTCACCACAGGCCTGCCGCTGCCTTCGCAGCGCCTGACCGCCGACCTGTTGCCGCGCGCCGCCGCGCGTGCCGGTCTGCAGGGCCGCGTGTTGCAGCGCAAGCTGGAGCAGATACCGTCCATCGCACTGCCGGCCATGCTGATGCTCAAGGATGCACGGTGCGCCGTGCTGCTGGGCTGGGAAGGCGATACCGCGCGCTTGCTGCTCAGCGAAAGCGATGGCGGTGAAGTGCGCGTGGCGCGCGAGGTGCTGACGCAAGACTTCACCGGCCGGGTGTTTTTCGCCCAGCCGCAGCACAAGTTCGACGTTACCAACGGCTCGCTGATCCCCCGCGCCCATTCCTGGTTCCGTGACACCCTCAAGCGCTCGCGTTGGCTGTATGCCGATGCCATTGCCGCCAGCCTGGTGATCAACATCATCGCCCTGGCTGCACCCTTGTTCGTGATGAACGTGTACGACCGAGTCGTGCCCAACCAGGCCACCGCGACCTTGTGGGTGCTGGCGGTGGGCATCTGTGGTGCCTACCTGTTCGACCTGTTGCTCAAGGGCCTGCGCAGCCTGTGCCTGGATCTGGCCGGCAAGAAGACCGACCTGATCATCTCGGCCACGCTGTTCGAACGCATCGTCGGCATGTCGATGAAAAGCCGCCCGGCTCGGGTAGGCAGCTACGCGCAGAACATTCACGAATTCCAGGGCATGCGCGACTTCCTCACGTCGCTGACCCTGACCAGCCTGATCGACCTGCCGTTCACCATTCTGATCTTGCTGGTCATCGCCCTGCTGGGTGGGCACCTGGTATGGATTCCGATCATCGCCTTCCCGCTGGCGCTGGGCATCGGTCATTTCCTGCAGAAACCGCTGACCAAGACTCTGGAGCGGACCATGGCCCTGGCCGCCGAGCGTCAGTCGAGCCTGATCGAGACCCTGGGCGGCCTCGATGCGGTCAAGGTCAACAACGCCGAAAGCGAGCGCCAGTACCAGTGGGAACAGACCATCGGCACGCTCAGCCGCCTGGAGTTGCGGGTCAAGACCCTGTCCAGCCTGGCCATGAACATCACCTTGCTGATCCAACAACTGGCCGGTGTGGCGATCATCATTTTCGGTGTGTACCAGATCATCGAAGGCAACCTGAGCATGGGCGGCCTGGTGGCCTGCTACATGTTGAGCGGTCGCGCGCTGGCGCCATTGGCACAGTTGTCCGGTCTGCTGACTCGCTACCAGCAGGCCAAGGTCACCATGGTCTCGGTCGACCAGATGATGGAGCTGCCGCAGGAGCGCAATTTCGACGAGCGTCCGCTGAGCCGTCAGGTGCTGCAGGGCGCAATGGAATTTCGCAACGTCGACTTCACCTACCCCAACCAGCAGAACCAGGCCTTGCACGGGATCAACCTGACCGTGCGCCCCGGCGAGAAGATCGGCATCATCGGCCGCAGTGGTTCAGGCAAGAGTTCGCTGGCCAAGTTGCTGGTGGGGCTGTACCAGCCCGATGCCGGCTCGTTGCTGGTCGATGGCGTGGACATTCGCCAGATCGACGTCAGCGAGCTGCGCCACAACATCGGTTATGTGCCGCAGGACATTCAGCTGCTGTCCGGCACGCTGCGTGACAACCTGGTGTCCGGGGCCCGCTACGTCGATGATGAAATGGTCCTGCAGGCCGCCGAACTGGCCGGTGTGCACGAATTTGCCCGCCTGCATCCGCAGGGTTATGAACTGCAGGTCGGCGAGCGCGGACAGAACCTGTCCGGCGGCCAGCGGCAGAATGTGGCGCTGGCGCGGGCATTGTTGCTCAACCCACCGATTCTCTTGCTGGACGAACCGACCAGCGCCATGGACAACACCGGCGAGGAGCGCCTCAAGGCGCGTCTGCAAGCCGTCATCGAGAACAAGACCGTGATTCTGGTTACCCACCGTGCTTCGCTGCTGAGCCTGGTCGACCGCCTGTTGGTGATCGACCGTGGGCAGATTCTGGCTGACGGGCCGAAGGCTGCTGTCATGGAAGCATTGAAGAAGGGGCAGATCAGTGTTGCTTAAATCCTCTTCCGGCGGTTTCAAGAATTCCCTCGTACGTTATTTCAAGGGCTCCGATTCCTTGGAAGGCCAGCCCTTGCCCGAGGTCGAGAAGGCGCTGATCGACGATGCGCCGCGCATCGTGCGCCTGACTATCTGGGGGGTGATTGCATTCTTCGTGTTCCTCCTCACCTGGGCGCACTTCGCGGTGATCGACGAGGTGACCAAGGGCGACGGCAAGGCGATCCCTTCGTCGCGGATCCAGAAGATCCAGAACCTGGAGGGCGGTATCGTCGCCCAGATCTACGTCAAGGAAGGGCAGATCGTGGAGGCGGGCGCACCGCTGATTCGTCTGGACGACACACGCTTCGCTTCCAACGTCGGTGAAACCGAAGCCGATCGTGTGGCCATGGAGCTGCGCGTGGAGCGCCTGAGTGCCGAGGTCGAGAACCGACCGTTGAACATTACCGCCCAGGCACGCAAGTCGGTGCCCAACCAGGCGGCCAACGAAGAGTCGCTGTACATGAGCCGTCGGCAGCAGTTGGCCGATGAAATCGGTGGCTTGCAGCAACAGCTGGTCCAGCGTCAGCAGGAACTGCGTGAGTTCAGCTCCAAGGCCGAACAGTACCGCAGCAGCCTGAACCTGCTGCGCCAGGAGATCAGCATGTCGGAGCCGTTGGTGGCCAGGGGTGCGATTTCGCCGGTCGAAGTGCTGCGTCTGCGGCGCTCGGAAGTGGAAACCCGCGGCATGCTCGACGGTACCACGCTGGCAGTGCCGCGGGCCCAGGCGGCGATTGGCGAGGTGCAGCGCAAGATCGACGAAACGCGCGGCAAGTTCCGCAGCGAGGCGCTGACCCAGTTGAACGAGGCGCGTACCGATCTGGCCAAGACCCAGGCCACGGCCAAGGGCCTGGAAGATCGGGTGAGCCGTACCATGGTGACCTCGCCGGTGCGAGGCATCGTCAAGCAGGTGCTGGTCAACACCGTAGGTGGGGTCATCCAGCCCGGCAGCGACATGGCCGAGATCGTGCCGCTGGATGACAGCTTGCTGGTGGAGGCGCGCATTCGTCCGCAGGACATCGCGTTCCTGCACCCCGGGCAGAAGGCAATGATCAAGTTCACGGCCTATGACTACACCATCTATGGCGGGCTGGAAGGCACTCTCGAACAGATCGGTGCCGACACGGTGCAGGATGAAGAAAAGAAGAACACGTTCTATCTGATCAAGCTACGGACGAACAAGAGCCACCTGGGCTCCGATGAAAAGCCGTTGCTGATCATCCCGGGCATGGTGGCGTCGGTTGACATCATTACCGGCAAGAAGAGCGTGCTGAGCTACCTGCTCAAGCCCATCATCAAGTCCCGCGCCGAAGCGTTGCACGAGCGGTAAGGATTCACCCGTTCGCGGCCGCTTATGCTCCGCTGTAGGAGCGGTCTGCGGCCGCGAAGGGCTTGTGGGGTATGTCTGACACCCTGCGGCGTGTTCTTCGCGGCCGATGACCGCTCCTACAAGGGATTGCATTCGGTCGCCAATTCTTGACGAAATGTTTCCGTTCCGCGAATATAGATAGTTAGCAAACTATGAATATTCGCTCCCGATGAATATCGACAAACTCCAGCTGAACATCAGCAGCGGCATGGTGGTCGCTTCGCGGCACTGGCGCCGTATCTGTCAGGCCACCCTGGCCAACTATGGCGTGTCCGAAGCCTGCGCCGTGCCGCTGCTGCTCATCGTGCGCCTGGGTGACGGCGTCCGGCAGGTTACGGTTGCCCAGGCGGCCGGCCTGGAAAGCCCCTCGCTGGTGCGGCTGCTCGACCAGCTCTGCACGGCTGGCTTCGTGGTCCGCACCGAAGACCCGACCGACCGCCGCGCCAAGGCCCTGAGCCTGACCACCAGCGGCCGCGATCTGGCCGAATCCATCGAAGGCGAATTGGTACGCCTGCGCCGCGAAGTGCTCAAGGACATCGCCCCGGCGGATCTGGAAGCGGCATTGCGTGTGGTGCGTGCCTTCGAGGAAGCGGGACAGGGCACGCCGGGTGGCTACCCGTGAAAGGTTTCTTCAGCGACGTACCACCGGCCCGTGACTGGTTCTACGGCGTGCGAACCTTCGCCGCGTCGATGATTGCGCTGTACATCGCCATGCTCCTGCAGATGCCACGGCCCTACTGGGCGATGGCCACCGTCTACATCGTCTCCAGCCCCTTCGTCGGGCCCACCAGTTCCAAGGCGGTGTACCGTGCGGTAGGCACTTTCACAGGCGCTGCCGCTGCGGTGCTGTTCGTGCCGCTGTTCGTGCAGACGCCCTTCCTGCTGGCCACGGTCATCGCCCTGTGGACCGGCACGCTGCTGTACCTGTCGTTGCACCTGCGCACGGCCAACAGCTACGCCTTCATGCTGTCGGGCTACACCCTGCCGCTGATCGCCCTGCCGGTGGTGGACAACCCCACCGCCGTGTTCGACATCGCCAGCTCGCGTTTCCAGGAGATCTGCCTGGGCATCGTCTGCGCCGCTGTGGTGGGCGCAATGTTCTGGCCGCGTCGGCTCACGCCGGTGTTCATCGGCGCCGCCGGCAAATGGTTCGAAGATGCCGCGGGCTACAGCGACCACTTTCTGGCGCGCGATGTGAAAGCCGACGAAGTAGGCCCGCTGCGTTCGGCCATGGTCGGCACGTTCAACTCGCTTGAGATGATGATCGGCCAGCTTCCCCACGAAGGCGCGCGGCCGCAGTTGGTGCGCAACGCCGGGGAGCTGCGCGGGCGCATGATCCATCTGCTGCCGGTCATCGATGCCTTGGACGATGCGCTGTTTGCCATCGAACGCCGCACCCCCGACCTGGTGGCACGCCTGGCGCCGGTCATGGCCCTGGCGCGGCAGTGGCTCAAGGACAGCGTCGACGACCCCAGCCAGGCCCGCTGGCAAGCCCTGCGCGATGAGCTGCAGGCCATCCGCCCGAGCCCTGCGCAACTGGACGACCGTCGCGAGCTGCTGTTTTCCAACGCGGTGTACCGACTGGGCGAATGGGTCGACCTATGGCAGGACCTGCGCAGCCTGGAACTGGCGATCAAGACCGATAGCCGCGTGCCTTGGCGGGCGGTCTACCGGCACTGGCGCCTGGGCCGACTCAAGCCCTTCCTGGATCGCGGCCTGATGTTGTATTCGGTGTTTTCCACGGTCACGGCGATCATCGTCGCTTCGGTACTGTGGATTCTGCTGGGCTGGACCGACGGTGCCAGCGCGGTGATTCTGGCGGCGGTGGCGTGCAGTTTCTTCGCGGCCATGGACGACCCGGCGCCACAGATCTACCGATTCTTCTTCTGGACCGTGATGTCGGTGGTGTTTGCCAGCCTCTATCTGTTTCTGGTGCTGCCCAACCTGCATGACTTCCCGATGCTGGTGCTGGCCTTCTCGGTGCCTTTCATCGTCGTCGGCACGCTGACCGTGCAGCCACGTTTCTTCCTCGGCACCTTGCTGACCATCGTCAACACGTCGTCGTTCATCAGCATCCAGGGCGCCTACGACGCGGACTTCATGAATTTTGCCAACAGCAACCTGGCAGGTCCTGTCGGGCTGCTGTTCGCGTTCATCTGGACCCTGGTGGTGCGCCCCTTCGGCGTGGAGCTGGCGGCCAAGCGCCTGACCCGTTTCAGTTGGCGCGACGTGGTGCATATCACCCGTCCGGCGAGCCTGGCCGAACAGCGGGCGATGGGTGTGCAGATGCTCGACCGGTTGATGCAGCACCTGCCGCGCCTGACCATGACCGGTCAGGACACCAGTGCCGCGCTGCGCGATGTGCGCGTGGCGCTGAACCTGCTCGACATGCAGGCCTACAGCCCGCGGGTGCCCGCTGCCGTACGGCCGTTGCTGCATCAGGTGATAGAAGAGGTGGGCGGGTATTTCCAGGCCTGTCGCAAGGCCAGTGAACGCCTGCCTGCCCCCATGGGTCTGCTCATGACCATGGACCGCGCGCGCCGTGGCCTGACCGTGCAAGCCATGGGCGAGGCCGAAGAAGCCCGCGAGCATTTGCTGCACGCGCTGAGCGGTCTACGCCTGGCGCTGCTGCCAGGTGCCGAAGTGGTCACCGAGGCGGGCGATGCCGCCGAACACCTGCCGCATGGCATCGATGGAGCACCGCTGTGATTGGTGAACTGGATATCAGCGGGATCTTCTTGCCCACCGTGCTGGTGATGATGGTGTTCACCTACGGCCTGTTTCTGCTACTGCATGGCGTGCTCAACCGCCTGCATTTCTACCGCCTGGTCTGGCACCGGGCTCTTTTCAACGTCGCTCTCTACGCTGTGCTGCTCGGCGCGGTAGACGCCATCTGTCGAAGCCTGATGCTATGAAAAAACCGATCCTCACCTTTGGCCGCCTGGTACTGACCCTGCTGTTCGTGTGCTTGGCCGCGTTCATCGTCTGGCGCATGGTGATGTACTACATGTATGCGCCCTGGACCCGTGACGGGCACGTGCGCGCCGACATCATCCAGATCGCGCCGGACGTGTCCGGCCTGATCGAACACGTCAACGTGCACGACAACCAATCGATCAAGGCCGGTGACGTGCTGTTCACCATCGACCAGGACCGCTTTCGTCTGGCCCTGCGCCAGGCCCAGGCGAGCATGGCCGACCGCAAGGAAACCGTGGCCCAGGCCGAACGCGAGCTGCGGCGTAACCGCAGCCTCGGCAATCTGGTGGCCCGCGAGCAGCTCGAAGAGAGCCAGTCGCGCCAGCTGCGTGCCCAGGCCGCCTTGTCCGAGGCCCAGGTCGCGGTGGACGCCGCGCAACTGAACCTCGATCGTTCGGTGATCCGCAGCCCGGTGGACGGCTTTATCAATGATCGCGCACCACGCCCGCATGAATTCGTCACCGCAGGCCGCGCCGTAATGGCCGTGGTGGATGGTACCTCGTTTCATATCGATGGCTATTTCGAAGAGACCAAACTGGGCGTGATCCATGTTGGCCAGGCGGTGGACATTCGCATGATGGGTGATAACACCCGCTTGCAGGGCCGGGTGCAGAGCATCTCGGCGGGCATCGAAGACCGCGATCGCAGCAGTGGCAGCAACCTGCTGCCCAACGTCAACCCCGCCTTCAGCTGGGTGCGTCTGGCGCAGCGGATTCCGGTGCGCATCGCTTTCGAGAACCTGCCCGACGGCTATCGCCTGATTGCCGGCCGCACCGCCACGGTGTCCATCATCGAAGACGGTGCGGTGGCGGGAGCGACGCCATGAGCAAGGCCCTGCGCCTATCCAGCCTCGCTGCCGCGCTGTTGCTGTCGGCCTGCCAGATGGTCGGGCCCGACTACCACACCCCGTCGGAGGCCGCGCTCAACCGCAGTGACCTGCAGGGTGCGCTGGCCGAAGGTGACAGTAACGTGGTCTCGGCACCGGTGCCGCAGGACTGGTGGAAGCTGTACCACGACCCGCGCCTGGATGCGCTGGTGCGCCAGGCCATGGCCTCCAACACCGACCTGCGCGTGGCGGCCGCCAACATTGCCCGTTCGCGCGCGCAGATCGAGCAGGCCCAGGCCGAAGGCGGTTTCGACTTCAACGCCAAGGCCGAGGCGCAGCGGTTGCAGGAGTCGGGCGAGGCGTTCCTGATGACGGAAAAGTTGCCTGTGGATAACCTGGGCAGCGCGTCCATCAACCTGTCCTATCAGTTCGACCTGTGGGGCACGCTCAAGCGCGGCATCGAAGCGGCGCGCGCCAATGCCGATGCCACACAGGCGGCTGCCGACACGGCGCGCATCACCGTGGTGGCGGATGTGGTGCGTGCCTATACCCAGGTGTGCGCGGCCAACGAGGAATACGAGATCGCCCGGCACTCGCTGCAGTTGCAGCAAGAAGGCGTGCAGCTGACCCAGCGCCTGCGCGATGCCGGCCGTGGCGACGAGACCCAGGTCACCCGTTCCGAAACACAGTACAAGTCCCTGGGCGCAGAGCTGCCTCGCTATCAGGCATCACGCCAGGCGGGCCTGTACAAACTGTCGATGCTGCTGGCGACACCGGTGGCACAGCTTCCGGCCGATGTGGTCGGGTGTGCGGAACTGCCCCACATCAGCCAGCTGATGCCGGTTGGCGACGGCGCCGCGTTGCTCAAGCGCCGTCCCGATATCCGCCAGGCCGAACGCCGGCTGGCGGCAGCCACCGCCAACATCGGTGTGGCGACCGGGCAGTTGTATCCAGACATCAGCATTGGCGCCACGGTTGGCACGGTCGGTATTCTCGACGACCTTGGGCACCCGGCGACCAATCGCTGGGGCATCGGCCCGTTGATCAACTGGAACGTTCCCACCAACGGGGCGCGTGCGCGGATTCGTGAGACCGAAGCCTCGACCCAGGCCGCCTTGGCCAATTTCGACGGTGTGGTGCTCAATGCCATTCGCGAAACCCAAACGGGCCTGGCGCAATACGCCGCCTTGCTGCAGCGCCGCGATGCCCTGGCCGACGCTGAGCAGTCAGCGAAGCAGGCAGCGGATCAGACGCATCGGTTCTTCACAGCCGGCCGTGCATCGTTCCTGGCGGATCTGCAGGCAACGCGCACCTACACCGATGTGCGTGGCCAACTGGCGGCGGCCAACACCCAGGTGGCCATGGAGCAGATCAACCTGTTCCTGGCCCTGGGCGGTGGTTGGGAAAGCGCCCGGCAGGCGCCGGGCGCGCGTTGAGTCGGGCCACGTTGGTCGGGCTGGTTGAATGGGCCGGTTGAGGGGCTTAGAAGCCTTCCAGAACGATCTTGCCCTTGGCCTTGCCGCTTTCGATCAGCTCGTGAGCGCGGATCAGGTTGGCGGCATTGATCGCGCCGTAGTGCTCACCCAGAGTGGTACGCAGCACGCCGCTGTCGATCAGTTCGGCCACTCGCTCGAGCAGCTCGTGCTGCTTGATCATGTCCGGGGTCTGGAACAGTGAGCGTGTGAACATCAGCTCCCAGTGCAGCGACAGCGCCTTGCGCTTCATCGGCATCACGTCGAGGCTCTTCGGATCATCGATCAGGGCTAGCTGACCCTGGGGGCGCAGGGCCTCGATCAATTGCGCGAAGTGCGTGTCGGTGTGGGTCAGGCTGGCGACATGGTCGACCTGGCCGACGCCGATGGCTTCCAGCTGCGCCACCAGCGGCTTGCTGTGATCGATAACATGGTGGGCGCCCAGGTCGGTCACCCACTGGCGTGTTTCGTCCCGCGAGGCGGTGCCGATCACGGTCAGCCTGGTCAGCTTGCGCGCCAGCTGGGTGAGGATCGAGCCGACGCCACCGGCCGCGCCGATGATCAGCAGGCTCTGGCCTTCGCCACCGCCCTCGGGCACGCCCAGGCGGTCGAACAGCAACTCCCACGCGGTGATCGAAGTCAGCGGCAGGGCGGCGGCATGGGCGTTGTCCAGGCTTTGCGGCTTGTGCCCGACGATGCGCTCGTCCACCAGATGCAGCTCGCTGTTGCTGCCCGGGCGGTCGATGGCGCCGGCGTAGAACACGCTGTCGCCGACCTTGAACAGGCTCACCTGATCGCCCACCTGCTGAACGACGCCGACCGCATCCCAGCCCAGCACGCGCGGCTCGGTGACGGCGGCGCCGCTGCGCACCTTGGTGTCGACCGGGTTGACCGAAATGGCCTGGACCTGCACCAGCAGATCACGCGGGCCCGGGGTGGGCGCGGGCAGTTGCAGGTCGGTGAGCACGGACGCCGTGCCGTTCTGGGTATACGCAATGGCTTTCATAAGGGGTTCCCAAGTGGGTGCTATGGGTCGGCGCGCCCTTCGCAAAGGGCGCTCGCGGGTCACGAAAAGGTCAGAGGACTAGGCGGAGCGCATTTCCTGAGTATCTCGCTGCATCGACTGCAGGTTGCGTTCGATGTTCTCACACAGCGAATCCATCTGGATCTGATGTTCGCTGACCTTGAACGGACTCTGCAAGTCGGTGCCGATCCGCTCGATGGCCAGCAGCATGAAACCGACCACGGTAGACGCCAGCGGTGTGAACCATTCCAGCGAATCCACCAGGCCGATCGGTACGATCAGGCAGAACACGGTGATGAACAGGCGCGGAAAATAGACGTACGGGTAGGGCAGCGGGGTGTTGGCGATACGCTCCATGCCGCCCTGGCAGTTGGAGATGTCCACCAGCGTCGACTCCAGGCGCGCCAGGCGGATGCTGTCCAGGCGCCCCGCCTTGTACTCGCGGGCAAGCAGAGTCGCCGAGCCGGTCAGCAGGTCGTTGGAAAAGTTATTGGTGCTGTCGCGTCGTTCGAATTCTTCGGCGCTGATGAAGGCTGCCACTTCCGGTGGGCAGGGTATGTGCCGTACGTGCGCTGCCAGGCAGTTTACATAGGCCACATGGCGCCGCAGCAAGGTGGCCTTGACCGGATTCACGTCATCGCCCACGTCGTCGATCAAGGTCAGCACCTGGCGCGCATAACTGCGCGACGCATTGACCAGCAACCCCCACAGCGTTCGCGCCTCCCACCAACGGTTGTACGCACTGCTGTTGCGAAAGCTGATCAGCACGATCAGCGCCGAACCCAGCAGCGTCAGCGGCATGATCGGCAGGCTCAGCTTGGTGTTGAGAAACAGCATGAAGTCGACGGTCACCGCGATATCCCACAGCAGCAGCCAGAACAGCGACCAACCGACATAGCCCATGGTCTTGATGATCAGACGGTATTTCTTGGCGATGGCTTCTTTCATAAGCGGACCCTAGGCGATGAGCGTGCCTAGGTCGGACGCCGGCTTTGCCACAAGGTTCGTTGCACGCTAACGAATGGCCGTTACCAGTTGCTACAGGGTGATGGTGGCGTTTTAGGTATGTCCGCGGCGGGCGAACAGCAGGCCAGCGCCCGCCAGGCACAGGCTGGAGCCTCCGCAAGGTCTATGTTTTTAATTTAAAAAATTATAAATAAGTCAGCGTTCCTTTCCGAAGGAAATATAGTCGGTAGATTGCGAAAAGTACTCCGTTAATAGTTGAATCTTCCTACGACTGACTGAAGTAGATACATTTTAATTTTTGACGTTAGTTTGTCTGCTCAATATTATCCGTCGCCTGTAATTGGATATAAATCATTCTGGCTTCAAGGACTGAATATGTGGATAACGGCACGACGCCGCGTAAACGTGTGCTTTGCGTTTTTCTTTTGTTGTGCAACGCAAGTTCACGCTGCATCCATTACGCCGGGCGAACAGGACTTCATCCGCGACCGCCAGGATCGCCTGATGCAAGAACAGCAAGGTCGTCTCGAAGACCTAAAAAAGCTACCTGGCGAGCACATCAGCCCTTCTGCGCCTGCAGCGCCCACAGACGCGCGCTGCTTTGCCATCCAGCGTATCGACATTCAAGGCGCCGATACCCTCAGTCCTGCTCAAAAAGCCAGTCTGGTGCTGCCGTACCTGGGCCAATGCCTTGGCGTTACGCAACTCAACGAGTTGCTGAAAATCATCACCGATCGCTATCTGCAACTGGGGCTGGTCACCAGTCGTGCCTATCTGCCGCAACAGGACCTCTCCACCGGCATTCTCGTTCTTCAAGTAGTTGAGGGCCGCTTGGAAGGTCTTCATCCTGCTGGTGAAAGTGGCCTGACACCACGCGAACTGAACATGGCTTTTCCGGGCCAAGTAGGCGAACTGCTCAACTTGCGCGAAGTCGAGCAACTGGTCGACCAGCTCAACCGCCTGCCATCCAACCATGCACAAATAGAGCTGGCGCCGGGCGAGGTGTTGGGTGGCAGTAACGTGCTGGTCAGGAACACGACCCAGAAGCCTTGGCGCGCTTCGCTGTCGCGCAACAACGGTGGCCAGCGCAGTACTGGTCAGCAGCAGTGGAGTGCAGGTATTGATTGGGACAGCCCGTTAGGCTTGGCCGACCAGTTGGTATTGCGCGGTAGCCACGATGCGGTCAGTGACCATCATCGAAGCTCCAAAAGCTCCACCGTGTACTACAGCGTGCCGTGGGGCTGGTGGAACTTTAATTATTCCTACAGCCAGAGCGAATACGGCTCACGGGCCCACGGCAACGGGTTTGCCTTCAAGCAAAACGGTGACAGCCAGAACCATCAGCTTCGTGCCGAGCGCGTGATACATCGCGACTCCATCAGCAAAACGTCGGTCAACGGCGGCCTGGCCTATCTGCGCAGCAACAACCACTTGAACGGCAATCGCTTGGAAGTCAGCAGCAACCGCATCAGCGAGGCACAGTTCGGCATCAACCACGGCCGCCGTATCGGCAATGCGTTCGTCAACCTTGATCTAGGCATGCAGCAAGGCATCGGCGCCTTCGATGCACAAAGTCGCAAGATCGAACAGCACAGCGATCCCAACGATCGCTATCGCAAATACACCGCCACCTTGAGCTATCTGCAGGGCTTCAACCTCTGGGGCGAAACGTTCAGCTTCACCAGCCTGGCTAACGGTCAACGCAGTGAAGATGTGCTGTTCAGCCCGCAACGCATGAGCCTGAGCGGTCAGTCGTCAATGCGTGGCACCAGGGACCAGAACCTGTCCGGTGACAGCGGTGGCTATTGGCGCAACGACCTGCGCTGGACTCGCCCCGTCAATCTTGCCTGGTTACGACCTGCCTTTGATGAATATGGCATCGGCCTGGGTTACGACCAAGGCGTGATCCGCAGTGATCGGTACAACGGCGACCAGCATGGTCGCGTGTCCAGCAACTCGGTCGAGCTGTTCGCCCGCGGTCAGCATTTCGCGACGTCGGTGACCTTCGCCCACTCGCTGGAACGCCCCGATGCGCTGAGCGAGCGCGAAACGCCGATCTATTTTCGCCTCGACCTTCTTCTCTGATCTCACGTTTCAGTAGGTAATCGACATGGACGTTCGCCAGTTCGCTTTTCTGGCCCGGCAAGCCTCGGCTCGGATTCAGCCCCGTGAGAAATTCTGCGGTTTGCCCAAGCGCGCACTGGCGTTGCTGCTGGCCAATGTGATGTTCTGGCAGCCGTTATGGGCGCAAGCCGAAGGCATCGTTGTCAGTGGCTCAGGCACCAGTCTGCAACAGGCCGACAACGGTGTACCGATCGTCAACATTGCCACACCCAATGCCTCAGGCCTGTCCCATAACCAGTACCAGGATTACAACGTCGGCAGCCCGGGCGTAATCCTCAACAACGCCATCAGCCACACCCAGAATACTCAGTTGGGCGGTATCATCGTTGGCAATCCCAACCTGGCGGGCTCGGCAGCCAACGTCATTCTCAACGAAGTCACCGGCGGCAATCCCAGCCAACTGCGTGGCTATACCGAAGTCGCCGGGCAGTCGGCCAAAGTCATTGTCGCCAACCCCTATGGCATGACCTGCAACGGTTGCGGCTTCATCAACACCCCGCAGGTGACCCTGACCACCGGCAAGCCGATCGTCGAGAACGGCCGGGTGCAGCGCTATCAGGTCGACGGTGGCGCAATCTCCATCGACGGCCAGGGCCTGAATGCCAGCAATGTCGATGGTTTCGAGATCATCACCCGCTCGGCCCAGATCAATGCACAGATCAACGCGCGCAATATTGCCATCGTGGCAGGGCGCAACGATGTTGACGCCGCGACCCTGATGGCCACCTCCCGTGCCGATGACGGCTCGGCCAAGCCGCAACTGGCCATCGACAGTTCCGCGCTGGGCGGCATGTATGCCGGTGCGATCAAGCTGGTAGGCACCGAAGCCGGGGTTGGCGTCAGACTTGCCGGTAACCTGGCGGCCAGCGCCGGTGATATTCAGCTCGACGCCAATAGCCATCTGAGCCTGAGCCAAGCATCAGCCAACGGTGCCGTGAACATCACGGCGCAAAGCTTCGATGCCGTGGGTCCAGTCTATGCCGGTAGCCTGTTGCGGGCGCAAACCCAAGGCAATCTCACGGTCAACAACAACTTCGCTGCCCGTGACAGCGTCGCCCTGAGCAGCGGCGGGAAGTTGACCAACAGCGGCATCATCGAAGCCGGGGTCAATGCAGACAACACTCGCAACGCTCGAGGCGACGTACGCATCGATGCGCAAGCTTTCAACAACCGCAACAGCGTGATCGCCAGCCGCAACCTGAAGCTTGTCAGCGCAGGTGACGTCGATAACCGCAACGGCACGCTGAGCAGCACCCGTCTTGACCTGCGCGCGCATGACCTGGACAACCGCAAAGGCCGGGTCGCGGCCCGCAACTTGACCCTGCAAACCGCCAGCCTGAACAATCGGCAAGGTCTGCTCAGCAGCCATGGTACGGTTGATATCACATCCAGCGGCCTGTTCGACAACCGCGCCGGGACCTTGATCGGGGACCGACTGGTGCGTGTGCAGGCGGCCGGCATCGACAACCGTGAAGGTGAGATCGCCGGCAAGCAAGACGTCGAAGTTCGTACAGCAGGGCTGGATAACCAGAACGGCACACTCATCGCCGAAGGCGCGCTCCTGCTTGCGGGCGCGAGACTCGATAACCGCCAGAACGGTTTGGTGGCGGCACTCGGAGCTTTGAAACTTCACGTCGACACTGTGGATAACCGTGGCGGTGAATTGTCTTCGCAGGCTGACATCGAGCTGTCCGGTAACCGGCTCAACAACGAAGATGCCGGCCAGTTGCTGGCGCAAGGCTCCCTTACGCTCGCCTACTTCGATGTTCTCAATCGCGCCAAGGGCCTGCTGTCCGGCAAGGCGGGCATCAGCCTACACGCAGGCAGCCTGGACAACAGCGGCGGGCGTTTGCTGAGTTCCCGCAACATTGACCTCTCGGTCACCAGTGCGGCCACTAACCGACAAGGCCTGATCAGCAGCGAAGGCACTGTGCACCTGCGTGCAGGCAGCCTCGACAACAGTGGCGGCAGCCTGTCCAGTGCAGGCTTGTTGACCCTCGAAAGCCGCGGCCTGATCCTCAATCGTGGTGGTGAACTGGTCACTGATGAAGGCTTGACCCTCTCCAGCACCAGCCTGGACAACGAACAGGGCGGCAGCATCAGCGGCAAGGGCGCAGTAAACCTGACAACCGGAGCTTTCAACAACGATGGCGGGTTGGTCAGCAGTGCCAACACCCTCGAGCTGAGCGCACAGCAGGTCAGTAACCTCAGCGGTCGTATTGGCAGCCAACTGGCCTTGACTGCCAGCCTGCAAGGTCTTGCGACGCGGGCGGGGCAGTTTTTCAGCAACAGCGCCCTGACGCTGGACCTCAACGGCGGTGACCTGGACAACCGTCAAGGCCTGCTCAACGCGCCGAAACTGTTCTTGGGCAATGTCGGCGCCGTGTACAACCCGGGCGGTGAAATTTCCAGCGGCCAGGCCTTTACGCTCAAAGCCCGCAGCCTGGACAACAACGCCGGCAAGCTGCTCAGCAACCACACCCTGACCCTGCACATCGAGCGAGCCCTGACCAACCTCAAAGGCCAGATTGCTGCCGCCGCCCTTAGCGTGCAGGCCGGTAGCCTGGACAACAGCGAGGGCGTGCTCACCAGCCGCAGCGACTTGAACCTGACCAGCCGAGGCAGTCTGCTAAACCGCAACAATGGCTTGATCAATGCTGCGACCGTGCTGGACATCTACAGCGCCGACCTCGACAACCACGGCGGCCAGTTGCTCGGCCACCACGCTGTCCGCCTCGATCTCAACGACGGCACGCTGGACAACAGCGCTGGCTTGATCAATGGCGAAGGACCACTGACCTTCACCCGCATCGGCACCGTCGACAATCGCAACGGCGAGATCTCCAGCAATCAAGGCTTCACGCTGGCCAGTGCGCAGCTTGATAACAGTGCGGGCAGAATCATCAGCAGCGCCCAGCTATCCGTCGTCAGCGGCGCCATCATCAACCGCAATGGCCTGCTGTCCGGCTGGCAGGGTGTGAATCTGCAGGGTAGCAGCCTGGACAACCGCGACAACGGTACCGTTTCCAGCCGCAGCGGCAACCTGACGGTCAATCTGAGCGGGACGATGCTCAACAGCAACGTCGGAGCGTTGGCCAGTGGCGGACGTCTGGACGTCGACAGTGCCAGCCTGGACAACAGCCAAGGCGGCATTCTGAGCAGCAGCGCTGGCCAAAGCCTTTCAGTGCACGACACGCTCGACAACAGCCAAGGCGGCCTGATCGACAGTGGCGCGGAGCTGATTGTCCGTGCCACGGACCTGAGCAACCGTGCCGGAATCGTCAATAGCCAGCAGACCCTGAGCTTGACCGGCAATGAGCTGGACAATACCGGCGGCCAATTGGCCAGCAACGGCAACATTACCCTCGAACTGCTGGGCACTTTGATCAATGCTCAGCGCAAACTCGCCAGCAGCGGCCCCCCGCGCATTCAGCACGCCCCAAACATCCACAACCTCGATGGGCAGATGGTCAGGCATAACCTGCGCAGCCTGTTCACCAGCAGCCTGGACAACCCCAGCCCAAGGCCGCTTGCTCTACTCGATCAACTGACCCTCGACGCCAGTAGCAGCGAGCAGAGCCTCCCCGACAGTTTGATCTACAGCCACAACGGCGTCGTCAGCCTCAGCGCTGATGCGCTGGAAAACAGCGGGGGCGTCGTGCGAAGCCAAACCGGCCTGACCCTGCAAATCAGTGGCGCGATCGACAACGCCAACGGTCGTCTTATCACCCAGAACGACGACCTGATACTTGGGGCCGGTAGCCTGGACAATCGCGGCGGCATCCTTTCAAGCCTGCGTGGGGCTCTTGAGGTGCGCATGGCTGGAGGTCTGCTCAACGACCAAGGTACCCTTCAAAGCGAACGCCTGACCTTGCTGGCCCTGGCCGGGCTCGACAACCAGAATGGCCGCATCGTCGCGCAAAGCGGCGACGCCAGTATCACCGCCGTCCACTTCAACAACCGTGCAGGCGGGCTGTATGCCAAAGGTCTGATCGACGTGACCGGCAACACTGTCACCAACGAGGGCCAAATTGCCGGAGGCCGCGTACGTTTCGCCTTAGGCGGCGCGCTGATCAATCCGTTCGGCATCATCGAAAGCGACTCATCCTTCGACATCACTGCCGCTGACTTCGATAACCAGGGCGGCACCGTGCGTGCACTCGGCACACACGGGGCCTCGGTGTATCGCGTGGGCGGTGTACTGGATAACCAGGGCGGGGTGATCGAGGTTGCCAGTTCGGATTTGACGGTGGACGCTGGCAGCTTCCGCAATACCAGTGGCTCTCTGTTACACGTGGGCCTAGGTGAGTTCAGTATCTCCAGCGCCAACGTCATCGTGGCCGGTGGCAGCCTGGTCACCCGGGGTGGCCTCACCCTCAATGCCGACAACTGGATCAATAGCGGCACGCTGCAAGCTGGACGCCTGAATATCAAAGTCGCCAACTTCCGTCAAACCGCCAGCGGCGAGTTGCTCGCCTCGCAAAGCCTGCGTGGCGAAGGCGCCAATTGGAGCAACGAGGGCAAGCTGGCCAGTAACGGTGACCTGTCGCTGGGCATCGGTGGCGCCTTGTTCAATCAGGGTCGCATCACTTCTGTGGATAACGCAGACATCACGGCAGGTTCCATCGACAACTATGGCACCTTCGGCAGCGCCCAATCCCTCACGCTCAAGGCCGGCTCCTTGCTCAACGAGCGAGCACTGCTTTTCAGCGGTGGAGATATGGGCTTGCAGGTCGACAGCTTCACCAACCGCTACGCCGACGTCTACAGCCTGGCCAATCTGCGCATCGATCGGGACGGCAATGGCGGCCACGCCAGTCTGATTCGCAACAGTTCCTCGACGCTGCAAAGTGACGGCACCATGAGTCTGGCTGCCAGCACCATCGAAAACGTGCGCACAGTACTCACGGCCAATGACGCTGGCATCTATACCGGCAAGATCTACCCAGTGGCTTGTATCGAGGGCGTCAACGCCGGCGACTGCTCGGGTAAACGTAATTTTGTCTTCAAGGTGCTGGAACGCCAGAAGCTGGAAGTCACCGAGGCTAGCCAGGCATCCAGCATCACCGCAGGCAGCAACCTGAGTTTCAATGGTGGCGATCTGCTCAACCAGAGCAGCACCATTGCCACGGGTGGCAGCCTCAGCGCCTCGGTCACCAACGTGTTCAACCGCGGCATTGAAACGGGCGATACCGAATTCGTGCGGACCTTCCGCACCAGCCGCCAGCGAAGTGCAAGCGGGCTGCTTTCGGAAGCCAATGCCTTCAACGAGCACTACTGGCTTGAAGGTGCTCGATACGACGCCAATAACCTGAGCGGTCTGGAAGCGGGTATCAGCAACTTCCTGGCCTACACCGAGACCGAGCTCCCGGAGTTCGCCCGTGTGACACAACTGTCGACCAGCGATCAAGGTTATGCGGCGATCATTCAAGCGGTCGGTGACGTTAACATCACCACCCAGAACAACGTCGACAACAGCGTGGTACGCAACGACTACCATTACGTTGGCAGCGGCACCCGCACCGACACCAGTGCATCAGGCAGCGATTTCAGCACTCGGGTCAGTCTCAAAGCGCAACTGCCTCCTGATCTCGCCCAACAACAGATCAACCCGCTGGCCCTGTCAGGCTTCAGTCTCCCCACCGGGCGAAACGGCCTGTTCCGCCTCAGTGACCGACCCGTCACGGACAGTGCTGCCAAACAGGCCGATAGCGGCCCGCAACACTGGACACTCGGCAGCGCCAGCATTGATGTGGTCCAGCGCACCCAGACCGCCGACATAAGCCAGGGCCGTACCTTTCAGGTAGAGGGCCGAGCTCCCTTCGACGTCATCAAGCCCGACGTTCACGTCGCCTCTCACCAGGCTCCGAACATCGATAACATACTCGGCCCCGTCTCCGGCGCTGGCGGTTCGACAGTGACGGATGTGTCGCCGCCCGGTCGCGCCGAGGAAGGGGCGTCAGTCACCATCAACCGCGCTCAGGGTCTGCCCGATGCGCAGCGCACTTCACAACCGCACAAATACCTGATCGAAACCAACCCGGTACTCACTGACTTCAGGCAATTTCTGAGCTCGGACTACCTGCTGGCAAGGCTGGGCTACAACCCGGACGAAAGCGCCAAGCGCCTGGGCGATGGCTTCTATGAACAGAAGCTGATCCAGCAGGCCTTGGTCGCCCGTACCGGCCAACGCTTCATCGACGGCCAGCACTCCGACGAAGCACTGTTCAGGTACCTGATGAACAACGCTATCGCCAGCAAGCAACGACTCAACCTGTCGATCGGCACCACGCTGACCTCGGCACAAGTCGTAGCATTGACCCACGACATCGTCTGGCTGGAAGAGTACGAGGTCAATGGCGAGAACGTGCTGGTGCCAGTGCTGTACCTGGCCCAGGCCAACAAACGCCTTGGCCCCAATGGCGCGTTGATTTCCGGCCACGACGTCAACCTCGTTTCCGGTAACAGTCTCATCAACTCAGGCACTCTGAAAGCTGGCAGAAACCTCAGTGCCAATGCACGCAATACTCTCGTCAACAGCGGCTTGGTACAGGCTGGTAACCGACTCGGTTTGCTGGCCGGCAACACCATTGTCAATAAGACCGGCGGCGTGATCGCCGGTCGCGACGTGAGCCTGACAGCCGTCAACGGCAACGTTATCAACGAGCGCACGGTGACCAGTCATCAGAGCAGTGGCGGCTATCGCAGCGAACGAAAGGACTTCGCGGCCACGGCGGCTCGGATTGAGGCAGCGAATGATCTGAGCATATGGGCGGGTCGCGATATCAGTAACGTCGGCGGCGTATTGCAAAGTGGGAATGACCTGACACTGGCCGCGGGTCGAGATATCAATATCGCCTCGGCCGAGCAGGTTGAAAGCAATGACCGCGGCCACAAAGCCAACAGCAGTTCTGTAACCCAGCACCGCTCCAGCCTTGCCGCAGGCCGGGATGTCATCGTCACTGCAGGTCGTGATCTCACGGCCATTGCCAGTGACATCGACGCCAAGCGCAATATTGCCATGGCAGCGTTGGGCGATCTCACATTGAGTTCTGCCGCAGACGAACAACACGCCTACTTCAAATCCAAAAAGGTCACCGCACAGGAAGACCACGTCAGCCAAGTTGGCACTTCGCTCAATGCCGGCGGCGACATCACCCTGACGGCGGGCAAGGACATGGCCCTGGTCTCCAGCCGCATCACTGCAGGCGACGAAGCCTATCTGTACGCCGGTAAAAACCTGGAATTGCTGGCCGCTCAAGACAGCGACCACTCCCTTTACGATAAAAAGAAAAAAGGCAGCTTGGGCAGCAAAAAGACCCAGCGCGACGAGACGACCACCGTTACCAACGTGGGCACCGAAATCAAGACCGGTGGCAACCTCACCCTGGAAAGCGGCGGCGATCAAAAGTATCAGGTCGCCAAACTGGAAAGCCGCAAAGACCTGACCCTAGACAGCGGCGGCGCTATTGATTTCGAAGGAGTGACAGATCTCAAGCAGGAGAGCCACGAGAAGAGCAGCAGTGATCTTGCCTGGACTTCGATGGGGGGCAAGGGCAGGACTGATGAGACGGTGCGGCAGAGTGAGTTGGTTGCGCAAGGAACCTTGGCAATCAAAGCTACCCAAGGCCTGAACATCGATATCAAGCATATCGATCAGAACACCGTTAGCCAGACCATCGACACCATGGTCCAAGCGGCCCCTCAATTGGCCTGGTTGAAAGAGGCAGAGGCACGCGGGGATGTGAACTGGCAGCAGATCAAGGAAGTGCACGAGTCGTTCAAGTATGGACACTCTGGACTGGGCCAAGGGGCGATATTGGCCATCGTGATCATCGTGTCGGTTCTCACCGCAGGCGTTGCCAGCGGCGCCGCTGCCTCAGCCGGCACCGCATTGGGCGCTTCTTCCACCGGCACCATGGCCGCGGCCAGTGCCACCGCTTCTGCAGGGCTGGGCAATATGGCAGCGACTGCCGCGCTTACGTCCATGGCAAGTACCGCAACCGTCAGCGCCATCAACAACAAAGGTAATGTCGGCGATACGCTCAGCGATACCTTCAACAGTAACAGCCTCAAAGGGTATGCACTCGCTGCTACCAGCGCTGGCATTGCAGGTCAGCTGGGCTACGACCCCACCCAGCTCGGCTTCAACGCGGAGAGTGCCGGTATGGTCGCTGCCAAAGCCGGTGCCGACTCACTGGCCAAGACAGCGATCACCGGTGGCAGCCTCAGCGACAACTTTGCAAGCAGCATGGTCAGCGCACTGATCACTGCTGCGGGCGCCCAAGGTGCAACCGCCCTCGGCAACTCTGCGATGGTTGAAGGTAGCCCCAGCAAGGTCGCGGCGCACGCCCTGTTGGGCGGCATGAAGGCATTGGCCATGGGCGAGGACTTCAAGACTGGTGCCCTGGCCGGTGGCGCGAATGAAGCCATGGTCAGCTACCTGGCGGACCTGGTCATGCCAGAAGGCTATGAGCCCGGCAAAGGGGGCGCCGAACAGGCCAAGGCCACTCTGCTGGCCATGTCGAATGTGGTAGGCCTGCTGTCCAGCGTGGTGACAGGCGGCGATTCTCAGGTCGCAGCCGACATTGCAGCGACAGCCACGCAATACAACCACCTGAGCCACAGCGACCTCACGCGCGCAGCCAAAGAGCTCAACGCTTGCGCCGCCAAAGACGGTGGTTGCTCCCAGGACGTTCTTCAGAAGTTCGTTACGCTGAGCCGCGAGCAGGAAATTGCAGCCTTCCAGGCTTGCGCTGCCAACCCTGACTCTTGTGTCACCACATCGTCGATGGTGGCCAATGCTCAGGCCAGAGCAGAGCAGCTTAAAGACCTCGCATCCACGGCTGTGGCTCCGGATGCTCAGCACGTTTTTTCGCTTCTGCTGGCCGAGAACCATGAGGTTCAAAACGCCCTGGCACAGGTCACGGCGGGCGCCAAGGTCGATTCGGTTGTGCAGGAGCTGCAAAACCGGCTAGGGTTCAGCGACGCCCGGAAGGAGATGATTCGCGACGCTATGGTGGCGGCTGCGTCGATGGCGGTTGGGGGGAAGGCGGGTAGGGGTAGTGCGGGTGGGGCGAAAGACACTACTCGATTCATCGATGGCATCAAGGTTGTTGATCAAAAAACTGGTCAGGTCCTCCAAGGCACAGTTGATCTTGGCCCAACCTTGGATCGGATAAAGTCAGGTGGATCTTTCCCTCATCGAAACGACGGCTCTATATTCCAGAATCGCGCATCGGATCTGCCGCAGAAACCGGCCGGTTACTACACTGAATACGTCCATCCTACGCCCGGTATTGCAGGGCCTGGACCTCAGCGAATCGTCGTAGGAAAAGGCGGCGAAATGTATTACACAGCCGACCACTACAAAACCTTCATCCCGATAAAAAATTGAGGCCTGTCGAAAATGTTGCCATTCAAGTTTGTGGACATCCCGCCTTCATATGACGCGGCCGAGGTTTTTTATGTGCGGATTGACCCGTCCATTGAGATTGCAGAGGAGTTGATAAGAGCGCTGTATTACCTACTTTGGCTGCCGGGGTTTTTTGGATTTAATTGGGATGCCTTATATGATTGCTTAAGAGATCTTAGCTGGATTCCATGCCACAAAATCGTCCTTGTACATGTGACTCTTCCAGAATTGCCAAGAGAGGATCTACAGGTATACCTTGAGATTTTACGTGACGCGGTGTTTGATTGGGTTGGTGACGAAGGGCACGAGATAGAAGTAGTCTTCAGAGAAATTGATAGGCTCACGGTCGAGGATCTGCTAGAAAAATAGCTTAAGCCGCTGGTGCAAAAGTAACAGGTGGTTCTGGCCCGAGCACTGCTGAGGGTTCTAAAGCACTCCAGCTATTGCCTGAATTCTCAAATGGTCGCAAAGCATTCGAGCACTATGCAAAGCACTCTAAAGGGTGATTTTAGGCGGAAAGGGTAAATCGACAGCGAAGCCAGACGGTGCTGATACCCCTGAGTTTACTTCATTAGATTCTTACGTTAGTGCTGCACGATCTTTCTGGGCGCCCTCTGCTAGGGAAGGCATTGTGCAAGGTACTCGAGCAGATGGCTCTATACTGAGATTTGAACCGTCGACTGGATATTTTGGCGTGATGCGTAATGGGTTGCAAAATTAATGGAGACTGATGTTTATTATCTGGGCGGTGGAAGAGTTTGCACACTTTAATGAGCAGCCCTCCAGATCGGGAGAATACGGTATTTGAGATTTGGTTAGAAAATGAGCAGCTGGCCGAGGTTTCGAAAGAGCCTGGCAGATCGCTTGATGTCCAAATATATTCGCGTTCCGGAGGCGACGCTTGGGATGTTGATCTTTTGGAATTGATGTTTGTCTTAGAAAAAGCGGCTAAAAATCTAGATGGTTAGCTTGGGCTGTCAGCAGGCGAATACGGAATGTTGTCACTATTACCCCGAAGGATGACAACGTCCCCACTATCGTGATGAAGGTATTCTTCGATACGGCAGGAAATTGATGCGCGCTCTACCCTAAGTGGTCAGCTCAGTGAGACTTCGAAAAGTAAAAGTAATTTTGGCATTGGTTCAGGTACCAGAGAACTTGGGAGTAACGCAATGACTGCATATTATCCAGACATTGATGCAAAGCTTATTCCAGGGGTAAGTGCAGCAGGATTCAAGCTCGGGGGAAGTATCTCTGAGGTTGTAAGGAGAGTAGGGGAGGTGAGCTGGTATGAGTCTGATTCGTCAGCAGACGAAGTGCTTGCTAAAAATAATTCCTGGATTGGTTTGAAATTGGAATGTGGCCCAGCTATTGGGCTTGATGAAATGGTGTTGTCATATGTATATTTGAATGAGCTTGTCTCTTTGTACTTTGAGAAAAGCGAAGATCTTTACAGGATTTCTGTCGGGAAAGGGTGTCGAGGAAGCTGTTATGGCTTAATTCCTGGAAGTGAACTGGTATCTAGTGACGTAAGCTCTCATTTTTTGTTCAATAGCATGGATGATGATTTTCTTTTTGTAAAAGATGGCGATACAGTGGAAGGTGTAAGTTTTGTGACGGATTATAGGGCATCCTTGGAGGACGCTCCGAATCAAACCCTAAAGTTCATCTCGATACATGATTGGTCGCTCCGATAGTGGTCTAGTGGGTTGCTCACTTAATTGTTATGTGGCACATGTCTAACCTGGCGCGCTGTGGCGGTTCAGCCTCGTCCGGGCACTAACAATGTGAACTATCCGCTGTTGATGGTGTATTTCTTAATGCAGAACTTTTTAGCATGTGTGGGGCCGCTAAAAGCGGGTGTTAGCTTAGGTTAGTGCGCCTCTAAATTATTGATTTTAGAATATAAATTGACTAACAGTGCTGCGAGGATTTCATAGGTTTTCGAATTATCAACGAATTAGGTTAGACGAATTTAAGCTTTGTTTTTCGAAGGGGTTGTGGCTTCAGTTAATATCAAAGAGATTCAAAAATCTTGGCTGTGCAAAGACAGTAAAAATGCCTTCCCAAATAAAGAGAATGGGGAAGTCTATTTCCCAATATCAGATTTGGCTGCTTGGTTGGCAAGGAGTTTAGGGTTGCTGATATTAACCATAAGCTTAAGATAATAACTTCGGATTGCCGCCACGACACAGTCGTAATTTTGTTTGATTAGGGTGGAGGTTGAAGTCAGTCGACTTAAGTTAAATTCATCACAGCGGCATTTTCCGTCAGCGCTCCTGCGCCGATGTCCTTGCGCTCTTTCGCGCACAGCGCTGATTTACGACGAAACCGCTAGAAAGTATGGTCATAACGCTGTAGTGACGAACGCTCTATGGATTTTCCAAGCGCCACTGACTTTTCAACAATTTGGCATCGAACTCGTTGATGTTGATCCAAGCTGGGTCACGTCTCAGCCTAATCACTCAACTTGCACCAAACCCTACCAACTCCAGTAACCACCACAAACAAGCCCCAAGCGCTCACTTGGGGCTTCACATAATCGCAGTTCTTCCAAACCCTACATCACAAAACAAACTTACTCATCAGCCCCTGCAAATGCACACCCAGTCGCGCCAGTTCAACACTGGACGATGCCGTTTCCTCGCTCGCCGAAGCCGTCTGCTCGGAGATGTCCCGAACGTTGATCACACTGCGGTTGATTTCCTCAGCCACCGCGCTCTGCTCTTCGGCAGAAGCGGCTATCTGCTGGTTCATCGATTCGATGGTCGTGATGGATCGGCTGATGTTGCCTATGGAGGTGCCCGCATCACGGGTCAAGGCAACGCTGTCATCGGTCAGCAGGCGGCTGTTTTCCAGGGTGGTCGCTACTTGTGCGGTTCGGCTGTGCAAACCGTCGATCAGGGTGGCAATTTCTTCCGTGGAAGTCTGAGTACGTTGGGCGAGACTTCGGACTTCATCGGCGACCACGGCAAACCCACGTCCGGCCTCGCCCGCGCGGGCGGCTTCGATGGCGGCGTTGAGGGCCAGCAAGTTGGTCTGCTCGGCAACCGCCTTGATCACGTCGAGCACGCCACCGATCTTGTTGCTTTCCTGCTTCAGCTCGTCCATTGCAACTTTGGAGCGCCCGACCTCAGTGGCGAGTGTTTCGATCTGAATGACGGCCTTGGAAACGACGGCATCGCCTTCGCGCACTTCTCGAGAGGCACTGACGGCGGCATCCGAAGCCTGCTCGGCATTGCGGGCAACTTCCTGCACGGTGGCGGCCATCTGGTTCATGGCGGTGGCGACTTGGTCGGTTTCAGTGCGCTGGCTGTTCACACCAGCGCTGGTTTGCTCGGTGACGGCTGAGAGCTGTTCGGCCGCGCCTGCGATCTGAGTGACGCCATCACGCAAGCCGCCTATCAACTGGCGCAGGTTCAGGGTCATCTGGTACATGCTGGTCTGCAGCATGCCGATTTCGTCCTTGCGCGTGCTCGGCTCATTGTGGGTCAGATCACCGCGGGCCACACGGTCAGCCAACTGCAGTGTCTCGCGCAGTGGTACGACTATTAGGCGAGTGATGATCCACGCCGCCAGTGCACTCATGACGAGTGCTGCGGTGAGCCACAAAATCAACATCCGGTTGGCCTGATTGACGTCTGCAAGGCGCAGGTCGACCTGGTTCTGCGCCAGTTGGTTGGCCGAACCGAGCAGGACTTCGATGTTCTTCGAGATCCCAGCCTGGCCCTGGTTGATGGTGGCTTGCGAAGACGAGAATCCATTGATGGCGGATCCATAGGCGTTCATCGAGTCCACCAGGCTGGCGACAGCGGAGGTATCCAGGCCGGAACTTGTCAGGTTTTTCATGTAGTCGGAGGCTGCGGCAATCGAGGCGACGGCCAGCTGTTGAGCCTCGGGTTTAAGGGTGTAGGTGTACCCACGAACATCGAAGCGCATCTTTTGAAACAGCATGATTGCCCGGAGCACTGCATCGCGTTGCGCGGCGTCGCCATCCATAGAATTGGCCCGCCCATTCAGCTGTCGCAACTTGGCGTCTGCGGTGTCGGCCGCAGTGCCGAAGACATCTCTGCTGGCTTCACGCGTGTGGGTGGCAGCAATGATGCTGTTGTAATGATCCTTGTATTCCTTCATGGCCGCCATGGCCGCTTTCACGTGAGGAATATTAAGCTCGGAATTCAATACGCTGTTGAGGTAGGCGAGATGGTTATCGAGATTTTCGTAGGCTTTCAGCCAAGTCGTGGCATTGGCGTCGTCAGAGGTCTGGCCATAGACCAGCCGTGCTATGCGCATGTCTCGCGTCAGTGTGCTGAGCTTGGCAATGTCCGTGATGCGCTCGCTGCGCTCACTCATGGAGGCGATGCCTCTCCAGCCCGTCAAGGCGATCAATACGGTAAGTATGATAACTAGTGTGAAGCCAAGTATTAACTTCGATCTGACCGTTAAGTTGGTTAAAGCACTTTTCAACATGTGAGCCTCTCGAAATCGCTGTTTTAGTTTCTCCGGTCGGCTCCTCCATGCCAGTGCTGCGTTCATCCAATCGGCAGCGCACAGGGAATCTTTAGCGAAGATTTTCACGAAAATGAGGTTTTCTTACATGCTGCTTGAAGCATAAAAAGTTCAATTTTTTTAATATTAAATGTAGCGGGTCGAAACGCCAGGAAGCTACTGCTCGCTCGCAGAATGGCAGCAACAGCGTCACGTTGGGGTGGGCCTGACGCCATAGACACGAACACTGACGTTTGTACCCGACATGCGTGCGCCATTTTTGGATGCGAAGACGATTTGAAAGGCTGCGAGGGGTTGAGGCGATCAAGCTGAGATCGTGCAGCACAAGGACGTGTTGGACGAAAAGGAGAAGATGGTGCACCAGACGGGATTCGAACCCATGACCCCTGCCTTCGGAGGGCAGTACTCTATCCAGCTGAGCTACTGGTGCGACGCGGGCGCCATGATACCCATGTCGGGGGTGGTCGTCCATTGCGATAACCGGCACATCGTTTGTAATCTGCTACGGTGACACTCGCGCAAGCCGGGCATACCCAGGCTTGCAAGGCTTATCGTTCTTTTTTTCGAACGGCTATTGTCCTTTACCGCCATAGATCCTAGGATTCGTTTGAGATTTCAAACGCTCTTGTCTGGTTGCTGATGCGCATGCGTTCATCCATGCGGTATTTCACCTCAGCCCGGGCGCCTTTTCATCCCTCCATTCGTGCCGTCACGTACGGCGCCATCAAGGAAGCCGACATGCAGCTCAAAGACACCTCGTTGTTCCGCCAGCAAGCCTATATAGATGGTGCGTGGCTGGGCGCCGACAGCGGGCAGGCCATCAAGGTCAGCAACCCGGCCACCAACGAAATCCTCGGCACCGTGCCGAAAATGGGCGCCGCCGAAACCCGCCGCGCCATCGAGGCTGCCGACAAGGCGCTGCCGGCCTGGCGTGCGCTGACCGCCAAGGAGCGGTCGAACAAGCTGCGCCGCTGGTTCGAGCTTATGATCGAAAACCAGGATGACCTCGCGCGCTTGATGACGCTGGAGCAGGGCAAGCCATTGGCCGAATCCAAAGGCGAGATCGTCTATGCCGCTTCGTTCATCGAGTGGTTTGCCGAAGAAGCCAAGCGCGTCTACGGCGACACCATTCCCGGCCACCAGCCGGACAAGCGTCTGATCGTGATCAAGCAGCCAATCGGCGTGACCGCCGCCATCACCCCGTGGAACTTCCCGGCCGCGATGATCACCCGCAAAGCGGGCCCGGCGCTGGCCGCAGGCTGCACCATGGTGCTCAAGCCTGCCTCGCAGACGCCGTTCTCGGCATTGGCGCTGGCTGAGCTGGCCGAACGCGCAGGCATTCCCAAGGGTGTGTTCAGCGTCGTGACCGGCAGCGCTGGCGACATCGGCAGTGAGCTGACCAGCAACCCGATCGTGCGCAAGCTGAGCTTCACTGGCTCGACCGAGATCGGTCGCCAGTTGATGGCCGAGTGCGCCAAGGACATCAAGAAAGTCTCGCTGGAGTTGGGTGGCAACGCTCCTTTCATCGTGTTCGACGATGCCGACCTGGACAAGGCGGTCGAAGGCGCGATCATTTCCAAGTACCGCAACAACGGCCAGACCTGCGTCTGCGCCAACCGTATCTATGTGCAGGACGGCGTTTACGACGCGTTCGCCGAGAAGCTGAAGGTTGCAGTGAGCAAGCTCAAGATCGGCAACGGTCTGGAAGAAGGCACCACTACCGGGCCACTGATCGACGACAAGGCCGTGGCCAAGGTCAAGGAACACATCGCCGACGCGGTCAGCAAGGGCGCAACCGTACTCACCGGTGGCAACGCGCTGCAGGGCAACTTCTTCGAGCCGACCGTGCTGGTCAACGTCTCCAAGGATGCCGCCGTGGCCAAGGAAGAAACGTTTGGCCCGCTGGCGCCACTGTTTCGCTTCCAGGACGAGGCCGAAGTGATTGCCATGTCCAACGACACCGAGTTCGGCCTGGCTTCGTACTTCTATGCCCGCGACATGAGCCGCGTGTTCCGTGTTGCCGAGGCGCTGGAATACGGCATGGTCGGTATCAACACCGGCCTGATCAGCAACGAAGTGGCGCCGTTCGGCGGCATCAAGGCCTCGGGCCTGGGCCGCGAAGGCTCCAAGTACGGCATCGAAGATTACCTGGAAATAAAATACCTCTGCATTTCGGTGTAACCCACCGCGCAGAACCCTTGGCGGCCGGCGGCCGCAGCAGTCGATCATCGTATGCTGCTGCGGTACGTACCGGCCGCTTTATCCTTGAATCACGCCGACCGATGAGCGGCGAATGAGGAATGTCATGAGCAAGACCAACGAATCCCTGATGCAACGCCGCCAGGCTGCCGTGCCACGCGGTGTGGGCCAGATTCACCCGATCTTTGCAGAGTCAGCGCAGAACGCCACGGTTACCGACGTCGAAGGCCGCGAGTTCATCGACTTTGCCGGCGGCATCGCGGTGCTCAACACCGGCCATGTCCACCCCAAAGTGATCGCGGCCGTGCAGGCACAACTGCACAAGCTGACTCACACCTGCTTCCAGGTGCTGGCATACGAGCCGTACGTTGAAGTCTGCGAGAAGATCAACGCCAAGGTGCCCGGTGACTTCGACAAGAAGACCTTGCTGGTCACCACCGGCTCCGAGGCCGTCGAAAACGCCATCAAGATTGCGCGCGCTGCCACCGGTCGCGCCGGGGTGATCGCCTTCACCGGCGCCTACCACGGCCGCACCATGATGACCCTGGGCCTGACCGGCAAGGTCGTGCCGTACTCGGCTGGCATGGGCCTGATGCCCGGCGGTGTGTTCCGCGCGCTGTACCCCTGCGAACTGCACGGTGTGAGCGTCGACGATTCGATTGCCAGCATCGAGCGCATCTTCAAGAACGACGCCGAGCCCCGTGACATCGCAGCGATCATTCTCGAGCCGGTGCAGGGTGAGGGCGGCTTCTATGTCGCGCCGAAAGCCTTCATGCAGCGTCTGCGCGCCCTGTGCGACCAGCACGGCATCCTGCTGATCGCCGATGAGGTGCAGACCGGCGCAGGCCGTACCGGTACCTTCTTCGCCATGGAGCAAATGGGTGTTGCGCCCGACCTGACCACCTTCGCCAAATCCATCGCTGGCGGTTTCCCTCTGGCCGGCGTGTGCGGCAAAGCCGAGTACATGGACGCCATCGCTCCAGGTGGCCTGGGCGGCACCTACGCCGGCAGCCCGATCGCCTGCGCGGCGGCACTGGCCGTGATGGAAGTGTTCGAGGAAGAGAACCTGCTCGATCGCAGCAAGGCAGTCGGCGAGCACTTGGTAGCGGGCCTGCGCGCCATCCAGGCCAAGTACCCGGTGATCGGTGATGTGCGCGCACTGGGCGCGATGATTGCCATCGAGCTGTTCGAAGGCGGCGACACCCACAAGCCGAACGCCGCAGCAGTGGCCCAAGTCGTAGCCAAGGCGCGCGACAAGGGTTTGATTCTGCTGTCGTGCGGTACTTACGGAAACGTCCTGCGCATCCTGGTTCCACTGACTGCGCCTGACGAGCTGTTGGACCAAGGTTTGGCCATCATCGAAGAGTGCTTCGCTGAGCTGGCGTGAGTGATGTGAGTGCTTGGTAGGAAAAACCCGCTTCGGCGGGTTTTTTTATGGGGTGGTTTTAGTTTGCACCTCGTTTGCAGCCAGGCGGGTGATGCGCTAAAACCCTCTGCTTAATCCGTTTTTTTGCAGTACCGTTCAGACTCACTACCGAGAGTCATGCTGTCACCCTTGGCCCATGGAGTGCGCCTATGAATACCGCTACCAGCATGCCTCCTCGTGTGTTGATCGCCGAATCCGACCCTTGGATGCGTGATCTGTTGTCGCAGATGCTGCTCGATGTACGTTGCGATGCACGCCTGCAGGCGTGCGCCACGGGACCTGAGGCGCTGGAGCATCTGCGCGAGCCACCGGACTTGGTGATTGCAACGCGCGAGTTGCTGGGCATCAGCGGTCTGGACTTGCTGCGCGGAGTGCGCAAGAGCCCTCGTCTGTCGGCCTTGCCGTTCATCTTGTTGAGCGAGCGCAGCGACAGCGCGAGCGTGCGCGAAGTGCTACCCCTAGCGCCGACGGCCTATCTGACCAAACCCTTGAATATGACCAGTTTGAAGGCGCGCCTGCAGACGCTGTTGTCTGGCTCCGCAGAGGTGGTGGTTTGCCGGATTCCGCAGATCGCTGCCGGTACCACTTTGGAACAGTATCTGACGCGCCGCCGCCTGGACTGCGACGGTGGGCCGCTGCTGTGCGACGTGCAGGCGGCGGTACAGCGGGCGCTAGGGCCACAAGGCTTGAACCTAAAGGTGCTGGAAGCCAACGTGCGCAGCGACCCGCAAGTCACCGGGGTGCTGGTGAGCGCCGCTAACAGTGCGGCGAAACAGGGCGCGGCGCCGGTGTTGACGCTGATGCAGGCCTTGCAAGCGCTGGGCCCTACGCAGAGCATGAATCTGCTGCTGGGCATGACCACCCGGCCCAGTGCCTACCTGAGTGACCCGCTGCTGTTCGAACAAGCCGAAATCTGCTGGAACCGCTCGACCCACACGGCCGAATTCGCTCGCAACATTGCCCGCCAACAAAATGTGGACGAGTGGCGCTGCTATTGCGCAGGCGTGTTGCACTGCCTGGGCGATCTGGCGCTGCTGCGCGTTTTGCAGGAATGGCGTCTGGCAGGCGGTGAGCTTGACCAGACGACGCTGACTTACGCGCTACGAACGTTTGGTGCGCCTTATGGCTCGGAATTGCGCCGACGCTGGCGATTGCCGCTCGAGCTGCGCGAGATGATCGCTGCGGCCTACCAGTTGGGCGGCGGGGTGTACACAAGGGAAAAACTGATCGTGAATATTGCAGCGCAGATGGCATCGCTGGGCGCCGACGAAGACGTCACCCAGATAGCCCAAGGCAAACCAGCACGGTTGCTCAAGATAGGCGTGTCGCAGCTGAACTGGTGGCGG
>NZ_JACYVJ010000015.1:0-55471 GCF_014842235.1 Pseudomonas sp. CFBP 13710 | reverse complement strand
CTGCAACGGTTGCTGAACGCCCTTGAAGTTTCTTGATGATCAGGAAGTGCGTGCCATGCCTGCTCCATTTTCTTTGCGCTCTGCAAAGCGTTTATCTGTGTCCCGTTCTATGTGGCCTGTATTGTCGATAGGCGTACTGGTATCCAGCCCGCTGTCCTTGGCACAGGCTGAAGCCGGCGAGCCCGGAAGCTCGACGCTCACCTTGGGCGCCGTAAGCGTTCAAGGCTCCGCCAGTGGCCCTTTGGCTACCCGCAGCGTACTCAGCTCGGTGGATATTTTGGGCGCGGAAATCCTCGAAAAGATGCCAGTCAATTACAGTTGGGAGCTGTTCCGCCGCGCTCCGGGGGTAATGCTGACTGAGTTCAACCAAGGCACCACGTCAGGCAAAATCTCCTTCCGAGGCTTCAACGGCGAAGGTGAAGTGAACGCAGTAAAATTGCTGATTGATGGCATCCCAAGCAACAGCAATGACGGCAATATGCCGTACATGGACATGATTTTCCCCATGGAGTTGGACAGCATTGAGGTGGTGCGCGGCACCAGCGATGCGCGCTATGGCCTGAACAATATTGCCGGCAACGTGAACATGCTGACTCGCACGGGGGGCGACTACAACAAGGCGCGGCTGCGCTATGGCAGCTTCAATACCCACGAGGCCCAACTTGCCAATGGCATTGAGGGCAGCAACTGGACGCAAAACTATTTCTTCGCCTATCAAAAATCTGATGGCTACAGAGATCACGCTGAAGCAGATAAGTTTTCGATGTCGGGCAAATGGTTCTATACGCCGGACGATGACAGTTACCGTATTGGACTGATCGCTCGTCACTACGAAACCGAGGCTCAGGAGCCAGGCTATCTGAGTGAAGATGATGCACGTCATCACCCGGAAATGACCAACAGCTTCAACGCGACGGACAAGGGTACTCGTCGTATGAATCAGGTCAGTCTGCATTTCGATACAGACTTGGCTGATACGCTTGCTTGGTCAGCGAAGACCTACGTCAACACCTTCGATGACAGGCGCTGGACACAATACTGGAGCACCAGCGCACAACAGGAACGCGACGCTTATGAGACGCAATATGGCGCCCTCACCTCCCTGACCTGGCGACCGGAAGTCAAATGGCTATACGACTTCGCGTTGGAAGGTGGCGCGGACGTACAGCAGCAGCAAAACAAAAGTGAGCGATATCGCACCAGAGACCGTAAGCGTCTAGCTACAACCCGCGACCAGCAGTTCGACTTCGACACCTACGGCGCTTATGCCCAAGCAGAGATAAAACCTTTCGAATCTCTGAAGATCGTACCCGCCTACCGGGTCGACAAGATCCAGGGCGATTTCACTAATGAAACGACCGGCACAAATTTCGACATCAACGACTACGGACTGATCAAGCAGCCGAAGATTAGCGTTGTCTATTCTCCGTGGGAAGTTGCCAGCTTCTACGCGAACTGGGGGCGTACCTTCCAGGTGGGCAGCGGGGCGGCGGCTTACAAGATTCCGCCCAGAGATACTGACCTAGCACCTTCGATCAACGAGGGATGGGAAACAGGCATCAAATTCACGCCGGTTGACTGGGTGGATGGACGCGTCGCCTATTGGCAGCAAAAGGCCTCTGGGGAAGTCAGTCGCCGGCTGAACGACCCGAGCGGCGAATCCGATAATGTCGGTGAAACACGTCGCTGGGGTTACGACTTACAGATGAACCTGTATCCGAATGAACGCACCAATATCTGGATGGGTTACTCCTGGCAGTATTCGAAAATACTCCAGCCAAGTGCCACGTTGCCTAACAGCAAAGGTCAGGAAATCGACCACATCCCGCATCACTTGTACAACGCTGGCATCAGCTATGACGCGACACCTGCATTACAGCTGACCGCGTGGATGAACGGTCAGACTAATTATTATCTGGAGCGGGAAAATACGAAGGGGACTTACGGCGGTTACGTGCTAATGAACCTTGGCGCAACCTACAAGGTGACTCAATCAGTGAGTGTTGACTTGCAGCTGAAGAATCTCACGAATCGATACTATGAATATGTCTGGTACGACCCGGATGGCGCGCAGGCATCCCTGCATTCGCCAGGTGATGGTCGTGCACTTTATACTGGAGTGACTGTGGAGTTCTAATAGGTAGTCGGCTGAGGCCTACTGGGCCTCAGCCGCCAATGTTTTAACGTGCCCTGCTTTCCATACCTGTTCATCGAAAGAGGAAATAACCTGATAAAACCCCAGCACCATTGGAAATTAGATCAATAAAATTCCACACTCGAATTTAATTATACGGGATCGCAAAGCAAGGAGGGCTATCAAATCTTGCAGGTGACTCGACACGAAATGAGCATGCATAGCATTTTGATCATGCCATAAACACTCTACTACCCAGCCATCTGATTCGGAACCTTTTTTTAACTCGCATGTTGCATTACCCACAGAATCGCTTTCTAACAATTCAAGAACGTGAGATATCCTGTTCTGAAAATCATCATCCATCTTAATCTCGAATCCCATAGCTGTTCTCATAAGACTCGGCATAAATTAAACCTCCCAGCTGAAAAGAATTTATAAATTTAGGTAAACTGCTAAATTAAATATAGACAAACCGAAATATTACTAAAACCTCAGTTACCATCGATCCAACCTGCATAACTCTCAAGAGGCTAAAATAAACGAAAATTGGTAAAAAAAATGCCAAAACGTTGCCGATTCCTGCCAAGATTCACAAATCCGCATAGTAGTCTCTAGACGAGGGTCGATCGCAGATGCCTGCCAAATGTATTCAGTTCGTTACCTATCCTGAAGTCAGCCTGCTTGACTTAGCCGGCCCTTTAGACGTTTTCATTGCTGCCAACCATTTTGCGCAAGCTGATCATGCACCATATTCATTATCCATTCTGTCGTTAGATCCAACTACGGAGATATTTCCTAGTTTCTCGTTCAGCGCCGAAGTCTTGGGCATAGATACACCAGCACCGCACACGCTGATCGTGCCGGGCGGGCCTGGAATTCACAACTTTTGTGAACATCCAGATTTCTTTAGAAGTTTTGTAGGGCATTGTGAAAAAGCATCTCGCTTAGTTTCAGTTTGCACAGGGGTCTTTGCACTGGCGACTGCCGGAAGATTAGACGGACGAAATGTCACAACACACTGGTCGGCCTACGATAGGCTGGAAATTGAATTCCCATCTATCAAGGTGAAGCGCGGGCCTATATTTATTAACGATGGAGATATATGGACATCTGCTGGCGTCACCTCAGGAATCGATTTAGCTCTTGCAATTATCGAGGCAGACCTGGGGTATGCTACTGCACTAGAGGTTGCACGACATCTGGTTGTCTTTCTGAAGCGTTCCGGCGATCAGAATCAGTTCAGTTCAACACTAACCCTACAGTCAAAGAGCAGCGATTTCTCCGACCTTCACGCATGGATCAACACTAATATTAGTGGCGATCTATCGGTATCTTCACTAGCAAACTTCATGAATATGAGTGAGCGAACATTTGCTCGAAAATATCGTGAGGACAGTGGGTTTACACCTAGCAAAATGGTCGAAAAAATCCGCTTGGAAGCCGTTTGTCATATGCTGCTAACGTCACGTACGCCACTCAAAACAATTGCCCGAAAATGCGGCCTATCTAATGAAGCGACCTTGATACGTAGTTTTATGAAAACCTATGCTGTGACGCCTGGCGAGTATCGCGAACGCTTTAGGTCTGGCGAGGAAGCACAAGAATGAGTGCTCAGAGCGTTTGCACCTACGAATGACTTTGAGCTTGTAACCCTGCTTGAGATCTAAGTAGAAAAAGTTTCTCAACCCTATCTTTTGTTTTACGCATCAGGCTGATAAGTGTCGATAAGTCACGTTCATTGATTGGATCGAACTGATCTCAAGGCCTGGCTATCAGGTTTATATCGCACCCTCTGCACCCAATGGCAAACCGCTTCAGGTGCAAGGCTTCATCAAAGCTTTTGAAAAGGCCGCACGTTTCAACGGTGAAGCGTTGCACCAGCTTCAGGAGTACGAAATACCGTTGGTGGGCCTCGATCACGCGATGACGTTGGTGTATCGCCAGGAGTATGCGAAGACACTTGGCAGCCACAAGGTTCCTACCGTACTCCTGCCGCAGGAGTGGCTCGCCAATACGCTTCCACAGTCGCAAATTGTGAAAGATGCCGAACCCTATCATTTCCTTCCCCACTGCACTGAAAAGACAAATGAGCCAAACAGCATCGTTCTTTGGCAGCGAGTCTATGAGCGCATGGGACTGAAGATGAGCGTTCAAGCCAGCGGATGCTGTGGCATGTCCGGCACCTATGGGCATGAGGCAAAGAACGCTGGCACTTCTGGCGTAATTTACAAACAGTCATGAAGACCGCTTGTGAAAAAGCTTAACGCTTGAGGCCGGTAATTGGCTGACGGATATTCTTGCCGAAGCCAAGTTAAGCGACAGGACGCAGTAACCATCTTGCATCCGCTGCAGGCGCTGCTCGCAGTGGTCAGAGATGATACTGCCTGACCACTCGAGATCTCTATTTCATGCAGGAGAGTGAGCCGACTCTTTGGCGATGAGCGTACTGCCGCTCGTCTTGCGGCCTGGGTTCATTTTGTGAGAAAACGCCCGTCGGTATTCAGACGGCGATGTCCCGAGATGAACAGCGAATTGTTGCCTCAGCGACAAAGGCGTTCCGAAACCTGCCTCGCCGGCAATACATTCGATCGGCAAATCGGTGGTTTCCAATAGCTCTTGTGCTCTGACGACGCGCTCTGCGTTCAACCATTTCGAGACGGTACTGCCAGTGGTGTCTCTGAATCGCCGGGTAAATGTACGCCTGCTCATTTTCGCCTTGTCCGCCAGCACGTCGAGCGTCAGATCTTTGGCCAGATTCTTCCGGGCCCACCCTAGTACATCAGATAAGTGCGTCTCGCTGGATAGCTGCGGCACCGGGTGCTCCACGTATTGCGCTTGGCCTCCCTGCCTGTGCGGCGGGGTCACCAGCATCTTCGCGGTGCGATTCGCGATATCAGCGCCAAGTCGCTGGCGTACCAGATGAAGGCAGCAATCGATTGCCGCCACAGTACCCGCCGAGGTCATGATGTTGCCATCACTGACATAGAGCACTTCGGGCCTGAAACGAACTTCAGGAAAACGGCGTGCGAACTCGTCGCGGGCTGCCCAGTGAGTGGTGGCTTCTTTACCGTCAAGCAGTCCCGCAGCCCCGAGCACAAACGCGCCCAGGCATAAGCCCACGATGAGTTTTTCCTGAGTGTTCGCGAGCTGCAAGGCTTTCACAAGTTCTGCAGACGCAGCGACCGATTGATCGCCCCACGCCGGAATGACAATCACGTCGGATACCTCCATCAGCTCCAGACCGTGACTGACCTTTAGGCCGATGCCTTGGTCGCTGCTGACCATACCTGGCGACTCTGTGAAGTAGCTGACCTCGTATTGAGGTTCGCCAGGAGCGGATTGAGCCGTCCCCAGCACCATTCCGGGCACGGAGAGATGGAACAGGCTCACGCCTTCGAAAGCCAGAACAGCAACCCTGATGGATTTCATCGGTAAGCCTCACATTCGTGAACACCGCTGATTACATGGCCCGATTATATCGAAATATGTCATTCAGGCCACTGGTACCCTGTATACCGTTGCATGAGAATGGGGTCATAACCTATTCAAAGGACTAAGCCCATGAATCTCAAAACACTTCCCATCGCCCTGAGCATTGCTTGCGCTGCGGCCACTCCGTTGGCATTCGCAGGTTCCGACGCTCACAGAACTCCCGATGCAGCTCATAAAGTCGGTTTGCAGCAAATCCGTAATGCAACGGTGAAAATCTCTTATGGCGACACAACTTTTATGATCGATCCGATGCTGTCCAAGAAAGGTACTTACCCAGGATTTGACAATACTTACCGCAGCAACCTGCGTAATCCCCTCGTCGATCTGACAGAGTCGCCCGAAGAAGTGATTTCTGGCGTAGACGCTGTCATCGTCACGCATACGCATCTCGATCACTGGGATGATGCCGCTCAAAAAGCGTTACCCAAAGACATCCCTCTGTTTGCACAGCATGAAGACGATGCGAAATTGATTCGCTCCCAAGGTTTCAAGAATGTGCGCGTGCTGACTGACGAAGCTGAATTCGGCGGCGTCAAAATCACCAAGACCGGTGGGCAGCACGGTACCGACGAGATGTATGCCGTTCCAGCTCTCGCGAAGCCTCTGGGCGAAGCAATGGGCGTAGTTTTTCAGGCGCCGGGCTACAAGACCTTCTACCTCGCCGGCGACACAATCTGGCGAAAAGAGGTTGATCAGACCATTGAGAAATATCATCCCGAAGTCATCGTACTGAATGCCGGGAAAGCAATGATGACCGGCTATAAGGGATCGATCATCATGGGCGAGGAAGACGTTTTACGCGCCTCAAAGGCTGCGAAGGACGCGAAAATTGTCGCAGTGCACATGGACGCAATTAACCACATGTCCCTGACTCGTGAAGAGCTACGCACATACGTCAAAAAGCAAGGTATCGAGAGCCGGGTCGATATTCCGGAAGATGGCGCTTCGCTGGAATTCTGACTCAAACCTTTTAGGTTCGGAATAAGGCAGGTGCTCAACCTGCCGATCTGAGCCTTCACTACCCAATCCCTATACTCGGATAATTTGACCGGAGAACGTTCATGAAACGTGGCCTTATAGTAGTCGATCTGCAAAACGAATACCTGCCCACCGGCAACCTGCCACTGATCGGCATTGAAGCGGCTGTCGCAAACGCTGTTCGAGTGATCAGCTACGCGCGCCGAACAGATGTTGCTGTTTTTCACATTCGGCACGAGTCCGGTGATGAAGACGCTCCGATTTTCGTCAAGGGCTCTAGCGGCGCAGGCATTCAACTTGCTGTTGCCCCTGTAGGTCACGAGCCTGTGATTGTAAAAAAACACATCAACGCCTTCCGTGAAACTGATCTTAAGCAGCAGCTGGAAGCTGCGGATATCCAGGAAATCGTGGTCATCGGTGCCATGAGCCATATGTGCATCGACGCGGTAGTGCGGGCGGCGGCAGACATGGGCTATCCCGTTACCGTTCTGCACGATGCCTGCGCTACCTTGGATCTCACATTCAACGGTGTAAACGTTCCCGCCGTCCAGGTGCATGCAACGATGATGGCAACTTTGGAGTTCGGCTACGCTACCGTCAAATCGGTGGACGAGTACCTGACGGCTTGACTGCGTGGCTACACGATTAAGCGGGGCCCTTGGGGCTCCTGTTTTCATCAACGCATCCATACTCAATTTCCAGGGCCCTTACTTGAGCGCTAGGCGTCCAGACCGATTTGTTTAAGCAATCCGGCCGTCTCATCTTCTAGGTATCGCGCCAGAGCTATCCTGCATGCCCTGCAATTTTGGGAAGATCAACTACACCCTTGAGAAATTGGGACTCACCGATCCTAGAGATAGGGAACCCGTTAGCCGCACTTGGGATGGGCTTGAGAGATTGCTCACCTATTCAACCGCGATTCAGTAGTGCTTTGGCCAACTCTTTGTTCGACCGACGTATTCCGGATTCGCACGGCCCTAGGACGCTGAGATGAGTGACAACCCTTAGATATTGCTCAACCCCAGGCGGGGCTAGATTGCGTGAAGCATTGCCCCTGTATCAAACTCCTAGATAATTTTCTGGGAGCTACCTAATGACAACCGCTAGCCACAATTTCACTACCCGACTTCTGATTGATGCTGGCGTCAGTACGGGCATGCGGGTATTGGATGTCGGATGCGGGACAGGTGACCTCGCTTTTCTGGCCGCAGGCCTAGTCGGCCCCTGTGGTGAAGTAATCGGAATAGACCAGGATGACAGACCTTTAAAGGTGGCCCAAAGCCGCGCGGGCGCGTATCAGCGACGGACACCAACTTTCATACAAGGCGAACTCCTTGCCCTTCCAAAATCACTAGGCTTTTTCGATGCCATCGTAGGACGACGGGTGTTGATGTACCAGGCTAACGCGATTGCGGTCATAGCCGCATTGAGTGCTCATCTTGCTCCCGGGGGAGTAATGGTTTTTCAGGAGCACGATACCACTATGGTTCCAGCGAGCTTGGATTCATTCGTCCTTCACAAGCGGGTTCAAGGCTGGATACGGGAAATGATCGCTCGTGAAGGAGCTGACCTGCATATCGGCTTTAACCTCCATAACATATTTACGAAAGCAGGGCTGGGAGTCGGCGGTCTTCGTGCTGAATGTATCGTTCAGACCCCAGACGTGTCCTACGAATTAGGGTGACATCGTCCAGGCCTGCTTGCCACGCATTCTCGATCTCGGAGTAGCATCTTCAGACGAGATTGGCATGAGCACGTTGCACCAGCGGTTGGACAAAGAGCGAACCCAGTCGGAGGGTATCTACATCGGTGATGTGATGTTCGGCGCTTGGGGTCGCATGCTTACCCAATGAAACGTCAGCGACTTGAGGTCAAGCCCGTGCTTGTAGCCTACTAAGCGAGCCAAGCATTCAAAGGCTTACGAGCCACGGGGCCGGCCGCAAAACGTGTTGTTTCACAGTGATCATGGCAACCAATACGGGAGCAGAGCTTTCCGCCAGAGGCGTGGCGATATCGCTCCAAACAAAGCATGAGCCGGCGTGGTAACTGCCACGACAATTCACCGATGGAGCGGCTATTACGTAGCTCGAGAACTGAATGGATACCGACTGTGAGCTACATGAGCGCTGCGCTGGCAAATCAGGATATCGGTCGGTATCTGATGCAGCAGTACAACTGACGGCGACCACACCAGTTCAATCAAGGGTCAGCGCCTGCGGTCGCTGAGGAAAAACTTAACGAAGTGTCCGGGATCAGTTGACCACTACACGATGCCGGTCAGTAAATTAAGGTGCCGGTAGCGATACCCAGTCATAGGGGCGTTACCGGCAATTTTCCAACTGGCCCTACGGCTCACAGGCCCTCGCCTCTTAGCGCTTTAGAATGGAGCGGCTGCAACTGTTCCAAGGCGTACAGTGAAGCGGCGATCTGCACCTCGAGTCGATCACCTTCAAAATGACGAGTGTCAGTAAAACTAGCATAGCGATCTTTCATCGCGAACAACCATGCAAAGCATATTGTCCCCGGCGCAATCCCCTCTATAGAATCGGGGCCAGCAACCCCAGTAGTGGCTATCGCCACGGTAGCGGGCCCACCCTTTAGCGCACCGTATGCCATTTCGCCCGCAACCTGCTCGCTCGTGAGGCCGTATTGATTGATCGTGTCGGCTTCGACGTGCAGGATCCGCTGTTTGGCTTCAGGAGAATAAACGACGTACCCGCTCTCCAGAAGCTGACCAGCGCCGGGCACGGAGGCCACTAAGGATATCATTTGGCCAGCTGTACAGGACTCTGCCGTGGACAGCAGCAACGAGTTCTGCCTGATGTATTCAGTGATCCTAACCAGCTCACTTTGATAATCGTCCATGAATCGCTCCACGGTATTAGCCTTTGGACTTTTTAGGGTCGGCGCTACGAGGATACGTGCGCTCCTCTTGGATGGTGCCATCTTCTTTATGGATCTTCAGCGAAGCGGTCTTTCCAGCAAGAAAATCAGTAGCTAATTTGACGATCTCTGCCTTCGTTTTCGCCGTCTTCGAAGCTCGAGTAGCGCCTTGTTTCTTCAGCTGCCAGCCGTCGGTGCTAGTGGTGACGTGGTAGTTTTCCATACCAATTCCCTCTGCGAATAGGACTCGTGTGTATCTGACAGTGAGCTCCTGAGTACCGACAAGTTCAGAATGGTTACTGCAGCGACCTACTCCGACGAATGCATTGGCGCAGAAGGAATTTTTCAATGCGACGGAAATCAGTTAGCCTACTCACGCTTTCAGGGGCGCTCCACATGAATAGCCATCTCTATATTATCGACTACATCATCCATGGCCAGCCCAGGAGCTTCGTGGTTCGCGCCGATAAGATGGATACTGTTGCCGCATGGCACTGGGCAAGCTGCGATGCCGGTTTTGGGTACATCCCGAAGAGTTCTCGCGACAAAACTAGAAAGACATCGAGGCCTGAGGCCGAGCGCCTTGGAATATCAGAAATGAAATGGCGCAGCGCGGAGCCCTCCGTTGCCTGAATCAGCTTAACTGATGCTAAAACGGCGAATTAGGCAATTCGGATAAAAGGCCGCGAATTGCTTGATCCAGAATGGCGCAGCAGATTGGCTAAACCTCTCGTCAACTGAACCACCAGGCTCAACATCCCGATTGAGGCGATCCGTACTATCGGCACAACGTAAATTTGATTACTACCGTGCAGATCTTGCCGTAGTGAGCCATAATCTATTTACTCTTAATCATCTCAGGAAATACGAATGTCTAAACTCGCTGAATTCCGCCGTCTCGAACGTCATCTTGCCGAACAACTCGCTGCACTGGAAGCCATGAAAGGCGACAAGGGGCTTGAGCAAGAAATCGAATTTGAGAGCAAATTGCGCGCTTTGCTGGGTGAATATAACAAAAGCCTAGGGGACATCATTGCGATCCTGGATCCCCAGAATGACTCCAAATCTACCCGTACTGCGCCTGCCCCGGCCAAGGCGAGCCGGAAAGCTCGTGCATTGAAGGTCTATAAAAACCCGCATAATGGCGAGGTGGTCGAAACCAAGGGCGGCAATCACAAGACCCTAAAAGAATGGAAGGCAGAGCACGGCTCGGACACAGTCGAGTCCTGGTTGTCCTGATCGCATCTTCTAGGCGCGTAGGCGTTGTCAGTGCACCTACGGGCTCAGCCCAGCTTCCGAATGCGGGTTGAGAACTCGGTGACCTGCTCGGAAGATAAGCATTCGAGGCTCCCGAAGTGTTGAAGGTGCTGAACCATGATCTCGCGGCTTCCCGGTTGGCCGCTGACAATACGTCTGCAGGTCTTCTCCAAAATCAACCTGGCGAGCTCTGGATTGTCGATTTTTGACGCGTCAAAAGCTAAGGCAACCGCGCTCGCCAGCTCTCCCAGATCCGGATTTGCTCTGTGCAAGGCGCGTAGGGCGTTTAGTTGCCTAGCTGTGATCGGTAGCGACATGAACCCTCCTGGATCAACGTGTAACGAGCACGCTTGCCGCGTCTTTTAGACATTCTCTACGGGCCTTACACATGAGCCAGTAAGGTTAGTTGATAGGTTTTCCGCGCGTCAACTTGATCGCGTCGCAATCCGCTTATCGAGGGCCTACTCAATGCCGTGTCTTACACGCGACCGTATCAACTGGTGCCCCTTGAATGCGCTTGGATGGCTATGACATACATTCACACATAGCCGTGACCGATAAACAGCGCCCATACCGCAAGGTTGTTGGAGCATACAGCACCTGCGTTACGATTTGAGATACTTCGCGGTAGGGTTGTAGCGTACACCTGCATCAGTCGTACCGATCCGCCATACAGTAGACGGTAGATCGCCGTTTGGAAGTGGCCGGGAACTTGCGCAGGCCGGTGCTCCTCTCCTGTAGGTGATCCCTCAGGAGTGATGAACCATGGAAAACTCAATTTTCTGGACGGCGTCCGCTGTGATCGTCTTGCTGTTAGACGTCTGGGTACTGACAAGCGTGTGGCGAAGCACCAAAAGCTCTGGTACGAAGCTAGGCTGGACGGTGTTGATCTTCATATTGCCGGTTGTTGGACTCGCTATCTGGGGCATCGCGGGGCCAAGAGGTGTTGCTATCCCCCCAACATCTGATAGCCATAGCAAAGGCTGAAGCCAATCATATCAAACCGGTAGAAATCGTTCATTGGAGATAACCATGTCAGACTCAAATTCGTATGATATAGCGGATGGCACCCAGTTCCCGCCTGAAAATACTGATCCTCTTAGCCCTGGCCGTACTGACTTGAATCCGAGTGATGAAGAAGGCATTGATGAGCTGCCTAACAACGAAGTTGATGCGCCAAGTGATGAGTCAACTAATCCCTACGAGAAGGGCGTACCTGATATCGATCCCGACAACGCTGAAATGGATGACCAACCAAACCCCCGATAACTTGATCAGCTCATTGAATGTCGTGCGATGGTCTGAATTCTAGACCATACTGGAAATGGATCGTTAGCCGAGCGGCAAGGAATGTCCCTAACCAGGGGCATTCCGCCGATTTACAAAGGTCTCGTGCTCAAGCTGTTACTCTAGAGCCTGCATTAACACAGTGGTGACGCTCAAAACTTGTAGTGGAGTGTCTGCTTGATGCTGGTTTCGGGGCTCCAGAGCGACTTGATTTTTGGGTAGGCGCTATCTCGCCTCAGCTTGCAAGGAATGGATCATTGAAGCGAATCATTACTGGTGATACCCTCAAAGATGTACATCATGAAGACCCATCTAAAATATTCGTGACGGTACGCGACCGACTGGATTTCTACCGGAACGAAATTCAATGTGAAACAACTGTTCTGTCTGACCGCAGCAATGCTTACCTAGGCGCGCAATCGTTTTTGGTCGTTGTCTACGCGTCAACTATGGCGAACCTGAATTCAGAGTGGGGCAAATTCTTCACCCTGGTGCTACCCGTTCTCTTAGCCTTGTTTGGAGTATTTCTTTCGATTCAGGCTTGGCCAGGACTGAAATCGTCTTACGACGTTATCGACCATTGGTACGCCAAGCAAACATTCATGTTGCGCAACGAACCGCTAGCAAGTCTTGACCGCGATGATGCTCCTCTCTTTCACTATAGAGAGACAATGCAAAACGGAAACAATAAAGCTCTTGCATTTTCAATGCGTACGCCATGGATATTCGGTAGTTTGTGGGTCTTACTAGGCAGTTTTACTCTTTATGTACACGTTGGAAGTCAGTAATCGCAAATCTGAATTACCTTGCAGTTATGCTAATGAGCGAACATAACTAAACGTGCTGCCCAGTTGGGTACTCAGCGCCACCCTAGGACTATTTTGAGTCCGCCCTAAGCCGTTCATAGGTCAAGCGCATGTCAGAAGCCCAACCGTCCACCACTGGCTTGACGTCTTCAAGCTTGAGTTGTGTTTGATCATTTTCTAACGGTTTACCTCTGCCTTTGCGTACCACCTCTGCCAGCACTTGGTTGCTATCGGTATCCAGAAAAGCCGCCTCCTTTGCGATTTCCACTGTCTGGTCGCGACCGCCCGCAGCGGTGTTTACTGCTGCGGCGACTAAAGCGATAGGGATTACCTCATAGGCTTGAGGCCTTCCAGGCGTGTCGAAACTGGTGTCTGATCACTACAGAGCCGCAGCAGACATGTTCGTGAAATGGGCGTTGAGCGATTCAAGACACTGCAACGTTGAAGTTGCCGAATGGTTCCCTTCCCCTGAGGCGAGAAGTCGGCTGCTTGAGGTACCGTATTTTTCGCAAGCCCAAGCTTTTGGAACTGAACAGGATGCAAAAAGTGGAAGCTTGGCTAAGCTAGCAATAGGTGATGACGTCAGGTTGGTCAGGAAAACAGCCGTTGTAATGCGTGCCAAATGAGAGCAATGGATATGCGCAAGAAGTCCCAGTCATGGTTTGTCCCGCTCCTGATTCTTTTTGCCGTCCTATGGGCAATGGGGAAGAAAGACACTCCTCCTGCCCCGTTACAGCCAAGCGCCCTGAGCACACCGAGTACGCTAGGGTCGATTTCGCCGACCCCGTCCTCAGCGCCGGCCCTTGTCTCTTCGACTGAGCACTTTGTGAGCGCTGATAATCTCAATGTCAGGGATCAACCAGGCGGAAAGGTCATCTCCAAACTGAAGCGCGGGGAAAAAGTTCAGGTCTTCGAGACGAGGAATGAATGGGCACGCATCAGCATTGATGGTCAGTCTTCGAAATGGCTTTCAGCAAAAAGCCTGTGCAGCGGATCGGGCTGTTACGTCGTTTCGAAACCCAAACCAGTGGCTCAGCCAGCACAGCCTGCTCGCCAACAAAGCGCTGGGTACGGGTCGTCTTGTCCTTGCTCATCGGGCAACGTGTGCATCGGGCCTCGCGGAGGTCGTTACTGCATTACCACCGGCGGTAACAAACGATACGGCGTCTGATCTGAATGTGGATGCGTTTGATCGTATAGCCGGTGATCTGCCCTCTACCGTCAGGACTGTCCGCAACAATTACACCGCGCAGTAGTCCAAAGCGGCACATATGCCAGCGTTCAGAGGATGCACTGATGAAGGTGTTCATAAGCTCCGTTGTAAGAGGATTCGAGCAGTTCAGAGTCGCAGCCAAAGACGCCGTGGAAACACTAGACATGAAACCGGTCATGAGCGAGCACTTCGGAGCGCGAACCTACTCGTCGGAGCACGCTTGCCTAACAGAGGTCGACCAGTGTGACGTATACATCCTCATCTTAGGCGCTAATTACGGCTATGAACCCCAGCCGGGTATCTCGGTTACGCAGCAAGAATTCCGCCAGGCAGTGAATAAGCGAAAACCGGTTCTGGTCTTCATCCAGCAGACTGACTTTGACGCGAAGCAGGCCGTGTTCGTCAACGAGGTATCTGACTACAAACAAGGTTTTTTCAGAGCCTCATTCTCAGATCCCCAAGAGCTGTTGAAAGCTATCGTCCAAGGCCTAAGCAGGATGGAGAAATCCAAAACTCACTTCCCGAGAAAGCATTTCACGAGCGCATCACAGAGGCATCAAGCTTTCGCTCCTACGGCGGGCACTCATACGCGCCGCAGCTTGAGTTTGCTTTTTTGCCCCAACCTTTAGAGCAACATGCTGTGCATGGAGCTGCCTCACGCCGCGATGAAATTTTCCAAAGCTTTCATAACCTAGGCTTGGCGAAATTCAAGCAAGGCTACGAAGAGTGGGACGACAGATCGTTCACAGGTTTGAAATCTGGAGATACGTCCTGGCGCGTTTTCGACGACGGGCTCGTCCTCTTGGAAACTGATGCAAGCATGCCAGTGGAGGGGCGTACTCCGGGTCTCTATTTCGTGTCACCGACCAACCTGTCAAAGCTGATTGTGTCGTGCTTCGAGGTAGCCGCGTTCTGCAGTGGTTGGTATCGAATTAGGTTGAAGAATTTAGATATGGCGAAGATAGAAGAGCCGCCAGCAACGGCGCCTAGCAGCTACTCCATGCCTATGCGCCGTGAAAAGGTAGTTAGTGAGTCGCGACTTTTCATCCCTGCTACACGACCCATGGTGGAGCTATGGACACAGGAGAGCATCGTGAGAATGGCCAGAAGCTTGGCTTATTGATAAATGCCCCATGAGGGAAGAAACCCGCCCACCTCGTACCTCGGCCACCATGATCCAAGGTAGTTCGGTCAATCGTCAGCGTGCCACAGACGCCCAACGGTGCTTCTGGGTAATCCCAACTGCCTGCAGATCTCTGCCTGAGAAAGACCTTCTGCCTTGAGTTTGCGTACTGCCTCGAGCCTTTCTGCGGCTGCGATTCTCTGTGATGTGGTGAGCTTTTGCGGCTCGGCAGGCAGAGGTTCATCGAGAATTCCTAGCCGCATGAGTTCTATCATCGCTTCATTCAAGACGGAGCGTGCTGTCTTTCCCTCATCGGCTGCGGCCACCAGTGTGAGCAGCGCTAGAGGCTTTAGGCCCAGCGCCTGAGCCAGATCAGCACTCAGATCGATAGTCGGTGTCGCCGTCGCAGCCTCTAAGCGGCTTATGTAAGCTTGGTCAGCTTGATGCTGAAGGTCTGCTTGCAATAAGCCATTTCGAATCCTCAGCCACTGTAGCGTCGCCGCATAAGCCTTCCGCAGGGACATCCAACCTACCTCTCCCAAAAAAGAGACGGTATGACGCGTTTGCTAGATCCCACACAAATGCATATAATCATATCGATGGGATTTCTGGCTTGTTGCCCGGTATTTTGCGTGTTCGCAGAGCCTGGATTTTTGGGTTCGCACCATGAGGATCATCAATTTATGGGTAATTCTTCGGAGCATGAGTTGCTCCGCGAGGGTGAGATATCGTCCTTTGGAACGGAGCTGCCTCAAACCGAAATAGAGGCATTGGTGGCGGATCAATTCGGCCGGAAGCCGTACTGTTTGGTTGAGGACTGGCTGATCTTTCATGTGGACGAGCCTCCTGAATCGCTCGACAGGGTGCGTGCCATAGGCCTGCAGCCAATGTTCCTTTATTCCCATTGCGTCGCCTACGACAACCAAGGGCGGTTTCCTCCTGGCGGGTGGGTGCGGTCGACCTTGTGCAAATCGTTCGACGGCGCTTGCCTGTTCGAGACGCGCAACACGGTTTACGTGCTGATGGGTAAGGGACGGGAGATGACTGCTTCATTGAAGACAATATTCGACTTACGTTAATCGCGGGGGCTAGACGTGCCTGCTTCACACGAGAGACACGATGTTCCGGATTCACATGCAAGACCAGGCTGGCCCTGTTGGGATGTTTGGAGAAAGCCGGCGCACTTTCACGCGGTGTCATGATCTCTCGCAACGCATTGGTATCACGTCAGTATCAAGCGCTGGCATGAGGGGCGATTCCGGGCTTATGAGGAGATGGTCAGCGATGAGCCTCGACTCGTAGAGTTGTTGATAGCCCAGGATGACAGCCTAGCGGTAGAAGACGTTCAGGTCGTCACACCAGCCTGGATGAATAAAGGATCGAGTTGGAAAATGGAAAAACTGACATCTCTGCCGATGGGCTTCAACCAGGTTGAGGTGCCGATCTGCGTGCTCGAGGTCGAAGGCGGTCAGGTGTACGTGAATACGCATCAGCATGACCTTGATATTAGCTCCCTGACCGAGGTGAAGGAGTTCTACCGGCGCAGTGCTGCGACCACTGATTTGGCTTCAACAGCGGAGGCTATGTAGCCATGGCCGAGATCAACACTGTTGCGGTCGACTTGCACGTTAAACGCTACTCGGACTTTGACCTGCTTCGCCTCGCCAGAGCAGCGAGACAGGATTACGACGGGCTGGTTACTGCGTTTCTGGTGGGTGTCCACATTCATGCCTGCAGCGCCGTCGGTGTTGTCTTCAGTCACATTTCCCCAGGGCCATACCAACGATTTGCGGATGGTCGTCTGATTCGAACATCGGATATTCAATCTGCGACGAAGCAAGGCAGGTTTTGGGTAATCAACACAGTCAACTCGAAGTACGTTATTGCGACGTTCAGGCGTGATGTGGGACGGCGTAGCCTGCATGAGTTCATCCGTATAGCCGAAGACAGGTATTTGCCAACGCCTGATCGCCTTCAGTAGCCCTTCGTTGTCCCCCGTCTCGGGCCGGCTGTCGTAAACCAAGTCCCGCTTTAGCGGGTCTTGGCCCTAGCGGGCTTCCATCCTCACGCCTGCGGCCATCCCCGGCCTGCGCGCTCAGCTTGCGGTTTGATCGCAAATCACTTGGCCGGGCCTCTACCCCTACATTGAACCTCGAACAGTATAAAGATGCCGCCAGAAGTCCTGCCCGAGATCGACATTGGAGAGTTTTGTCAGCGCTATCCGCAGCTGTTTTCTGATCCTAGCGTCGATGTGATTTACTGCGGGCAATCCGAATAAAACCTGGTGGCACCCTGCTGATCCTACCCAGCAACGGCGCAGGCGATGACTGCTCCCGCTTCGCCAACAAAATGAGCTGTTTATCCACAGGTCGTAATGCAAAGCTTGGCTATTAGTCAGATCACCACCAAACCGCTATCGATTGAACAAGATTTGGATTTGTGCAGAAGACTGGGCTGCGGGCTAGAAATTGCAGAGAGCAAGCTGTCGACTGACTACAGTAAGGCGAAAGACCAGCTTGCGCACATTAAAGAATCAGGCATCCGTATCACCTCCATACAACCAAGAAAAGTCCCTGCTTCAGGCTGCATTGCTTCGGCGGCCGTCGACACATTCTTCTACATCACTGATCTCTGCACCACCCACCGCACGCATGCGAGATTCCGAATGTTATCGAATCATGCTACGTCAGTATCTACAGTGACTGATTAATCGCCACCCTTCATTCGCCTCGCGATCAGATATACCCCTAGGCCAATTAAAGCCGTAGACGCACCAATGTATCCAGTACTCGTCCACCCCAAACCAGCAGTGATAGCCATGCCGCCAAACCATGGCCCTAGTGCGTTCGCCAGATTGAACGCTGCGTGGTTCGATGCCGCTGCCAGGCTAGGCGCCTCATGGGCGATGTCCATCAACCGAATCTGCAGCGGAGCAGCCAATGCCAGCATAGTACCTACCAGGCCTATACCAATCGCCACACCCCACAGCGAACCTGCAGCAAAGGGAAAAAACAACAACACTGCTATCGACCACACCAGCAACACTCCTACCGCACGAAATTGCAAGCGATCGAAAAGCTTGCCGCCGACGATGTTCCCAATAATACCGCCTACACCAAATGCCGCCAGGCCGAGCGGAATCCACTCCGGTGATGCATGCGTTACCTCAAGCATCGTCGGGGCCAAATAGCTAAACACGCAGAACATGCCCGCAAACCCAATGGACGCAATGGCAAGGGCCATCCATACCTGAGGATGCTTGAAAGCGCGCATTTCCTTGATTGGATCGCTACGCAATTCATCACGACGGTTAGGCACAAAGCGCCACACTAGGGCAAGAGAGGTGATCGCGATCAGCCCCACAAGCGCGAATGCAGAGCGCCAACCGAAAAATTGCCCTAACAGCGTCGCAATAGGGTTACCTAACAGCATCGCTAAGGTAAGCCCCATCATCACTCGTGCCACGGCGGCGGCTCGCTTGTTTGCAGGCACCATGCTTGATGCTACTACTGCGGCAATACCGAAAAAGGCGCCGTGAGGAAGACCGCTAATGAAACGAAACACCATCAGGGTCTCGTAGCTCGACGTGAACGCAGTCGCTAGATTGCCTATGGCATACAGGGCCATCAGCAGGATCAAGAGGTGTTTGCGCAGCAACTTGGCTCCGAGGATGGCCAGTAGCGGGGCACCTACCATAACGCCCAAGGCGTAGGCACTGATGGCATGCCCAACCTGCGGCTCACTTAAGTGAAGGTTGGTTGCGATGTCAGGCATCAGTCCCATGATGGCGAACTCACCTGTTCCAATGGCAAAGCAGCCAACCGCCATGGCTGCTTCCGTTTTGGAAGCGGAGCGGGAGGGTAGGACAATATCGGGGGCTAGCGGAATGGACATGAACGTCGCCTGTTCTAAAGGTGGTAAAGGAAAGAATGGGTAGCACTGACGCACCAAGGTCTCAGACACGTTCCCACCAGATTAACCTTGCAATCAACCAGCCAGATAGGCCAGCCGATGCTCACCAATGCCTGTGCACTGGGTCATGGCAGATAACGAGTTGATCTGATGATGAGCACGAACTCGCAGGCCGAGTAATCGCAGGTATGCGACACCGAAATTCCGGCCTCTACCCTGACGAATAACCCCAAAATCAACGAGGAGCGGGTGCCGGGAAGGCCGGCCGCATTAGCGAGGGATGTTCGTAAGCATATGGAATGTACTGACGCAAAGGGGAAACAATGCGTTGCATAAACTGAACAATGAGATTGGTACTATATGCTTACTCCATGAGAATCCAGATATGCGAAATCGTCCACTTTTGATATTAATGTTGATGCTCAGTGCTCTTGACCTTGCCAGTACCGGTGCATTTTATTTTTCACTTTCAGAAATAAAATCATTCTACGGAGTTAGCGAGCTCGAGCTCAACATGTTGATATTTCCGCCTACTATTATAGCGATCATACTTATTTCGCAAAACTGTCGCTTTATAGACTCGTTAGGTAGAAGGAAATTCCTGAGGTTTTTTCTAAGCGTCTACGTCTTAGGATGTGCGATTGGATTGGTCGGAGAAAATTTCATGTGGCTTCTTACCGCGCGCTGCATCATGGCGATAGGGGCAGCCGCTTTTGTAACCACTGCTCGAAGTCTTACATTCGAATTACATTCGTCAGACGAGAGAATGAGAGGGGTCAACTACTACGCTAGCGGTTTGGCCTTGGGGATGGCCTTGGGCCCCTTCATCGCCTCAAGCGTACCGTTTGGCCGTCTCATGCAGGCAGGCTTTGTAGTTTTCGGTCTTACAGCGTTAGCTTGTTTAGTCATAAATGAATTAACCATTGAACCTTCAAATGATTTCCACGCCCCTGCTCAGAGCCAGTATCAGAGCCAGCGCTCAATGGCAGCAATGCTGAGTCCGATAGTAATGCTCCTGATAATGCTAACATTCGCGCCATCCTTATACCGTGAAATGGGTACAGCGACGACATTAGTCTTAATTGGAGCAACTTGGTCGATCTACACTGGAGGAATTATATTATCAAGTTCAAAAACTCATAAATTCAGTATCTATAGTTTTTGGCGGAAAAGCAGGGCATTCCGGTTAGGAATTACTGCATTTAGTCTCTGCTTTCTGGTTATAGGATTCAACAGTTTCTATATATTCAATATCCTCAAAGATAGCAGTCAAATTACATGGGGTACGCTAGGCTCAGCCTATTCGACAGGATTTCTTTCGAGCCTGATCGCTTGGTTGGTCATGTATCACCTTCTTCCTAGAACGCAGGGCTCAAAGCCCTTCTGGATGACAGGAGTTGCTCTTTTTGGGCTGTATCTGGTTATCTTGGTTTGTATCACGAATGGTTACGGCGGAGTTAAGGCCTTTGCGCTCGGTGCTGCGGTGCTAGGCGTTGCTAGCATGTTCGTGCTGGCGTCGACGTCCATGCTGACTTTCCGAGATCTCCAGCAAAATCGCCATGAGTTCGGGCATGCGTTGCAGATTAAAAACGTGCTGAGCCAATTTTTCACGCTGATTGGTGTAATCGCAAGCCAGATCGTATTCTTGCACTGACAACCTGAATTATCGCGGCTGAAGATATCGAGGCAATGGACGATGAACCTGAACGATCTGTACTACTTTTTTTTAGTCGTCAAGCATGGCGGATTTTCAGCAGCCGAACGGTCTTCAGGGTTGACAAAATCTGCACTGAGCAGAAGGATTACCCAACTGGAAGAAAGACTACAAGTTCGATTAATCAATCGAAACACTCGAAACTTCTCACCTACCCCTGCTGGGCTGACGCTTTACGAGCGTACCCAGTTGCTTGTGCAAGAGGGTGAAGCTGCGTATGCATGCATGGCTACCCTCACCGATCATCCATCCGGACAGCTTCGGGTGCTGGCTCCAACTTTATTGGCGCAACTTAACCTCGCAATATTGCTACCTGGCTTCCTGAAAGCTTACCCAGAAATAAAAATCGTTGTGGAAGCTAGCGATCAAAGCCTGGAAATAATCGAAAACGGTTTTGATGTCGCATTTAGAAACAACAAGGACATTGATCCAAGCTCGGGGCTCATCGCAAGAACCATAGCTGAAATTGAGCTCATAGTGGTATGCAGTTCTGACAGCCCTGATATTGGAGAATTAAAAGCCCCATCAGATCTCAAAAAACGCCGCCTAACCAGTTCAGTGCTTGACCGCCTTGAAGGTGCAGTTGAATGGACTTTTATTAAAGACGGCGAAAGTCGAACAATCAAATTTCAACCATCACTGTTTTGCCTAAATCCAGCAGTACAACTGGAGGCGATCAAAAATGGAAGTCTTATCGGCCTGATCCCCAGCGTTCTTGCCGAAGCTGATATAAAAAACGGAAGCGTGTTGCGGATTCTACATGAGTGGCAAACGGAGACTTATAAAATTTACGCAGTTTACCCATCTCGTAAAAATATGAATCCCGCCCTGCGCGCCTTCCTAGATTATATGTACCTACATCTCCCAAGGCAGATCGCCGGAATTTAATTCGAGGAACAATTATGTCAAGCGTTCGCCAATTGGCCGAAGATCTATTAAATAGCAAAATTGAAATTGTTGATCTGTCACACACATTAAAGTCTGAGTTCCCGACCCTTACACTTCCTCCGCAATTTGGTCAGACATGGGCGTTCAAAAAAGAGGAAATTTCGCGCTACGATGAGCGCGGGCCAGGTTGGTACTGGAATAACTTTTCCTGCGGCGAACACACCGGAACTCATTTTGATGCGCCTATCCACTGGTACACAGGGGCCGATGCTCCAGAAAACTCAGTTGACCGTATTGACCCAAAGCGATTTATGGCTCCGGCTGTGGTAGTAGATGCTTCTCACGAAGTGACTAAGAACCATGACTGGATTCTCGAGCCCGAATTCATACTTGAATGGGAAAACGCACACGGTAGGATCACCTCTGGATCATGGTTCCTTTTTAGAACGGGCTGGTCGGAGAAAATCGATAACCCTCTCGAATTCGCGAACTTAATCGACGGCTCGCCGCACACCCCTGGCCCTAGCCAGCGCACGGTGGAATGGTTGATCGAAGAGCGTAATATCGTCGGCTTCGGCGTCGAGACCATTAACATCGACGCAGGGCAATCCGGTAGCTGGGAAGTCCCATACCCTTGCCACAACCGGATGCTAGGCGACGGTCGATTCGGTCTGCAATGCCTGAACAATCTGGAGAAGCTGCCACCAACGGGGGCTGTCATCGTCTCGGCACCCTTAAAAATCGAGGATGGCTCAGGTAGCCCGCTACGTGTATTGGCCATCTTCGACCGATAGTGAGTCTAATCCCCAACGCCTCATTCTAGGCGTTGGGGGCGGCCCTTACTCGTAGTAAAAACGTAGCCCGACTTGAAGAACGCTCTGTTCTCTCGCATCGGAAACACCATAAGCGCCAGAGATGTACGCATTCTGCCCAGTGCCCCCGGTGACCTGATAGACACCCGATACATAGCCCAGTAAATATCGATTCAGGTTATAGAAATAGGTAATACCCATCTGGTTCGCGCTTGAATCCCCAAGTTTGGCATTACCATCCATGTAAGCGTAGTTCGCGTATACGCCTGATTTATCATCGAATGGAACCAATAGGCCAAGCAGATAAGAATCAATCCCTGCGTCGCTATAGGTGTTGTTTGTCTTGGTGTATAACCCATCTAAAACAACATTTCCGAACTCATAAGCAAAACCGGCGCCGTAGTTCTCGATACCGTCTTTTCCGTCATTAATAGATTTATGCTCGGCGTTGGCGTAAGCCGCTGTCAATCTTAAAGGCCCTTTAGAATACGCAGCACTGTAACTTGTCGTGCGGCCGAAATTGTTGGAGCTATCTTTGTCGCCCTCTGCATACATGGCGCCTAACACCACACCATTGAAACTAGGGGTTTTATATTTTATAGCGTTACCCGTTGGGAAGCCGCCTGCAATCCGGTTGTAGTCGATAGAACCGAAAGGTAGCCCTAAATTGAAAGGCCCGGCGTGAACTTGAAAAAGAGAAACATAACCCAGGTTTTTACCCCAGCGCTCTGCGGAAAGCGTTTCAAACATAAAATCCCACTGCTTACCGACAAAGACATCCCCATAAGGTGTCTTTACCCCACCATACGCCTGCCTACTGAAAATGCCATGACCGGTGATACGCAAGTCCTGCAGCGAGTAGCCGGACTCAAGTTTGAAAACTCCCTTATAGCCATCGGCGATGCTGCCCTCCCCCTTGAGTCCGAAGAAATTCGGCGAAAGCCGTCCCTCCTGATAATGGTACTCCTGCTCTCCTCCAATGTTATTATGGGTATTCCAACCCACGTCAGTCAGTATATATGGCTTAAGGAAATCCTCAGCACCAGCAATTACCGGTAAGCAAAGGAGGGAAGCCAAAGCAATAGCGCTCTTCATCATCAGCCTCTTTGTATTTATGAGTTACGGCAGATTTGAGTAGGTGTTTCGAAAAGGTGGTCTATGCCACCGTTTGCCGTTCCAATTCTGTGAGCGCTTCGTACTCGACGACTATCCAAAACAGATAAATTTTTTATCCGCTTCGTGGCCTAAGTTTGCAGTTCAGTTGAGAACTGTACGACTTTCATTAAGCTCATCCGCCGACAGCAACCAAAATAAACAGAGCAATATGGACGAAACGCGTTTTGCATATACATTTTACGCAAAGAATATCCACCTAGTGCAATAATTTTTGTTTAGAACCTCGCCCTGCTTGTAAAGTTTAACCGATCAATAGTCAATTGCGAACAAACATCAAAAGCAGCGAGCCTGATCATGAGAGCATTCAACGGCGTACCGCAGCTGGATATTGATATCTTTAGGAACGACGAGTCGGGCGCTCACGCTTGGATGACGAGTATTTGCGGCCCACATGATTTGAACGTCGCCCGACCTGGCCACGTTGACTTTCGACATGTGGGACGCGTGCTCAATACAGCTACCATTGGCTACATAGAGTATGGGACGGATGCCCAGATCGACGTGTATGAACTATCAAACTTCGATAATTTTTGCATCAGCCTGCCGATTGTAGGCTCACAGGAATTGATACTCCAAGGAAAAAGCATTCTCTCTGATCAAAATACCGGATGTATCATCGCTCCATTTCAGGCTCAGCGTCTTTCAATGGACAAGCCTTGCAAAAAAATCCAGCTTACCCTTCCATCAGCGCTCTTACACGAAAAGCTTGAACATCTCCTAAGACGCCGAGTAGCCAGCCGCCTTGAATTCTCACCCTCAATTGATGCGGCGAGCGGAGCATCGGGAAACTGGTGGGGACTTATCAAGTACTACCTTGACGAAAGCCCACTTGGTTTGAGTGCATTTGGAAAAATGCATCTAGCTGCTGAAATCGAGTCAATTATTGTAAAGAGCCTCTTATTCAGTCAGCCCAGCAACTACACCGACGAACTCACAGAGACAAGTGAAAAAACAATACCTCCACATATAAAAAAGGCGAGATGCTTCATAGAGCTTAATGCAAAGTACGAGCTCTCACTAGAGGACATAGAAACAGCTGCGGGAGTCTCACGCTACAAGCTATTGAATGACTTCAGGAAGTGCCTAAACACATCGCCCATGGCCTATTTGAAAAAATACAGACTTATGAAAATAAGGGAGGCACTACTTAGTGATCGATGTTCCACAAACGTTTCGACAGTCGCAATGAACTGGGGCTGCTCGCACCTCGGAAGATTTTCAACGGAGTACCGAGCCCTATTTGGAGAAAGCCCGAGCGTAACCTCACGCCGCTTCGACTCTAAAGCACATGAATAAAACATAATCAAGCGGTACCTTTTCGCAAGAACTGGATAGATCTTGCTCCTTATCTGGATTGGATTTTAGAGCATCCTGAGCGAACTTGTAGTTTCCGACAGGGCGTCAGTAACAGCTATTGATGAACACCGTTTGCCAACAATAACCGGAGAGCATATGGCCACCTTCAGCAAGTCAACAGACGATCACTCATTAGAGTCTGTGCCTCACAGTGAACGCCAGAACTGGCTTCAGTTAACCTGGAATACCACCGGAATCGTCACGACTCTCATCCAAATATTTCTCGGTGCACTGGTGACATTTGTTGCCGGCATCTGGATTGGTATAATTGCAGGCCTAGTAGTAACCGTGGTAGGCGCACTCTTGGGGTGGGGAGTTGGACATGTTGCCTACAAGACAGGGCTTGCCAGCTCTATGCTATCGCGTCAACACGGTTTTGGCCGAAAAGGTTCTGCATTGGTAGCGCTTACGTTCGGCTTTATGATAATTGGGTTCATCGCGCTTGAAAACGCCTTGCTTTACAAAGGTTTATTATTCTGGCTTGGCCTTGAAGATACCTTACTGCTGCAGGTAGCAGTTTATGGCGGGATGTCGGTTGTATGGATCCTACTTACAGCCTTTGGTTTCCAAGTGGTAGCTCGGTTTTCGTCCATCACGCTGGTTGCATTTCTAGCGCTACTGGTCTACATGATGTTCGACGTAATCCATTCGTCAGGTCAGAGCTGGGAAACAGTGTTGTCCTTCGGGGCGCAATTTCCTCCTGAGGCCTTGGCAGCTATGGGTGCGGACACCGATATGGGCAAATTCGTCTTCTGCATTAATGTGCTGATCGGCTCAGCAGGTGCTTTGGCACTTATTGATGGCGACCTGGGTCGATATGCAAAGTCCAGCAAGGACATTTTGGTCGCGGCCATTTTTGGCAACGTGTTCATGGACATCGTGATGCTCATTTTTGGAGCGGTCATTATGTATGCCGGTACAGAACGACTGGTAGAATACTATGTGGCCCGAGGCATGAACCACGAGACGGCATTGCAGGCGGTACTTCAAAGCCCGGACAGCGTTGCCGCTGCGTTTGTCATTTTTGCTGGTAGCCTTGGTGCGGTCATGCTTTTTCTTGCCCAGGGTAAAGCTCAGGTGCTCAACACGTACAGCGCTTCGTTGTCTCTTACAGGATTGGCAGACGTAGCGTTCGGATGGCGCCCTGGTCGCATCTTATTTGTCATCCTAGCCAATGTGCTGGCGTGCGTTATGTTGGCGGGATCTATCCTGGAGTGGGTCAACAGTTTCATCACCATCCTAGGAGTACTCACAACCTGTTTCGCCGGCATCATCATAGCGGACTATCTTATCGTGGCCCGCCTCGGATCGAATCGTTCAACACCCGAAGTAAACTGGGCTGGTGTAGTAACGGTTGGCATTGGCTTCGTACTGGCTCACTACGTACTCAAAGCATGGGTTCCCATTGAATTCGCTACATCATTGATAGCATCCTTCGTTCTTTATCCAACGCTTCGATTAGTTAGTCGAAAAAAATCACTTGCAGCGGCAACCTGATAATCAAACAAAGGCCAGCACGCTGGCCTTTTTTTCTTCATTCGATCACCAAAATTTCCATGTATAGGTAGTCGCTAGCCTATTTTCATCAAAGTCAGAGCCATATCGGCTTTTGATCTGGATGTTCCTCATCTCAAACCCCAACCCCTTAAGAGCTCCTCGTTGTACAACATAGCTCACTACAAAGTTTCGCTCGCTTTCCAACCCGCGTGACAAATCTTCTCCGCGATCAATTTCGGTACCTCGCATATATCGGGTCATAAATTTCAGCCCGGGAATCCCAGATTTCGTAAAATCATAATCATAGCGAGCCTGCCACGAACGCTCTTCTGCTTGGTAGAATGCAATCGTCGACCAGTTCACCAAATGAAGCTGTGGCGCATAGCCGAGAAGGGGGAAAGGATCCGACCCATCCATCTCTTGATAGGCGATGGTGAACGCATGCCCGCTCTTGCGTAAGGACGTCATCAAACCCAGCGATTTGTTGTCGTAGTCTCCATTCAATTGCTGGCCATCACCCGTATTTTTGTAATACCTGACGTCGTTCTTCAACGAGTAACCATCACCAAGGTCTGCGATGTACGTCAGCCCTAGATAGTTCTGGTTGTAGATATCCTCCAGCTGCGCGTAGAAATAGCTGACACTGAGCGCAGGGCTAAACGTGTACGTACCGCCGGCGAAATTCAAACCGTCACTGCCCCGATCAGGGGTTCCCAAAAGGTAGAGTTTTTCACGGTTAGAGGATTCTCGGGATGCGAACGTCCAGAAACGTCCAGCATTCAAGGTCAATCCATCCCACTCTTTGGACTCCACGGTCGCGCCCTGGTAGGTCGTCACGAGTTGGCGTGAATCGTCCAGATACGCGACAGGCAGCGTCGGTCGATGCTCGCCAATCTTGACCTCTGTCTTAGAGGCTCGCAGCTTAACGGCTGCGCCCGACCGCCCGTATTCTTTTGCCTGCTCTTTACGACTCCGGTCGTACGGGATGATGGAGTCCGGGCCTCTTCCTCCGCCTCCGTCGAGGCGGTAAGCAAACTGACTGGAGGTTTCCAGCGCAAACTGCACCGGCCCGGAGGTGTAGCCTGATTTGAACTGAAGGTCGAACCCTTGGCTCCAATTACCAACCCTGGACTTTGGTGCATCCGATTTTTTAAAATCACGGTCGAAATAAAAATTTCTCAACCCCAGGCTCAAGCTCGACTCTTCAAAAAAATCTGCTTGCGCCTGACAGGCGATAAGTCCAACAGAAATGCCAATCAACGGAAAACGTTTACTCGCACACATTTTTCGACCTCTGGTTCTTGTTTTTCGATACTTTGAAATCGGGATGGGAACGGAGACACCTGAAAGCCGTGGATTCATTTTCCACATTGCAAAAAACACGAATCGCGACAACTTAGAACGCTTGCACCCAGGATTTTAAAGTGCGAAGGCAGCACAGGGCAGCCCGCGCATCGCGACAAAAAGCAATAACAAAAAAAACATGCAATTTCAGGATAGTTAACGCGCTAATTGGATATCAGCATTGTTCCACGAAAGGCGACTATTGCTTGATGGTCAGGCGCGACTCGCTTTAAGCGACCTACCCAAACACAGGAGCCAAAAAATCATGAATACCGGCAAAACCACGCTCGCCACACTGGCAGAAAAACTCGCTACCGGTCAGCTAAAGATCATCGATCTCACCCATACCCTTTCGCCCGATTTTCCAGCGCTGCAACTGCCCTCTCAGTTCGGGCAAGTTCAGCCGTTTAAAATTGAGCGCATTTCGATGTATGACGAAGCGGGCCCAGCGTGGTACTGGAACAACTTCACCTGCGGCGAGCACACCGGCACGCACTTCGATGCCCCTGCGCATTGGATCTCAGGCCGTGAACACCCGGCTAATACGGTGGATCTGATCCCACCCTCCAATTTCATCGCACCTGCCGTCGTGATTGATGCGAGTCCGCAGGTTGCGGCTCATGAAGACTGGGTTCTCACCGTTGAGTTTCTTAAAAGCTGGGAAGCCGAGTACGGTCGCATCCCCAAAGGTGCCTGGGTTTTCCTACGCACGGACTGGTCGAAGCGGCTTCCTGACGCACAGGCGTACCTGAATATCCGTGAAGACGGTGCTCATACACCAGGCCCTTCGCAAGAGGCCATCGAGTGGCTGATTGATAAGCGTGATGTTCATGGCTTTGGCGTGGAAACTATCAACACCGATGCGGGCCAGTCGTATTCGTGGCCTATTCCTTATCCTTGTCATACGCTGATGCATGGGGCCAACAAATACGGCCTGCAGTGCTTGAACAATCTTGATCAGCTCCCCCCGGTTGGCGCACTCATCTTCTCTGCCCCTCTAAAGATCCAAGCTGGATCTGGCAGCCCGCTTCGCGTTCTAGCCTTGGTGGAGTAACGAGATGACCGTTCCAAACAGCTCCCAGATCCTCTTTGTGGGAAGCGGAATCAACTCCATGATAGGAGCTGCTCTGCTTGCCGTCCGTGGAAAGCAAGTGACGGTGCTGGAGCGCAATGACCGTTTAGGTGGTTGCATACGGACTGAAGAACTGTTCCCTGGCTTCACTCACGAAGTCCTCTCCTCGTGGCACTCTCTGCTCGCCGGCAGCCCAGCCTACGCAGAGTTAGAGCCCGAGCTCCGTAAGCGCGGGGTCGAGCTACTGTCCAGCAAATACTCAACTGGATGGGTTCATCCAAATGGCGAAGGGATCGCGCTGACGCGAGACTTGGACGACGCATGTGCGCGTTTGGAAAAGGTCGCTCCGGGTGATGGAATGGCGTTCAAAAAAACCGTATCTCAAGTCATGGGGGATGATGCCGGCCTTATCTTTACACTACTTGGTAAAGATCCGTATGGATTAAGCATGCTCCGCCCTCTCTTCCAAGCGTGGCGTAAACGTGGCGTGGATGGATTGTTGACCTTTGCTACCGAGTCTTTAGAAAATTTTCGTCGTTGGTCTGAACGCACGTTCACCTCCAATGAAGTACGTACCCTAATCGCACCTTGGACGCTGCACTCCGGGTTAGGCCCTGACGATGCTTGTTCCGCTCTCATCGGTAAGCTGACGTTCGCTTCGGTGGTTACTGCAGGAATGCCTGTGATCAAAGGTGGTGGCAGCCGTTTGGTTGACGCCTTGGCAAGTATCATCGAAGACAAGGGTGGTGCCGTACGAACCGATAGCGATGTGGTACAGGTGAACACCGAAGGTCAAGGTGCAAAAGAACGCGCAACCGGCGTCATGCTTTCCGACGGATCGAGGTTCCTAGCCTCAGAGGCTGTAGTTTGCAATGTGACCCCCGAAATGCTGTATGGCAAGCTCATCCAATACAGTCCTAAAGCTGTACGCGATCATGCCAATGGGTACCGCTATGGGCGTGGTTGCATGCAGATCCATTTCGCGCTGAGCGCAAAGCCTGGTTGGCTTACCGAGGAGCTGGGCGAAGTACCTCTAGTACACTTGACGGAAAGCATGGAACAGACCTGCCTGTCCGTTACTGAGGCAAACAATGGAATGCTTCCATCGAAACCCACGTTGGGTATTGGGCAGCCTGTAGTGGTTGATAAATCGCGTGCACCAGATGGTTCGTGGATTCTATGGATTCAAATGCAAGAGCTGCCCACTACTCTTAAAGGTGATGCTGCTGGCGAAATTGCTACACCCAAAGATGGCAAGTGGAACGAACAAGTGAGAGAGGCCTTCGCCGACCGCGCGCAGAAGCGTCTTGAGCAAGTAATGCCCGGGCTCTCTTCAATCATCGTAGGCAGGAAGACCTACTCCCCTGCTGACCTTGAAAGACTTAACTGCAACCTTGTTGGTGGTGACCCTTACTCAGGCATCTGTTCGCCCGATCAGTTCTTCTGGCTGCGTCCGTTTGCTGCAACCCATGGCGCAAGGAGCAACAGAACTACGATCAAAAATGTCTATCACATCGGAGCTACTACGCATCCTGGGCCTGGATTAGGAGCAGGCTCAGGCATTCTTGTGGCTGACAAGCTTTCACGTCGCTGAATACCTCCTATTTGAAATCAGGGAGGGGGCGCGAGCCATCTCCTCGACTGCTAATGGTTCAGTAACATTTTCTCGCTGCAGAAAAGCTCTTCTATGTCTCCAGTCACCGTGAGCATCAAGACATGCCCTGTAAGTTGATAAGCACGTGGTATCGTGCTTTCACCATCCACTTTCTGCATGAATTTCCTCTCCACTCGTGCGCGGCCTCTCTGCCTGCGCTAAGTTTACGCTTCACTCCAGTGAGAGAAAAACATGGCCTCCTCTACCTATAGCTATTCAGTCGCCGATGGACATGGCCTTCCTCATGATCCGCTACCGGCTATCCTCGGCCCTCGGCCGATTGGTTGGATCTCGACAGTCAATCAGCATGGCCGCGCAAACCTCGCGCCTTATAGCTTTTTTAATATCATCAATTACCGCCCACCGATCCTGATATTCTCCAGCGTCGGAAAAAAAGATAGCGTACGCAATGCGCAGGATACAGGCCATTTCGTTTACAACCTGGCCACCCGCCCGCTGGCCGAGTTGGTAAACGACAGTAGCACTGAAATCCCAGGTATTGATGAGTTCGAAGCGACCGGCTTGACCCCAGTGCCTTCGATCCATGTGGCATCGCCCCGTGTGGCTGAAAGTCCCGTTTCGCTGGAATGTGAGGTTACCTCTGTTCAGCAGCTTAGCGGTCTGAACGGTAGGTTACTGGACACTTGGATGGTAATGGGAGAGGTCGTGGGGGTTCACATCAATTCGGCATTTCTGAAGGATGGGGTTTACGATACTGCGTCTGCTCGCCCTATCCTGCGAGGTGGGGGGCCTACAGACTACTTTGAGATTTTAAAGTCTGGCCTCTTTCATATGACCAGGCCTAAGTGAAACGCCCTTGCAAAAGGGCGTTTTACATCTTCGGCTGATGACGCGCAATCAGCTCATGCAGAACTTCTTTCAGCGCGGAAATTTTCTCATCCTCGAAAGAAGCTAAGATTTCAACCTCGTGCTTTTCAGCCAGCTCAATCAATCCGGCCACAAGGCGCCGCCCCGCGCGTGTTACTCGTACCAGGGTAAAACGGCGATCATCGAGGCTGGTTGACCGATCGACATAGCCTTGCGCCTCAAGACGCAGCAGCAGTCGAGTTACGGTGGGCTGTTTGCTCACCGTCACCTGCGCCAGAGCGGAAATGGACATAGCCCCATGGCTGGCTAAGGTAGATAGCACACGCCATTCGAGTACAGAGAGCCCGTGCTCCTCCACGACGGCATGAAATTGCGTAGAAACCAGATGCCATGCCTGACCGAGGAGCGCGGGAAGGTAGTTATCGACGAAATCCTTGGTTTTGGTCATGCAAAAGATGGCCTGTAGCACAAAGTGATTCCGTTGATTCTAGCGTTTACGAATGAGCGAGGAAAACCCTGTTCGCGACATCAGTACCGCCCTGACAACAGCGAACCGAAACCAGGCACCGTCGTATCAAGGCTCAATTGCTTGAGCATCATGTAGGTGGTAGCCACAGATGACGACAGCACTGGCAAGCCCACCCGATCCTCGATCGCCTGGATCGATTGAAGCGACGGCATTTGCACGCAGGCCGACGCCACGATAGCGTCCACACCCGTAGTTTTAAGCTTCTTGGTGATCTCGATTGGCGCTCGCGAGTCCTGACGACCCACCTCCAGATTGTCTGGGATTTCCAGCGAGATGCTATCGACGACCTCGATACCCTCGCTTTCGATGTATTCAATCACAAGACGTGTCAGAGGCTTCATGTATGGAGCCAGCAACGAGATCTTCTTGGCACCGATAGCATGCAACCCATCCACCAAAGCCCCCGCACTTGTCACGACAGGCGCGGGCCCACCGTTTTCGACCGTTCGCTGATGGAGCCGACTTTCGGAAACACGATGGTAACCGTTGCCCATGCTCATGATGGCCACCAAGCATGCATACCCGAGAACATCTACGCGGGCGTCGGAAAGCTCTAGCGCGCAACGGTCGCTGTCACCATCCATCGCTGCCAACTCCTCTTTGGTTACATTCTTCATTCGCATTCGACTGGAGTGGAACGTAAACCGCTCAGAAGCCAGAGTCTCACGTACTCTGAGAATGGCCGGGATTTCCGTCTCCATGGTTGTATTCGAGGATGGGACGATCTGGCCAATGCGATAAATCCGGCTATCACTCATGAGGCATTCTCCTGGATTTGTTCGGATGCACCATTAGACGTACTGAAGACTTCGGCGGGTTCATCATCAAAGCGCACAGCCTGCTGAGGACTGCGATTCACTTTCAGATCGAAGATATCGAAGCGGTTGTAATGCCCTGCGATGTCGTGCATCTGTCGGGGTTGAATACAACGAGACAAATCAATATCGGCATAGACGATGCCCTCTTCGTCGATTAATGGTTCGCCGATAACACGCCCATCAGGGCCAAGAAAACCAGAGAACGCGCTGTTCTTGCGCGTTAGTAGCTCTCTAGCCCGAGGAAAGTCTTTCTCTAGGGCTTCGATGATCTCTTCAGAGACGGTCGAACATGATACCGCCGTGAACAACTTGCCCTCGAAGCAATGGGCTGCAGCGCGAACCTTGATAGCGTCGGCCATATCGTAGTCTGATGGAGCTACCGGTAGAGAAATGTAGCTTGCGACATGGATTAATTCTCCCTGGGCGATCAATGAAAAGCGCGCCAAGGTGTTGGTGTTTTCACCACAAGCGAGAGATCCCAGCGGGCCGACACTTGTTTCGTGAACTCGTAAGGCGGAAGCATCACCCGGAGCCCAGGTCAGCTTCTCCGCCCAAGTCGGCACCAGTTTGCGATGACGACCCAAAATCTTACCATCCTCACTGATGGTCACCAGGGTGTTGTACAGCGTGCCTATGCCATTACGGTTGCGCTCGTTCACGCCAATGACCACGTTAATCTTGTGGCGCGCCGCAGCTTGAGCAATCTTGTTGATTTCCGGGCCAGGAATTTCGATGGCCGAACGTACAAGTCGCTCAAACCAAGAGCTACCTTCGATTGGGTTACCGATCCAGCTCCAGTAGGGATATCCGGAGATGAACACCTCAGGAAAAGCAACAAGCTTAGCGCCGTTTCCTGCTGCTTCTTGGATCAGCGAAATGGTTTTCTCCACCGTCGCATCGGTATTCAAGAAGACGGGGGAAGTCTGAACAGCCGCCGCTTTAAAGCGAGGTAATTCGAGCATGAAATAGTTCCTTTTAGAGAGTCTTATGCCTGCTGCTTACCCAAACGAGGCTCGTCACCCACTGCTACTATTGGGTTCCTGAGCTCACCGATCTTCTCGACGTAGGCTTCAACAACGTCACCAGGCCACAACCACTCTTGAGGCGTACGGCCAGCCCCAACGCCTGCTGGGGTGCCGCTGGCGATGATGTCGCCTGGCTCCAGCGTGATGCCGGCGCTGATGTCAGCAATGAGGGTGGGGATGTTGAACAGCAAATGACGGGTATTGGACTCCTGTTTGATGACGCCATTGACCTTAAGGCTGAGATTCAGATTATGTGGATCTGGGAGCTCGTCAGCAGTGACGATGATTGGCCCGAAGGGAGCATAGGTATCTTGGCCTTTGGAGTAAATCCACTGCCCAGCACGACGGTTATCGCGTGCACTGATGTCGTTGATGACGCTATAGCCGAACACGTAACTCAACGCTTCGGATCCACTCACACCTTTAGCGCGCTGCCCAATGATCACCGCCAGCTCAACTTCCCAGTCCATCTGGCGAGTAATTGTTTCATTGTGCTCAATGGCATCGCCAGGGCCGATCACAGTGGTTGGTGGTTTTGAGAAAATAACTGGCTGCTTCGGAAGATCTTTGGATGTGTCCAAAGTGCGGCTTGACTCTTCTACATGCTCAACATAGTTCAGTCCGATACCAAAAATGTTTTTGCGAGGGCGCGGGATCGGCGCCAACATCTTCACATTGCTCGCTGGAACAGCGACGCCTAAAGGCCATTTGCCTTCAAAGCTCTTCAGTAAAGCGGTGGTAGCTGTGACTGCCTGCGGGCCCAGGTCGATGAAGTCAAGCATGTTGTCAGGAATGACGTTGCCCGAGTGTTTACCCAGAGCATTGAGATCGACGACAAGGCCGTCAACCATGGCCCCAAGGCGGGCAGCAGCGTTGACATTGCTACGGAAAGTTACCAAGCGCATAAGAACTCCAAATTCTTGTTTATTGTTTGCAGGGGTTTATTGGGCAGCGATGGGCTGATGACCATCGTTATCCGCAAGGGCCTCTTCGCGATAGAGCCCAAGTTTTTCCATTACGGGCAGGTCGCTGAAGCAGAACAGGCAGGTGTCATCGGTGCTTTCGTTGACGTGCTCATGCCATGCCCAGGAAGGAACACAGAAGATGTCTCGTTCTTGCCAGTCGAGGCGTTTACCGTTGATGATGGAGTAGCCCTTACCTTTGGCTACCTGATACAAAAAGCTGCCGGTATGCCGGTGTGCCTTACCAACAAAGCCTGGGCGAAGAAGCTGCATGCTCGCGCCGATGGTGGACAAAACATGCCCGCCACTAACGGGGTTGGTGTAGTGCATAAGCGCACCGTCAAAAGGGTTGTCTTCTTTGGCGGCCGCATAGCGGCGAAGCGCTTCGTAGGTAGGCTCCCACTGGTACTTAAACAGCGGGGAATAAGGCTTGTTCCAGCCAATGTCTTGGGGGCGAAGGCCAGCGGCGCCCCACAAACTCACAGAGTCATCGACAGGAAAACCCACCGCTTGCTGCAGATCAGGATGCACAGCGTAAAAGCCCGCTTCGAGGGCATTGACCAGCGGGATATCCAAGCCATCCTGCCAAATGCACGGCAGGCCATCAGACTCTACGCCGTGCTCATGCCAGGTACCATTTGGCGTCAGAACGAAGTCGTTCGCCCCGAGCGTCATTTTGTGTCCATCAACAATGGTGTATGCACCACGACCTTCCATGATGAAGCGCAGCGCAGAAGATGAGTGTGCGTGGGCAGAGGCCAGCTCGCCGGGGTGCATCACTTGCAGACCCGAGTACAACCAGCCTACCGCTGCTGAAACTTCCGTGCGCCCCGGATTATTCAAGTAAATAACGCGTCGGCCAGCTTTTTCTGGCGTGACCAGATCCACGGAACGTAGAACAACCTCCCGCAAATCCTTGTATCGCCATACAACCGGTACCGAATCGGATTTGGGCTGCCACGGCTCGATCTTGTTGGCGACAGTCCAGAGCGCGCCCACTTGCAGGTCATTAAGTTGGCGGTAGTAGGCAAGTAGCTCCGGCGTATCTTCAACGTCGGCGCGCCCAAGCTTGCTCTCGCGGTATTGATCATAGGACTTAGTCATCGTCTACTCCTCAGGACATCAATGTCTTTCAGGTCTACTTACGGGTATTGAAGCTGCGCTCGAGGGCATCCTTTCCCCAAAGATAGGCTGGGGGCCACTGGTCTGAATTCCATCCCAATCTAGCTACTTCACGAAGGAGCCAGGTCGGCTCCGCAAGGTACGGCCTGGAAATAGCGCACAAATCAGCACGACCGGAAGCGATGATCCCATTCACCTGGTCTGCATCGCTGATGGCACCTACGGCGATGGTCGGGATACCCGCCTCATTCCGCACCCTATCTGCGAATGGTGTCTGGAACATGCGCCCGTAGACTGGACGTTGATTAGCAACAACTTCACCGCTTGATACATCAATGACGTCCACACCTACTGCCTTTAAAGCGCGTGCGATATCGACGGCTTCATCAACCGTGGTACCACCTTCTGCCCAGTCGGTTGCAGAAATGCGAACTGAAAGCGGAAGATGCGCAGGCCAGGTGTTGCGAACAGCTGCGACAACCTCGAGCGGAAAGCGCATGCGATTCTCAAGCGAGCCTCCGTATTCGTCGGTACGTAGGTTGGTAAGAGGCGAAATGAAATTGGAAAGAAGGAAGCCATGCCCGGCCTGAATCTCTAACCAATCAAAACCGGCGCGCGTAGCGCGTTCCGCTGCCTGAGCAAAGGCCACTCGAATCTCGGCAAGATCAGCCTGAGTAGCAGCCTTGGGTGTCTGAGTGACGCTTTCGATATAAGGTATCGCGCTAGGAGCAATGAGAGGCCAGTTACCGTCTTTGAGAGGCTGATCAGGCTTTTCCCATCCTTTTTGGGTCGACCCTCGGCGCCCGCTGTGGCTGAGTTGAATGCCTACTTTGGACTGACTGCTATCATGCACGAAAGCTGTGATCCGTTTCCACGCGGCAACTTGGTCTTCATTCCACAACCCGGTGTCGCCCGTGCTCACCCGACCATTGGGGCTTATAGCGGTCGACTCGGCCATAACTAAGCCAGCGCCGCCAAGGGCCCGACTGCCAAGGTGCACCAGATGGAAATCACCGGCAACGCCTTCGGTAGCGCTATACAGCATGGTAGGCGAAACTACGACGCGATTTACCAACGTCAAATCGCGGATGGTGAAAGGCGTCAAAATAGGAGGACATGGCTTAACACCCTGCCCCACGTCGATACCGACGCGTTCTGCCAGCCAGGCTTCATAACCTCCTAGCCATTTCGAATCTCGCAATCGCAGGTTTTCATGCGAAATACGTTGTGAACGCGTCAGTAAGGAATAGGCGAACTGCTGAGGTTGCAACCCTTCATAGCGCGCCACGTTCTCGAACCACTCAGTGGAATTGCGAGCCGCGTTCTGGATCTTCAGAACTTCAATGCCACGCACCTCTTCGTAGTGGGCAAGGCGTTCACACAACTCACCGGGCTCCTTGAGGGTGTTACAAAGCTCAATCGCATCTTCAAGAGCAAGCTTAGTGCCGGAGCCAATGGAAAAGTGAGCGGTATGGGCTGCATCCCCCATAAGGACAACCGGAACGTCTTGGCCGTCCTGACCATATGGCTGAGTCCACTGAACCCAGCGGCTGCACATCACACGCGGGAAACGAATCCAAATCGCGGAACCACGCAGATGAGCTGCGTTAGAGATCAGCGGCTCACCCTGCAGCCACGGTGCGAAAATCTTCTCACAGTATGCGATACCTTCTTCCTGTGACATCTGGTCAATGCCAGCCGCCTGCCAAGCCTCGTCGGTTGTCTCGACAATGAATGTGCTGAGGCCATCTTCGAACTGGTAAGCATGGGCTTGGAACCATCCGTACTGAGTCTCAACGAAGATGAATGTAAAGGCATCAAAAACTTTGCGTGTACCTAACCATACAAAACGGCAGTTCCGTTGATCAATATCAGGCTTGAACGTATCCTTGTAACGGGTACGGGTTGGGCTATTAAGGCCGTCCGATGCGATCACCAGATCTGCCCCATATTTGCGGGCGATTTCTTGGTCGTCCTCTACGAACGTCTCGAACACCAATTCGACACCTACCTCCTCGCAACGCGCTTGGAGGATATTCAGGAGTTTTTTACGACCGATCCCGATGAACCCGTGACCTCCGCTACGCACCATTTCATTTTTGAAATGTATATCGATGTCGTCCCAACGGTTAAACGCGCTAGAAATGGTCTTGGCCGAGACAGGATCTGCTTCCCGAAGATTTTCCAAAGTAGCGTCAGAGAAAACTACCCCCCAACCAAAAGTGTCATAGGGGCGATTGCGCTCAATAATGACGACATGATTGTTAGGATCATGCAGCTTCATTAGCAGACCGAAATACAGGCCAGCTGGCCCACCGCCAATACATACGATTTTCACGATGCGATCCTCTTTTATTCTTGAATAGGTGATGAAACCAACGCCTGGCGTATCACGTCAGGAACTTCAATGGCTTTGTGGGTTACCAGCGAGGTAGTAACCAGAACCTGAGTGACACTGACGCGAACCTCACCATCAGGAGAAACGCATTGAAGTAGCAACGTGATGGACTTAGAACCCAGACGCAAAACCTCCAGAGTCAGGACGACTTGATCACCCATTTTACTAACGGATTTGAAGTCTGCTTCAATTCGAACCGAGGGCATTCCGAATTTTAGTTTACCAATATAACCAGCGAACCCGACTCCAGGAAGCAAGTCATCAACCCATGCTTCTAAGAGGTTATTGAACATGACGAAGTACTGGGGATAGAAAACGATACCAGCCGGATCACATTCAGCAAAACGAATCTTGTGCGACTTTTCAAACTTATTCGAAGCCATATAATTTATCCTTCAACAGTAAGCGCATGCTGCATGAGAGATTCTTTTAATTTCAATCCGTGTTCATCAGCGAGCGCTGCGTTTCTAAGCTCACGCAGCGTTGGTGCGCTAAGGACATTTTTGTGGCGATCTACAACTGCCATTAACACTTCGAAATTTTTGAGTCCACGACTGTGTGTATCGCTGTATCCCTTTACCAGGCGTTGGCATTGGACGACTTCCAACGCCACTACTGGATCAATCGCGGCGAGGTTTCTGACACGCTCTAGCCACGCTTCGATGCGGGCATCTTCCAACTCGTAGCGAAGAGTCGATCGTCGCCAGCGACGCCATTTGGCCAGTCCATGCAGCAGCAAGAATCCGCTCAAGGCACTCGTCTTCACAGTGCGGCCACTTTGAGTCATCCGTCCAACCAGACGGTTCACTATGTGCGGCTTCGCCAGCCAGCGTCCAAAACCTGCAGGTAGCGTTTCGCAGATCTCATCCAGCCTAGGGTGCATGTACTCCTGAATGTGCAGAACCTGGTCGGCCTTGCTGCGAACCTCTCCACGCACTCGGTCGAAACGGGTGCCACGGCTTTTCAAATCCGCAACACGGATCGTGTCTTCAAATGACATCCAAAGAGCTAGATGGCGAGCCAGTTCGCGAAGCATCCCGCGATCGGTACCGCCTGGTGCCTGAGCGATTCGTTCGAGGCGATCCATGTAGAGCGCGGCATAGGCTGGATCTTGGTAGTCGATTAGGCGCTTCACGCCTTCATAGGCGACCTCTGACACGTCTTCGGGCATAAGGCACACACGATCAATGATCGTGACCACATCCCGATGGAGACTGTCCGGCCTAGCCTGCTGCCAATTAGGAGCGACTTTGGTCGCAGTTGCGGCTTGGTCACTCGCACCCTCTCGTACCAAAGTAAAGCCGAGATCAAAAGCTTTGAGGCTTGGTTTGACACCTACCCCACCTAGTTCGATAGTTTCCTCAAATTGCTTACGGTTGAATGGCAGTACACCTGCACCGCTCAATGCTCCGAACAAAACCGCAGAGATAACGCTGCCCGTTTTCTCTGCCGCCTTTTCCATGTCGAAGCAAATGAACTCTCGAGCGGCACTCCGGGCCTGATCCAGAAGAGCAGGACTTGAAACACGACCATCCCCCATGGCAGATTTTTCAGCGATGGAGTAAACCCGGTGAGTGGATGTGATCAAGGTTGTACGGTCGGTAGTCACAAACCCCCTTTGTACAGCGCGACCTGCCTCCATCAGCTCTGACGCTAGAACGATATCGACGTCACCAGGGAGCGGAGCTTGCGCCAGTACAGGTACACGGCGACTTTCCACGTTCGCACCTGGAAAAAGCTCTACATAGTAGATAGTCGCCCCCGTCCGTTGAGCAACGCCAGGCACTGAAGTGGTTTGAGCGAAGTAGCCATTATGCTCGCCCAAATTAACGATCCAGTCGGCTAATACACCGCCCCCCTCACCACCCATGGCAAGAATGGCAATTTTGATTGGCTCATCAGTCATCGCGATTATCCCAGCAGTGTTTATTTTCTTTTATCAAACAAGATTGAATTGTCACTTGTGATTACCCGACCGTTGGGGAAGAAAAGCCACAGCAACGGCTGCTAACGCCGCAATCACAGCGAAAGTGATGAAGTTCCACTGAACATCCAGTCCACTTCCAGCCACATAACCACCCAATATCGGGCCGGACATGGCGCCCAATCGGGAAAAACTCAGCCCCCAACCGGTTGCAGCTGCACGGACATTAGATGGGTAGTAACTGGCAAGATGGCCAGTTAGGATCAAAGAGGCTGAGATGGTTCCAACTCCTGCTACAGCAACCAACGCATAGTTGATAAACATCGAGTGCTGCCACATAAGCGCGAAGATCGCTAAAGCACCCAGCAGATAAAAAACCGTCACCATGATTCGCACACCAAAACGATCCGCTGCTTTACCCAAGAACATTCCACCAATTGCAGAAGCGAGACTGAAAACAATTAGCAGACTTAGACTTGAGCCAAGGTCATAACCGTTGCGACGCATGATCGATGGCAGCCAAGTGTTGAGTGCATAGATCAAAAGAAGCCCGCAGAACAACGCCAACCAGAAACAAACGGTCGCTCTGAGATGACGCGCAGAGAAAACCTCAGCAAGTACCTGTCGCCATCCAGCACCGAGGTTTGAGCTTCGCTCCTGTCGCTGAGGCATCGAAACGCCAAGCTTTTTTGCCAGTTGCTCAGCTTGTTCCTGACGCCCGCGACTAACCAGGTTTTCAAGGGACTCTGGAAGCGCACGGGCCATTGGCAAGATCGCAATCAATGGAATGAGACCGAGCCCAACAACAGTTCTCCAACCGTGATCCTGTATCAGCCACATCGCCACAGATGCCGCTGTAAGTATGCCGATCGAGTATCCCGAGTACATGATTCCGTAGTTTAGGCTGCGTCGGTGCTGGGCCGAGTACTCGATAGTCAACGCTGCAGCTACAGGAATGACGCCACCTAAGCCCAACCCACCAATGAACCGGAAAGCGCCGAACCACTCTGGAGTCGGCGCCCAAGCCGCTCCGCCCATCGTGAGCGAGAAGAGCGTCACGCACATCAGCAGCATGCGTTTACGTCCGACCAGCTCGCTAAGCGTACCAATCAAGAAGGCACCAAAGAACATTCCAAGTAGCGCGTAGCTACTTAAAGCCCCCAACTCTAGCGGAGTCAGGTTCCAGGCCTTTTCTTCAGCCATAGACGGAAGAATGGCCCCCATGACGCCTACGTCGTAGCCTTCAAAAAGGATGGCGAGCCAGCACACGAATAGTACCCTTGCGGTTACCTTGGCTGGCGGATCTGCAGTCGTCGCGACGACTTCACCGCCTTTCGCGGCTGCGGTATTCATAGCGCATACCTCGCTCGACGTTTGGCTTCCCCGCGCTGAAACCAACCGATGATACCGCTAGTGATTTTCTGACCTAAACGATCCATCAAGGTAGGGTTGCTGACGATCTGAGCCCGATAGAACGATGGGCACAGCACAGCCGCATGAGCTACCTCCCCGCAGGTGCCACAACCCACACAGCTGTCCATGACCATTGCCACTGGATCTTGACGGAGCGGATCCGGGTTATCCCGGATAGAAAGTGAAGGACAACCAGACAAACGAATGCAGGAATGGTCGCCGGTACAAGTATCTGGATCGATACCGAAGCGTTCCCTGACTACACGCTTACCTTCACTCAACGCCTTACGAGTGATTTTTTTCTCGCGGCGCTGGAGGTTAAGCATGCACTCGCTTTGGGCAATGAGGACTTTTGGCCCAGGTTCAGTAGTCGTCAGCGCCTCACGAAGCGTTGCGGTCATCGCTTTAAGGTCATAGGTACGCTTGATAGTGCGCACCCACTTCACCCCGACCCCTCTAACCGCCTGCTCGATCTCATGACCCGTGCTACGGGTCGGATTATCCGCACGCGAGGAAAGCACATCCTGACCTCCGGTAGCCGAGCTGTAGTTGTTGTCGACGATAATGGTGAGGTTGTCACTCTTATTGAATACCGAGTTGGCGATTCCGCTAGTAAGACCGTTGTGCCAGAAACCGCCATCGCCCATCACCGCAATGGCGCGCTTCTTCGCAACAGCACTGCCAGGCGCTACCGTGAATGCAGCCGCAGCGGCGCCGCCCAAACCGTAACCCATGGTGGTATTGCCCAGGTTGAACGGGGGGAGAATTGAGAACAGGTGGCAGCCAATGTCAGCGCTATAGTGGTGAGGGCCAAGCTCGCGCTCGATCAGCTTGACTGCTGTGAAGATCGGACGTTCTGGACATCCTGTGCACAGCCCTGGGGGTCGGGCATGCACGGTCTCTTCCAGGGTAAGCAAATCTGCCTTTGCCGGGACGAAGGAACCAGTCATATCAGTGATAGCCAACTCCGCCAAAGGTATCCGCTCGCCTTTCCACTCGTCATTGGCAACGCTTTGCCCTTTCTCCTCCGCTCCAGTCAAAGGATCGAAGCGGATTGGCGCAGGCTGCTTCTTTACGATCTGAGCAGGGTCTTTAAGGAAACCAACGCTTGTCAGAAAGCTACGCAGCCCTTTGAGCACCGTCGCAGTGTTGTAGTCCCCAGCCAATGGCAAGACGTTTTTGCCATGGATCTCGGTATGAAGGCCACGCTGATGGAAGATCGCTGCGATGTTCTGTTCAACGAAATTGGGTTGCCCTTCCTCTACTACTAACACGGCCCGCTTATGCTGCGCGAATCGCTGCAGTTCATCGTCTACCAAAGGGTACGCAACGTTCATTACGTACAAAGGAATCTTGGAGTCGCCATAGGCATTCGCCAGCCCTAACTTCTGGAGGCTCCGTATAACGGTGTTATAGAGTCCGCCCTGCAAAGCGATACCAATATCTGCCGCGCCATCCGAGAAGAACTCGTTCAATTGCCTTTGTTTGATGAATTCAATAGCCGCAGGCCAACGCTTTTCGATCTTCTCCCGCTCATGCAGAAAGCTCGCCGGAGGTAGGACGATACGACTCAAGTCGCGAGTGGGATTTTCAAGTGCATCCTTTACAGTAAAGGCCGGTGGACGATTGTCAGAGGTAACAAACTGACCATGCAAGTGGCATGACCGAATGCGCATTTGCAGCATTACAGGAGTATTGCTCGCCTCTGAGAGTTCAAAACCATCCTTGACAGACTGAACGATGCTAGGGAGATTTGGGCGGGGATCTAATAGCCACATCTGTGACTTCATCGCAAATGCATGGCTACGCTCCTGCATGATCGAAGAGCCTTCGCCGTAATCTTCCCCAACAATAATTAACGCACCGCCCGTTACCCCACCTGAGGCGAGGTTCGCTAACGCGTCCGAAGCAACGTTGGTACCGACTGTAGCTTTGAACGTAATGGCACCACGTAGCGGGTAGTTGACCGATGCAGCGAGGGATGCTGCAGCGGTAGCCTCACTGGCACTGTTTTCGAAGCGGATACCATACTCTGCCAGGATATCCTGGGCATCTGAGAGTACGTCCATCAGATGAGAAATTGGAGAACCTTGGTAGCCACCAACGTAAGCGACTCCCGACTCTAATAGAGCCTTGGTAACTGCAAGGATGCCTTCGCCACTGAACACCTCACCAGCACCCATCCTCAGCGTTTTCACTTCTTCGACAAACGATCTTTCGGCCATCGTGCTTCCTCTCAGGTTCACCCTGTCAAGCGCGTTCTTATTAGCCGTTACTTTTCTCCCCGGAAGGGCACCTAGTCAATCCATGATTTATCATGCATTTTCACAAAAAGCATGGAGAGGATAGTTGCTGCACAGGATCGAAAAAACAACAGCAAGGTGCCCAAAAATAGCGCAGAGCGTGTGAATTCGGTGCACTGAATCTCCAGTAGATAGCTAATTTTCCTGAAACGGAATCCGGGCGGCGGCGATGCCTGCACGGGCATAAGGTGATATCACAGGATACTGAAAACCTAGGCATGGCCTATCATATGCTGAACCGCGCGGGATTTTTTCCTCCTAATGCGCGCTATACCAGGCACCTTTTTTGAATCAAAGCTGCAGGCCAGAGAGGCTCTACTCGAATGGCTCCTGAGTGAGCAACTGCAGAGGCGATATACGGTAGATTGATTTTTTCATGACCTCATGAGACTAATGGCCTACTAAGTGCATGATCAATCATACAACGCCGTCTAATTTCGAAGCGTCGGTGCTAGGGTGATCAGGGCTTCGAATAACAAAAAAAGCTGGATACCAGCCACCTCCGAGGAGGGCCTTACCGTGCAGAGTTATTTTTCTCCCCCGACTAAATCTGGCAGGAGCCTGCTACCTTTGGGCTCTGTAGAGCAGCTCCTGAGCACGCCTGATAAATTGCTATTCGCCTCTTCAAGCCTGGAAGAGGCTAGGTCGATGGTCAGCCGGGTCATGAAGCCGCATCGGATTATCCAGATGGACAGATCGGAGAAACTAGATGCGAAAATGCATCACCTTGCGCTAGGTGAGATTTCTATCAGTCGCCTGAGGTACGGCGCGAAAGTGGAGATCGACTGCGACCCCCTAGACGGATGCTTCCTTATTCAGATGCCGATGGGCGGCACGGCGAATATCACCGTTGGCAATCATGGACTCGTCGACGGTGGAGAGGTCGCAACTGTCCTGAGCCCATCGGACGCGGCCCATATGCAATGGAGCCATGACATGGATCAGCTGATCATGAAGGTTTCCCGAAACCTTCTAGAACGCACCCTGGTCGGCCACTTAGGGCACTCGTTACACGAACCATTGAGGTTCGAACATGCGTTCGCTTGGCGAAGCAGTCCTGCCTGGCGTCACCTACTTTCATATCTGATGGAGTGCGCAGTTCAAGCCCCTGACTTGGCACAGCATAAATTCGTGCTCCCACAGATCGAGCAGTTGACAACCTCGATCCTTCTGGCCACTCATCAGCACAATTACAGTAAAGCCGCTCCCGAACGCCGCCATAGCATCTTGCCTCGCCACGTGCGACGAGTGCAGGACTTCATTACCGCCCACGCGCACGAGCAAATTTCGCCCGAGCAGTTGGCTATGATCGCAGGCGTGAGCCTGCGCAGCCTTTATTCAGGCTTTAAGGAGTTTCTGGGCATCAGTCCCATGCAGTACCTGCGCAATCTTCGTATGGAAAGCGTGCGTGAGGAACTGGTGAGCGGGGAAGCAAATAACGTTGCGGGCGTAGCCCTACGCTGGGGCTTCGCCCACCTAGGGCGTTTCAGTACCGAATACAAACAAAGGTATGGAGAAACGCCCCGACAAACCCTCAGGCGAGCCTGAGCTTTCAAGGAGTAAATCATTTGATAACAAGATCTTTCACCGCCCCTCATTTTGGATTAACTGTTCCTGACTTGGCAGCAGCGATTGCATGGTACGTTGAAACCTTGGACTTTCGGCTTCTCGCAGGGCCGCTGTCCGTTAGGGAAGACGACCAGCCACTCGGCCCAGCAGCGGCGCAGATCTATGGTCACGGTTTTGGAGCCTTTCACTTCGCCCACTTGGCAACGAGTGACAACGTCGGCCTTGAACTTTTCCATTTTGAAAAGACCGAGACCGATCCTGGAACCGAACATTTTACCTATTGGCGCAAAGGCTATAACCACCTGGGATTAACCACGCCGGACATACACCAAGCCGTGGAACGCCTTGAAGCTGCAGGCGGTAAAGCAAGAACGGAGATACTCACGATCAATCCAGTGAAAAACTACAAGATCGTATACGGCGAGGATCCGTGGGGAAATACCATCGAGTTTTGCTCTCATCCGTACGTCGAGATGTGGGAAAGCGTCTAATTTAAATCTCGCCAGCAATGTAAGCGGATGCTTAGTACACAAGGATGTGGCAGGGCAGGTATAAGAAAGGTATCAGTTTGGCAATGAAACAGGCGGCACAGAACTTATTTACATAAAATCTGTTAGATCGACATATAATAAAATGCTTAGTTTTTTATAACATTTACACGAGATCTTTTTCGCACAGAAAACCTGAACACGGACTGACCAGCTCCATAGATCAGACCCAATTAAGAAATTGGTGGCCGGCTTTACTAAGTAGCGGAAAACAAGGTTCTGATGCATCGAGGAGAATAAGAAGATATATGATCATCGACTTCCAATAGTCCTCAGTAGCAGAAAAAGATAGGCCGATAGACAGCCTGAGCCTATAGAGTGTCGATCATATTGGCCCATGATCTAGCTCAGTCAGTCCCTGGTGTACTGCGAAGACTTTTCCCTTTATATCTGAAATTCCAAAACCTTGTAATCGCGAAGAGTGCATCTCCAAATAAGCTATCGCACTGGGCTCATCGCTGAACAAATAAATCCCGCCAGCCTCCTGCTGTTGCTCGTTCACTGTCCAGACTTTCCAGATTAATCCGGGCTCCTTAGCTATGGATCTTGCGATACCCTCCATTAATACATACATATCTTCACCCCATGGGCCATTATAAGGAAAATCGACTTGAAGTATGTATGACATCATTCCCCCTACTACACGAAAACTGCACGAAAAGGGCAGCCTAGCCGCCCTCAGTGCTTTAGATCAACGTCAGTTTGACATTGATATTCCCACTGGTAGCATTCGAGTAAGGGCAAACAATATGCGCCTTCTCAACTAACTCCTGAGCCATACTTTCATCCAGTTCGGGTAGCGAAATTTTTAGCTCAACCTCGATACCAAAACCGGTAGGAATTGGGCCGATACCTACAAAACCGTCGATGCGGGTGTGTGCTGACAACTTGATTTTTTGTTGACTTGCAACAAAGTTCAAAGCGCCAAGGAAGCACGCGGAATAACCCGCAGCAAAAAGCTGTTCAGGATTGCTACCGGATGCGCCATTTCCTCCTAGCTCACGGGGCATTGTGAGTGCAACATCAAGCACACGGTCGTCAGTATGGGCTCGGCCTTCACGACCACCCGTAGCTTGGGCATGCGCAACGTAGAGTATTTCTTCAACAGGCATAAATCGCTCCAGTTTTATACAAAAAAATTAAATTAACCGCCCTTGTTTTCTTGGGCACAAAAAGACAACTCAGCAGACTGCGGAAAAGCTAATTAACTCGATAAAGTTTATAAGCGTCTAGCCGCTGATAATTTTATGACCCATAAACCCACCAATCTGATAGACTAACTCTTCAGTTGTCGTGAAACTGACTGTAAGTAGCGTTGTTTTCTGATCGTTTTAATCAATACTGTAGGGAATGAACGAACGCCCCAGTGCCGACACCGGCTGAATGCCTTATTTACACGATTCCTGGCTTCAGTAGCCTCGTAATTACGCAAGAAGTTTCCATAATCCAAAGCTATTTCAGCACACGGCCCCTCATAGAAACCAGTGCAAGTTGCGTCATGACCGTCTACATAAAGTGTTTTTTGTACGGCAGAGAAAAACCTCAATACGATTTGTTCACTACCATCTTGTCCGAGCAGTAGATCTTGAACTGTCGCCACTGCTCTACAAAACGGTTCTGTATCGTAATAAAAGTCTTCCGCGTCAAGTAAAGAATAACCGAACGGTTGACCGGTCACCTTTGAAACGTGCTGCCACTCATTACGAATAAGTTTTTTGAATCCAGCATCCCACGGATCTCCGCCGCCTGCTCGCAAGCCTCCCATCGTTATTGAAAACTGGACTCCTATGAGTGCACAGAATTCCGCAGCCCCATGTACAGCCGGAGGAATTCTCCAGCACCATGAACACATAGGATCACCCACATATCGCACTGTTAATTTTCTGTGTCCAGAACCTTGGTACTGCTCTTCAGGCTCGGCTCTCACAATGCTGCATGCACCCATATCTGCATCACAATTCATCATGACTTAACTTCCGGAGACGATTCTTTACACGAATGTTTGCGGTTCTGATACGACCCAGCACTGACCAACGCAAAAGTTTAGCCTAAGAGCTCGAAACAGGCATAGTCCAGGCTCAAATTCTTCATGTGGCTAATCGTAAGCTGGCCAAAAAAGCAAGCATACTTTAACTGATTGAGGCTCGTAGAGATATATGCTAAAAGCATGATTCTTTGTTCAACATTCAGGAACAGTAGGTTTGGACAAATTATCGGCAATGACCACGTTCGCTACCGTGGTGGAAGCAGGCAGCTTTACTAAAGCAGCGCAATCACTTGGGCTACCCAAAGCAAGGGTGTCGCAACGGGTCTCAGATTTGGAGCACTTGCTCGGAGTCAGGCTGCTCCATAGAACCACTCGTTCCTTGAACCTTACAGAGGATGGAAAGGCTTATTTTCCTCGATGTCTGGCGGTTTTGCAGGAAATTGATGACTTTGAAAGCGCTCTCAACAGCAGCGCTTCAAATCCGCGCGGGCGCGTCAGAATCGAGGCGCTGGTTTCAGTCGCACGCTGGGTAATATCTCCACACCTGCATGAATTCAAAACGATGTATCCCGATCTTTCCGTAAGCCTTAGCAGCAACGACAGGATTAGTCATCTATTGGATGAAGGAATTGATGTGGCGATTCGGGGCGGGCACTTGGACGATTCAAGCCAGATCGCCCGGTACATATGCGATGTTCAGTTTGGCCTTTACGCCTCAGCCCTATACTTCGATCACCATGATAATTTAAAGCATCCGCATGCTCTGCATTCTCATCAATTGATTTCTTGGTTCGGCGGCCAGCAAAATCCATTCTCCTGGAACCTTTTCTCGCCGTCGGAGCAATATGAAGTCACTACCAGGGATGGACTGCACTTCGATGACCCAGAAGTTGCCATTGCCTCATGTATGGCAGGTGGAGGTATCTGCCCAGGCTCACCTTTCGCAGTCGAGCATTGGGTGAGATCAGGGCTACTGATTCCTGTCCTTCCAAACTGGAGCTTCGCGCCCAAGCCTATTCACCTCCTCTATCCCACCAACAAGCATCTAGCACCGCGCGTCCGCTGTTTTGTTGACTGGATGCTTGAACTGGCGAAGAGAAGTCACACGATTCGTATGACCCCACGTGAACTCGCGGACAGCTTGTCACAATAACGGATTTGAGTAGCTTTCACTCGCTATTGGAAAAATCGGAGAACAAAGCCACGATTGAGCCAAGGTATCGAACATCAATGAAATCTTATCCTGCGGTGATCCTGGTGCATTGCAATCCAAGCGCCTTAATGTGAAATCGACCATTACTGTATCAACTCTTAGGAAACCAACCAGTAGTTTAGCCCCACTCGCGTTTAAGCCCCTTCGTTTTGGCGTAGCTGCCGCTTGGCGGCAAGACTCCTGCAGTTAAAGCTCATTAGCTGTGGATCCACTAAATGGACGGAAACAAACAGTGGGGTTGCCCAGTCTTTGTCTAAGAAACAGATATTGCAGTCTTTTAGTTGATGGTTCGAATGCTGCCTACGTGGATAGCGTCATCGTCTGCATTTGATAGCGTTTAGACGCCTGGCCATTTAGTTCTTCCATCAGTACGCGGCAGGTTTCCAATGCGATTAAGGCAGCAACGCGCATAGGCAGATGATGCCGGCTGCCAGCCCCCCGATTATTAGCAAATACCGTTCAAGCCTGACAGATAGAATGGTGCCAATGCTCTGCGCTACTACCGTAATGGCGCGCTCAATCCGCTAGGCGAGCACCTGATTGATACCGATGATGATCTCTCAAATATCGTAAGGTGAATGGTTTTTCGCCCCTTGATGCTGTTCATCTTACGACTGACCAATCGGGTTATGAAGTTCAGACAAGCCGCCCACCTGGAGGAAGCGCGGGCACTGGCGAAAATTAACACGGCAAGCGTGGTTTTTTACGCTGTCTCCTTCAAGATCTGCCGGGCTACTGCAGGTCTAGAATTACGCTGAGCGCTATTGGGAGGCCGCTTTCATCGCAGTGAACAGCTGTCTACCTGCCTTGCTCGGCTCGGCGCTCTTGTCGCTCAAGAAATTGCTGACAACATCGAAAACAGCTCCTTGCACTGCCTGCGAGGTTGACATGTTGAACGCCATGCTCGGCTCGAGTGTGCCAGCCTTCTCCGCTTCGGCAAAATCTCTGGCTGAAGCCTGTGCACAACTATCGAACTGACTCATGTCCAGGCCCTTGATCACTGGGATTGAGCCTTTGTTCTGATTGAAAACGTACTGGAACGTAGGCTCCATAGCAACTTTAGCTAGGTAGTCGCGTGCCGCATTGTTACCGTCCGTATCGTTCTTATTGGACAACTTGAACATTGCCAGAGAATCGATGGTGTAGGTGTAAATACCTTGCGATCCTGGGAACGGTACGCACTGGTAATCGGTATCAGCCAGCTTGCCGGCCGCAATCCACTCACTTTTGGCCCAGTCCCCCATGATTTGCATGCCGGCATTGCCATTGATGACTTTCCCGGCTTCCAGGTTCCAGTCTTGACCAGCACCGTCGGGATCCATATATGTTTGAAGCTTACGAAGCGCCGTGAATACATCCTTCATTTTAGAGCTCGTCAGCGTCTGCTCGTCAATTTCTACAAAGGCTTTTTGAAAGCCATCGGCTCCTATAATGCTCAGCACGAGATCTTCAAATACAGTGGTGTCTTGCCAGGGTTGGCCACCGTGTGCAATCGCAATGAAGCCTGCCGCCTTGAGCTTGTCGCCCGCAGTATAGAGTTCCTCGAGGGTTGCCGGCGCCTTGTCCACGCCGGATTTTTTTAACACTTCAGGATTTATCCATAGCCAATTGATCCGATGTATGTTTACCGGTACCGCTACGTAGTTACCATCATATTTCATGATATCGGCGATCGCTTTTGGTAGGAGATTATCCCAGTCGTTCGCTTTGGCGACGTTGTCGATACTGGCTAACAGACCCAAGTTGCCCCATTCTTGAATATCCGGCCCCTTGATCTGCGCTGCGGACGGCGGATTGCCGGAAATTGTGCGTGTTTTCAGCACGGTCATAGCCGCAGCTCCGCCGCCGCCTGCCACGGCACTGTTTTGCCAAGTGAAGCCATCTTTTTCGATAATCTGTTTAAGTACATCTACCGATTTTGCTTCTCCCCCCGATGTCCAATAGTGAACGACTTCAACAGTGCCCTTGCTTTCGGCAGCCTGCACTATGATAGGGATAAGTGTGGCCAAGGAAATGGTTACGGCAAAGCGATTGGTCTTGTTCATCTTTACACCTTTTTTGTTTTTATCAGCGAGGCATGCGAAGCTTGCTGTTACAGCAACGTCTTTGCATTGAGGGTACGCCAGATTCAGCAACAACCATCACAGGCGATCAGCGAATGCCCAATCCGTTGCGACCAAGAGCGTTCAACTGATCTGGTGTGAATCGGTCTTGCCACGCAGTTTCGTAATGTTCTGGCGGAAAATCATCTGGCGATTTTCCCGCCTCAAAGGCTCTTCGTACGTCGTGAGCATATCTAAGATTCTTTGGGCACATGGGTGCTGCTGGTACATACATCACATTACCCCAGCCTTCTTGGTTTTCGACGGGTGCCACACTGTGGATGATGTCGCAGTGCCACCAAACTGAATCACCTGCCTCGACATCGGGGATCGGCGTCATTCCCTGCACCAGTAGCGGATGCCATTTTTGTGAAACTGGCAGTACCTTACCCGGTGCTACACCACACAACTCATCCTCTGGTACGTCTTTCAACAAAGGTCTCAGAAGCATATAAGCCATCGCTTTCGGAATGGGCAAGGTATGCAGCACTCCCTGACTGGCTTTCATGTCAGAGAGGGCTGTCCACCCTTGAAAAGTTCTGAAAGCCGAGCACTTTACCGTGTCTCTGTAAGCGTATTCATCCACTTCAGTGCGGTGCGCTGCGTCCCACGGATCATAGGACTTAAAATCGTTGCTATAGATTTTATCGAAAACCTTAAGGTAAGCCGGATGTAGCCATCGCTCCAAAGCGCCTGAATCAGTGTGAGGCCCCAACCCTTTAGAGGTGGTACCCGGTGGACGGCGGCGCACACGATCGGGGTAGAGAGCGTTAACGTCCGGATTGAACCACTCGTGACCCTGGGAGTGGATTTTCCATAGCCTGTTCAGAAATGATTGAGCTGCGGCCATACGCTCATCTTGGCGAAGTTGCATCTGCGAGTTCGACCAATAAATTGGGAAAATCTCCGGTCGCGAAGCGTCAAGGTTGCCAAAAAACTGATCTACAGGCCCGCGATACACCCGATCAAAATCATTCCTATCTAGATACTCAAGTAGGTTCCTATCCCAAGTCAGGACTTGCTCTCTCTGGAAGTGGTTTTTTATGACCAAGCAGCCGCGACGTTTGATTTGCGCCAATTGCTCCTGTGTCACGTTCCTATTGGCTATGGCGTCGAACTCGAGCAGAGGCAAACCCGACCCGGTCATCGCTTGCTGCTCCTTGATCGATGCGATTTCGGTTGCAATGAACTCGCTGACCTCGGCGAAAAGCGATTCGACATCGCCTATTTGCGCACGCAACGTCTTTTTCATTTTGACGATGCTGTCTTTGTAGTTTTCGGGGAGGTCTACACTTTCGAAAGATTGATACTTGGTCATAGGACACCTGAATTCTTATTTTCCCGCAAGCATCAAACCACCAAAAAGACGATTTCGGCAGTCACGTTCCCGGCGTTGGCTAATATGATTCTGGCGTTTTCTGAGCTTGCAGAACGATCAAGCTAATGACCAGCCTCTGTCGGTCACATGGCGGCATCATTTGAAATGGCGCCCATGCTGGCGCCGGAACTCTGATGGTGTCACGCCTTTTTGTACCTTGAATTGACGATTGAAGAGTGCTTGAGAGGAGTAGCCTACTTGCTCGGCGATCGTTGAAACGGGCAAGTTGCTCTGCATCAATAGCGAGCATGCATGCCCGGTACGTAATCGGACGATGTAATCCAAAGCTGTACACCGAGTGTGCTTTTTGAACATGCGATGAAATGCTGAAACGCTGACACAGGCTACGTCTGCGAGCGTCGGCAGACTAAGGGAGGTCGTGTAGCGAGCGTGAATATGATCGAGGACTCGACGGATCCGGGCATCCTCGATGATTTGACTGGATGAATCCGAAATTGCCGCTACGGAGATTTTCCTGGCATCCGTATCTTGAGACAGCTTGCTCAGGACTACTAACAGCGAAACCAAACGTTGCGAAGCGTCCTGATCCACCATCGATTCAATGATAGGACGAAGCTCACGCGAAGCCGCTTCAGTGAAATGCACCGCTGTCTGTGCAGCACTCAGTAGAGTTCGAATAGCGCCCATTTCTGGGAACAGAGCTACGAGCGACTCGGCCCATGAATCAGAAAACCAAATCACTAAAGCAATATAGGGTTTCGCCGGGTCGTAACGCTCGACTGACGACCAGCTGTGCGGAACATTAGGGCCCACCAGCACCAGGTCGCCATCCTCGTACGGCGCTACATCGTTGCTGATGTAGCGGTGCCCACGACTGTTCAATGTGAGCGTCAACTCATATTCTGGGTGATGGTGCCATTCAAATGGTATCGCGTCGGGTAAACGCCTGTTCAACATCGTCAAGGAGGCATTAGCTTCGGTCGGAACTTGTTCGAAACTGGGTCTCATGAGCGCATGCTGCCTTGCAGGGATATGAACACGCCACAATCGTACCATCGAACGCCATTAGTGGCACTGCCCTACCCATCCAAACCTCGGCATCCTCCTTGATCGCCACGGTCGGAAAAATCGTGGTGCCAACCCTCCTACCAAAAAGACAATAGGGAGTGCCTGTGATGCACGGGACAACTGCTGCGAAAGTACAGACATCGACACCCGCCCATCCCAACGTCCAACGCCTCAGTTTTCTCGTTTTCTCGCTATTCTTCATCTTTGGGAGCATTACCAGCCTGAACGATGTATTGATCCCTAAACTCAAACATCTCTTTAGCCTAAGCTATGCCGAAGCCATGCTTGTTCAGTCGTCATTTTTTCTTGCCTACTTCCTCGCCTCAATTCCAGCAGGCTTGCTGATCGCACGAATAGGTTATATGCAAGCTGCCACGGTTGGTCTACTTACCATGGCCGCAGGTTGCCTACTGTTCATTCCGGCAACTCAAATAGGATTATTTGCAACGTTTCTAGGAGCGTTATTCATTTTGGCGACCGGGGTCACCATCGTGCAGGTGGTTTCCAACCCCTTGATATTACTGCTCGGTTCTTCCAGCTCCGCACACAGCCGGGTAACGTTCGCCCACGCGTTTAACTCTCTAGGAACTACCCTAGCGCCCTACCTAGGCGCAATTTTGATTCTCGGGACGCTCAATGATTTCGATCCTTCAGTATTGAACGGCTCCGCGCTAACTTCTTTCCTCGCTGAAGAAGCTGAGGTTATCAGCAATACTTATGTGGGGATTTCACTCGTGCTATTGGTTGTCGCCGCGATCATTTGGCATCAGCGAAAACAGCTACCAGCGGAAACCAAACCTGAGCCCAGCAATCCGCTGACAGCACTTAAACTTCTCAAACGCCCGCGATTCTCCCTCGGTGCGGCGTGCTTGTTCTTTTATGTTGGCGCCGAGGTCGCTATTGGAAGCTTACTAACCAACTTCTTGATGCAAACTTCAACCTTTGGCTTCGATTCTGAAACAGCAGGCAAATACGTTGCCTATTATTGGGGTGGCGCGATGGTAGGTCGTTTTATTGGTGCGGCCCTCCTTAGAAGGTTTGCCCCGGGAAAACTGCTTACCTACGCTGCGAGTGGAGTGATCATGCTTCTGAGTCTAGCAGCCTCTGCCGAAGGTATATCTGCTGGCTGGGCAATTTTGGCAGTAGGATTATTCAACTCGGTTATGTTTCCTACTATATTCGCAATGGCCTCCGAAGGGCTGGGCGAAAAAGCGGCGCAAGGTTCAGGCCTCATATGCTGCGCTATCGTGGGTGGCGCTATTATTCCGCCCCTCACCGGTTTTGTTGCGGACTTAAACACTCTGTCATTTTCGTTGGTTGTGCCTGCAGCTTGCTACGCGGCTATCGCGTTCTACGGATGGTTTGCACGCAAACCTGAAATTTCCAGTTGACCTGAGCGGGAAATGCAGTGCCGTCACAGAAAAAAATGCTAATAGGGAATTGCGGTGCTCGTTCTTGAAGAGCCCCTAGGTGCAGGTCGTTTGATTTGCGAATGCGATGGAACCTCGATCGAAAGCGCCCCAACGTTCACGATTCGGGGATCTTTCGACCGGCATTCGACGTTTTTCGCATGCTTTCAAAGAGCTGTGTCATGCCGGTAGCCATTCATGCAGCGTATGGATAAGCGAGGTTACCAGTCTGGACATGCGTGGTGTTTGGATGAAACCTCTTCTGCTCCTGCTCAATGTACCTGCGGCGAAATGGCGCACCCTTGTAAAATGT
>NZ_JACYVJ010000014.1:0-103146 GCF_014842235.1 Pseudomonas sp. CFBP 13710 | reverse complement strand
CTTCGCGGCCACGGACCGCTCCTACGGACAACCTCGTAACCTGCGTAGGAGCGGCCGCGATGGCTCAGTCCTTCTTGTCTTTCTTGAAGGCGGCTTCCAGCGCATCGTTGATGGTGCGCAGTACCTTGACTCGCGCCCAGCGCTTGTCGTTGGCCTCGACCAAGGTCCACGGTGCCACTTCGCTGCTGGTGCGATCGACCATATCGCCCACCGCGTCGCGATAGGCACCCCACTTTTCGCGGTTGCGCCAGTCGTCTTCGGTGATCTTGAAACGCTTGAACGGAATCTGCTCGCGCTCTTTGAACCGTTCCAGCTGGGTCTGTTCATCGATCGCCAGCCAGAACTTGACCAGCACCACACCGGCATCGGTCAGTTGCTCTTCGAAGTCGTTGATCTCGCCATAGGCGCGCATCCAGTCGGCCGGACTGCAAAAGCCTTCGATCCGCTCGACCAACACGCGACCGTACCAGGAGCGGTCGAACACGGTGAACTTGCCCCGCGCCGGCAATTGCCGCCAAAAGCGCCACAGATAGGGCTGGGCGAGTTCGTCCTGGGTTGGCGCGGCAATCGGCACGATGTGGTATTGACGCGGGTCGAGCGCAGCGGCGACACGCTTGATCGCTCCTCCCTTGCCCGCCGCATCGTTGCCTTCGAACACCGCCACCAGGGCGTGGCGGCGCATGCGCTTGTCGCGCATCAGGCCTGCCAGGCGAGCCTGCTCGGCAATCAGCTGGCGTTCGTAATCGTCCTTTTCCAGATGCCGGCTCAAATCCAGGCTGCCGATCAGGCTGCGTTTGTCGATGCTTTCACCGATGTTCGCCACGGCCTTGCGCACTGGCTCGGTGGGCGCCTTCAGCGCTGCCTGCAATCCTTCGAGCAGAATCTGCCCGACCGCCAGGCTGCGGTAGTTGGCATCCACACCTTCGATCACGTGCCACGGCGCGTAGTCGCGACTGGTGCGCCGCACCACGCGTTCGCCGAAGCGCACGAAGCGGTCATAGGTCCTGGACTGCTGCCAGTCCAGCGGGCTGATCCGCCAGCTGTGCAACGGATCGTCACGCAATGACTTGAGCCGCGCCTTCATCTGCTGCTTGGACAGGTGAAACCAGAACTTGAAGATCAGCGCACCTTCGTCGCAGAGCATGCGCTCCAAACGCTGCGCGCCGTTGATGGCCTGCTCCAGACGGCCATCCTTGATGTCGCCATGCACCCGATCCTGAATCATCTGGCTGTACCAGTTGCCGAAGAACACCCCCATGCGGCCCTTGGCCGGCAATTGGCGCCAGTAGCGCCAGGCTGGTGGTCGCGCCAGTTCCTCGTCGGTCTTTTCATCGAAGGTGCGCACCTCGATCAGGCGCGGGTCCATCCACTCGTTGAGCAACTTGACCGTCTCGCCCTTGCCCGCCCCTTCGACGCCGTTGATCAACACGATCACCGGAAAACGCGCCTGTTCCTTGAGCTCGTACTGGGCTTCCAGCAGCGCTTCGCGCAGGGCAGGCAGACGAGCCTCGTAAGTGTCCTTGTCGATGGCGTGACCAATTTCGGCGGATTCGAACATGGGGCAGGCATTCCTCTTCGGTTAGCTTGAGCGAGCCTCGCTGGGCGAGGTGGTGCTTTGCGTATCGCTACTGAAGCCGACCCGCTCGAGCAGGGTTAGTTCGGCCAGCAAGGCGTTCTCGGCACCCTGGCGACGTCGGGCGATGTCATTGGCGCGCCGCAGGTAATCGCCGCTGCTGCCGGGTTCCTGGCGTTCGTCGAGGACGCTCAATTCCTCGGCGAACGACGCCAGACCTCGTTCCAGTGTGCTCGCATGGCGTTCACGCAGGTAGTCGGTCCAGAATGCCTGGCGGATCATGAACGCGGCGAAGTCCGGTGCGGCTTCGGCCTGCAGCACCTCGGCCTGTGCGGCGTCGTAGATGTCGACGCCGATACCGGCCGTGGCGGCATAGGCCATGCTCTGCGGCTGGCCGGGCAAGGCCAGGCGACGGGCCAGATAGGTCCGCAGCGCCATGCGCACTTCTGCCTCGTCGACGCTCACACCCAGGCGCCGACGCTCGGCAATGATGCGCCGGGCAATGACCTCCAGCCGGTCGAGCCGGAACAGTCCACGGGCCAGCTCGTACAGGCGTTCGCCACGCTGGGCCCAGGTTGCGCCCTGCAAGGCGTAATGCTGGAGCACATGCACTTCCATATCACTGAACATCAACCGCTCCCCATCCACGCAAGTGTCCAACCCCTGGGCCATGGTGTACAGGCGTTGACGCAACTGGCGACTGGCCGATGCGCCGGCAACGACATTCCAGACGCGCCGGGTCAGTTCGGTTGGATTGCGGGTGTAATCCGGTGTGTGACGCAGATTGTCGATCAAGCGGGTGAAGGCCTCGGAGCCGTCTTCATCGACCAGCCCCTGCCACAACTGTGCGCGATGGCGTCGCTCCACCTCGCTGGCACCCTGCAGCCACACATCGACCAGCGGGCGGCCGGCCCTTGCCGAGTGCACATCGTTGGTCCGATGGGCGAAGAACTGAAAACGCCGGTGTGGCCTGGGGCTATCCAGCTGCCTCAAGCTGAAGTCATCCAGCCTGTTGCGATCCATGAAAACGTCCACACCCTGCCCTTGGCTCATCTCGGTGAACACCGAGTCGGGAATATGGCGCAGCCGGGTGCGGTACAGGTTCAGGGTGCGCAGCGCGGGCAGCCGCGAAGCCCACTGTGGCCAGCTGGGCAGCACCAGACCGGCGAGATTGAGTTGCTGCAGCCTGGAGAAACCGCTGGAAGTGGCTATCGGCCCCGGAAGATTGCCGCTCAGGCTCAACAGGGTCAGGTCCGGCAGACGTCCCAGGCGGTCGAGCAGCGCCTGGTCCAGGGTCAGGTTGCAAAGCGTCAGGTCCAGTTCGGTCAGTTGCGTCAGACGATCGACCGCTTCGGGCAACTGGCCCAGGTTGCACTCACGCAAGGTCAGGCTGCGCAACTGCGAAAAGCTGGCCAGCAAGTTGGTCAGTGCCGGCGCGTCCACCGTGCTGCCGGTCAGGTTCAGGTGCGTGACGAAGCGCAGATCGGCGTTCAGGCCGGGAAAATCCAGCAGCGGCGCGTAGGTCAGGTTCAGATGATAGTGGTGTCCGTTGGCCGCACGTTCGGAAGGCAGCTGACGGCGCCAGGCGATGTCCAGACGCGCCGTGACGTCGGCACGGTAATGCATCAGGTCGCCTCTGCTGGCGTTGTAGCGGGCCGGCAGGTTGGCCGGGGCCGGTCGGTGCGCCCACGCTTGCAGCTGAGCGTGCATCTGCGAACGCTCGGAGGCCAGGTTGTCCAGCCCCAGCATGATGTCGGCGCGGCTCATGCCGACTTGTTCGTACAGTCCCAGCAGTTCGCGGGCGCCGGGCTCGCTGGTGCCCGGATAGAGGCCGCGAATGCGTGCCACCAGCACCCGTCGCGACAGGGCCACCTCTCGCCTTCCGCTCATGGGGTAACCCACGCGCCCGTAGCCGTCGCGCATCGGTGCCCGGAAGCTTTCCGGCAAAGGGGTCTGGCCCAGCCAGCGTGCACAGGCATCGCGGTGAGCGAAGGCGTAGTCACGCACCGCATCGGCCGACGCGGTGTCGCCCAGCACCTGCTTGATGGCCCGTTCCAGCTCGAGGCTGTCCAGCGACTGCGCGGTGCCGAAGCATAGGCCTTCGAAGGCGCGATTGAGCCGTTGGCACTGCTGATAGGCACGCGCGCGCTCACTCGACTTCAGGGGAATGCGTCGATTGACCAGCATTCGCGCCTGTTCGCCAGGCGCCACGCCGAGCAATACCTCCTCGGCTGCGGCGACGCTCAAGGCGGGAAAATCCCTGCAAATGAGCTGGGTGGCCGGACCGCTGCCAAAATGCGTGGCGTCGTAGAGCTGTTCGAAACGTACCTGCGCGGCAGTGTCCGCAAGCCCGGCGCGTTGCACTTGGCGGTGCAGGGCAAAACGTTGCAGGGCATCGACCAGCAAGGCAGTGGGTTTGTCGGCCTGGGCATAGACCGCGTCCAGCAAGGTGGGCGGCAACCCGGTGCTGGCCAGCGCCCGATGGATATCCTGTGACTCCATGCCCGACAGCCGCCAGCCCAGGCGGTCACGCAGGGTGGTGCCGGTCACCTCGGGTTGCTGCTCGGCGGCCAGCCGCCAACCGGCACCCGTTTCCTCGATCAGTGGCAGGTAGGCATTCGCGTCGCGCGGATGGGTAATGCGCCACCGCTGGTACCGATCGTCGAAGCGAAGGTCATGCACGCGCCCGTCGATGACCACGCTGTCACGTGCTTCGTCGTGATAGAGCCGATCGGTATCGGGCAGCAGGTCGGCAGGCAGGCCCTGGGCAGCAACGTAGTCGTCGAGGTTGGGACGCCACAGGTGCTCGCGGCCATCGGCGAGCGTCACCGGGAGCAGTTCCGCCAGCTGGGTATCGGCGGCAATGGCAGGCACTCTGGGCGCGATCCAGCTGCGGCCCGCCTGCACCGCGCCGGCGAACACCGCCATGGTCGCCAGATTTTCGACCACGCTCATGGCATGGCCGAAGGCGGCATGATCATCGCCCTGGCGCCAATCGTCGACGCCACTGAACACTTCCTGCAACAGCTGGGCCGCAGCGCAGGTCAGCATGGCCGCACCCAACGCCGGGACCAGCAGGCCGGCGATATTGAGCAGGGTCGTTCCGGCGTCCAGATAACGCCGGCGTTCACGCTCCCGGATGATGGCGTCTTCGTCGGCGGTCGGCACCGCCATCACTCGAGCATTCTGGTAGGTCTTGAGCAAGCGATCATTATGTTGCAGGTCGAACAGGTCACCGACCACCGCACGCTTTTCCAGGTTCAATCGCTTCAGCCAAGCGCCACCGGAGCCGGCAAGCCGCTGCTGCAGACGCCGGTCGAACGGCGCAGCGAACTTCTCGCCCACCAACGAGCAGACATATCGCTGGAAATCGGGCCGCTGGAGTTTTTCTCCCAGGCGTTCGGCGAAGGCCTGGAACGAAGGGTATTGCTTGATCGGGTGGTCGGGTTCGCCGGGCATCAGCACCACACAGCGACCGTCGACGGTCGATTCGATCAGTTGCACGCCGTACAACGCCACGGCAGCGAAATCGGCGCTGCCCAGCAGGCGCAGCCAGTGATAGCGCACCGCGCTGCCCGCCCAGGTCGGGGGAGCCGCTTGGGCAACCTGCAGCAGCAGACGATAGCCGTCTTCCTCGACATCGCCGCGCAAGCGGGCAATGTGGGCCAGCACTGCGAGATGGGCCTGGTCATTGCGTTTGAACAGCGCCGCCACCCGCTCGGGTTGGTCGTCGGGCTTGAACACTGTGTCCAGGTGAGCCTGGTAGCGCTGGCCCAGGTCCAGGCGCCGGCAGGCAGTGGCGAATCGCTGGGGGTCGAGGGCGATTGCCGGTTTTTCCTGGCGGGCGCGAAAGTCGATGTCTTTGCCGGCAGTGAAGTATTCGACACCGCCGCTTGGCAGCACCATCGAACCCGGCGCAAAGCTCAGGTTCGCTTCGAAATTCTGCATAGAGGCAACCAGCAGGTTCTGTTCAATCGCCCAGCGATGACTGAAGCCCATGCCGACGTTGTGCATGGCGCGCACCAGCACATAGCCGCGCGGATCAATGTCGAGCTGGCACTGCCTGCGGATCTCCTGCCCGACCAGGTCGGCACAGAACTCGGTGACGTCGCGCAGCCCGGCCAGTACAGGGGCGAGGGCGCGCTTGGCGGCGTGGCTTTCATTCTGACTGGCGCTCAACGCCTCGCGCATCGCCGGGCTGGCCTGGCTCAGCCAGGTCGGCAACCGCTGCGCGACGATGCGCGCATGGCGGCGGTCCCGGGCGGTGCCGCCCTGGCTCATTGGGGGGTAGATCGCGTGCATGATCGGCTCCTTGCCGAAAGGGGAGCGCGCACGGTAGCCCGCGCCACAGCCGCCAGAGGCTGCATTAATAACCACCTGCAGACCGCAGTGGCCGCCGCCGCGCAGCCATCGCAGCGGCCTGGCGCTGGCGAAGCAGAGCCTGCGCGCTACAATGCCTGCTCGCCTATTGCCGAAGCCGTCATGAAAACCCCGAGCACCCTCGCCCAGCTGGACTGGACCGACACCGGTCATCCTCGATCGCGCGCCTTCGGCGACGTCTATTTCGCCGCCGACGGCCTGGCCGAAAGCCGCCATGTGTTCATCGAGCAGAACCGCTTGGCAGAACGCTTCGCCGCCCTCGCCGACGGCGAACGCCTGGTGATCGGCGAAACCGGCTTCGGCACCGGGCTGAATTTTCTCTGTGCGTGGCAGTGCTTCGCCGCCTCGGCTGCACCGACTGCGCGCCTGCACTTCATCAGCGTGGAAAAGTACCCGCTGAGCGCTGCGGACCTGACCCGAGCCCTGGCGCTGTGGCCAGAGCTTTCGGCCTGCAGCGAGGCGTTGCTGGCGCAGTACGTGGCGGTGCATGAAGGCTTCCAGCGCCTGGTGTTCGACGGCGGCCGGGTGACCTTGACGTTGCTCATAGGCGATGCGCTGGAACAGCTGCCGTGCCTGGACGGGAAGGTCGATGCCTGGTTCCTGGATGGTTTCGCTCCGGCGTGCAACCCGGCCATGTGGACACCCCAGCTGTTCGCCGAACTGGCGCGGCTGGCGGCGCCCGGCGCAACGCTGGCCACGTTCACCAGCACCGGCTGGGTTCGTCGTGGCCTGGCGGCCGTCGGCTTCAAGATGAAACGAGTGCCGGGCATCGGCAACAAATGGCATGTATCCAGAGGCGTGTTCGCGGCCGACGCCGCAGTGGCAACACCCGCCGTCAAGCCCTGGTTCGCCCGCCCCGAGCCGGTAACCGGCGAACGCCACGCGCTGGTCATCGGTGCCGGCCTGGCAGGATGCGCCACCGCCGCCAGCCTGGCCGCGCGCGGTTGGCGGGTGTCGCTGCTCGAGCGTCATGCCGAAGTGGCTCGGGAAGCCTCGGGAAATCCGCAGGGCGTGCTGTACCTGAAACTTTCGGCCCACGGTACGGCCCTTTCGCAGTTGATTCTGGCGGGCTTCTGCCACACGCGCAGGCTGCTTGCGCAACTGCAGCGCGGTCGCGACTGGGACGCCTGTGGCGTTCTGCAGCTGGCCTTCGACGACAAGGAAGCGCAGCGCCAGGGGCAACTGGCCGACGCATTCCAACCCGAACTGCTGCACCTGCTGGACCGTTCAGCGGCCCAGGCGCAGGCAGGCGTCGACTTGCCCAGCGGCGGCCTGTTCTATCCCGACGGTGGCTGGGTCCACCCGCCTGCCCTGTGCCAGCACCTGGCGCGTCACCCACGCATCACCCTGCTGCGCCATCACCACGTGGCAGACCTGCGCCACCTCGACGGCCAATGGCACGCGTTCGCCGACAACACCCTTCTGGCCTGCGCCCCAGTAGCCGTGCTGGCGTGCGCCGCCCAGGCCAATGCCTTCGCCCAGACCTGCGCCTTGCCACTCAAGCGCATCCGCGGGCAAATCACTCGCCTGTCGGAGACACCGCGCAGTGCGGCGCTGTCGACGGTGGTCTGCGCAGAGGGCTACATCGCTCCCGCCCGCTCGGGCGAACACACGCTGGGCGCCAGTTTCGACTTCCACAGTGAAGACCTCACGCCCAGCCACGCGGACAACCTCGACAACCTGGCCCTGCTCGAAGCGATTTCCCCTGACCTTGCCGTGCGTCTGGGCGCTGCGCTGCTGCCCGCCGAACGCTTGCAGGGCCGGGCCGGATTTCGCTGCACCAGCCCGGACTACCTGCCGATCATCGGGCCGGTCGCCGACGCGCAGGCATTCGCCGAGCGCTTTGCGATCCTGGCCAAGGATGCCCGCCAGGTGCCTGAACAGCCCTGCCCCTGGCTGCCGGGGCTGTACGTCAACAGCGGCCATGGCTCGCGCGGGCTGATCACCGCACCGCTGTCGGGTGAACTGATTGCCGCCTGGCTGGACGACGAACCGCTGCCGCTGCCTCAGGAAGTGGCCTGGGCCTGCCATCCGAATCGCTTCGCGCTGCGGCGGCTGATACGCAACAAAGCTTGAACCTGCATGGGGGGCCGGACTCACAGTCACAGCCCCTCGCCGTTGCCCGAGGGCCGCAGCATCACCGTCATGAAGAACCTGCCCATGTTGCATATCCAGGGTCTGCACAAGACCTACGCCACACCGCAAGGCCCACTGCCGGTGCTGCAGGGCATCGACCTGCAACTGGAGCGTGGCGCCAGCCTGGCGCTGATGGGTGAATCGGGCAGTGGCAAGAGCACCCTTTTGCATCTGGTCGCGGGGCTGGACATGGCCGACAGCGGTCGTATCGAAGCGGCCGGGCAGGTGCTCACGCAGATGAACGAGCGCCAGCTGGCGCGCTGGCGGCGCTGCGACATCGGCTTGATCTTCCAGCAGTTCAACCTGATCAGCAGTCTCAGCGTGGCCGACAACCTGGCCTTTCAGGCCCGCCTGGCCGGCCGCCTGGACCCAGCCTGGCAGCGCGAACTGGCTGAACGCCTGGGCTTGTCGGCACTCCTGCAGCGGTATCCGGAGCAACTGTCCGGCGGGCAACAACAGCGCGTGGCCCTGGGCCGTGCATTGGCCTCGCGGCCGCCCCTGCTGCTGGCCGACGAACCTACCGGCAACCTCGACGAAGCCACCAGCGAGCATGCGCTGGACCTGATGCTCGAGTTGCTGCGGGCCAGTGGCAGCACGCTACTGATGGTCACTCACAGCCCGCTGGTGGCAGCCCGCCTGGAGCGACGCGTGGTGCTGCAGGCCGGTCGCATCGTTGCCGGGACGGATCGCTGACGTGGCGGTGCTGTACTGGACCCTGCGCAGCCTGCTCAGCCATTGGCGGCGGCATCCGGTACAGGGCGTGGCGCTGATCACTGGCCTGTGGCTGGCCACCGCGTTGTTCACCGGCGTACTCGCCTTGAACAGCCAGGCACGACAGAGCTATGCCCTGGCCAGCCAGATGGTCGGTGGTCAGGCCCAGGCCAGCATCGTTGCCCGTGACGGCGCCGACCTTGCGCAATCGACCTTCATCGCACTGCGCCTGCAGGGCTGGCCAGTCTCTCCGGTGCTCGAGGGCCGGATCACCCTCCCCTCGCATCCGCAACTGCGCCTGCAAGTGATGGGTATCGAGCCGTTGACTCTGCCAGCAGGCAGCCCCGTGGCCGGCGAGGTGCCGAGCAGCGATGACCTGAGCGCGTTCATCGGCGCACCCGGCCGTACCTGGGTGGCGCCCCAGACCTTGCGCGAGCTTGGCGTGGAGGAAGGTGCACGGTTGCCCGCCGGCACTGGCGCAACCCTTCCTCCCCTGCAGGCCCGGGCACAGATGGCACCCGGTGTGCTGCTGATGGATATCGGCGCGGCCCAGACGGTGCTGCAGACGCCTGAACGACTGACCCGCCTGCTGCTGCCACGAACGTTCGAAGAGGCCCTGCCCGACGCCTACACCGATCACCTGCAGATCAACCGCAGCGATGCCGACGGCGACCTGGCGCGGCTGACCGACAGCTTTCACCTGAACCTGACCGCGCTGGGCCTGCTGGCGTTCGTGGTCGGCCTGTTCATCGTCCACGCTGCCATTGGCCTGGCACTGGAACAGCGTCGTGCCCTGCTGCGCACCTTACGTGCCTGCGGCGTGAGTGCCGCCCTGCTGGTGCTGGCCCTGGCCCTGGAGCTGGGCCTGCTGGCGCTGCTCGGCGGCCTGGCCGGTATCGTCAGCGGCTACTGGCTGGCCAGTCTGCTGCTGCCCGATGTGGCGGCCAGCCTGCGTGGCCTGTACGGCGCAGAAGTCGCCGGGCAGCTGAACCTGAGCCCGGCCTGGTGGCTGGGCGGCCTGGCACTGAGCCTGGGCGGCGTGTTGCTGGCCGGCGGCGACAGTCTCTGGCGTGCTGCACGCCTGCCACTGCTGGCATTGTCCGGTGGCGAAGCCTGGCATCAGGCCCACCGCCAATGGCTGCAGCGACAAGGCGTGGTGGCGGCCTGTGCAGCCGTGCTGGCCCTGCTGTTGGCAGTATGGGGCAACGGCCTGGCCACGGGCTTTGCGCTGATGGGCAGCCTGTTGCTGGCGGCAGCGTTGGCCTTGCCGGTGCTGCTCAGCAGCGTCCTCGCCCTGCTCGCCCGGCGCTGCTGGGGCGTGCTGGGCCAGTGGTTCCTGGCCGACTGCCGCCAGCAATTGCCGGGACTGAGCCTGGCCCTCATGGCATTGCTGCTGGCACTGGCCGCCAACATCGGCGCTGCAAGCATGACCGAGGGGTTTCGACAGACCTTCAATGGCTGGCTGGAACAGCGCTTGAGCGCCGAGTTGTACCTGCGGCCACAGCACGCCGAGCAGGCCCAGGCGCTGCAACGATGGTTGCAAGGCCAGAACGGGATCGAGCAGGTGCTGCCCGGCTGGGAGATGCAGATTCGTCAACAAGGCTGGCCAACCGAACTGACTGCCGTGATCGACGCGCCGCTGTACCGCGAGCATTGGCCGCTGCTCGAACAGGCCGCCGGCAATCCATGGGACACCTTGTTTTCCAGTGACAGCCTGATGCTCAGCGAGCAACTGGCGCGGCGCCTGGGCGTAGGCATCGGGGCGCGCCTTGCATTGCCCGCCGCCCAAGGGCGCTGGAACCCGACCGTGGTGGGCATCTATGCCGACTACGGCAACCCCAAGGGCCATATTCTGGTCAGCGCCGCGCAGTTCCAGCAACACTGGCCCGGGACCCCACCTGCCCGCTTTGCCCTGCGCATGGCCGGGGCCGACACCGCTGCCCTGAAAAGCCGAGTGCAGCAAGCGTTTGGCCTGGACGACAGCCATGTGGTGGAACAACGGCAACTCAAGCGCTGGGCCTCGCAGGTTTTCGAACGCACGTTCAGTGCCACGGCTGCCCTGAATGCACTGACCCTGGGGGTGGCCGGCGTGGCCCTGTTCATCGGCCTGCTGACCCAGAGCCAGAGTCGCCTGGGTCAGCTCGCGCCGCTGTGGGCAATGGGCGTGCAACGGCGCCAACTGATCCTGCTCAGTGTGGCGCAGACCTTGATCCTGGCTCTGCTGACCCTGGTGCTGGCGGTCCCGCTGGGGATTCTGCTGGCATGGTGCCTGGTGGCGGTGATCAACGTGCAGGCGTTCGGCTGGCGCCTGCCCCTGCAGGTGTTCCCATGGCAGATCCTGCAGCTGTGCGGCCTGGCGCTGATTGCGGCGATGCTGGCCTCGGCCTGGCCCATGCTGCGCCTGCAACGCAGCCAACCCACCGACCTGCTGCGAGTGATGGCCAGTGAGCGTTAAGCTGATCCGAATCCTGGTGCTGGCCCTGCTGCTGGCAGCCAGCGGCTGCGAGCCAACCCCACCCCCTGCCGGTTTTGCCGGGCTTGGCGGCCAGGCCGGTGACTTCGCCCAGGTCACCCCCGGCAAGGTCTTCCAGTTTCCCGCCGACCATGGCGCTCACCCCGACTTCCGCATCGAGTGGTGGTACCTGACCGCCAACCTCGAAGACGACCAGGGGCAACGCTTCGGCGTGCAGTGGACCCTGTTCCGCAGCGCCCTGGCACCAGGCAGCACCGAACCGGGCTGGGGTAACCGCAACCTGTGGATCGGCCACGCCGGACTCACTTCCGCAACGGACCACTACAGCGCACAGACCCTGGCCCGCGGAGGCATCGGCCAGGCCGGTGTGAGCATCATGCCGTTCAACGCCTGGATCGATGACTGGCACCTGCGCAGCCAGCCTGGCGTCGAGCACACGCTCGCCGCAATGGACGTACAGGCCACTGGCGAACGGTTTGCCTACCAACTGGCCCTGACCAGCGAGCGCCCTCTGGTACTGCAGGGCGAGCAAGGCTATAGCCGCAAGTCCGATGCGGGACAGGCCTCGTATTATTACAGCCAGCCGTTCTTCAGCGCAGCCGGCCAGCTGCAGATCGACGGCAAGCGCTATAAGGTCAAGGGCCGCGCGTGGCTTGACCGGGAATGGAGCAGCCAGCCACTGGCAGCCGATCAGTCCGGCTGGGACTGGTTTTCGCTGCACCTGGACGACGGCCAGCAGTTGATGGTGTTTCGCCTGCGCGGCGCGGGCGGGCAAGACTTTCTCAGCGGTAACTGGATCGACGCCCAGGGACGCAGCACACCGCTGGCCCCGGGCAGCATCACCCTGCGCCCGTTGCAGGACACCCGCGTGGCCGGTCGGCAGGTACCCACGCGCTGGGCCATCGACATCCCCAGCCACGGCCTGCATGTGCAAACCACCGCGTTGAACCCGAACGCCTGGATGGCGGTGGGCACGCCCTACTGGGAAGGCCCGGTGACCCTGGCGGGCAGCCACGCTGGCGAGGGCTATCTGGAAATGACCGGATACTGATACACGCACGGGTTTTTGTACAAATATCAAACCAACCTGGGTCGTCGCGGTCCTTTTAGAAATACCTAAGGACGCTCCGTCACGGCATGCCGACCTCCAGCGCTTTTGCCAAACACTGGTTCGCCAGCCGTCAATGGAAGCCCTTCGCGTTCCAGAAGGATGTCTGGGCCGCCGTCAAACGCGGCGAATCGGGCATGCTCCACGCGAGCACTGGCGCGGGCAAGACCTACGCCGTCTGGTTCGCCGCCCTGCAACGCTTCGCCAAGGCCGGGCCCGTCATTCCCAAGGGCAAGCGCAAGCCGGTCATGGCGCCGCTGACCGTGCTATGGATCACGCCCATGCGCGCGCTGGCCGCCGATACCCTGCGCGCCCTGCAGGTACCGGTGGATGAGTTGCAGATCGGCTGGAGCCTGGGCCTGCGCACTGGCGACACCAGCAGCAGTGATCGCGCCAAGCAAACGCGCCGCCTGCCCTCGGCGCTGGTAACCACCCCGGAAAGCCTGACGCTGCTGCTGGCCCGCGACAAGGCTTGCGAGGAGTTGAGCAGCGTCGCCATGGTCGTCGTCGATGAGTGGCACGAGCTGATCGGCAACAAACGCGGCGTGCAGTTGCAGCTGGCATTGGCGCGGTTGCGGCAGTGGAACCCGCAGCTCATCGTCTGGGGCATCTCCGCCACCCTGGGTAACCAGGCGCATGCACAGGAAGTGCTGCTACCCGGCCAGCCGAGTGTCAGCGTGCAAGGCGCGCAGGCCAAGACGATCGAGGTCGACACGCTGTTGCCGGCGGCCATCGAACGGTTTCCCTGGGGTGGGCACATGGGTCTGCGCATGCTCGACCAGGTGGTCGCCGAGGTCGAAAGCAGCAACAGTTGCCTGATATTCACCAACACCCGTGCACAGTCCGAAATCTGGTTCCAGGCCATCCTCGATGCGCGCCCGGACTGGGCGGGCATCATCGCCCTGCATCACAGCTCGCTGTCGCGGGAAGTGCGCGAGTGGGTCGAACGGGCCCTCAAGCAAGGCCAGCTCAAGGCGGTGGTGTGTACGTCGAGCCTGGATTTGGGGGTGGACTTCCTGCCGGTGGAACGGGTGCTGCAAATCGGCTCGGCGAAGGGTATCGCGCGCTTGATGCAGCGTGCCGGTCGCTCCGGCCATGCACCGGGTCGGGCATCGCGGGTCACCCTGGTACCGACCCACAGCATGGAACTGGTCGAAGCTGCGGCAGCGCACGATGCCGTCGCGCAGCGACGCATCGAGCCACGCGAATCACCCGACAAGCCATTGGATGTGTTGGTCCAGCACCTGGTGAGCATGGCGCTGGGCGGCGGTTTCCTGCCCGACGCATTGCTGGTCGAAGTGCGTACCACCTGGGCTTACCGCAACCTGACCGAGGATGAATGGCAGTGGGCCCTGGCGTTCGTGCGCTATGGCGGCCACTCCCTCACTGCCTACCCCGATTACCGTCGAGTCGAGCCTGACGAGCATGGCCTGTGGCGCGTCCCCGACGCACGCCTGGCGCGTCGTCATCGCATGGGCATCGGCACCATTGTCAGCGATGCCAGCCTGCAGTTGAAGTACTGGAGCAAGGGCGGTGGCGGTCGCTCGCTGGGCAGTGTCGAAGAGGGGTTCATCGCCCGTCTCAAACCGGGTGACGGCTTTCTGTTCGCCGGGCGCCAGCTGGAGCTGGTGCGGGTCGAGGACATGACCGCCTACGTCAAGCGCAGCACCGCCAAGAAAGCCGCCGTGCCGCGCTGGAATGGCGGGCGCATGCCGCTGTCCGGCGAGCTGGCCGACGCCCTGGTGGCGAAGCTGGGCGCCGCCGCCCGCGGTGAGTACGACAGCCCCGAGATGCGTGCCGTGCGCCCGCTGCTGGAAGTACAGCAACAGTGGTCGGCGCTACCCAGCGAAACCACGTTACTGGCGGAAACGCTGAAGTCGCGCGAAGGCTGGCACCTGTTCATCTACCCCTTCGGCGGTCGCCAGGTGCATCTGGGACTGGGCAGCCTGCTGGCCTGGCGCCTGGCGCAGCGCCAGCCCCTGACATTCTCCATTGCGGTGAACGACTATGGGCTGGAACTGCTCAGTGCCACCGAGGTGGACTGGGCCGCCCAACTGGACCCTGCACTGCTCAGCGCGCACAACCTGTTGAGCGATGTACTGGCCAGCCTGAACGCTGGCGAACTGGCGCTGCGGCGCTTTCGCGAGATTGCGCGGATCTCCGGGCTAGTGTTTGGCGGTTACCCCGGCTCGCAGAAAAGCACCCGCCAGGTTCAGGCTTCCAGCGGCCTGTTCTTTCAGGTATTCAAGCAGTACGACGCCAGCAACCTGCTGCTGACCCAGGCGCAGGAAGAAGTCTTGAAGCAGGAGCTGGAAGTGCAGCGGCTGGAGCATGTACTGCAACAGATCGCCAGTCGGCGTCTGGATATGCACGCGGTCAAGCGTCCGACGCCGCTGGGCTTTCCGCTGCTGGTCGAGCGTTTCCGTGAAAGCCTGAGTTCGGAGAAGCTCGCCGACCGCATACGTCGCATGGTCGGCGACTTGGAGAAAGCCGCAGGATGAGTGAGTATTGCAACGTACAACTGGCAGGCGCCGAGCTATGGCTGCTGGCCGAGAAAGCGGTCTACTGGCCCGAGCACAAGGCCCTGTTGATAGCCGATGCGCACTTTGGCAAGGCAGCGGCCTACCGCAAGCTGGGCCAGCCGGTGCCTCACGGCACCACGGCCAGCAACCTTCAAGTGATTGACCGGATCCTGGAGAAGTATCCCACCGAACACCTGATATTCCTCGGCGATTTTCTTCATGCACCGGGATCGCATTCGGCCGGAACGCTGGGTGCCTTGGCAGCGTGGCGAACGGATGTCGCAGATTTACGCATCACGCTGATTCGAGGCAATCATGACAAACGCGCGGGCGACCCACCGGCGGAACTGCGTTTCGAAGTGGTTACCGAGCCTCTGGAAATGGGCCCGTTCGCATTGCAGCACGAACCCGATCCACACCCAGAGCTGCACGTCCTGGCTGGACACATTCACCCGGTCTATCGGCTGCACGGACGTGGCCGCCAAAGCCTGTGCCTGCCGTGCTACCTGCTCAGAGGCAAGGTCAGCCTGCTGCCGGCATTCGGCGCTTTCACGGGGGGATACAACATGGACAGCGCCGCCGACCAGCGTGTGTACGTGGTCGGCGACGGCGGCGTCTGGCGGGTCGCTTGAGCGTCAGACCACCGGTGCGGGGGGCGGCTCATCCGGAATGGTCGGGCCGCCTGGCTCCGGTGGTTGCGGGGTATCAGAATCGGGTTGGCCAGGTACGCCGCCAGCCATATGGCCGTAGGAATCGGCCAGAAGCGACCAGGCGAGTAGGCCAATCTGGTTAGGCTGCAGCTGAGCCAGTTGAGCACTGATAGTCGGGTCGATTTTCATAGACACTCCTGAGCAATGGCCCGGAATACGGTGGGTAAACCGGGCAAGTCACTCATATGGAGTGGTAAAACGATAACTAGTTCGCCTGGAGCGTTTTCACGCGTCTGGCAGCATCAGGTGCGTGGCAGGGTCACGCCGCGCTGGCCCTGATATTTCCCGCCACGATCCTTGTAGGACACCTCGCATTCTTCGTCGGACTCCAGGAACAGCATCTGCGCCACCCCTTCGTTCGCATAGATCTTGGCCGGCAGCGTGGTGGTATTGGAGAACTCCAGGGTCACATGCCCTTCCCATTCCGGCTCCAGCGGCGTGACGTTGACGATGATGCCGCAGCGCGCGTAGGTGCTCTTGCCCAGGCAGATGGTCAACACGTTGCGTGGAATGCGGAAGTACTCGACCGTGCGCGCCAGGGCAAAGGAGTTGGGTGGGATGATGCAGACGTCGCTCTTGATGTCGACGAAGCTCTTTTCGTCGAAGTTCTTCGGATCTACCGTGGCCGAGTTGATGTTGGTGAACACCTTGAATTCGTCGGCGCAGCGCACGTCGTAGCCGTAGCTGGACACCCCGAAGGAAATCACCCGCTGGGCGCCTTCGCCGCGCACCTGACGCTCGACGTAGGGTTCGATCATGCCGTGTTCCTGCGCCATGCGGCGAATCCACTTGTCCGATTTGATGCTCATGGCGGGTGTCCTGAATAACGAGGTGAATAAAGTCCGAAGCGCATCTTACCGGGCCTCGCGCTGCGGTTCAAAGACTGCCTCGCCCATGGCGCGGCGAACCTGCCACCAGGCTGCGCATGGCCGCCGAGCACTATTTGCAAGAAACCCTGCAAAGACCATTGGCACGTTCCTGAAAAAGGGTTAAGGTGGCGCCACTGTGTTGCTTGTGTCACTGAGAATCTCTACCCGATGTCCAACATCTTCATGAATTTTCCTGCTCTTTGCACTCAGTCTCGGCCAGGGCTTTTCCCGAACCGCAGTTAACTTTGTTCAAGGAGATACACCATGTCCAATCGCCAAACCGGTACCGTCAAGTGGTTCAACGATGAAAAAGGCTTCGGCTTCATCACTCCACAATCCGGTGACGACCTGTTCGTACACTTCAAAGCCATTCAGGCTGACGGCTTCAAAAGCCTGAAAGAAGGCCAGCAGGTCTCTTTCATCGCTACCCGCGGTCAGAAAGGCATGCAAGCTGAAGAAGTTCAAGTCGTATAACTTGAGCTGAACAGCTTCTGAAGAACCCCGCCCTCACCGGCGGGGTTTTTTTATGCCCGCAGTTTGATCTTTTCAGCTACAGGTGACGGCGGGCGCCAGGCGCGCCGTCACTCACTGGGCTGGGCAGTTCAGTCGTCGCTGACGGTAATGCTGGGCATTGCCTGCGCGCTGGCTTCCTGCAACACGATCCGCGCACCGACATGCCGCGCCAGCTCCTGGTAGACCATGGCGATCTGGCTCTCCGGCTCGGCCGCCGCCGTCGGTTTGCCACCGTCGGCCTGTTCGCGAATCAGCATCGACAATGGCAGCGACGCCAGCAGCTCCACGCCGTATTGCGATGCCAGCTTCTCGCCGCCGCCTTCGCCGAAGAGATGTTCGGCATGACCGCAGTTGGAGCAGATGTGCACGGCCATGTTCTCGACCACACCGAGCACGGGAATGTGCACCTTGCGGAACATCTCGACACCCTTGCGGGCGTCCAGCAGCGCCAGGTCCTGAGGCGTGGTGACGATCACCGCACCCGCCACCGGCACCTTCTGCGCCAGGGTCAGCTGAATGTCGCCAGTACCCGGCGGCATGTCGATGACCAGGTAGTCGAGGTCGTCCCAGGCAGTCTGGGTGACCAATTGCAACAGCGCGCCCGACACCATCGGACCACGCCAGACCATCGGGGTGTTGTCGTCGGTGAGGAAGGCCATCGACATCACCTCCACGCCATGCGCCTGGATGGGCACGAACCATTTCTGGTCCTTGACCTTGGGCCGAGTGCCCTCGGCGATGCCGAACATCACGCCTTGGCTGGGGCCATAGATGTCGGCATCGAGAATGCCCACCCGGGCGCCTTCGCGGGCCAGGGCCAGGGCCAGGTTGGCGGCCGTGGTCGACTTGCCGACTCCACCCTTGCCCGATGCCACGGCCACCACGTTCTTGACGTTGGCCAGCCCGGGAATCTGCGCCTGCGCCTTGTGCGCCTGCACCACGCAATCGATCTGCACGCGAGCGCGGTCGACCCCGTCCAGGTTTTCGATGGCCGTCTGCAGTACCTGGGCCCAGCCATTCTTGAACAGGCCGGCGGCATACCCCAGCTGCAAGCGCACCTGCACCTGCGCGCCATCGATATCGATGGCCTGCACGCACCCGGCACTGACCGGGTCCTGGTTCATATAGGGGTCGGTGTACTGGCGAAGGACGGCTTCCACCGCTGCGCGATTCACGGTGCTCATGGCTACTCCCGATCAAAGACTGAGCAAAACAGGCGGCTATCCTAACGCGTCTGCCCGGACACCGGCAGATTGGATTTGCGCGCCCGCCGGGGCCGGTCTGCGGCATCGGCGCGCGGCGCCCAGATTATTCAGCATACCTTTGGCCCTGCGCCCCCCAATCCGTTAGAATCAGCGCCTTTTCAAAAGCGGGAGACAGGCAGCATGGCGCAGCAGTATCAACCGGGGCAACGCTGGATCAGCGACAGCGAAGCGGAACTCGGCCTGGGCACCGTCCTGGCCCAGGACGGTCGCTTGCTCACCGTGCTCTACCCGGCCACCGGCGAAACCCGCCAGTACGCATTGCGCAATGCTCCGTTGACGCGCGTGCGCTTTTCTCCGGGCGATGTGATCACCCACTTCGAAGGCTGGAAACTGACCGTCCGCGAGGTCGACGATGCCGACGGCCTGTTGGTCTACCACGGCCTCAATGCGCAGAACGAGCAACGCACGCTGCCTGAAACCCAGCTGTCCAATTTCATCCAGTTCCGCCTGGCCAGCGACCGCCTGTTCGCCGGCCAGATCGACCCACTGCCGTGGTTTTCGCTGCGCTACAACACCCTGGAACACACCAGCAAGCAGTTGCAGTCCTCGCTCTGGGGCCTGGGCGGCGTGCGTGCGCAACCCATCGCGCACCAGTTGCACATTGCCCGCGAAGTCGCCGACCGCATCGCCCCGCGCGTATTGCTGGCCGACGAAGTGGGCCTCGGCAAGACCATCGAAGCCGGCCTGGTGATTCATCGCCAGCTGCTGTCCGGGCGAGCCAGCCGCGTGCTGATCCTGGTCCCGGAAAACCTGCAGCACCAATGGCTGGTGGAAATGCGCCGGCGCTTCAACCTGCAGGTGGCCCTGTTCGATGCCGAGCGCTTCATCGAAAGCGATGCCAGCAACCCCTTCGAGGACGCGCAACTGGCGCTGGTCTCGCTGGAATGGCTGACCGAAGATGAAAAGGCCCAGGATGCGTTGTTCGCCGCCGGCTGGGACCTGCTGGTGGTCGACGAGGCCCATCACCTGGTCTGGCACGAGGAAAAGGCCAGCCCGCAGTACTCGCTGGTCGAGCAACTGGCCGAAGTCATCCCCGGCGTTCTGCTGCTCACCGCCACCCCGGAGCAACTGGGCCAGGACAGCCACTTCGCACGCCTGCGCCTGCTCGATCCGAACCGCTTCCATGACCTGGCGGCCTTTCGTGCCGAAAGCGAAAACTATCGTCCGGTCGCCGAAGCCGTGCAGGAACTGCTCGACAAGGGCAGCTTGTCGAGCACCGCGCAACAGACCATCCATGGGCTGCTTGGCGCCCAGGGCGACACACTGGTCGCCGCGGTCAATGCGGGCGACGAGGAAGCCGGCCCACGGCTGATCCGCGAGCTGCTCGATCGCCACGGCACCGGGCGCGTATTGTTCCGCAACACCCGCGCCGCCGTGCAGGGCTTCCCCGAACGCAAGCTGCACCCCTACCCACTGCCGTGCCCGGACGCCTACCTGGAGCTGCCGCTGGGCGAACACGCCGAGCTGTACCCGGAAGTCGGCTTCCAGGCCCAGGCCGAGGACAGCGACGCCGAACGCTGGTGGCGCTTCGATCCGCGGGTGGAATGGCTGATCGATACGCTCAAGATGCTCAAGCGCACCAAGGTGCTGGTCATCTGCGCTCACGCCGAAACCGCGATGGACCTGGAAGACGCCCTGCGCGTGCGCTCCGGCACCCTGGCCACGGTGTTCCACGAAGGCATGAGCATTCTGGAGCGGGACCGCGCCGCGGCCTACTTCGCCGATGAAGAATTTGGCGCGCAGGTGCTGATCTGTTCGGAAATCGGCAGCGAGGGCCGCAACTTCCAGTTCGCCCACCATCTGGTGCTGTTCGACCTGCCTGCGCACCCCGACCTGCTCGAGCAGCGCATCGGCCGTCTCGACCGAATCGGCCAGAAACACATCATCGAGCTGCATGTGCCGTACCTGGAAAACAGCCCGCAGGAACGCCTGTTCCAGTGGTACCACAGCGCGCTCAACGCCTTTCTCAACACCTGTCCTACGGGTAACGCGCTGCAGCACCAGTTCGGTCCGCGCCTGCTGCCGATGCTGGAAAACGCCGACGACGGCGAATGGCAAGCGCTGATCGACGAGGCGCGCAGCCGTCGTGAGTCGCTGGAAAGCGAGCTGCACACCGGGCGCGACCGACTGCTGGAGCTCAACTCCGGCGGCGACGGCGAAGGCCAGGCTCTGGTGGCTGCCATCGAAGAGCAGGACGATCAATTCGCCCTGCCGATCTACATGGAAACCCTCTTCGATGCCTTCGGCATCGACAGCGAAGACCATTCCGACAACGCGTTGATCCTGCGCCCCAGCGAGAAGATGCTCGATGCCAGCTTTCCGCTCGGCGACGACGAAGGCGTGACCATCACCTACGACCGCGAGCAGGCGTTGTCGCGCGAGGACATGCAGTTCATCACCTGGGAGCACCCCATGGTGCAGGGCGGCATGGACCTGGTACTGGCGGGCTCGATGGGCAACACCGCCGTGGCGCTGATCAAGAACAAGGCGCTCAAGCCAGGCACCGTGCTGCTGGAACTGCTTTACGTCAGCGAAGTGGTCGCGCCGCGCTCGCTGCAGCTGGGCCGCTACTTGCCGCCTGCGGCGCTGCGCTGCCTGCTCGACACCAATGGCAACGACCTGGCATCGCGAGTGTCGTTCGAAACCCTCAACGATCAGCTCGAAAGCGTCCCCAAGGCCAGCGCCAACAAGTTCATCCAGGCGCAGCGCGATGTGCTCGCACCGCGCATCACCGCCGGCGAAAGCAAGATCGCGCCGCGGCATGCCGAACGCGTCGCACAGGCGCAGCACCGCCTGGCTGCCGAAACGGAAGAGGAACTGGCACGCTTGACGGCGTTGCAGGCGGTCAATCCGACCGTCCGGGACAGCGAACTGGTTGCCCTGCGCAAACAGCGTGAAGACGGCCTGGCCATGCTCGACAAGGCTGCCCTGCGCCTGGAAGCCATTCGCGTGCTGGTAGCCGGCTGACCGCTGCCTTCCCGCGCGGGCGTGAGCCTGCGCGGGAAGGCGTTACGGAATCACCCCGACTGTTACTGGCCGTGTCGCCAGCGTTCGCTGGCACGCGGGTGGTTGCCGATGTGCACGATCAGCAGTTGCGAAGACCGGCGCGTTTGACCTCGACCACGCACCGTCGTGGTGCATGTATTATTCCCCTGCCCTTTCCTGGATCACCACCCACGGTGACACCACCACCGCCCACAGCACCGGATCGCGTTCGCAAAAATCCAAGGCCCGCGGCGCAGACAGCTTCTCGACCTTTCCATCGGCCAGCCATTGGGCGACCTCAGCGTGCTTGTCTTCGGCCAACGCCTGCCCTACGGTGATCAAATCCAGGCCAGGCTCGACCCACAACAGGGCACCCCTGGCAAAGAAGGGCTGCAATGCCTGCCATTCGATAATTGCGGTCTCGCCAAGCAATTTGGCATAGAGGGTGCTAGCGTCTTCAGTCATGGGTTTCACCGTCAGGAAAAAATCGGCGCCATGATAGCGGTCCGAGTTGTCTGGAAAAACCCGGTTGCAATATATAGGTTCGAGTTTTGCCCCGACAAACCGGCTTTATTCGTCTGGCCGGACGCCGGCATGTACTTGAATCTATAACTTTATGTCGATTTAGCGACAACCGATCGCTTTCGCTGCAAACGCCAGCTTTCCAACCGGCAAACCGGCGCTCTACACTGTACCGGTACAGTTGTCGGGTGCAGATTCGGATGTCGTCTGCCATGGCTCGCCGAAGGGGTAAAGCGGTGAGTGTGGCCAAGATTCGGTCCGCCGCCTGTTCGGCCAGGACTATAAAAACTACAACGCAAAAATGGAGCACTAATGAATAAGCAGATTTCCAAACTGTTTGCCGCTCTGGTTCTGGCCGGCGTCGCCAGCCACTCGATGGCAGCCGACACCATCAAGATCGGCATCGCCGGGCCCAAGACCGGCCCGGTTGCCGAATACGGCGTCATGCAGTTCAACGGCGCGAAGATGGCCATCGAGCAGATCAACGCCAAGGGCGGCGTCGACGGCAAGCAGCTCGTAGCCGTCGAATACGATGATGCCTGCGATCCCAAGCAGGCCGTTGCGGTGGCCAACAAGGTGGTCAATGACGGCGTCAAGTTCGTCGTTGGTCACCTGTGCTCCAGTTCCGCCCAGCCGGCATCCGATGTCTACGAAGACGAAGGCATCATCATGGTGACCCCGGCGGCCACCAGCCCCGACATTACCGCCAAGGGCAAGAAGCTGGTATTCCGTACCATCGGCCTGGACAGCGCCCAGGGCCCTGCCGCCGGCAACTACATCGCCGATGTGGTCAAACCCAAGATCGTTGCCGTCGTCCACGACAAGCAGCAGTACGGCGAAGGTATTGCCACGGCGGTCAAGACCACGCTTGAAGGCAAGGGCGTGAAAGTTGCCGTGTTCGAAGGCATCAACGCCGGCGACAAGGATTTTTCATCGCTGATCGCCAAGCTCAAGCAGGCCAACGTCGACTTCGTCTACTACGGCGGCTACCACCCCGAGCTGGGCCAGATCCTGCGCCAGTCCAAGGAGAAAGGCCTGAACGCCAAGTTCATGGGCCCTGAAGGCGTGGGCAACGATTCCATCTCGCAGATCGCAGGCGAAGCCTCCGAAGGCCTGCTGGTGACCTTGCCCAAGTCTTTCGACAAGGATCCTGAAAACATCGCGCTGACCAAGGCATTCCAGGACAAGAAGCAAGACCCGAGCGGTCCGTTCGTTTACCCGTCGTACTCGGCCGTGCAAGTGATTGCCGACGGCATCACCGCCGCCAAGAGCGAAGACACCGACAAAGTGGCCGAGGCCATCCACGCCGGTACCTTCAAGACGCCCATGGGCGATCTGAGCTATGACGCCAAGGGCGACCTGAAGAACTTCCAGTTCGTGGTCTACGAGTGGCATTTCGGCAAACCCAAGACCGAAGCCGCCCAGTAAGCCTGGCAACACCCCCACAAAGCCCACTGCATCGCAGTGGGCTTTGTTTTACGAGTGACGGGTACGGCCGGTGCGAACCACCGGCCGGCCCCCTGAAAATCTTGAAACCGTGACCAGCGGTTCACCTGCCCTGCCCGGCAACACTGCGCCAAGGAGAGCGCTCGGGACATGGCCGGAGAAATGCGAACAGGTTTTTAGGAGCGCGGTAAATGCCTGAATTATTCCATTACATGCAGCAGTTGGTGAATGGCCTGACCATCGGCAGCACCTATGCATTGATCGCCATCGGCTACACGATGGTGTACGGCATCATCGGCATGATCAACTTCGCCCATGGCGAGGTGTACATGATCGGTTCGTATGTCACCTTCATCGTTCTGGCTGGCCTGGCCATGCTGGGCATCCACAGTCTTCCGGTACTGATGATCGCCGGCTTCGCCGCCGCCATCCTGGTCACCAGTGCCTATGGCTACAGCATCGAACGTGTCGCCTATCGACCGCTGCGCAACAGCAACCGGTTGATCCCGTTGATCTCGGCGATCGGCATGTCGATCTTCCTGCAGAATTCGGTGCAGCTGTCCCAGGGTTCCGGCAACTTCGCCATTCCCAATCTGCTCCCCGGCAGCCTGACCTTCGGCCCCGGTGGTGCCGAGGAAGTACAGATTTCCTACATGCAGATTCTGGTATTCCTGGTCACGCTGGGAGCGATGTACGGCCTGACCCTGTTCATTTCCCGCTCGCGCATGGGGCGTGCCTGCCGCGCCTGCGCCGAGGACATGAAAATGGCCAACCTGCTGGGCATCAACACCAACGCGATCATCGCCCTCACCTTCGTGATAGGCGCGGCACTGGCCGCAGTCGCGGCCGTGCTGTTGAGCATGCAGTATGGCGTGATCAACCCCAGCGCCGGCTTCCTGGTCGGGCTCAAGGCCTTCACCGCAGCGGTGCTGGGCGGTATCGGCAGCATCCCAGGAGCCATGCTGGGCGGCCTGGTGCTGGGCGTAGCCGAAGCGTTCGGCGCGGATATCTTTGGTGACCAGTACAAGGATGTCGTGTCGTTCGGCCTGCTGGTCCTGGTTCTATTGTTCCGTCCGACCGGCATCCTGGGCCGTCCGGAGGTTGAGAAAGTATGAGCAAGTCTCTTAGATCCGCGCTTTTCAGCGCGGCATTGGTATGGGCCGTGGCCTATCCGGTACTGGGCCTGAAACTGGCCTTCTCCGGCGTTACCCTGGTTGTGCAGAACGCCAGCACCGGCACCCTGCTGACCATTGCCGGCTGTTCGCTGCTGATGTTCCTGCGGGTGCTGTTCGCCGAGCGCATCGGTGGCCTGCGCCGCGATTCGAGCAGGCCGCTGATACCGGCCAAGGCCTCGAACTTCCTCACCCTGCCCAGCACTCAGCGCTGGTTCATCCTGGCCCTGGTGGTGCTGGCGTTCATCTGGCCGTTCTTCGGTTCGCGTGGCGCGGTCGACATCGCAACCCTGATCCTGATCTACGTCATGCTCGGCCTGGGCCTGAACATCGTGGTCGGCCTGGCTGGCCTGCTCGACCTGGGTTACGTGGGTTTCTATGCGGTCGGCGCCTACGGCTATGCCCTGCTCTCGCATTATTTCGGCCTGAGTTTCTGGGAGTGCCTGCCACTGGCCGGTCTGCTGGCGGCAACCTTCGGTTTCCTCCTGGGCTTCCCGGTGCTGCGCCTGCGTGGTGATTACCTGGCCATCGTGACCCTGGGCTTCGGGGAAATCATCCGGATATTCCTGCGCAACCTCACCGACATCACCGGCGGCCCGAACGGCATCAGCAACATCGAAAAGCCGACGTTCTTCGGCCTCTCGTTCGAGCGCCGCGCCGCCGAAGGCAGCCAGACCTTCTACCAGTTCTTCGGCCTGGAATACAGCCCGATCGGCAAGGTCATCTTTCTCTACCTGATCGCCCTGCTGATGGCCCTGGCGGCGCTGTTCGTCATCAACCGCTTGCTGCGCATGCCCATCGGACGAGCCTGGGAAGCGCTGCGTGAGGACGAGATTGCCTGCCGCGCGCTGGGCCTCAACCCGACCGTGATCAAGCTCTCCGCGTTCACCCTGGGCGCGGCATTCGCAGGCTTCGCAGGGAGTTTCTTCGCAGCACGGCAAGGCCTGGTCACCCCGGAATCGTTCACCTTCATCGAGTCGGCGATCATTCTTGCCATCGTTGTGCTGGGGGGCATGGGCTCGCAACTGGGGGTGATCCTCGCCGCCATCGTGATGATCCTGCTGCCTGAATTGATGCGTGAGTTCAGTGACTACCGCATGTTGATGTTCGGCGCCCTGATGGTGCTGATGATGATCTGGCGTCCGCAAGGCTTGCTTCCGATGCAGCGTCCCCACCTGGAGCTGCGCAAATGAGCCAGAACATTCTGCAAGTCACCGACCTGAGCATGCGCTTCGGCGGCCTGCTGGCGGTCAACGGCGTGGCCCTGAGCGTGAAGGAAAAGCAGGTGGTGGCCCTCATCGGCCCCAACGGCGCCGGCAAGACCACGGTGTTCAACTGCCTGACCGGCTTCTACAAGCCCAGCGGCGGGACCATCCTGCTCGATGGCCAGCCGATCCAGGGCCTGCCTGGCCATCAGATCGCTCGCAAGGGCGTGGTGCGCACCTTCCAGAACGTGCGGCTGTTCAAGGAAATGACCGCACTGGAAAACCTGCTGATCGCCCAGCATCGGCACTTGAACACCAATTTTTTCGCCGGCCTGTTCAAGACGCCCAACTTTCGCAAGAGCGAAAGGGATGCCATGGAGTACGCCGAGTACTGGCTGGAAAAGGTCAACCTCAAGGAGTTCGCCAATCGCACCGCAGGGACGCTCGCCTACGGGCAGCAGCGCCGCCTGGAGATTGCCCGCTGCATGATGACCCGGCCGCGCATGCTGATGCTCGACGAACCGGCGGCCGGCCTCAACCCGCGCGAAACCGACGACCTCAAGGCGCTGATCGGGTTGCTGCGTGAAGAGCACAACGCAACCGTGCTGCTGATCGAACACGACATGAAACTGGTCATGAGCATTTCCGACCACATCGTTGTGATCAATCAGGGCACACCCTTGGCCGATGGCACGCCGGAACAGATCCGCGACAATCCTGACGTCATCAAAGCCTACCTGGGGGAAGCGTAAATGCTGCAGTTCGAAAACGTTTCTACCTTCTACGGCAAGATCCAGGCGCTGCACGGGGTCAATGTGGAGGTTCGCCAGGGCGAGATCGTCACCCTGATCGGGGCCAACGGCGCGGGCAAGTCAACCCTGCTGATGACCCTGTGCGGCGCGCCGCGGGCGCACTCGGGGAGCATTCGCTACATGGGCGAGGAACTGGTGGGCAAGGAGTCAGCGGAGATCATGCGCAAGAGCATTGCCGTGGTGCCCGAAGGTCGCCGGGTGTTCGCGCGCCTGACCGTCGAGGAAAACCTGGCCATGGGTGGGTTCTTCACCGACAAGGGCGACTACGAGGAGCAGATGGACAAGGTCCTGGCCTTGTTCCCGCGGCTCAAGGAACGCTTCAGCCAGCGCGGGGGCACCATGTCGGGCGGTGAACAGCAGATGCTCGCCATCGGCCGCGCGCTGATGAGCAAGCCCAAGCTGCTGTTGCTCGATGAACCCTCCCTGGGGCTGGCACCGATCATCATCCAGCAGATCTTCGACATCATCGAGCAGTTGCGCCGTGATGGGGTCACGGTGTTCCTGGTCGAACAGAACGCCAACCAGGCCCTGAAGATCGCCGACCGTGCCTACGTGCTGGAAAACGGCCGGGTGGTCATGCNGTGCGCCCCGCTACCTGTAGGAGCGGTCCGCGGCCGCGAAGGACTTACCGCGGCTCGACTGACAGACCGCGGTAAGTCCTTCGCGGCCGCGGCCCGCTCCTACGGCAGACCGTGAGGCGGAGCGGACGACGTAGTCCCGTCGTCCCTGCGAACACGCTTTTCACGGGCCCTGTGCTACCGTGCTCCTCATCGTTCAGGAGACCCACGATGCACCTGCCCCGCTCCCTCGCCATGCTCGCCCTGCTGCCACTGCTCGCCAGCTGCCAGTCCATCTTCAACCGCGCTGCGGATGCCCCTTCCACTGCAGGCCTGACCCGCATGCAAGGCGCCCTGCAGGGCGACAACGGCCGGCTGTTCTTTCAGCCCTGTGGTGACCCGCGCCGCTATGCGGTAACCGACAGCAATGGCACCGGGGTGTTGCAGGAGGCCTCGCAACTGGCCGGCAATCGCCCTGTGGTGTATGCCGACCTGCGCGGACGTTTCGACGCCAGCACCAACGGCAGCACCGATGGCCAACTGCGCCTGCAGCAGCTCTATCGACTCGATCGCTCGCTGGCCGCGTGCAAGGACCCGGACTTCAAGCTGTCCAGCCTGAGCGCCGCTGGCGAGTCCCCGCGCTGGCAGGTCAGGGTGACCGGCCAGGGCATGATCGTGGATCGCGAAGGTCAGGCTCCCCTGGCCTTGCCCTATGTCGAGGAACAGGTCGGCGATGGCCGCTTCAACCTGTCCACCGAGGCCAACGGCCAGCGCATCGAGCTGTGGGTGGCACCGCAACGCTGCGTCGATACGCGCAATCAGGGTGTGCAATTCCTCGCTGCCGAACTGCGCGTCAACGGCGACGTGCAGCGTGGCTGCGCGACCTTCGGCGGCGCACGCAATCAGTAAGCTGCACCGTCCAGCGTTTTTTACCTGACGACGGGCAGCGCATCGCGTTTATAATGCCGGGTTCTGTTATGCCCCCGGGGCGCGCCCGGATTTTTGGACCTGTCATGCTACGAATCACCGAACTCAAGTTGCCCCTGGACCACTCCGACGACGCCCTGCAACCTGCCATCGTGCAGCGCCTGGGCATCGCCGACGCCGACCTGCTGGACTTCACTCTATTCAAACGCAGCTACGATGCGCGCAAGAAGAACAGCGAACTGCAGTTCATCTACACCGTCGATCTGCAAGTGCGCGACGAAGCCGCGGTGCTCGAGCGTTTCGCCGATGACCACAACGTCAACGTGGCCCCGGATGTCAGCTACAAGGTAGTCGGGCATGCGCCAGGGGACTATGCCCAGCGCCCTCTGGTCGTGGGTTTCGGCCCCTGCGGGATCTTCGCCGCCCTGCTGCTGGCGCAGATGGGCTTCAAGCCCATCGTGCTCGAGCGTGGCAAGGAGGTGCGCCAGCGCACCAAGGACACCTGGGGCCTGTGGCGCAAGAACGTGCTGAACGCCGAGTCCAACGTGCAATTCGGCGAGGGCGGTGCCGGCACCTTTTCCGATGGCAAGCTCTACAGCCAGATCAAGGACCCACAGCACCATGGGCGCAAGGTTCTGCACGAGTTCGTCAAGGCTGGAGCGCCCGAGGAAATCCTCTACGTCAGCAAGCCACACATCGGCACGTTCCGCCTGACCGGCATGGTCGAGAACATGCGCCAGCAGATCATCGCGCTGGGCGGCGAGATCCGCTTCGAGCAGAAAGTCACCGACCTGCTGGTCGATGGCGAGCGGCTGCAGGGAGTGGTTCTGGAAAGCGGCGAGCAGTTGCTCTCCAACCATGTGGTCATGGCCCTGGGACATAGCGCCCGGGATACCTTTCGCATGCTGCACGCGCGCAATGTGTTCATGGAAGCCAAGCCCTTCTCCATCGGTTTTCGCGTGGAGCACCCGCAGGGCATCATCGACCGCGCCCGGCTGGGCAAGTACGCCGGCCACCCGAAGCTGGGTGCCGCTGACTACAAACTGGTCCACCACGCCAAGAATGGCCGCTCGGTGTACAGCTTCTGCATGTGCCCCGGCGGTACCGTGGTCGCGGCCACGTCCGAACCGGGTCGCGTGGTCACCAACGGCATGAGCCAGTATTCGCGCAACGAGCGCAATGCCAACTCAGGCATCGTCGTCGGCATTACCCCGGAACAGGACTATCCCGGCGGCCCGCTGGCCGGCATCGAACTGCAGGAACAGCTCGAGTCCACGGCTTACCTGCTGGGTGGCAGCAACTATCAGGCGCCGGCGCAATTGCTGGGCGACTTCGTTGCCGGCAAGCCCTCCACAGCACTGGGCAGCGTCGAGCCTTCGTACAAACCGGGGGTCACGCTGGGCGACCTGGCACTGTCGCTGCCGGCTTTCGCCATCGAAGCGATCCGCGAGGCCCTGCCGGCATTCGAACGCCAGATCAAAGGCTTCTCGATGCATGACGCCGTGCTGACCGGCATCGAGACACGCACGTCCTCGCCCCTGCGCATCACCCGTGGTGCCGACTACCAGAGCCTGAACCTCAAGGGTCTGTTCCCGGCCGGTGAAGGTGCTGGCTATGCGGGCGGGATCCTCTCCGCCGGCGTGGACGGCGTACGTATCGCCGAAGCCGTAGCGAGGGATATTCTGGGTCTGCACTGACCCTTCGCCACTGCGTATTGGCATTGCCTGGAAAACGCATGCCGCTCACGCCTCAAGCGGGCGCAAAAAAACCGGCCTAGGCCGGTTTTTTCGTCGACGAGTTCGCTTAGTGCGAAACGCGGCTGGTGCCGTCTACCGTCATGATGCGTACACGCTCGCCGACACGGAACACTTCGTTCTCCTGTACGGCCTGAACGTAGGCACGCATGCTGCCGTCGTCCTCACGCACGGTGATTTCCACGCCCTGGGTGCGGGTGAATCCTTCTTCGGTGGCCGAGCCCAGCAGACCGCCAGCCACGGCGCCGATCACGGCAGCGACGATGCTGCCGCGACCGCCACCGACTGCACTGCCGGCAACACCACCGACCACGGCACCCGCGCCACCGCCGATCGGTGTCTTGGTGCCTTCGATCTTGACCGGACGCAGCGACTCGATGGTGCCCATGCGCACGGTTTGCACACGGCGCGCCTCGTCGCGCGAGTAGGAGTCGCCCGACAGGTTGGAGGCACATCCGCCCAGCAGCAGGGACATCGTGGTGAAGCAGGCAACTAGCAGAACTGACTTGCGCATTTTGGCAGGACTCCATGGGGCATGTGTGCATTAGACGCCGCAGGCCAACGGCTGTCACGACACGGTCTATAAAAATTTACGTCAAAGGTGCGTCAAAGGGCGCAGACGCGGGCCTGGATGCTCGACGAGCCACTGAACGTCTGGACAACGGGCAGTGGCAAAAGGTCAAGGCAGGGTCACGGAGCCAGACGTTCGCGAACCCACGAACCGGCTTGCAAGCGATAGTTGAGGCGGTCGTGCAGGCGACTGGGACGCCCCTGCCAGAACTCGATTCGATCAGCCACCAGGCGATAACCACCCCAGTGCGCGGGGCACTCGGGCTCGACAGCGCTGAAGCGCTGCTCGGTTGCCTGCAGCAGCGCTTGCAGCTCGCTGCGATCGGCAATGACCTGGCTTTGCGGCGAGGCCCAGGCACCGAGGCGACTGCCAAGGGGACGGACCCGATAGTAGGCATCGGACTCGGCCGCGCTGACCTTGCTCACCCGCCCTTCTATTCGCACTTGTCGCTCGAGGGTAGGCCAGAAGAAGGTCATGGCCGCAAACGGCCGATCTGCCAGCTGCTGGCCCTTGGCACTGTCGTAGTTGCTGAAGAAGGTGAAACCCTGATCATCCAGGCCCTTGAGCAGCAACACGCGACAATGGGGACGACCTTCGGCATCGACGGTGGCCAGCGTCATCGCGTTGGCTTCCACCGGCGCCTGCTCGGTCTGGACTGCCTCGCCGAACCACTGGCGAAACAGCGCGAAGGGCTCGGACGGTGCCTGTGCCTCGTCCAGCCCATCACGGGTGTAACTACGGCGCATGTCGGCCAGGGCTTGCGTCATGGCAGCAATCCTTGCATCAGTGCGCCTTGGCCTGGTCGTTGCTCACGGCTTGCTTGGCGACGGCTTTCTTGGCCTCGGTTTTCTTGGCAGCCGGGGCGGCTTTCTTGGCCACGGCTGGCTTGGCTGCGGTTTTCTTCGCGGTTGCAGCCTTGGCCGGCGCCTTGGCGGCAGGTTTGGCAACCGGTGCAGGCACGGCCTTGACGTCCTGGGTGGCAAGCATTTCAGCGGCAGTGAAGGTCGGCTGGTTGTACTTGGCCAGCAGGGCCAGCATGGTGTTCTGCGGGGTCAGGAGAATTTCCACGCGACGATTGAGCGAACGACCTTCGACACTGTCGTTGGCGGCACGGGGCATGACCGAACCCATGCCACGCAGCATCAGGCGGTCACGCTGCAGACCGCTGAGGCGGAAGATCGAGGCGATCGACTGCGCACGCTCCTGGCTCAGTTTCTGGTTCAACGGCCCGGGGCCGCTGGTGTCGGCATGGCCCAGGACCAGCACAGCTGTCTTGTGATCGGCGTCGATGGCCTTGGCCACGCGGGTGATCGGGCCGAGGCTGATCGGCAGCAGCATCGAAGGCCGGTCCGGGTTGAACGAGGAGTCGACCGGTGCGGTGATCACCAGCAGGTCTTCGCGACGCTCGAGTTCGAACTTGCTGTCCTTGATGGCTTCGCGCAGCTTCGGCTCGTAGGCGTCGAGCCAGGCCTGGGTGACCTTGGGGTCGACCTTCGGCACGTCGGCAACCTTGGCCTGGGCAGGGGTGCTGCTGGCGCCGAACGGCCACCACCAACGGCTTTCGCTGTCGGACTTGGAATCGGCCTTGGCCACCTTGTCGGTGATGGCCTGCTCGACTTCCTTGTCAGCCGCCTTGCTGGCGACTGCGTCACGGCCAAATGGCCACCAGGCATGCCCGCCCTGGGCCGAGGAATCCTGGGGAGTTTGAGCACAACCGGTAGCGGCCAGGCACAAGGCAAACGCGATGGATTTATTCGGTGACATGGTGCATTCCACAAGGTGTTGGTAAATACAAACCGGTTTAACAAACCGGCCTAAATTATTGATTGATAGAGTAGAGCAGTCATAGCCCAATGGGCGACCGCTGGTCGATTTGTGATCAATCGCTTCAGAGACAACTGCGCAGAACGCGCACCAGGTGCTGTGCTCGTGGGTCCATCAGTATATAGGGGCCCAGTGTGTTCACGGCAAAACCAAAGGCAACATCATGTTCCGGATCGGCGAAGCCGACCGACCCCCCTGCCCCGGGGTGACCGAAGGCGCCCGCACCCAGGCCGAAGGTGGCGTTGGCCACTTGTGGCTGGTCGAGCATGCAGCCCAGGCCGAATCGCGTGGGCGTCATGAGCGTCTTGTCCAGGCCCAGGCTGTGCTCCCGGGTAAGCTCGGCAAGCATGTCGGATTCGAGCAGGCTGCCGTCGAGCAAACCGGCGTAGAAACCGGCCAGGCTGCGGGCATTGCCATGGCCGTTCGCCGCAGGCTGTTGCATGCGTCGCCACTCTGGCTTGTTGGTACTGGTCAGCACCGATGGCGGATTGGTGAAGGCGCGCGTGGCCATGGCCGCGGGTTCGCGCATGGTCACCTGCAACAGACGCTGGGCCGCTTCGTCGCCGACATTGCCCTTGCCGCGGGCGATGTGCGCGACGCGGTGGAACTCCTCATCCGCCAGCCCGACGTGGAAATCCAGCCCCAGGGGTTTGGCCACCCGCGCCACGATGGACTCGCCCGGCCCGCGGTTATCGGCCCGCCGCAGCAGTTCGCCGACCAGCCAGCCGTAGGTGATGGCCGCATAGCCATGCCCAGCACCCGGTTGCCACCATGGCGTTTCCGCCGCCAGCGCGGCAGTCATCCGTGGCCAGTCGTAGAGCGCCTCGGGCGGCAGCATGTCACGCAAGGCCGGCAGGCCGGCCTGATGGCAGAGCAGATGGCGCAAGGTGATCGACTGTTTGCCGGCGGCGGCGAATTCCGGCCAGTAGCGGGCCACCGGAGCGTCCAGCGCCAGCTTGCCCTCGGCCACCAACTGCAGGGCAGTCACGGCGGTGAAGGTCTTGGTGCAGGAGAACAGGTTGAGGATGGTGTCGCTGTGCCAGGCCTGGGTACCGTCCTTGTCGGCAGTACCGGCCCAGAGATCGACGACCGTCTCGCCACCCACCTGGATGCACAGCGCGGCGCCGCGCTCCTGAGGGTTGTCGAACAGTGCCGCGAACGCTTCACGCACGGCTTCGAACTGCAACTCGAAGTGACCTTGTATCTGCACCCTGACTCCCATCGACCACGCCGCGAAAAATGAAGCGCATTGTTTCAGCGATTCAGCGCTTTGTGAACCGCCCTGCCCTCGATTATCGTCGCACCAGGGCCGTGCGGGCCGTCAGGAAATCTCCCGACGGAACGGTGGCAATGCGTTGAGGATGGCCTTGCCGTAGCGCTGGGTGACCAGGCGTCGATCGAGCAGCGTGATGGTGCCGCGATCCTGCTCGGTACGCAGCAATCGCCCGCAGGCCTGGATCAGGCGCAGCGAAGCATCGGGCACGGCGATTTCCATGAACGGGTTGCCACCGCGGGCCTCGATCCATTCGGCCAGTGCCGCCTCCACCGGATCGTCAGGCACTGCGAAGGGGATCTTGGCGATGATCACATGCTCGCAATAGGCACCGGGCAAGTCGACGCCTTCGGCGAAGCTGGCGAGACCGAACAGCACGCTGGAGTCCCCGCCATCGACACGCGCCTTGTGCTTGTTCAAGGTTTCCTGCTTGGACAGGTTGCCCTGGATGAACACCTGCTTGCGCCAGTCGCGGTCCAGGCCGTCGAACACGTCCTGCATCTGTTTGCGCGAGGAGAACAGCACCAGGGTTCCACGATAGCCTTCGACCAGGTCCGGCAGGTCGCGGATGATCGCAGCGGTATGCGCCGCCGCATCGCGGGGGTCGGCTCGCAGGTCAGGGACGCGCAGCACCCCGGCCTGTTCATGGTGAAAGGGGCTGGGCACGATGGCGGTCACCGAGGCCTTGGGAATCCCGGCGCGCATGCGGAAACGGTCGAACTTGCCCAATGCGGTCAGGGTAGCCGATGTCACCAAGGCACCGTAGGCGACGTTCCACAGGTTGCGGCGCAGCATCTCAGCCGCCAGGATCGGGCTGGCATTGACTTCGATATCGTACAGCGCACCGCCATCGGCCAGGGTCAGCCAGCGCGCCATGGGCGGACTGTCTTCGGGGTCTTCGGCGGTGAAGGCCGTCCACAATTCCCAACTGCCCTGGGCGCGAGCCAGCAGGCTGCCGAACAGCGGGTACCATTCCTCGGCCTGATGGCTGGCAATGCCCACGTTCTTTTCGCCGTCCATGCCTTCCTTGAGCAACTCGCTCAAGCGGGTGAACAGGTCGGTCAGTTTGGAAAAGCCCTTCTTCAGCTCGATGCCCATTTCCCGCATATGCTCGGGCACCACCCCGCCGACGAAGCGATGGCGTGGGCGCTCACGGCCTTCCATGTCTTCGCCGGGCTTGAAGTCCGCCAGTTGCTCGCAGGCGCTGAACATGAACTGCTGCTGGGTCTTGATCTCACGGGCCAGCTCCGGCACCTGCTCGATCAAGCGCCCCAGGTCACCCGGCAGCGGGTGCTGGGCGAGCAGCTTGGTCAGGTTCTTGGCCGTGGTTTCCAGCCAGTCGGCTGTGGAGCGCAATCGGCTGTAGTGCGCGAAATGACCGATCGCCTTGTCAGGCAGGTGATGGCCTTCATCGAATACGTACAACGTGTCGCGCGGGTCGGGCAGCACTGCCCCGCCGCCCAACGCCAGGTCGGCCAGTACCATGTCATGGTTGGTGACGATCACATCGACCTTGCCCATGCCTTCGCGTGCCTTGTAGAAGGTGCACTGGGCAAAGTTAGGGCAATGGCGGCCGGTGCACTGGCTGTGGTCGGTGGTCAGGCGCGACCATTGCTGATCTTCCAGGGCCACCGGCCAGCTGTCGCGGTCACCGTCCCATTTGTTGCCGGCCAGTTTCTCGATCATGCTGGTGAACAGTTTCTGGCTCGCCTCGTCGACCTCGATCTTGAAACCTTCCTCTTCGAACAGCTGCGCGGTCGCGCTCTGCGCGTGTCCTTCCTGCAGCAGCACGTCGAGTTTGGACAGGCACAGGTAGCGTCCGCGGCCCTTGGCCAGCGAGAAGGTGAAGTTCAGCCCGCTGTTGCGCATCAGGTCGGGCAGATCCTTGAACACGATCTGTTCCTGCAGCGCGACCGTGGCCGTGGCAATCACCAGGCGCTTGCCGGCCGCCTTGGCCACCGGAATCGCGGCCAGGCTGTAGGCAACCGTCTTGCCGGTGCCGGTGCCCGCTTCCACCGCCACCACCGCCGGATCGCCCGTACGCCGGCCTTCGTCATCGCACGCGATGTCGCCCAATACCTTGGCGATTTCGGCGATCATCAGGCGCTGGCCATAGCGCGGCTTGAGGCTCTTGGCTTCGAGAAAACGCGTGTAGGCGCCCTGGATCGTGGTTTTGAGTTCGTTACTGATCATCGGCTGGTCATGGCGAAAGGCTGGATATATTTTCAGTGGTTCTCATCGGGTCGCTATCATACCCTGCTCGACTTCGATGTGCTGGCTGGAGATACCCATGAGCGCCGACAGCGTGTTTCAAACCCTGCATGGGCTCGCTGTGCTGATGTGGCTGGGCGGCATGCTGGCGACGTGGACGATCCTGCGCCCGGCCGGGCTGGCAGTGCCTTCGCGGGTTCAGCGCCTGCAGCGTCTGGTGGATATTTTCCCACGGCTGTTCGGCGGGGTCTGGGCCGCCGTGCTGATTCTTCCGATCAGCGGCGTCGCCCTGCTGCGCCTGCGCTTCACCGGCTTCGAGACGGCGCCACGCGACGTACAGATCATGATGGGCCTGTACGTGGTCATGGTGGCCTTGTTCCTGCGCATGCAGGGCCTGCAACTGCCCGCGCTGCGCAAGGCCGTGGCGGCCCAGGCGTGGGCGGACGGCGCGATCGCCGTGAAGCAGCTGCGTCGCCTGGCGGTGGGTGGCCTGCTGCTGGGCCTGGCGACCGTGGTGCTGGGTATGGCCAGGCAGTTCTGAACCAACCTGGTCAGAAGCGCTGGATGCTCAACGTGCCTTCGGTGCCCGCCTCGCCTGCTCTCCCCGGCAAGCCCTCGCGACCCGACTTGCCGCCTTCGGCGCGGTACACCACGCAGCCCCTGGATTTGCCTCCGGCGCCCGGACGTCCGGGAACACCGGCAGCGCCGCCCTGGCCGCCGTCGGTGCGCACCTGGATCGCTTCGCTGGCGAAGGTCGCCGGCAGGCGCAGGCGGACATTGGCGCCAGGCGCACCAGGCAGGCCGTCGCCGCCATTGTCACCGTTGCCACCGCGTCCCGCCGAGCCCCAGGTACAACCAGGCGCCTGGCCATTGCCACCGTCCAGACCCGCATAGCCATCGGCACCCGCGCCGCCGCGCGCGTCGATGTTCACCTCCAGGGCGTCCAGCGATTGCAACTGCACGTCAAGATTGCGCCCTGCGCGAGCCGCCTTCTGATGGGTACCGGGCGCGCCACGGGCGAGGATCTGGCTGCCGCTGCCAAGCTCTGCATGCTGCGCGCGCAGGCGCAACTCCTGCTCGCCCGGCACTATCGCAATCCGCGCCTCATGCCCCAGGCGCAATTGCTCGACACTGAGTTCGGTCAGGTTGGCGGGAATCAGCAACGTGCCGTAATCCGCTACCTCCAGGCGCTGCAACTGCAGCACGCTGGAGCTGGCCGGCAGGCGCAACAGCGAATGAGGTTCGACACTGACCGACTCGGCCAATGCCAGCGGCGCAAACAGTACTGCCAACAAACCCAGCTTACGCATGGCTAGCCTCGGTATCGGACGGTGCGGGAATGGATTGGATGTGAAAGATCCCGGCCAGCAGGATCTGGACTCGGTCAAGCCACGGATGGCTGCGCCCGCGCAGGCGCTTGTTGAAGGCGATCGCTTCGATCAGGTGCAGGAACAGCAACGTGCCGCCGGCCAGGTTGATCAGTGCATGAAACGGTTTGACCATCGGCATGAACAGGTTGAGCAGTACCACCCACCAGAACAGCAAGGTCAGACATTTACCCAGAATCAGAAATCCTTTCATGTGCCCCCCACGGCATTGGCTAGGCGCACATTAACGGCTGGGAGGTGGCGGTGACCAGAGGCCGGCAGGAAAAACCTGCCGACCCACATCGATCAATGGCTCAGATGGATTTCCACGCGACGGTTCTTGGCGCGTCCGGCGTCGGTGTCGTTGCTGTCGACAGGCTCGCTTTCACCGCGACCCTCGCTGCTCAGCTTGTCTGCCGCAACGTCTTGGCCCAGAAGAAACGAGACGACACTGGCGGCACGTTGCTCGGACAGCTTCTGATTGAAGGCATCGCTGCCGACGCTGTCGGTATGACCGACGATCTTGACCATGGCCACCTGGGCCGTCTTCATCCGCGCTGCCAGCGATGTCAGTTCGGTACGGGCACTTGAGGTCAGTTCGGCGCTGCCGAATTCGAACGGTACGTCGCCCGCATCGCTCAAGGTGACCACTTCGGGGATATCGGCCACTGGCGGCTCGGGCGCCTTGGTCACGGCGGGGTATACCGGCAATGGGCAGCCGTTGTGCTTGACTGGCGTATTGGCCGGGGTATCGGGGCAACGATCGCGTCGATCGAATACGCCGTCTTCGTCCTTGTCGCCATCCTGGGCATAGCAGACCAGACCGCTCACCACCGCGCCGGCCAAGCCACCGCCAGCGGCCCACGCACCACTTTCAATGGCACCCAGCCCGCCACCGGCGAGGCCACCCAGCACGCTGCAGACAGGCCAGGTACGCGAGTTGAGTGGGGACGCCCCTTCAGGGGAGGTGGTACAGCCGCTCAGCACACCGGCGACCAGCAGAGCGGGAAGTACGGTCCGCGATAGATCTTTCAGCTTCATTCAAGGCTCCTGAGTCGCCGGCGGGCGCCGGCAACTGAGAAGTAAAGCGTGCCGCCGGTCGTTGTACAAGGGGACCGGCGGGGGGTGCTAAAGGTTCAACGCTGGATGAGAATCTCGGTACGACGGTTCATGGCGCGACCGTCGGCCGTGTTGTTGTCGGCAACCGGCTGGGCCTCGCCCACGCCCCTGACCGATACCACGCTGGCCCGCGGTACGCCGCTGCTGACCAGGTAGTCAGTCACTGCCTTGGCGCGCTGCTCGGACAACCGTTGATTGTAGGCGTCCTTGCCGACACTGTCGGTATGACCGCTGACGCTCAAGCGCGCCGTGGTCGCTTCGGTCTTCAGGCGGGTGGCGACGGTATCGAGCTGCGCCCGGTCGGCGGCAGTGAGGGTGGCCTTGTCGAATTCGAAATGCACGTTGCGGATGACGATCGTCTCCTCCTTGGGCATCGGTGCCGGCTCGGCAGCGACTGGCATCGGCATCGGCGCCGGGGCAGGCGGCGGGCAACCATTGGCGTCTACCGGCGTGCCCTTGGGAGTGCCGGGGCACTTGTCGCGGCTGTCCGGTACGCCATCACCGTCTTCGTCGCCATCGCCATGCACCCAGCAATAGGCTGCGCCGACACCGGCAGCCGCCGCGCCAACACCGGCTGCCAGCGACCCGCTTTCGATGGCGCCCAACGCCGCACCGGTCACCCCGCCCACGGCCGCGCACATCGGCCAGTCGGTTTTCTGCAAGCCTGCGCAACCCGTCAACACGCTGCCGACCAATATCAAGGGTAATGCCGTCCGAACTATGCTCATCTAGTTTCTCCTCAGGGAATCGGCAGCAGGGGCCGACGTTCTGGGAGTAAAGACCGTGGTTGGCATATGCGCCAGCAATAAGCCATAGGGCGCGCCATCCAATCAATGCTGGGCCATCGGGTCGGGGCCCTATAATGTGGTGGCCACGACCGAGGAGCTTCAATGACCGACGCAGTATCTTCCCGTACCCCGCAACAGGCTCTGGCGGCCTTGCTCGAACGTCACGCGCCGCAGCGCCTGCTGCTGATCGGCGCGAGTGCATTCCCCGCCCTGGCCGCGTTCGAGGCAGCGCACCCCGAAACCCGTATATCCAGAGCCGCGCCCGGCCCCCTGCCCGCAGACCTGGCCGGCCAGCGTTTCGACCTGGCGCTGGCGGTGGATTGCCTGGAGCATCTGAACAAGGCCGAAGGCACGCGTCTGCTGGCCGGCATCCGCAACCTCAACGCGAGCTGCATCGCCGTGCTGGCCGACCCGGTCGCCAGCGGCTGGAGCGACACCGACTTCTACGCCCTGGCCCTGCAGGCCAGCGAACGCTTCGCCCGCGACCAGCAGGTGCTCAAGCTGTACACCTATGATGTGCGCGAATACAAACAAGTCCCGGACTGGCTCAACGCCAAGTTCTGGGCCAACCCGGAAAACTTCGGCAAGTATTGGTGGTGATATGAGCGTTTCGATCTGTCCGTGCGCAAGTGGCAATCTGCTGCCGGCCTGTTGTGGTCGCTATCACGAGGGCCAGCCGGCGCCCGATGCGCAGAGCCTGATGCGCTCGCGCTACAGTGCCTACGTGCTGGGCCTGGTGGACTATCTGGTGAACACCACCCTGCACGCCCAGCAGGCCGGCCTGGACCGCCAGGCCATTGCCCAGTGGAGTTCGCAGAGCACCTGGCTGGGCCTGGAGGTGGTGGCGGCGGAAGTCTTCGGCGGCCAGCCGGAACACGCGTTCGTGACCTTCACTGCGCGCTGGCACGACAGCACCGGCGAGCACTGCCACCGCGAGCGGTCGGCGTTCGTGCAGCACGACGGCCGCTGGTATTTCATCGACCCGACCGTCCCGCTCAAGGCCAGCCGCAACGACAGCTGCCCCTGTGCCAGCGGGTTGAAGTTCAAGAAGTGTTGCGCGGGCTACATCAGCCAATGATTTTCAGATGAGAAGTGTCCGGCACCTGGACGGTTTCCTCGTGCCGCAACTGGCCCATGTCGCTGCCGGCAGGCGCCAGGCTGAACTGCTGCAGGTTCAGCTGCGCCGAGCGCTGTGCGGGCCTTTCATCCTGCAGATCGGCGCCCACCTCGGCGATGGCGAAGTCCGGCGCATCCACAGCCACGAACGCTGCCATGTACGCATCACGCGGCACGACCTCGGCGCGGCGGGCCACCGCCATGGGTTTCTGGCCGAAGTCGCCTGCCGCCGCCGGCGCGGTCATGATGATTTCTTCGATGTCCTGAGCCATTTCGTCGATGCTGGCCACGGCCCCTGCGCGTGCCAGCGCCGCGCGGTATTTTTCCGCCGCTTGGGCGTCGAGGTTGTTCTTGAGGACCAATCGGCGTCCGGAAAACAGCAGCTCGATTCGCTGGGCGTCGGCCTGGAACAGTTTTGCCAGGTTGCTCTTGACCTGGTCCAGCGCCGCGCCGGGCACGCATTGGCCGCTGAAGACGATCTCGTAGAAACGCATGGCAACTCTCCTGGCATGGCACCGTTGCGGGCGCTGGGCGTCCGCACAGATGCCGAAAAGCCAGCACCGTAGCAGTGATTATGGACCACGATGTTTCGGCGCAACAAGCTCGCCCTTGTCATGCCCGCGCGCCTTGTTAGACTCAAGGCAAATCCGGAGGTCCCTGCCATGTCCGCTTGCACTCTCGTTCTGCGCAGCATCGGCTTGCTGTCACTGCTGGGACTCACGGGCTGCGCCACCTGGTTCACCGGCAACTACCAGGATCCTCAGGTGCACTTGGTCAAGGTCGAGGTGGTCAAGGCCAACATGCTGCAACAGCGCCTGATCCTGCGTTTCCGCATCGACAACCCCAACGGCCGCAGCCTGCCAGTGCGCGGCATGAGCTACAGCGTGCGCCTGGAAGACATGCTGCTGACCGAAGGCGACGCCAGCGACTGGTTCAGCGTGGCCGCCAACAGTGGCGAATACTACGAGCTGCCGGTGCGCACCAATCTCTGGCAACACGCGCGCGAGCTGTCACGCCTGCTCAAGCACCCCGAGCGAGCGATCCGCTACGAGCTGCGCGGCGAATTGCGCACCGGGGTGCTGTTCGGCCACGACGTGGTGCTCAACCACACCGGGGTAATCGACGCGCGCGGCTTGTCCGGTCGCTGAGATGTCACAAAGATTTTTCCCGCAGCGCTGCTATTCCTAACCCAGGGTGAGATAATTCCGGCCAATTTCACCTGCGGAGTATTCTCGATGTCCCAGCAACCCCATGTGCACGGCCCCGACTGCAATCACGACCATGACCACGATCACGCTCATGAGCACGACCACGGTCACGTGCATGGCCCGCACTGCAACCACGCCCCACAGGAACCGGTGCGCAATGCCCTCAAAGATGTAGGCCGCAACGATCCCTGCCCCTGCGGCAGCGACAAGAAATTCAAGAAGTGCCACGGCGCCTGAGCCGAAACGATGCCCGAGGGTGCTGCGTGCTGGCAGCCCCTCCCTTGACCCCAATCCCACCGCTATGCGCTGTGCCCGCGAGCGGCCCGGGCACGAAGAAAATATCCCCCGCCTGACGCTTGCGCGTCGCCCCCGCCCTCTCTAACGTAGCGCCTTTTACGCCAGCCCCCGCAGGAGCTTCGCCATGGCCTCGCCCGCCCGTTTCTTCTTCACGCCCACGTTTGGCTGCGCCGCCGTGGTCACCGGCATGCTCACCCTGACCGGCTGCCAACAATGGCTGGGCGGCTCCGCCGAGCAAAACCTGCCGCCAAGCGTGGGTGTACAGCCGCTCAAGGGCCTGGCGCAGAATGTCTCGGTCAGACGTAACGGGCTGGGCATGCCGCTTATCGAAAGCAATACCTTCCACGATGCTCTGTTTGCCCAAGGCTACGTGGCCGCCAGCGACCGCATCACCCAGATGGTCCGTCTGCGGCTGCTGGCCCAGGGACGCCTGGCCGAACTGGACGGCGTCGAAGCGCTGGACGGCGACCGCCTGCTGCGCAGGATCAACCTCAAGAAGAACGCCGACCAGTTGTATGCCGCGGCCTCACCCCGATTGAAGCGTTTCTTCGATGTCTATGCACGGGGCGTCAACGCCTACCTGTTTCGCTACCGCGGCAAGCTGCCCGCGCAATTGGCAGGCTACACCCCCGAATACTGGAAGGCCGAAGACTCGGCGCTGATGTTCGCGTTGTGGTCGTTCAGCCAATCGCTCAACCTGCAGGAAGAGTTGGGTTCGCTGGTACTGGCGCAGAAAGTGGGCACCGACAGACTGGCCTGGCTGCTGCCGGTCTATCCGGATGAGAGCCTGCCTTTCAGCGAGGCCGACAAGCTCAAGGGCGTGTCGCTGGGCAACTCGCTGACCAGCCCGGCGGGCCTGGCCACGATGAATCGCGAACTCGCGCGACTTGGCGCGCCAAGCTCCAGCAACTGGGCCATCGCCCCGCAACGCACGCGGGCCGGAAAAAGCCTGTTCGCCAACGATACCCACGCATCGACGAGCGTTCCGTCGGCGTGGAGCTTCGTGCAGCTGCGCGCGCCGCGCTTTCAGGCGGCAGGTGTCGCCCTGGCCGGTTTGCCGGGCGTGCTGGCCGGCTTCAATGGTCAAGTCGCCTGGGGCATGGCGGCAGTGATGGGCGACAATCAGGATGTTTTTCTGGAGAAGGTCCGCAGCGAAGGCGGCCGCGTGGTGTATCAGTCCAACGGCAAATGGCAGCCGGCCCGCGTGCGTCAGGAGACCTACCTGGCCAAGGGGCAGCGTCCGCTGCGCGAAGCCGTCTACGAAACCGGTCACGGCCCGCTGCTCAACGACGTCAGCGGCATGCCGGCAAGCGGCGGCTACGGCCTGGCCCTGCAACTGCCGGACTTGACCGACGACAAGAGCCTGGATGCGCTGTTCGATCTGTCGCGCGCCAGCAATGTCGAGAAGGCTTCGGATGCCAGCCGGCAGATACGCGCGGTGGCGACCAATCTGCTGTTTGCCGATGCCAGCAGCATTGGCTGGCAGGTCACCGGCCGCTTTCCCAACCGTCTCGAAGGCAAGGGCATGCTGCCCTCGCCCGGCTGGGACGGTCGACATGACTGGGACGGCCTCGCCGACCCCATGCTTCACCCCTACGACCAGGACCCGCCGCAGGGTTGGCTGGGTACCGCCAACCAGCGCATCGTCCCGCCCGGCTATGGCATCCAGCTGTCCAACGCCTGGTACTACCCGGAGCGCAGCGAGCGCCTGGCCGAGCTGGCCGGTGCCGGCAAGCACGACACACGCAGCATGATTGCCATGCAGTCCGATCAGACCACCCCCTTCGCCGCCAAACTGAAAAAGATGTTTCTTGCGCCCGGCATGGCACAACCGCTGAAAAGTGCCATCGATGCGCTGCCCGAGGGCGATCGAACCAAGGCCCGCGAAGCGTACACTCGCCTCATGGCCTTCGATGGCCGCCTTGCCGCGCAATCCGCCGATGCCGCGCTGTACGAACTGTTCCTGCAGCAAAGCGCGCAGCGGACCTTCCTCGACGAGCTGGGTCCGCTCGACAGCGCCAGCTGGAAGGCCTTCGTGGCCCAGGGCATGACTTCCTACTCGGCCCAGGCCGATCATCTGCTGGGGCGTGACGACAGCCCGTTCTGGGACGATCTGAGCACCGCGCAGAAGGAGGACAAGCCGGCCATCCTGGCGCGCAGCCTGGCCGCCGCGGTCAGCGCCGGCGAGGCGCAGCTGGGCAGTGATCGAAGCACTTGGCAGTGGGGGCGTCTGCATCGCACCACCTGGACCGACACGGGCGGGCCCGGTGCCGGCGCACCCGTGCTACGCGGCCCGGTTGCCACCGGTGGCGATCACACCACCTTGAACGCTGCGCCCTACCGCTGGGGCGACAGCTTCGACACCGCGTCGATACCGGCGCTGCGCATCGTCGTCGACTTCGCCCAGGCCGAGCCGATGATCGGCCTTGGCAGCAGCGGGCAGTCGGGTAATCCGGCCAGTGCCAACTACACCGACGGCATCGACGCGTGGCTCAAGGGTCAATACGTCAGCTTCCCGATGCAGCCGCAGCATTTCGACAAGGCCTACGGGACCAAGCGACTGACGTTGACGCCGCAGAAATGACCGTGTGAATTCGCCGCTGAAAACGCAAGAGAGCCCCCGTTACTCGAAACGGGGGCTTGATCACTGCGCTGGATCCTGCCCTATCGGGAAGAACACCCCGCCACTCCACACCCCCAGCCAACCGTCACGCACCACGGCCAGCTCGACCAGCCGATAGAACACGTTGCGGTGAATGCGTGCTTCCAGGTTGTTGCGCACCAGCACATAGGGTGAAGGCTCCTGGGTACAGGGGTCGATGTCGACCCGCAGCGGGTGCTGCGCGTCGGCGTCGACGCAGTCCTCGACATTGCTGGTGAAGCGCAGCGACTGCTGCTCGCCTTCCCCCGACACCTGCATGTCGATGGCCACGAACGGTGCGTCATCGACGACGATGCCGACTTTTTCCACCGGCGTCACCAATACGTACTCGTCGCCATCGCGGCGCAGGATCCCGGCGAACAACTTGACCATCGCCGGTCGGCCGATCGGCGTGCCCTGGTAGAACCAGGCACCGTCGCGGGCAATACGCATGTCGATGTGCCCGCAGAAATCGGGATTCCACAGATGCACGGGCGGCAAGCCCTTCTTGGCAGTGGGAATGTGCGCCAGCAAATCGTCGGCCTTGCCCGTCATGCTCGTCTCCTCAGCGGCTTACGCCCAACAAGCTGCGAGCGTAGTCCTCAAGGGGTGGGCCAAGCAAATCTTCCGGTTTGTTGTTGCGCATCGTCAACAGCCCGCCACGGCTGCGGATGGTCGCGGTGTCGATGAGATAGCGGGTGCTGGTTTCGATGAGCATGATCTGAATCACGCTGCTGTCGACGCCGAGCCGGTCCAGAGCTTCCTGGTCGGCCCATTCGTCAGCATTGCCGATGCGGTCGTCGGCGCGTGCAAAACGGGTGTAGAGCAGGTAATGCGCGCCGGCATTGCGCGCCTCGCCCAAGGCCTGTTCCAGGCCCAGCGGTGCCGGGGCGCGGCGTACCAGGGGAAAGTACTCGACGAACGCTTCGAACGCCTGTTCAGCCACAACGTTGGGCCGCGGGTAGGCGCCGCCGGGAGGCACGAACGCGCCCTGACCAATGTAGATGAACGAATCAGGCTGCACGCGCAAGTTGTTGAACCGGCGAGTTTCACTGTGATTCAACACACCCGCATCGCTCAGGTGATAGCGAGCGCCTTCGCCCAGATCACTGACCTTCATGCAACCGCCCAACGCCAACAGCGCCAGCAGCACGACCAGGTTACGCATGCATCCTCCAGAGCCGGCGACAAGATCCCGGCGATCAGCCACATGATGCAGCTTCTGCGCCAGTTTGCAGGGCTCGGGATGGCTTGAGGGTCAGGCTTCTTTGGGGCCGGGTATTTCCGGATCGCGTTTGCGCTTGTTGCCCATGCGCACGCCGATGTCCATGAGGAACTGGAAAAAACCTTCCTGATCTTCCAGTACGTTGCTCCAGAACGGCGAGTGGTACAGCGCCACCGCGCCGTGTACCAGCGCCCAGGCAGCGCAATAGTGGAAGTACGGCGGAACGTCTTCCAGCTTGCCCTCGCTGATTCGCCCCTCGATGAGGAACGTCAGGCGTTCGAAATTCGACGCGCGGATCTTGTGCAGCTGCTCGACGAGCTCGGGCACCTGGTTGCCCTTGACCACCTTCTCTTCCAGCCGGTCGAACAGCCGATAGCGCTGCGGATCGCGCATGCGGAACTCGAAGTAGGCGCGGGACAGGGCTTCCTTGTCTCGATCGATGTCGGCCGAATGCAGCAGCGAGTTCAGGTCGCGCTCGTAGTCGAGCATCAGGCGCAGGTAGATCTCGGCCTTGGACTTGAAGTGTTTGTAGATGGTGCCTTTGCCGATACCCACGGTGTCGGCAATCAGCTCGACTGTAACGCTGTCTTCGCCTTGCTCGAGAAACAGCGCCAGCGCGGTGTCGAGGATTTCCTGCTCGCGGCGGCGAAATTCACGGACCTTACGAGGTTCTTTTTGCATAGGAAGGACTGGATCGAAAGCGGAGGCAGTCATTATGCCTGTATGAGGTCAAAATGCACGGATCATCCCAAATCTCTGGCTTTATGGCGCATATGCCACGCACCCCTGCAATCTGTACTGAGCAGCAGCGGGCGTATTCCAAATACGTTTAAGAAAACCCTGCCAGGCACTGGCGCCCCTGACCCATTCGACAATACTTGAACTGTCGTCGCGCCATACTCCCCCAAGTGATGCGGCGGCAAGGCGTCGATGGACCACGCGCCTGTTGTGACTCCTAATGGTCTTGACCCGGGATTCTCCCCCCAGAGCCCGGGTTTTTTTTGCCCGTGCAGGCTCAAGCCTGGCGACGAACACGCGCCAGGGGGAACAGCCGGCAGAAATTGTCGGTGGTGCGCTCGGCCAGGCTTTCGAACGTCTCGCCGCGGACCGTGGCGATGCACTGTGCCACTTCGCGGACGTACTGCGGCAGATTGGACTTGCCACGGTAGGGAATGGGCGCCAGATAGGGCGAGTCGGTTTCGACCAGCAAGCGATCGGCCGGCACCTGCCGCGCAACTTCACGCAGAGCATCGGCATTGCGGAAGGTCACGATGCCCGACAGCGAAATGTAGAACCCCAGGTCGAGGGCGGCCTTGGCCATCGCCCAATCTTCGGTGAAGCAATGCAGCACGCCGGCCTGGGGCAATTGCGCCTCGCGCAACAAATCCAGGGTATCGGCGCGTGCGCCGCGGGTATGCACGATCACCGGCTTACCGGTCAGATTGGCCGCCTGCAGGTGCAGTCGAAACGATTCCTGCTGCAGCTGCGCCGCCTCGGGTTCGTAGTGGTAGTCCAGGCCGGTTTCACCGATCGCCACCACGCATGGCGCATCGAGCTCGGCCATCAGCCAGTCCAGCGCGGGGGGCTTGCCGGGAGCGAGGTCAAGGGGATGAATGCCGACCGAGCAATCGACGTCGTCGTAGCGGCCGGCCAGGGCCTTGACCGTGGCGGCGTTCTCGGCGCTGACGCCGATGCACAGGAAATGCCCGACACCGCAGGCACGCGCAGCCTCCAAGGCGGTGTCCAGGCAGCCGTTGTGTTCGGCAAGATCGAGGCGGTCGAGGTGACAGTGGGAATCTACGAGCATGGGGGTATGGGGACTACATCGTGTGAGTGGGACGGTCGGACTTCAGGGCGCCGGCCAGATAGGTTTCGATCTTGTTGCGCGCAGTATTGTCGCCGTCGTTGAACTGCACGCCCACGCCCGCAGCGCGGTTACCCTGGGCGCCCTTGGGGGTGATCCAGGCGACGCGACCGGCCACGGGAATCTTCTCCGGCTCATCCATCAGGTTGAGCAGCATGAACAGCTCATCGCCCAGCTTGTAGCTCTTGCTGGTCGGAATGAACAAGCCGCCGTTCTTGATGAACGGCATGTACGCCGCATACAGGACGGCCTTGTCCTTGATGGTCAGGGACAGAATACCGTTGCGCGGTCCGGGACTGACGGGTTGATTCATTCGTGCTCCGTTACTGATAGTGAATTTTCGCAGCAGTCAAACCACGTCTGCCGCCGGCGCATCCCTCATCCGGCGTCACCGCATCGCACCGACCCAACCGCGTCCGCCGCCGACGCGGCTTGCGCCGCTGCTACAACCGGTGCATCCCTGTAGCAGCGGCGCGAGCCGCGTCCGGTATCACCACGGTACATCAGACAAGCCGCCGCCAACATCGGCAGCGTTCGATCACAATGCACCCATCACGTCTGCCCCGGCAAGGCCATCCAGGACACCAGCAGCGCCTCGATGAGCAATACCCGGTTCAGGTTGGCCTTGGCCAGCACTTTCTGGCGCTGCATCAGCACCCAATCCTGAATGGCCAGCACCTTGCTCTGGGTACTCTTGTCAGCCAGATATTGCAGCACCTTGCGCATGTCGCTCAAGCCCAGTCCCTGCTCGTCCGTCGTCAGGCGATAGCGCAGCAACAGGTTCGACCACTCGCAGAACCAGTCGAACAGCAGCAGCAATGGCACAGCGCTCCAGGCTTCGGCCAACTGGCTGGGCGTCTGCTGCCCTTTCAGCAGCTTCTTCACCCCTTCGACCACCAGCGCCCGCTGCTCGACGATACCGGCAGCCTGCAACCTCACCGCTGCCAGCGGCGAGCCTGCGGCCAACGCGAGCAGATCGGTGCGCGCAGCCCCGTCCACTTCCGGCAGCGCCGTGGCCAGCCACTGCAGGCTGACGGCCTGAGTAGGCAACGGGCACGCCTGCTGCACGCAACGGCTCTTGACCGTGGGCAGCAGTCGACTGGGCTGATGACTGACCAACAGCAAGACGGTATTGCCCGAAGGCTCCTCGAGACTTTTCAACAATGCATTGGCCGCATTGACGTTCATCGCTTCGGCAGGCTCGATCAGCACGACCTTGCGCCCGCCCATTTGCGCGGTCTGCACCACGAAGGCGACCAACTCGCGCACCTGGTCGACCTTGATCGCCTTGTCCGCTTCCTCAGGTTCGAGGATGAAATTGTCCGGATGGCTGCCGGCCTGCAGCAACAGACACGACTTGCAGGCCCCACAGGCGTGCTGCGCGGCCGGACGCTGGCACAGCAACAGTGCCATCAGGCGCTCGGCCAGGGCACGCTTGCCGATGCCCTGCGGCCCGTGCAGCAGGTAGGCGTGAGCATGCTGGGTGCGCCCGGCCAGCTTCTGCCACAGGTCATCCTGCCAGGGGTAGGCGTCAGCCACGCGGCAAACCTCGCAGCTCGGGCAGCAACGCATCCAGCGCCTGCTGGACCTGCGCCAGGCTCTGCCCGGCATCGACTACCCGATAGCGCGAAGGCGCTGCAGCGGCGCGCGCCAGGTAGGCGCCACGCACGGCCTCGAAGAACGCCCGGCCTTCCTGTTCGAAACGATCGAGGCGACCCCGCGCGCTGGCCCGCGCCAAGCCGACTTCCACGGGCAGGTCGAACACCAGCGTCAGGTCCGGGCGCAACGTGCCCTGGACGAAGGTTTCGAGCTGGGCGATGCGTTCCTGGGATAAACCACGGCCGCCGCCCTGATAGGCGTAAGTGGCATCTTGTTTTGGAATGGACAGAATTGGAAACAAGAAGATATACTCAGGCTATGAAAAAATGTAAACAAACTTAAAATTGTTTAAAATCAGGGGCTTAGCACGGATGAAGAGAATCATAGGGCTGGCAGCGAAGGCTAGATCAGGCAAGGACACAGCAGCAGCGATATTGCTTCAGCATGCCTGTGTAACCGCGTTCGCCCTCGCAGATCCACTCAAACGGGGATGCCAAATTCTCTTCAATCTCTCAGATGCCCAAGCCTGGGATGATAGCGTAAAGGAGGTTGAGGTTGGGGCATGGGGACTGTCACCGCGTGCATTCTTTCAGCGCATAGGCACTGAATGGATGAGGAGCCACAACGCCAATCACTGGTTGATGCGGGCTGATCGCGAGATCTATAAACCCATTGCCATACACCCACTCTCTTCTGAACAGACCAATCATCCAGAAACCCCTTTTATCTTAGCTGCGAAAGCATTTTTCAACCTAAGCGATGACCAATGTTGGTGCGCTGCCGCCTTCAATAAGATTGATTCATTTTGGCAGATGGCACCAGTTGAAATGGTTAATCTAGTCAAAATGAGAGCGCTTCAAGACTTCCCGGACTTCACAGAGAAGCGAAGCGCGATGCCTCCTCAGGAGGTCAATAATACCGCCTATATTCAAAAACCGAATCTCGACAGCAACGGAAAAGACACAATTATCATCAAGGACATTCGCTTCGAGAATGAGGCTGCGTACATTCGGAGTATAGGGGGTAGCATCTGGCATATTGTGAGAGAGGATGCCCAACCTGTAAATATGCATTCATCGGAATTTGGAATTACGGTCGAAGACGAAGATATCGTCATCCATAACAATGGATCACTTGAAGAGTTAGGCACTCGTTTAAACGAGACGTGGGCATCCCTAATTTCAGATTCAGCCGATAGAGGGTAAGATGGATCATCTCTATAAGCCGAAAGACGCCGTTCATGATGTCGTCATGAGCGCTGACAATCATGAGATGGAATGCCACTATCAAGGCCATTCTTTTTATGACAAGGCAAAAGCTATCTGCCTGGCACTTCACTTAACTTTTATCAAGTACTGCCCAACGAGAAGCAGAGCTACAAACAGCTCACTAAGACGGTCAATATGGATATTTTTTGACTTCATTGAAGCCTACAATGCCCGCAATCCAGCCCAGCTATGGATTCTGAAGATTACCGACCTGAGCGCGGAAGTATACAAGCAGTTCGAAAACCATCTCCTGAAAAGTGATGAAAGCCTGGCTCTTGCTGCCCGACTGAAGACCGCACTCAAAAATGCGTCATCCATGACAGATGCGATTCCAGACTTGTTACTTCCATTTGCGAAAAGAGCAAGCACTCAGGCTAGAGTACCCTTTAGCGATGAAACTGAGAATTCGCTTGCAAATGCTTTCACCTCGAGTATTGATCGGCTCTACGAAATCCTTGAGTTTCGCAAGTTAGTTTCCCAAGCCACACCCTATACCTTCACAGAAATTATTTCAAAAGTCACTTACTCGAAAGAAACGATCTTCCAGTGGCTTCAACATAGGTTTGATAGTGGCTTTGAGCTCAATTGGAGTGCACTACATGCTAAGCTGAAACTTTCAAGCAATCCGGAATTACGCGAAATCGCTTCACTTCCCAACTGGCGGGGAGTGATTTACTCGGCCTACAAAAATAGAAGCGAAGAATTCCAATTTGAGAATCCAGAAAACCCATTTCAGTTCCGAAAGATTCTCAATTTTAATCCGGATCCCGCGCGAGTGATCAGAACGTTCATCGAGAACGGCTATCCGTTCGAAGTAGAACTGGATGAAATCATCGAAAAATATTCGGCTATCAAAGTCAACGCATTTGAAAAGTGCAGTGATGTAATCCAACTGATTATGCACAGATGGAGCAAGCCCGTAACGCCGCCTGGCTTCAGTAATCCGATCAAGTGGGACGACCTGCTCAACCTGTACTATCCATCAATGCAGGACATGTCTTGCATCGTACAGTTCATCATGCTTCAGACTAACTGGAACAAAGAGGCGGTCTTGGCGCTCGATCCTAATAATTTTGAGCACGCGCTTACTGGGGCAATGAATGAAAAGCATGTGATGATTCAGACGGAAAAAAACCGTAGCCAAGGGATCGCCAAACCTTACTATGCCCCGAAAGAAATAATCGCCGCGAGCACAACCACCGACATGTACTCGGCTCGGAATTTGATTTTGCTCGCGATAAAGCTTTCTGAGCCCCTTGCTAAGTACGAATTCGATTATGTCCGCCATGGCATGACTTCAGCAGACTACAACACAACATTTTTGTGCCTGCGTTTCTTTGCGGACTGGACGAAGAAAGGTGGACGTCATACCTCTGCTTCCAACGAAAAAGCTTTTCAGCAAGGCATTAAGCAGCTTCTCAAAGAATTTCCCATCTTCGATGAGGATGGTGAAAGGTTGATGAGCGGTATAGACCTAACGTGGCGGCTGCGCCCGACGTGGGTGAAGCGTCGAAAGCAAATCTCAGACAGCTCCAGTTCCCACGGCATGCTGGCAATGCTTCTGGGGCACGCGAGTACGGTCACCACAGACGTGCACTACGACAATTCACCTCCGGCCCAACAGGAGCGTTACGACCGACTCGAGTCCGAACTCGAAGCAGTCCTCCGGTTGATGCGGTCAGGAAAATTCGAAGGAATGCTGGGCACGCCTCCCAAAGAGGCGGCCATTCAGCTTCCACTGAAGATTTTTCATATCCCTGGGATGGAAAGGCCGCTCTGGGGGTGCGCTAACCAGCGCAAGCCCACTTGGATTGGCGCAGCCCGCAATGTGCCATTGGGACAGAGATGCTACGTGGTGAGCAAATGCATGTTCTGCTCTCAATGCATCATTTTTGAAGACTCCCTTCCTTACTTGATTGAGCGCCGCATCCATGTGGTTGAGATCATCGATGATCAGCCAGAGTCTGCTTCTGAATATAGCAACGACTGGGAAGTCGAGTTGATCAAAATAGACTCCATCCTTGAAAACTGGGAAGACGAGCAGGCAGTCAGAGAGGCATCTCGTTACCAGCGGCGGAATACGCCTTTGCTGCCACGAGACATGAATTTCCTCCAAGTAATCCTTGAAGAAGAGGACAGACAAAATGAAAAATAAGACTACTGATATCGTAGAGGAATTACCAGATGATCTCGCTGAGCAGCTGGATATCGACTTCTCTGAAGACATCTTGGACGCTGCAGAGAAAGAAATCGAAGATCTCCTGAAGGAGACCGGCGGCGACTACCGTCAAACGCAAAGCACCCTCTTACAAAAGCTGGCGTTGTATCCTGCCGGAAATTTCCCCGTATCCGAATACTCGATGTATTGCGATGACAGCTGGATAATATTTAAAGGGCCAGATGGCGAAGTTACTCGCATCAACTTTGACGCCATGTCAGAACATGGCGTATCCATCAAAAAATCAATCGTATATCATTTAATTCCTGATTTCGCACCATTTGCGGGTATCCGGTCGTATTTAACTACACTGAACCACGCTCAGAACTTTCGGCGCGTCTACAACTATGTTCTCGTAGATAATAATCTCACAGAAGATGCTGACTCATTATCTTTCATTACGCCAAGGCTTCTGAACGACGCACTTGACAGGTCAAAACTAGCCCCTCAATTCACTCATTACCATTATCTGTTTCTGCACATCCGCTTCTGGATTTCTCTCAGCGTACAAAAATTGATTCCGGAGGAAAATCGTTTATCAGTATCGCCAACTACCGTAGACACACCTGAGCGCAGGAAAGACGTTATTCGGAATTTTACGGGATCCATTGCAAGCTGGGCTCCCTACACCGAAAGCGATCTGAAAAAGCTCGTTGAGCACGCCTTATTCTGGACTGAGAAGGCGATGCCGCGTGTTAAAGAAGCTTCTGATTATATCAAGTCCCGAGAATTCGAAGTCACCTGGTCGAAAACGATCACTCGAAGTGCGGAAGATTTTGATTTAGAAAAAAATCTGAATGTAGTAGTTGCTAGTAAGCAGATTCTAAAACTTCAAAAGACTAAGCGTGAATACAATAACCAGGCCCCTTTCTGGCAGTATTCATGGACTCGCAGCTTTCAACATTCGCTCACCCACATACGGGACGCACTCTACATATTGCTGGCACTGGTTACAGGGCTGCGAGTGAGTGAACTTGAAGCGCTTAAATTTGATCACGTCGTTGAAACAAAGAACGGAAAATTCAAGCTACAAGTCACCCGATATAAAACTAGCCAAGACCCCAATTACAAAGGGGATACGTCTTTCATCCCACTTCCAAAATTTATCGGAAGAAAGGTAAAGGATTTCGAACACTTAAGATACGAACTTGACCAAAAAAGGGAAGGCTATATTTTTCAATCTATGCTCGGTACGAAAAAAGTCGTGCGAGAAGCGTCTATAAAGACAGAGCAAATTACGAAGCGTCTTCAACAACAGCTAGGTATCGACCGCGTCCATACTCATCGCTTCAGGAAAACCATTGCCGAAATTCTTATCAACCGCAGTGAACGGAATGTAGACATCATCCGCCTGTTGTTTGGTCATGCCAGCTATGCGATGACTCTAAGGTACATTGGCCGTAATCCTTACATTGTTCAGAGTGTTGCCAAGGCGATTGAGGAGAACTATATCCAAGAGTTCACCGATATCATCACATCGGTAAAAAGCTCAAGCTCGTCTGGCATCAATGCACAACGTCTCGTCGAAAAAATTGCTGCTCGTCCAGAGTCGTTCTCTGGACAAAGCCTCAAGGTTACAATTTTCACCTACGTCACCCATTTGCTTTCGTCCGGCGAACCTCTGTTCATTCACCGTACGGCCGTAGGCACTTACTGCGTAAGTACGGAAGTGTACTCGTCTCCCGATCTTCCGCCATGCCTGGCCCATCACCGAACTACGGTTAAGGATGCCCTTCCGGAACCACTCCATTGCGATACGGCATGCCCACACGCATTGATCGTCGGTAAGGCGGCACAGGCATTGAAGGACAACACGAACTTCTATCAACAGATGCTGGACAAGGCAAGCGACACTTTATCGGAGACCTCGAAAGCGATGCTGCGACTAAAGGTATTGGAAAACACCAAGCACCTCGAAGCATTGAATAATAATCACGCTTACAAAGTTATTCCTTCAGTGGGTATCAGCGTATGAGTAGCCAAGCCACACGCGACAAACTAATTGGCATCATCAAAGAGCACCAACTCAACCACGGCCAATCTAAACTTCCTATAGCTAAACTTGCTGACCTGGCGGGCATTAGCCGCCAGGCTTTCAACCGCTATTATGGTGATTTAAAGAACTACTCAATTGGCAAAGAATCCGTTGCTAAGTTATTTGCCAATGACAACGAATCACTCGGCGAGATGATCGAGAACAAAGAATCTATGATTCTGCGGCTGGAGCAGGAACTTGCAGCAACCAAAGCTGCACATAAAGCCGAACTTGAAGCTGCAATCTCGAATCACATTTCAACACTGATGAACAACGATATTATGGCGTTCGAGGCCGGACAACTTACAGCAACTCTCACGGGCCAGAGCAATCACAATGCCTACCTTAATAAACGGGTAACCGAGCTTGAAGTAAAAAATGCGAAGCTTACGATGGAGGCCGTGACTTCCGCCCACGCCACCAGCTCCAGTTATGCGGTGAAATCTGACAAAAACTTTATTATATTTGATCTGGATCTTTCGTCAGCTAAAAAATCATATGCAACCTCAAGCGACTTCGATGCATATGAGGACGCTAAAGAAGCAGCAATCACGAATATCACGAAGAATTTGATAAAACTGCCCAATCCGGAAAACATTGATATCGTACTCTTTCAGGATAAATATATTTCAGACTTTGATGCTTTCTGCACTAAGATTGCACCCTATCAAAATCGCACCACCATTGTTGTACGTCTTCCAATTTACAGTCGAGAAGAGCTACAATTTATACTTAAAGATCTTCAGCAGATATCTAGCATCTCAATACATGTGCCTTTCACCGCGTCGGAAACAACAACATCGGCAAATCGCAGGTTTGGCAATCGCGATATCCCTCCAGAAGAGTTGAAAGATGCGGATAACGCGAAGCCTCCATCTATCACATGGGGCTTTGAACAAGTTATATTTTTCAGAGTTCGGCAGGGCGAATGATGCCAGATTTTGAATTCAAAGAAATTAGCTACCATAGCATCGACCTCAATCTAGAGGTCAAACATCAAGTTATCATTGCAGGTTTTAGAAAAAAGAAACTCTTACTGAGCATACCAAACTTATACCTATATGAAAAAACTCGCTCATCTAAAGAAACATCAAAAAGGTATGCTACCTTAATCACTAAATTTTATAAATTCTTATCGAAACTTCCAAGATTTAACTCTGTAAGCCCCGGCGACTATCATTTCCACGTCATAAACGCTGATTTAAAAAAATGGCAAGTATATCGGCAGATAAACCGCGTTAAAAACGGTAGTGCTCATCCGAGCTCTGAAACCATTTACAATGATGCCTGTGTCGTATTATATTTTTTTAAGTGGCTACACGAACGCCACATCCCTATTAACGTAACCATTCATCTCAAAACCTGGATCGCCAATTTTAAAGACAGACGACTTCTGAGTTACATTGAGACGAAAGCAAAGCAGGTACTGGACGCCGACTCTATTCGCGTGCTTGATAAAGAGTCCAGACAAAAAAGAGCTATTCGCCTAATATCCAATAATGATATTCATACTCTTCTATCTTGCTACCCCGACATGGTATACAAAACGCTTTTCAAATTTGCCCTTGCAACAGCAATGCGCCCTATGGAGCTGGTAAAATTTCCGTACATGGGAAATGGAAAAAACCGCCACATTCTTCCGTACAGCGAGATGAGCAAAGCTGATAAGACTTTTAAATACTCTCTCATTGGCAAGGGGAATAAATTCAGAAAGATCATCATTCCGGCATACGCCTTGAAAATGCTTGATTCTGAATACATCAAAACTGAATACCAAGCTCGCGCCAAGCTTTATAAGGAACGCTTTGGAAAAAAATGCCCGCTGTCAATACTCTTCTTGACATCGGAGGGCGTTCCCGTTACTCAAACTATGATAGCCCAAGCGACCAACTATGCAAAAAAGCTAGCATTCAAAAAAGATCCTGATTTCCAGATGAGCAATAAGTTTTATCATACTAGGAAATGGTGGCCGACCCTTATGATGATTCAGCATCACAACGGAGACGGTATTCTTGAGAAAAACGCAGAGGTCATGGATCTCGCGATCACCGAGGTAATCATAAATCAGCTTGGCCATGAAAATCCAACAACGACCTATCAGCACTACCTTGTTTTGGGACGATTTCTCGTTATGGCCAGAAAGGGTATCACTCATGAGCATATACATGAGAAGACCATCAATATATATGACGCTATCGCTGAGTACTCCTGACAGTCCATATGAGAGTTTTTTTTCAGACAACTCCTCATCAGCCCAACAGACCTTCCGCCTGGGAAGAAGCTTGGAATCGAGGGAGCCCTTTTCACCAATTCTCAAAAGCTCGATCTTGCATCCGCTTATTCAACATCCTCCTCCTTTACTAATCCAAAGCAGGTCATATACCGGAGGTCTGCCGGGTCAAGACCTTTCTGCCACCCCAGGTGCGACTACAAGCGACCTCGACCCTATGCTTCGGGTCGATCTAGTTGAGCAGTTAGGCTGAAGCTCGTCTATCCATACCAATCATCGCATCCAGCTAGGAGTATTGTTTTCTAAGCATCACCTCTCGGAACGGCAGTCGTGAATTAAGCCTTCGTCTTGACCTGCGGGCTTTCATGCTCAAGCCGTCAGCCAATCGGGCTGCGCACTCCGCTCGGCTCTCGGAACCGACTCGAGATCATCGTAGGCGGATGTAGTGGTGAGTTGTGGTGTACAGCGCCGCGCTTTGGATTGCCACCGACAGCAAGTGTCTCCACGTCCAAGAGTACGAATGAGGGCAACTAGACAACAGCGGCAGGTATGCTAATTTAAGAGCCATCGGTTCACTGGATCGAGCGGTCGGTTCGCAAAAGGCCATGGGCCTCAGGTTGTCATTCCTCACCACGCAGGCTTTCGACAAGAGTCAGAGAGCAGCCGACATCCTGACCCTGGAGAAATGCCGTGCGCGTTCCTATCTATCCGTTCGATCTCGAGCGGAATCGCCGCTTCAAACGTATTGCCAATACCCTACGTTCCAACTGGCCTATCATTGATGGTCTCAGCCTCATGGTGGCCCACGAAGTCCTCGCTTCAGGGCTTGGGTATCGTGACTTTCACGACCTATTGAAGTCATCAAAAACCTGCCTGCCCGATGCTCCCGTTCCCTCATTGGCAGAGGTGCGGGATTCCGTCAGTACGGCGATCTACCTGCACGCGAAACTTCACGAAATTGCTGAGATTGATGATGGGGCAATAAACTCGTTGGTGATGGCATTGCCACTGCACGAGCTTTTGGCCTTCAAGAGCTTTCGCATGAAGCAGGAATCAAGTGCGAGTTCAGCGCCCGCGCGTAGCCAGCCAGACCTCCTTGATTTCGAGGTCTCGCGCGCCCCGAACCGCTCCTTGCTGATCACGCCCTTGAGCCAAGAAGACCTCAAAGCCCTCGCAGAGGCAGTAGATCGTATTACCAGTCTTCGCGATCGTGCATTGTGTGTCGCCGCGCTGTCAGGAATTCGGCAAGTGGAACTCTTACATCTCAAAGCAGGATACATTCAAGGTGATGGTTTGGTTTTCGATGGTTTTAAGGCTTCGATTTCCATACCCAAGCGAATGACGTACAGGCTGCCCGCATTGAGTACAGCAGTGCTGTCTCAGTACGTAGAAGAAAGTGGGCTTTCGGACGGGGACTACCTGTTTACCTCCCACAAGAACCCGAATCATCCTATGACTCAATTTGAGCTCAAACGGATTTTGCGGGCCTGGTGGCTGGAAGCTCAAATCGATCCTCAGAGCGTGTCCATTCGGGCACTACGAGAGGCGTTCATCATGTGTGCCATCGCACATCGTTCAGTCCCAACCCGCGACGCGCTGGCTGCTGCAATGGGCCATCCTTGGCCTGGGCTGTTGTCGCAATACATTCGCGGGATCGATAGAACGCCCAAGGCCTGACATGCTTGCTTGAGCGCTGGGCTTCGTTCATCGAAGCCCAGCCGCTCGACATTCCTGTTCTGATGCAACTCACAACGTGGTCGACTTTTCACGCAAAGTACTGCGGCAAAATCTAGCCAAGGATCTTATCGGTATGCTCCTAAGATACTGATATTCCGTCGGAAAAATTATTTTTCGCGGCTCATCAGCTTGACCAAACCCCTGCCGACGGCTTCATTTCCCCATCATAGAGGAGAAATGCTTATGCCAGCTCTGTTCCATCCCGAGTGCGATCCTGCGTCACCCAATGACGCTCCCAGTCACATCATCTGCAGCTGTCTGCAGTGGAAGGGCCCGAATCTCGAGGCGCTACCGCAAGCCGCCAAGCAGACTTTCTGTTTGCTGTATGGCGACTATCTGGATGAGCGCCTCCTCACAGCCCTGGAGCACATGCACATTCGCGGCGCCATCTCCCCGGTGAAACTGATTGCGTTCCACGACGACTGCCTCAGCGTCTTTCTCGACAGCGCCACCACGAGCGACACGATTCCTGCCCTTGAGGCGATGTGGGAAAAGTTCGTGGCGATTGATCCTATTCGGTTTTATCACGTCAGTTTTTCCAGCGAGGCTGACGTTTATTCAGCCCGTTCGGACTATCCATATTGGGGGGTTGTGAAGGAAATTTTGGAGTCGAACTCGCTGGGTATCGCCGACTATGAACCGCCTGTGTTTGATCATGGCATCGAGGCTAACGATGACGACTGGCCGTTCTTTCCTACATTAGGTGTGTGCGTTCATTCCGGACTCGCAGCCCCCTCCTCCAAGTCCGAATAGTCACAAGGTCGGTACCTCACATGCGGCCCGTTCAAATTTCAGATCGATCCCGAGACCTGATCCTACCAGGGACGTCTCCGACTAATTTCGGCGTACTGTCGTAGCTACGTCAGCCGAATCACATGCGGACATCAACATGCTGACAGTGGAACAAATCAAGCTTAAGGGGATGTGCTACTTCGACCGTGCGGCCCTGGAGGAAATGCTCACCCCTGGGGCCGCCAAGGGCCAGTGTGGAGGTCATGACAGCCTCGACTGCCTGGCCCTCTACGACGCGTTCTTGGTGATCATTGGGGCGGTTGAGGGCTATGCATGCAGCGTCACTGCTTTCCAGGCATTCAAAGGATTCTTAGCGATTGAGCTCCAGCAGGATTCAGTGCAGGCAACGAGCACCCTGCGGGCTACTTGCAGCTTTTTTAGGAACATAGGCGCATTGGATGATGATGACGTGGTCTGCATCATGAATGCCACCACGACTCAGTGCGAAGAGAGCTACCGCGCCTGTAAGCCATCTGCAGCAGCGCTGGAGCACTACCGATCATGGTATGCGACGTCGGATCCTGGCGTTGGAGTGCATTTCAACCTAGCCACGATCCACCTAGATTTGAGTGAGCAATCTCAAGATCACCTCAGGCCACTACTCGTCACCTACTTCGGCGGCTTGAGCGCGTATCAAGCAACGGTGGATGCTGGCCTAATCCAAGGACTGCTCCAGGGACTTGTGCATCAAAATCCTCGGATTGTACTCAGTGAACTGCGCTTGGGTGCCAAGGCAAGTAAACGATTCGTTTCAGATGCCAAGCATCACTCTGATCAGCAGATGGAATGGGCTGGCTACTCCGTAGCGAGCAAAGGCAAAATTGGAAATTCAATCTTGATGTGATTGTGAGGTTTTTCGTAGCAAACGGTTTTCTTGCTCCAACAAGGTAGAGGCTGCAGGGCCATCTGCTGTTTTCTTCGTTGATGCTTGTTTTGGCATGCTCCTCCGGAGCCGGCTGTCGTGAACCAAGCCTCTGCTATCGCATCGTCTTGGCCCGCTGGGCTTCCATCCTCATGCCTGCGCGCTCCGCTTGCCCAGCCCACTGCACCGAGATCACGAGTGGCGCGGCCTGACCAACCCATGTGTCAGCTCAGGCGTTACAGAGCAGTGCAAGATCTTCTGCCGATGACGCGATCCGAGGATTTCTCTCAACGGTGCCAGCGAGTAAGCTCCTGGTAACGGAAAGCATCAATCGGATTTTGAGCGGGCTCATCGGAGGTGCAACATGCGCTGGCTAAATGCACTGCTTGAACGGCTCTTTAGGGACACAAGGCCGGAATGGGAGATCCGGCGTGAGAAGGAATTCATCCACGCGGCTAACCAGCTCAAAACATTGAGGGTTACTGAACGCGGCGGCATGTCGATAGACCCCGAAGAGATTCGTGATCAGATCATCGCTGCACGCGAAGAGTACAGGCACCTAGTGCGTAGATCATAATGCTCTACCCTTGGCAGCGGCGGGTGATCCTGCGATGACAAATAGCACTCAGGCCGACCCCACCAAAGTCGTACGGCTAGTCAGGCATGCTCAGAGCGCTGCGAACGCCGGCCTGGCCACCACCTCCCCAGACTCGATCCCTCTGACCGAACTCGGCCATTCTCAGGCCCACACACTCGCCGGCAGCATTAAGTCCGAGCCCGACCTGATAATCGCCTCTCCGTTCGAGCGCGCCATCCATACGGCTTTACCTACGGCTAAGCGGTTTCCTGATACCCCTTTCGAAATCTGGGCCGTTGAGGAGTTCACATACCTTAGCCCTGGGCGTTTAGCTGGAACGACCCAGGCAGATCGAAAGCCTTTGGCTGATGGTTACTGGCAGACCGGAGACATGGAGCTTATCGATGGCCCTGGCGCGGGGTCTTTCATAGAGTTGCTACAGCGCGCGAAGGTCATGCTTGATCGTCTAGCGGCGGCTGAAGCAAATCAGATTTTGGCTTTCAGCCACGGCCAGTTCATAAGAGCTGTGGCCTGGTTTATCAAGCATGGAGAGACGGGTGGAAAGCCTGAGCTAATGCGTCGGTTCCGCAAGCTTGATGTGGAGCAGCCATTGGCGAATTGCGCGGGCTACGAGCTCATGTTGAGAGCTGGCCGTTGGACGTTTGAATATCAGCTCAGCGAGGATGGGAATGTGAAATTCATAGACGAGTTTTGCACTGATCAATCTGTGGGGCCCATACCGTAGACTCCCGTGACTTGCGTACTACGAGCCTTTATCCCGCGTTCGAAATCTGATTGGGGCAGGCTCGAATAGCTGTCCGAATCTCCGCTTTCATGCGTTGAGAGTCTAAATGGCTGTCATTTACGTGTGCCCTGCTGGAGCCGGCTGTCGTAAACCGAGCCTTGGCGCTGCCTGCGTCTCGGCCGTCCAGGCATCCATCCTCACACTTGCGGCTCAGCGATGCGAATTCACCTACGTTACCTCTTTACACGAAATTTTAACGCCATATAATCTCGATATACGAAACCAGAGCATGACTTAATGAACCTAACCTCCGAAGCTATTGCCGCTTTGCTAATCGCCAATGTCTCTCGTGACCTCGTGATGGGTGTCGAAGACGCCTTTGCTGCCGGTGCGCTACAGGCTTACGGGGTGACAAAGGAGGTGAGTAAGCAGCGCAAAACTGCTCTGGGGCACATGCGGCACATCCTGATGAACGAGCGCTTCAGCGACTTGCTGGAGGCATCTAACGCTGAATTGATCCCCCCCCAAGGCAACCGGGTGATCGTGGGCCAGGCAGGAGTGTTCAAATTCGCGCGCTTGAACATGAGCACGACGAACTGGAATCGACCCACTCGTAGCATCGTCCGACGTGAGCTGGCCGAAGCGAATGAGGCTATGAGCCAACTGGTGCAGCCATCCCTTTTTGGGCCTCAGGCTATGAACTCCGGGGCGTTCTTCTTCGTCGCACGTTTCAGCGGTTCACTGCATCATCATCCCGAGACGCCGCTGCAGGTCTATATCGCGGTGCCCAATCCGAAAATGGATGGCTGGCTGTTTCGTGAACCTTTAAGCCAGTTCCTAGATCGCTATGAAGCGGCTCCTAAACAGGCCGACAATGCAAAAGTAAAACTCAAATCGGGCCTCATCGAGCTCGGAGGACAGGAAGAAACATGAGCCGGGGTATTCCAGATTTCCAGCCAGGTCGATTGATTCAAGCGTTGGCTGCCCGCGCTCTTTCTCAGGTACAGCTTGCTGCCATGGTCGGCGTGTCGCCCGCCACGATCAGCAAGTGGAAATCGGGTCAGCAGTCACCCGAAGCGGAGGCACTGGACAGCCTCTCAAAGGTCATCAATGTCAGCCCTGAATGGTTCACTCGCCCTCTTCCCACGAAAGGATCGCTGCCTCTTTTCAGAAGCAACGCGTCCGCGCATGTCTCCGCAAGAGCGATGCTGGAAGCTCGGCTTGAATGGACGCAGGACATCGTCCTGGCGATGACCGAATTTGTCGATTTCCCGGACGTTAACCTACCCGTAAGGTCGTTCACGGATCCTCAGCAAATTGCCAATTCCGATATCGAGGAAGCGGCCAGCGAGTGCAGAGACCTCTGGAGTCTCGGCCGTCGCGCAATTCCTGATTTGGCACTGGCTGTGGAGGGAGCTGGCGTTATCGTGGTTCGCGAAGAAACCGGTATCGCACCGATCGAAGGACTTTCAGCCTGGAGCCACGAGCTTCAAAGGCCGCTGATCCTGCTTTCCGCCGACAAGGGCAATGGCTTTCGCAGTCGATTCGACCTTGCGCATGAACTCGGTCACCTCATTCTGCACAAAGGTATTGACCGCTCCACCGACCCCGAGCGCTACAAGTTGATGGAATCGCAGGCTCACCGGTTCGCGGGAGCTTTCTTGCTGCCGGCAGAAACGTTTGCTGCTGATGTCAGGACTCCGGTCACACTGGACAGCCTCCTGTTGCTGAAACAGCGCTGGGGCGTCTCGGTCGCCGCCATGATCATGCGTCTTGAAGCGCTCAAGATCATCGACGCTGATGCGAAGCTGGTTCTGTTCAAACGCAGGTCAGCCAGGTGGGGAGCTAAATCTGAGCCAGGTGATGATGCGCGCGCCCCTGAACAACCTCGCCTTCTCAAGCGTACGATCGAGTTGTTGTCCTCTTCTGGGGTCATGCCGATTGAGTCGGTATCGAGCTATATCGGTTTGGCTGCAAACGATGTGGAAAAACTGGCGGGCTTGCCTGAGCGTTATCTGTCGGGGAAAGCTTCCGTTTTCCATCTGGCGAAGCTTAAGTCCATGGTTAGCGGCGATTCGCTGGTTAAGTCTGAGGACAGTGGTGTAGTGCTCCCCTTCAGTCGGGGTAGATGATTCAAATCTGCTGCTTGGCGAACGGCCAATGTTGGGCGCTCGCGCCATTACTTGAAATCCTGCCCCCGTTTATCGCATCTGTTGGCCAAAGAAACCTGCGGCCTAGAAACGTTGGGGCTACGTCATGCGTGTGGATTGCAAGAACAGGCTCCAGAACTCCAATCCCCGTCGCTGGGCGGATGAAGATATTAGGTATAAGACGACATGGGCTTCAAGATAGATCTAGATAAAATGCAGCAGAATGCTCGGCACGCTGCTGCCGCTGATATTTTTGCGACCATGTCGTCGGAGGAAAAAAGTGAGCAGGTTCTCGCGCAAATTCGAGCGCAGAGCGATGCGCAGATTGATTTCACCGCCCGCATCGAAGGCATACCCGCCGAGCATATGCACATCTATCGTGCCATGATCCGAGGTGAGGACAACTCCTTCATCCAAGAGGCAACCAGCGTCGACGGTCTCCTGCATGCGGGGGACGTTATCCTGTGTACGGGTGCCACGTTTGGCGCAAAAATCATCACGAAAGGACAAAAATACTCTTACGAACGCGCCCGCTCAAGCCATGTTGCGCTTGTTCATGCGGACTATGTTTGCATTGATGCTATGCCAAGCGCCGGTGTAACTAATCGGTTGATATCCGAAGTCTTGAATGATGTGAAAGCAGACTGGAGGGTGATCCGCTGTAAAAAGCTGGCTTCTGAGCACACCGATTCCGTCTACCGCGCCTGCGCGTTCTACCTGGCTCAACCCTACAAAATCCGCCTGTCAAAAAAGCCGATGAAAGCGGCAGCCTATTGCTCCGAGCTCGTACGCAAGGTTTACCTGCACACGGGCATCACGAGCATTGGAATTCCTAATGACAGTGTTCTAAGCCCAGGGCGGTTTGATGCTTTGGCCGACAATCACTTTGAATGGGACGATGTTACTGAGCAGGTGAGACCAGCGGTCGACTTCTGCATGAAGTATCCCCAACTAATGAAGGTCGCATCACGGCTGATGATCGAAGGGCTCAAATTGAATCGAAAGCGCTTTGAGGAGCGCAGGGAGCAAGTCAACGACATCCAGCGCCTGGTTAGTAAGAAACTGGTGGATAAGGATGAAGCCAAGGAGCTCGTTAAAAAGATCCGGGACATTGAAAACGACATGAATCATACGTTTTGGGATCATTCGAAGTAAGCGAGGCCGACCTGAGTGAGCCCTCATCCAACGGTAGGGTTTAGGTGGGCTCGCAAAACAATAGTTGGCAAGGCACTCAATCCCAACGCTGCGCGGGATGGGCACAGCGAAGCCTCGGGGGCGAAGCAGGTCTTCAAAGGCCAGCGGAAGGGGGCGGTCGAGTATGTAGGTAGCTTCCACGATTCATGATGGCACTGTAGAATCAGCCATGAAGGGGTGGGTATTTCCTCTCGTGCGAACGAGGGCGGTTCTGATAATTAACAGCTTCGGCTGTTGGGTTTCGGCCCACTGATCCCTACGGGATGTTCAACGGTACTCAAATCCCCCCGCTCCTTCACCAATTTCTATGGAGAGATGTGCGTGAAAAAGGATAGCGTCTGGTTCACTTACAAGGCACGTATTCAGGCTCATAAGCGCCTGGAGTGGCTGGACTTTCACTCGCAGCTCTTGTTGGTATGGTACGCGATCCTCAGCACGGCGCTGGGGGTGCTGACCATCAGACATAGCACCATCCTTGGCCCAGATACCGATGTCATGGCGACGATCCTTTCGGTTGCGCTGCTCGGCATTTCGCTTGCGGTTGCGAACCGCGACTTTCGGGGCCGCGCAATGCTGATGCGCACCAACTATCTTGCGCTGCAGAAGCTCCATCGGGGATTGCCCGAAGGCTCGCCGACCTCCCCACCCCCTCCACCAACGCCCGAACAGATCAGCAGATATGACGAACTGCTGGCTGAATCGGAAAATCATCGGGAAATCGATGATCGAATCGCGCGTGTTTTTGCGACCGGGGCCACCACTCGCCCCCTCACAGGCTTTGAGTATTTTTCTGCCGCGCTCTGGCTGACCATGCGATTTCTGATCACGACGCTGCTTTACGCTCTTCCCGTGTTGGCAGGCCTCTATGCTTTCTGGAACCGGCCATGAGCGCGGCGAAAAGCTTCAAAAAAATCTTTACCCAAAAGCGTTTACAAGAAATCTACACCGACAGGATCAAAAACTCCGGGGCCATTGGCCTCGACCGAGTGCGCCCGGCTAACCTCGATAAGCACTTGACCGCTGAGCTTGATCACATCGTCGAGAAGGTTCACCGGGGGGAGTATCGTTTCACGGCCTACAAGGAAAAATTGATTCTAAAAGGCGCATCGTCACCGCCTCGGCAATTATCAATTCCCACCGCCAGGGACAGAATCGTCCTGCGCGCGTTGTGCAACTGCCTATCAGACGTTTTCCCCACGGCCAAACTCACACTTCCCCAGACTGTCATCGACTCCCTGAAAACTGCGCTGAATTCCGGTGCGTATGCCGAATACGCCAAGATCGATCTTAAGAGCTTTTACCCGTCCATTCCCCATGAACTGGTAACCGCAGCAACACAGAAGAAAATCCGGAAACCCGAGTTCAGACAGTTGATCACCGACGCGCTCACAACCCCCACGGTTTCAGAGTCCAAGGGGAGTAAAGGAGCCGAGCGTCCTACAGTGGGCGTACCGCAAGGACTCGCGATTTCGAATGTGCTTGCCGAGATTTCGCTGCAGAGCATTGATAGCCTTTTCGAGGCTCGGACGGGGATTTGGTACAAGCGTTACGTTGACGACATCCTGATCTTAGGGCCGGAAGGCGTGGCCCGCTCGACGGCCCAGGAGCTCATCGCAGAATTGAAGGCTTTGAAGCTCAATCCGCATGACTTTGAACCAGGATCAAAGTCCAAGGTAGAGAGCTTGACCGACCCCTTTAGTTTTCTGGGGTACCAGATCGAGGGCGGCCAGGTGTTGATCCGCCACGAGAGCATTATCAGATTCGAGTCTTCGATCGCCAAAATCTTCACGGCTTACCGGCACAAACTGGTAACGGCCCGACGTCCCGCCGACAAGGAGCGCGCCCTGGCCTACTGCCAGTGGAAGCTCAATTTGAGGATCACTGGGTGCATCTTCAAAGGCAAACGCCTCGGATGGGCTGCCTACTTCTGCCAGATCACCACGACTTCCCAACTGCGTGCCATCAATCACACGGTGAGAAAGCTGACAAACCGCTTTTGCCCCAGCGGTGAGATCCATCCAAAGTCTCTGATCAAGACCTTCTACGAGCTGCGGAGAGGCATGAAAGCCAACAACGGCTACATCCCGAACCTCGATGCGCTCAAGGTCAGCCAGAAGCGCGAGATGCTTGCCATGTGGCTTGGCGATGACGCTCTTAAGCTGAGTGAAGCTGAGGTGGAGCGCCGATTTGAAATCAAAGTCAGCAAAGCGGTGCGGGAGTTGGAGGAGGATATCGCTCAGACATCGTGACAATTCCATGAGGTGTCCTTCGGGGACTTTTGCTTGCCCCCTCCCCCCTCATTGGGCATCAGGCGGCCCGCATCACGATCTTCGCCACATTCTTAGATATGTCTGTAGTGTCTGGTTCTGCGTCGTCTTCTGCCGATGCTTGAATCGAGGTTGTAGTGGTCAACTAATCCCGGACACTGCGTTAAGTTTTTCCTGAGCAACGGCAGGCCCTAAGCCTTCGTTGAACTGATACGGGTGCCGCCAGTTGTACCACGCCTTCAGAAATTAGCCGATATCCTATTGCGCTAACGCAGCGCTCATGTAACCCACTGTCGGTATCCATTCAGTCTTCAGGCTGCGAACCAGCAGCTCCACTGGTGAGTTGTCATGGCAGCTACGTAAGCGTCTGCCGAACACATCTCGTACCAGCCCGTTTGGTGTAGACAGACGCTCGAAACACCCTGTCGAGGCTATCGCGCTATTCAGTTTCGATGGCAGCTTGCTCCCCCTATGCTCTTGACTCGTCTAGGAGCAGCAACCAGAGCGAACCCCAGCAGCAGGTTCAAAAAGTGACTCAACAATCGTGCAGTCTGGAGTGTTTGAACCTAGGCATGTTGACTCACACATACTTGCCATTGAGAGCAGCTCTACCCGGATTTGCTGAAGCTTTGCTACCTTCGACTCTACTTCCGCTAGGTGCTTTTTGACCACAGAAAGCGCGTCAGCGCACGGACGATCAGCATCTGCTGCGAGCGCGATGAGTTCTCGGATATCTTCGAGCGGGAAACCCAATTCACGATTCTGCCGGATGAAGACGAGTCTTGATCGATGCTTTTCAGTATAGATTCGATGCCGCCCAGCCGACCGCAGGGCGGGAGGTAGAAGGCCTATTTTCTCGTAGTAGCGAATCGTTTCAATGTGGCAACCCGTTGATTTCGACAGCGCCCCGATTCCTGACATGCAAATTCTCCAAGCATTTTCTTGAACCTGTAGTAGCTACAGATATTAACCTGTCTTCAGAAAATAACTTCACGCGCTTGAAGGGCATTTTGTGGACAGAGAACAGCTAGAGACGAACCAGATTCCCATTTACTTCATCGCGGTCATTGTCGCGGCCCTCGGAGGCCTGCTCGCCCCCAATGCGTCTGAAGCATTAGGGTTGACGGTGACACCCACCATCGCAGTGCTGATGTACGCCATGTTTCTACAGATCCCGTTCTTGGATCTCCGTAATGGCCTCGCAAATAAGCGTTTCATGGCGGCGCTGCTCACAGCCAACTTCGTGGCAATCCCCTTGCTGGTTTGGGCATTGACGATGGGGATAACCAATCACCCGGCGATTTTGGTGGGTGCCCTGTTGGTCTTGCTGACGCCTTGTATCGACTATGTGGTGGTTTTTACCCACATCGGTAAAGGCGACTCCAAACTCACTCTGGCGGCCACCCCATTGCTTCTTTTGATGCAGCTTGTGCTGCTGCCGGTGTACCTGACCTTCATGCTGGGTAACGACTCAGCAGTGGTCATTTCTATAGGCCCATTTGTTGAGGCCTTTGTGATGCTGATCGCTTTGCCTTTGGTCTTAGCGGTAGCAACAGCTGCCGGGGCAAAGAGATCACGCATCGTTGAAAGCTGGAACAACGCATGGGCCTGGATGCCTGTACCGGCTATGGCGGCTGTATTGGTCGTAGTGATCGGCTCTCAGATTTCAACGGTGGTCAGAGACATGGACAAGCTGCTGCCTGTTATTCCCGCCTACATTGGTTTCATGCTCTTGGCACCAGTGGTAGGTGCGCTGGTGGCTCGGGCGTTTAAGTTACCGGCCAGCACGGCAAGATCAGTCGCTTTCAGCAGCTCGACACGAAACTCATTAGTGGTTCTGCCATTGGCATTGGCCTTGCCCGAGGAAATCAGAGGGCTCGCTGCGGCAGCAGTCATTACTCAAACGCTGATTGAGTTGGTCAGCGAACTAATTTACATCCGAGCAATTCCTGCTTTGGTGTGGCGCAAAATGTAGATGCCAGGGCAGACACCCTGCGCGATTAAACAGGCGCCCACATGTGCGGCAGCAGCTTGTTAATCTCACTCGCGCGCTGCGTCGGCAGGCGCATGAGAACATCCTTTAGATAGGCGTACGGATCATGGCCATTCAGCCGCGCTGACTGGATCAGGCTCATGATCGCCGCAGCCCGTTTTCCGCTGCGCAGCGACCCGGCGAAGAGCCAGTTCTTGCGCCCAAGAGCCCATGGCCGGATCTGGTTCTCCGCCCAATTATTATCAATGGGAACCGCCCCGTCATTGAGGTAGCGCGACAGCGCTGCCCAGCGTTTAAAGCTGTAATCGAGTGCTCTGCTGATGGCCGAACCTTCGGGCACAAGATCACGCTGCGCGATCATCCAGGCATGCAGCCTGTCCATCACCGGTACGGCTTTTTCTTGCCGTATTCGGCGCCGTAAATCCGGCTCCAGGTCTCTGACTTCTCTTTCGATTTCGTACAACAACTGGATATAGCGCAGGGCTTGCTCGGCGAGCGTGCTTTTATTCGTAGCGTGCAGTTCGAAGAACTTGCGCCGTGTATGGGCCATGCAGCCGATCTCTGTCACGCCGAGTTCAAAGCTGGCCTTGTAGCCGCCAAAATCGTCGCAGACCAACTTGCCCTTCCAGTCCTGAAGGAAGTTGCGAGCATGCTCTCCGGCGCGACTGGAGCTGAAGTCATAAACCACCGCTGCCACATCCGAGAACTGGCTGGTAGCGTAGGCCCACACATAGGAGCGATGGGTTTTCTTTGTTCCCGGCATGAGCATCTGCACCGGTGTTTCATCTGCGTGGATGACTTGTTGCCCAAGCACTACTTCGCGCAGCGCATCGACCAGCGGCTGCAACTGAACTCCGGTCACGCCAACCCACTGAGCCAAGGTTGAACGTGGAATCGCCAGGCCCGCTCGACCGAAGATCGATTCCTGACGGTAAAGCGGCAGATGGTCAGCAAACTTGGCGATCATGACCTGTGCGAGCAGGCCCGAAGTCGGGATGCCCTTATCAATGACCTGCGCCGGAACCGGTGCCTGGATCAGCGTTTCGCAGTTATCGCAGACCCACTTGCCACGGACATGGCGCTCGACGGTGAACACGCCGGGCGTGTAGTCCAGCTTCTCGCTAACGTCCTCACCGATGCGCTTGAGGGCGCAGCCGCATGGGCAGTGAGTGTTGTCCGGTTCGTGATGGATCAACGTTCGCGGAAATTCTGCCGGCAATGCCGTGCGCTTGGGCTTTTGCTTTTCCTCGGTCGCCGTTGGTGCTATTTGCAACGCCTGAAGCTCGGCCTCAATCGCCGCGATATCAGTATCGATCAGGTCATCTAGCAGGCTGGCCTGTTCAGGATTCATCTGCTCGCTGCGCTTGGCAAACTTCAAACGCTTGAGCTGGGCGATCTCATGGGTCAGTTTCTCAATGACTGTTTGATCACGGTTGATTTTCTTGCCCATAGTGTCGACTTGCGAGAGCAACTGCGCTGCGAGGACGCGCAGTTGAGTGGGAGATAGTTGGTCGAGATTGGGCGAAGAAGTCATACGCCGGACTTTGCCAGAGCAGGCTTTTCGCGACGATAGACCGATAGGCTAATGGCAGCCGTTAAAGCAGTATGATCAAGCCTCCAGAACCTGCGCGTTGCCATGGCAGCCCCAGCACCAATGCTTGAAGTTGCTCGGCATCCAGTTCCATCTCAGAACCATGGCGAATGCCAGGCCAGTGGAACTTGCCTTGGTTTAACCGGCGCGCCGCCAGCCATATTCCGAAGCCGTCATGCACCAGCACTTTCATGCGATTGGCGCGGCTGTTGGCGAACAGATAAGCGCAGTGCGGCTGCGCCGCACCGAACACCGCGATCACCTTGGCTAGCGCCGTTTCGGTGCCTGCGCGCATGTCCATCGGTTCGGTGGCGAGCCAGATAGAGTCGATGCGAATCATCGCAGAATATCTCGAAGAAAAGTCGCGCAGGCGGCAGCACTTTCAGTGGGCCAGTTCACTTTGATGATGCCGCGTGGGTGCTGTATTTCAACGCAGATATTCGATGATGCTGGATGGGAGTTCGCCCCGGCCAGCGGCATGGCTAACGGAATAAATGCAGGTGGCGGCGCCGGGATTTTCTGCGCTTGCAGCCGAATCCATTTGTGGACGAGGTTTGCGTTGAGGCTATGACCGAGCGCGACGCTGGCAATCGAAGCGCCCGGTTGGGCGCACTCTTGAATGATCTGGGCTTTAAAGGATTTGGAATAGGAACGGCGTGTTGGCTGCATGAAATACCCGCTTGAAAGGCTAGAACTGGTGTCCACTTAATTTAAGTGCACACCATGTCTTCGCTTTGCAGGGCTGGGTAGATGACTTGGCCGGACGGTTACACTCAACCAGAAATTTCTGCCAGTCGTGCGCATATGGGCCTTCGGGGAGTCGCGTTGATCCAACGCTGGCCTGCAGAAAGCGCTCTCTCCAGGGCTGCGGGATTTCTAATTCCAAGACAATATCGATGCCGGAGGGATGGCTTTTTATACGGACAACGTCACGAACCTCGTTCAGCTTAAGTGGCCAATGGGTGCAGGCTGAGCTGCTTCGCTCCTGGCCGTCGACATCGTCAAGGATGGCTAAGACATCAAGTGCCATTGAATCACCTGGATGGAGGCTGGCAAGTGCCCAGAGAGTCCTTCGTCTTGCTCTCTCAAGCTCGCTGAGCTCCTTACTGGCCATTGCAGGCTCCTCTGAGGTGGTTCAAAGCCGAGTAGCGACAACGGCGTGCCGCCTAACGGCGGATGGGTGGCGTGAACCGAGCCATAGCAAGCCGTGTCTCGGCCCTCCGGGCGCTCATCCTGCACGCCTGCGCGCTCCGCTTGCGATGGGTAGTAACAAATGGAAGTGCTTAAGGGCGTTGATGAAATCCGCCCGACTCCCTCACTTATGGAGTTTGCTAAAACGACTGGACAGCGTTGCAGGATCCATGGCCGTCCAAGATTTAGGATCAGATGTGGCATTAAGCATTCGCCAAGCAGCGTGCAGGAAAAATGCTGCAGCCAAGCAGGCTTCTACAAAAGCCCAAGTCGTGATTTGGGTGAGACCGCTGCCCGGCTCTGCCAAATGTAGAAACAGGAGTAAGTAAAGTGAAATCGGCCATCCAACAACGAACACTACTGCGAAAGCTATGAATGCATAGATAAGAAGTAAAAATGGTACCTGCAAGCGATACTTGGTAGCGAAATTTTTCACACCGCTACCGTTCTCAAAGCCGTATAAAACGCCAAAATTCTTTTCTTTACTTTTAGAGTTTTTGACGATGGTGTACAGCGTGACGTTGTCACCCTCATTCAATTCCTCGAAGAACTCTGTCTCCATCTGGATGTTGGGTATTTTCTGACCATCAAGACTCACGGTCGCTTTAATCCCTTTGTTCATGCGATTAGTCACTTTGACATAATCAAGCTTCCCAGAGACTTTAGCGCAGTCGAATTTAATCACTACATATCCTATGAATTTAGCCATTCGTAAAATTTGAAGCAGCCGCACTAGGTTGATCAGCCAAGCTGGAAGTATCGTTCCAGACGTCCTGCGCACCGGCGCCTGCCCCACAATGGGTACTATAGACCGTCGAATGGGGCGTGGCAATCTGACTTCATGCTCCATTTCTTGGAGCTGTCTTATGCTACCCCGCTCCGCACTCGCGGCTGTGATCCGCGCTCTTAGAACGCTGAAGGGTGTAAGCCAGGCGGAATTGCCCGCTGATCGAAAGCACCTCTACAAGCTCGAAGCCGGCTTTTCAAATATCAGTCTAGAGATGCTCGTCCTGTTGGCTGAAACGCTGAAGGTGGAACCGTCCACGCTCATGGTTCTGCTGCAGTCTGCTGACCAAGAGGCGTCGACGGATTCCATCCTGGAAAGGATCAAATCTGATTTGAACGAGTTTGGTCGTCTCGGCGGGCATGCAGAATTGGCTCGACAGCTTGAACTGGGAGGACAGCAAGCCAAGAACGCCGCCAGGGACGACCGGACTGCTGCCATTCAGGCATGCAAAGCTAGAGGTCTCACTCAGCGCGAAACTGCCGCCGAGCTCTTCTTATCAAAATCCACGGTCGCTAGGGCTTGGTGACGGGAGGCTATGGCGTCCTGATGCCTTAGAGAATATTTGTACCCCACGTCCAGCTACTTACTCTGCCACTCTCTTGCGCGTTGCGGGAGGCTGGTAATCCAACTGCAGCGTTTCCTGTACAGGTCAGCGGTTTGGCGTCCTTTGCGCAGCCGTAAACCCTAGGAGCACTTCGCCCAGTAACGTGCTCATCTCTCTCGGTGAAAGCCAGCTGGCATTGCTCCCTATCTCCGCTTGAAGATCGGCAGCTTGATCGTTCTGATGTGCGCAGATGAAATACCGCATTGAGCACCTAGCTATTTCCAGTGGCAATTTGTGGGGAGGCAATGAACGAGCCGCATCTTTTGCCCCCAGAAGGTATCTGTCTGACGCAAGTGGCAGCACCACGTGAACAAGCTCATCATCCTTGTCCAAAAATGGCTTGAAGGATCGTTCACCGCTAACATGAAACAGAAGGACAGAGTCCCCCAAAGGAAGATCGCCAGGCTCAAATTTGTGAAATGCATAGTGAAGCGAGCTGAAGCGATAGGCGCGCGCGGCTGGCGAGATAGACTCGTTAAGCATGCGGACATGGCTACCTTTTATCATGTTGGGAATCGCGGACTTGATACGACTCAAATGGGCTGGAATCAGAGATGCAAAATTATCTACGAGGGGTTCGAATATCCGTTCAAGCGCTGATTCATCCATGGCGAGCAAAGCCTGAATCTGCTGCTGACTGATGCCTTGCTCGGCCAAAGCCTTGTCAAAGATGGCTGAGTCTGGTCTGAAATGCTTTCTGCTCAACGCGCCGATGTTTACAGGATCGGAGAGATGATCAAGGACGCGGGTGGCGCACTCATCGACCATGTTTTGCATATTCAGGCGGACGTGGCGGCTTCTGATTTCTAAGTGAGCCAACAATCCTGGAATGTTCTCGATCACGGCAGCGTTGAGGTTGCCGGCACGTAGGTGGTCTACCAAAGGTGCGTATACGTCCTGTTCCGCGTCTGTAATCTTATCGTCAAGATCTGGCTCACCGTCAACGGCATAGAAATACCTCTCAAGTCCCACGTCCTGAATATTCGCGGATCTGGGGGGCTTATTCTTTTCGTATACCCAACACCGGACTATCTTGCCATTACATGTAGATCTGAACCCCTTCTGCAAAAACTTTGGAATGAAGTGCTGCCGTATCCCTGACATATCCCATCCTTACCTTGAGCGATAAAACCCGCATGGAGACATAAGCATCACATCATTAGCCCCAAGGAGCATTATTAAACAGCGTGGTGACATTGCATCGCACTGACTGAAGCCCTGTTCGGATGCTGAACTTGGCAACGTCGCCCGTGTTTGGGTTTGGGTTTGGGTTTGGGTTTGGGTTTGACCATAGTGGCCTGCGCGCCGGCTGCTAAAGCTAGGGTGAGTCGAATTATAATTTTTCATACTTACCAAGCCCAACAAACTAAAAGCAGACGCATTATGATTGAAAAACTAATAGCTTTTTATGTGGGGGGCAGCAAATGAGGCAAAACCAGAAAAATCAGGATATATAGTCGCGTGCTTATACCCAAATAGTTTTTCCAGTCGCTGCCTTATGTCCGCCTTAGCAGCTGCCCTAATCCTAAAAGTGTAAAGTGCACCCGGCCCAGGACGTTTACCTTTAATCGATTCAAAAACATGAGGCCTGGCAGCAATACAACAGGCTTTTCGCCCCTCCTCAATCGACCACCATCCATCGTTACAATTGGGGGATTTGGGGAACTGAAACTTTTTATTATCCGGCTTACTACTTGCAGGAACACCTCCAAAAAGGAAGCCTCCATTTTGAGCTGCAATTCGTGCATCCAAACTCGAAGGCTTCCAGGCGTAAACTGACGTAGTCCACTCCTTTCTATCTAGATCGTCGATGGCACCACTCTTCCATGGTCGATGATAGGAGTCTTCCCAAGGCCTAAACTCTGCCTTCTCATTGATCAGTCTGTCTGTAATATCGAATGCAAAAAGCCTGGAGTCCACGTCTTCATTCAGAACTCCGTTACTCCATTTTTCCTCTACTGCAAACCATACACCAACCCAAGCATTGAACGTAATGTCAATTAACCTCGTAGGCGCACCATAGTGCTGCAGCATAGCGAGTTGCTTTAGCACTGATAGCCTGCCACCATGATTGGATGAATGGAGACCCCACCGATGTAATTCAACGAGTATTTCCCCTTCAGCCCTTTCAATATCATCTTCTGGAAGAACCCTATCTCGAGTAATATTCATTCTGCGGTACAGAGAACTATGTAGTGCCCAACTAGCGTCGACTTGCCCGCGCCAAGCGAAATTTATGTTTTTCTCTACTGCTTTGTCCATCACCTGATTAATAACCTGCACCAGGCCGTCGAAGTCCTTTATCTCTACTTCAAATGGCTTCCAAAAAGCATCTGCTGTCATAGCGCATCTCCGTTGCGTTGTTTTTGGTTGATGTATTGGATTAAGTTGAGGTTATGCTCCTTCTTCAGCCTGGAAGACCTCAATAAGCTTCTGGTTGTAGTCATCAAGATAGCTCTGGAGCCCATCGCGGTCGATTAGTCGCACGCCCGCAGTGCTGGCCAACTCCTTCGCTGATTTCGTGTAATAGGAGTTAGTGACGACCATCGCTTCGTCACATCCGTAGAAGGCTTTAGCAGAGATTGCTTGCTGCACTGCTGCGTTGTTTACAGAGCCCGAATAGTTTTTTGCCTGGATCACCATGTTTTTACCGAACCGGGTAACGAAAAGATCGGCGCCCTGGTCAGCAGTTTTCTTCGTCTCTTTAACGTCATAGCCAATGGTCTGGAAGATCTCAACCAGGAAGGCTTCAAACTGAAACCCATCCATGGCATCTACCAGGTACATAGTGATGAACTGATTAGGGTTGAAATGCTCCAGCCGAGACCCTAGCCGCTCCACGAGAATGTCGAAATAGATCTCCTCGCAGAGGCTCAGGCCAGTCCTAAATACCTGTAGCGGGAGAAGTGGCACACCAGATGTCGAAGCCGCTTGGGGATTGCATTGGACATTTGGGAATGTAATGTCATTTTCCCACAGGTAGTAATAGAACAGAGCCAGATCAGACCTAAACGTCGTCCCAGCCTCTTCAATCCAAGAGCGTAAGGTGTCGGCCAGGTCTGCACGGATGTGGCGCGTGAGTTCTCTCGAAAAACCCAGGTAGACTGAGTTGAAGGCGGTTGTTTGCAACAGCTTGTCCATGAGAGATGGAAGGCCTTCGAGCTCATCAAAGCCTTTGCGAATTAAAACCTCCCTGAACAGTTCTCTTTCGCTATAGACACCATCCAAGCGTGGGCCAGGCACGCCGGCGTCATCACCGCTACCTGCACTCTCGCGGGTCGTGTGGATGAAGTTTGTGAAATATGGATGCTTCAGCTCCGCGTATTTTCTCAAGACATTGTTCAAGAGGTCGTTGAGCTGGGCTTGCTCTTTCTTCTTACCAAAGAAGTCCTGAATCAAACCTTTAGATCTGTACTGAAAATCAGGGTAGAACGAAGGATCCAGCGGTGTGAGGTGTCGCAGAGTGAGCTCTGATGATGGAGAAACCTGGGAGCCCATGCACCATGGACATGCCGTCTCGAAAGTAGTCCTGCTGCATCCATTGCATTGATAAATCATCGCGTCGATTCCTTTCCTGAGTCATCGCGGGGTCTCGCGTTTCTCTTGCAAGCGAACATAGCTCAGTGCTTTCAGCTCGTCCATCCTGCCGAGCGTGACACAGCCGTCTTGGATCAAGTCTTGAGGATACCGTAGAAGCGCCCAATCACGGACAGAGCGATCAGAGTATCGCCTGCTCCTAGCTGGTCGACATGATTCCTATGGAGGCCCCTTGCTTGTTCAGCGTGCAATCGATTTACTGAACTATACGACCTGGAATCGCATACTCCCTGCTGCCGGCCTGAGCACGGAGATAGTGAAGAGCCAGATCATGCTGAACGTACCTATCGCCTCTTTACGGCTGGCGAGTAGCGGCCTACGGTAGGTCTCTAAACGAAGGAAGCGAGCCTACTCATGACCCAGCCACTCTTCGATTTTGGCTTCAGACGCGTTTCTCGCCTGCACTACATAACTGGTAAGGCCGCTATCAATTTCCCTCACTCAGGGTGCACCACTGGTGGATGGCATTTCCTGTCTTACTTCGACCGAGATTCGGGCGTTGCAAAGGTGTCGCTTGCAGGGATTCACTATCCAGACACCGATGCGTTTTTTGGCGACACGGGCATCACTGACGTGACCGAACAACTGAAGGAGCGTGGCTGGCTCGTCGAGGACAGAAGACTCTTCATGGCTGACCACTACAGAGCCGCAGCAGCCATGGTAGTGAAATGGGCGATCAGTGATTCAAGGCACTGCAACGTGGAGGTCGTCGAATGGTTTCCATCCCTTGAGGCGAGAAGTCGGCTACTTGAATTACTGGATCTTGGCAAGCCCAAGCTTTCGGAACTGGACAGGCTGCAAAAAGTGGAAGCTTGGCTAAGCTCGCAATAGCTGATGACGTCAGGTTGGTCAGGAAGACAGCTGTGTAACACGTGCTGAATGAGAGCAATGGATATGCGCAAGAAGTCCCAACCATGGTTTGTCCCGCTTCTGATTCTTTTTGCGGTTCTGTGGGGAATGGGGAAGAAAGACGCCCCTCCTGCGCCGGTACAACCGAGCGTCCCAAGCACGCCAAATACGCTAACGTCAATTTCGCCAGCTCAGTCCTCTGCGCCGGCTCTTGCCTCTGCGACTGAGCACTTTGTAAGTGCTGATAATCTCAATGTCCGGGATCAACCAGGCGGTAAGGTCGTCTCGAAGCTGAAGCGTGGGGAAAAGGTTCAGGTCTTCGAGACCCGGAATGAATGGGCGCGCATCAGCACTGATAGTCAGTCTTCCCAATGGCTTTCGTTGAAAAGCCTTTGCAGCGGGTCGGGCTGCTACGTAGTTTCGAAACCCAAACCAGTGACTCAGCCAGTACAGCCTTCTCGCCAAAAGATTCCCGCGTACGGCTCGTCCTGTCCTTGTTCATCGGGCAACGTGTGCATCGGGCCTCGCGGTGGTCGGTACTGCATAACGTCGGGAGGAAACAAACGCTACGGCGTTTGAGCCATTATCTGATGACGGTCTTCACGAAGATCAGTGATTTCGCAGACCCGTTGGCAGAGCGCCCAATAGATCATGCTGTAACGTCACGATAAACTTCCCTGCCGATCACGGGGTATTGGCTTTGGATCGGTACAACCGCCCCCGTTGCCGACCGATGGGCAGGATCAACGGGCGGGAGGATGAGCGCAGGAGGCAGCTCTCTATTGGAGAGTCCTTTCTGCCTGAATCAACCTGGATCAGCGGCGCAGGAGCCGGTTAAGTACCAGCAGGGCTACTGCACCAATCGCGATTGCAGCCACTGGTTTTTCTTTCGCGAATTTGGACACGCTATCAAGCGCATCGCCATAGGTTTGAGTCAGCTGGCCAGCAGCTTGGCGTCCCGCACCTTCGGCTTCAATCTTCGAATCACCCAGTAGTTTTCCCACTGCGCTTTGAGCTTTGCCGGCAACCTTCTCTATAACGCCTTCAACCTGTTCGCTTTTCATGATTTCAATACCTTCGTGAGTGAGCAGCTCAGATTCAGCTGAGCTAGCGGCGATGTGCAGAGCTTTAGGGGGATGAGCTTCAAAATACGTTCAAAGTTGATAAAGCCCTGGGACGTACCCATCTAGTAGATAGGACATTTGCGAGTCTGCTATCTTGACTGTCGACCGCTACCTGCATGGAGGGGCATTGGATGAATTATTTGGCTCATCTGCACCTTGGGGGGCAGTCGTCTGACGAGCTCCTGGGTAGCCTTTACGGGGACTTTGTTAAAGGCCCACTCGCAGGGCGCTTTTCTCCTAAAATTGAGGCGGCGATTCAGCTGCATCGCACGATTGATGCATTCACTGACGCCCACCGGGTCGTCAAGCGAGCGCTGTCACGATTTCCCAGCGAGAAAAGGCGCTATGCCGGGATCGCTCTCGATATGTTTTTTGACCACTGCCTCGCGCGCGATTGGGAGCAATACTCTAACGTCCCGCTGGATGACTTCGCGCAGCAGATCTACGGGATCTTGGAGGCAGAGCCTAACCTTCCTTCGTCACTGGCGCAGGTCGAGCCCTTGATGATCTCGGAGGACTGGCTGTGCGCCTACAGAGACATTGAAATGATTGGATATGGCCTGGGCGTAATCTCGAAGCGCCTCTCCAGACCAGAGGGCCTTGATGGGTTGTTCGAACATCTAGAAGGTAACTATGAGCTGCTGAGCGCAGACTTCAGCGATTTTTACCCAGCACTCCAAGCTTTTACGCGTGTGCCTGGAGACGCAAAAGTCATGTGAGGACGCTGGGGGCAGCGAGCAGTCTCTTCAAAGCGGAGCTTGGGCGACCGACATCGCTTGATGATCTCGGCCAGCAATGAACGCTCACAGCCGCTAACCTGTTGTGGCTGGCATTTCAGAGCGCTTCACACATCAGGTAGCGCGGTGCTGCTCATTGCGAAAGCTGTCTTATGAGGAGTGACTAATTTATGATGTCCGGATGACAAATTCGGATGCCGCATCATGAGTACACGTTCAGACCTTTTGACCAGCGCTGAAATCCTGTTGCGCACAAAGGGCTATGCGGCCTTCAGCTATGCCGATCTGGCAGAAGACATCGGTATCAAGAAGGCAAGTATTCACCACCACTTTCCTACCAAGGAAGGCATGGCGGTTGCCATCGTCGAAAGCTACCTGTTTCGTTTCAAAAATCAGCTAGACGCTATCAATGACGAAAATACCTGCGTCGTCGACCGACTTAAAGCCTTTGCCTTGATGTTCTCGAATAGCAGTGAGAATGGAATGCTTCCCCTCTGTGGTGCTTTGGCCGCAGAGCTTTTGGCCCTGCCGGAAAGTCTACGGACATTGACCAAGGATTTTTTTGAAATCCATCTCACCTGGCTCCAAGGGAACCTTGCTCATGGCCAAGCGTTGGGTGAGTTCAAAGCCGATCTGGATGTTACGAAGGTGTCGAGGTTCATGCTGAACACTCTTGAGGGTGCAAGCTTTGTCTCGTGGGCCATGAACGATGATTATCAGAAGTCTTCTGGGTTTGATTTGATTCTGGCCGGGCTTTTAGCTCCTCAATCTAAGCATTGAGAGCCTTATTGGCAGGCTCTTCACCGGCGTGATTCCGCTGAACGTTTACCGCTCAGTATTAGACCGATGCCTCCCAGTACGGCAAGTGATGTGATCACTAAACGAGAGGTGAGGCTTTCGTTTAAAACTAGAGCTCCCGCCAGCGATGCTAATACAGGAACGCTCAGCTGGATGGAGGCGGCCTGGAATGAGGAAAGCGTACGCAAGGCTGCGTACCAAATCGCATAACCTAGTCCCGAAGCAATCGCGCCTGAACCAATCGCACAAAGAACACCTGTAAGATCGATGGACAGGTGACCTAGGAAAGGTGTTGAGGCCAAAAGCATGAAGGGGATGGATCTCAGGAAGTTCCATGCGCTTGAAGCGAGCGGGTCATTCGATTGCCTGCCAATTAAGGAGTAGATGGCCCATGCAACACCTGAAAGCGCCATTAGTGCAGCACTAGCCGGTGCAGGCGATGTCGCTCCTGGGAGCAGTAAGGCAACCAGCCCTCCTATGGCGAGTACGAGGCCCAGAATCGCTACGGCTTGCATCCTTTCGCCTTTGTAGTACCCGTATCCTAGCATGGTGAGTTGTACTGCACCGAACAGCAGGAGTGCGCCTGCTCCAGTTTCCAAATGTACGTACGCGTATGAAAAAGCGAAAGCGTAGACAAATAATGTGAAGGCACCAAGCCAAGTTCCAGAGCGGCGGGCGCGAACACCTTTAATTGCTACAATGACCCAGAGCATAACAGCCCCGCTTAATAACCGTATCAGTGTAAAAGATGTAGGATCTATTTCAGTGTGACGGAGTGCAAGTCGGCATAGTAGCGAGTTGGCTGCAAAGGCTAGCATGGCCAGAATCGTAAGGGGAATTACTTTTCTGGTGCCATTGAAAGAAAACTTCTTAATTGTTTGCTGCGGCACCAAACGCTCCTAACTGAACGAATACGGTATTACCTGTCTTGGAGCGCAGTCCGGTTGAAACTGTGCCTGATGCACTTTTCAAGAAATATCAGCTACTACTGATTACGCAACTTGTTAAATTGCGCAAAGCCATTCTCAAGATCCGCGATAAGGTCGTATGGATCCTCAAGACCAATGTGGAGTCGGATCAAATGACCATCAATTTCCCAGCGTGTAGCGCTTCTGACAGGCTTTGGATCTGCCATCATTGCCAAGCTTTCAAAGCCACCCCAGGAGTAACCAATTGAAAACAGCGATAGGCTGTCCAGGATAGCGTCAGCAGCTAACTGCGAAGAAGGCGTTGTCGTAAACGACAGCAAACCAGATGCCCCTTTAAAATCTCGCTTCCACAATTCGTGTTGGGGATGAGACTCCAATGCAGGATAATAGACCCCGGTTACTTCCTCTCGGCTCTCCAGCCACTTGGCTACTATTGTTGCATTTATATAGTGTCGCTCCAGTCGCACATCAAGCGTCCTCATTCCCCGAAGAGCTAGCGTCACATCGTCAGGGCTAGCAAATAAACCCATGCTGAAATGGTATTGCTTAAGACTCTCCCATGCACGTTTGGATGCGGACACGGTGCCAAGAACTGCGTCTGAGTGGCCAACGATGTATTTGGTTGCTGCCATGATTGATAGGTCTACGCCAAGCTCTAACGATTGGCAGTAAAGCGGCGTGCCCCATGTATTATCTGCAATGACGAGAATGTCATTGTCATGAGCAACTTTGGCTATCGCTGGGATATCCTGTATTTCTAACGTCAGTGAGCCTGGCGATTCAAGGTAGATGGCTCTGGTATTGAATCGAAGGAGATCATTGATGCCTGACCCTATCGTGGGGTCGTAAAACGACACTTCGATCCCCATACGCTCACCCACCTGCTTACAAAAGGCTCTGATAGGAGCATACACGTTGTCAGCGATCAAAATATGATCACCCATTCCCACTACTGAAAGTATGGCAGTTGTACAAGCCGAGAGCCCTGAAGGGCATAGAACAGTGCCTTCTGCCCCTTCCAAAAGCTGGATGGCTTGGGTGAGAGCCTCGGTAGAGGGATTGTTCCAGCGTCCGTAGGCGTATTTCTGACGCCCTTCACGCATCGATTCACATGTGGGAAACGCGACGGTGGAGCCTCGGTAGACAGGTGTATTCACAAAACCGTGATGCTGCTCCGGGTCAATTGACGCGTGGGCCAAAAGGGTTGATGCATTCTTGTAGGTATTCATACGAGCTTCCGGATGACCACGATTGTGGGTGAGTGTCGGCTGAGATTCCTATCGCTTCCTTCGCATACTAATCTACATTTTTTAAATGTCTACCATTAGGTAGTCTTTTAGCGCCTTTTGACTAAGTTCATCCTCGGCAGCGCTTCGGCGATGGGTTGGTGGGCACGCGGTGATGTGGAGCATGCTTCGGCGGATTGGGCAGGTTGGTTCGTGATGAACGTAGCCCACACGGCGGAACTGGATATGAACTCGGGTATTCCTGACTCGATGTCAGGGAATGAGGGAGCGGAGGATCGATCTGAAATTACGATGGGGTGGCTAGAGGAAGTCGAGGATTCGCCTAGGGGGCCGTGAGCTTTTACACGTGATTCGATGCCAATCCAATAAGGCGTTGCTGGTTACGCAATCCTGAACGGAGATCTGCTGGCGCTTTTAGTCTGATGGTCGGTCTATGGTGACAGTGAGTTCCGCTCGCAGCATGAAACCGGTTAGAGGGCCAGAAGCCACAGTTACATTTCGATCTTCAGAGCTACGCAGGGCAAGCTCAATGCCCGGTAGCCTCCAAGGATTTCGCAAGCCTTTGTCCGTGGGAAGTGACGTGGTCTGCCGCTAAGCGCTCAGCCAAAATGCTGTCACCAGACACAATTGCGTCTACTAAAGCCCTGTGTTCTGGGTAGATCGACTCTGCACTCTCGACCATCCTGTTGGTGTGGAGGATATAGAGTAACACTGTATCAATGATCAGCGCGTACTGTTCGAGAAGCCGACGATGGCCGGCAATCGATACGATCAGCTTGTGCACCGCCAGATCTGCCTCAGCAATCCCGCGCCAGTCTTTGACTTCAATTGCGACCTCAAGAGTCTTGAGTGCTGCCAGCAAGGTGGTCTTACCGACCGCATCGATAGTTTCCGCAGCAAGCCTGGCAGCCAGACCTTCGAGGCAGCTCCGCAGGGTGTACAGTTCGCGCGCATCGTGAGATGAGAGCGAAAACACCTCCCACCCCGTATACGCGTGCTGAACCACCAATCCTTCTCCGCTTAACCGGTGCAAAGCCGCTCGTATCGTCGAGCGGGATAGGCCGACCTGTGTCGCCAAGCCGATCTCGGTAAGACGAGACCCAAGGGGAAGCTGTCCAGAAATTATGGCATCCCGGATGCAGTCTGCTGCTTTACGGTCGAGGCTGCGGCGGTCGATATTTTCGCCGGAAATGGACAGGGCATTTTTCTGGTTCATGCCACGATAGTGGCAACCGAGGTGGTGGCTGTCAACAGTTAACAATTCGCTTTTCTAGCATCCGTCCCCGCTGGGAATGGGGATCATCGAGAGGGTGTTGACGAGCCAAAGCTTTGGGCCTAGGATCGATTTCGTCGATTGTTAACAATTAACTGTTGGACGATATGGCCTTGGAGAACAATAAAAATGCGTATTGAACAGATCGAAACTATTGCTTGTGACGCAGGTTGGCGGAATTACCATTACCTCAAGATCGTTGCTGACGATGGGACTGTAGGGTGGGCCGAGTACGATGAAGCATTCGGGCCCGCTGGCCTCACTGGCGTGATCGAAAAAATTGCGCCCAGACTTATAGGGCAGTCAGTTTTGGGTCACGAAGCGGTGATTGGCCCACTTGCTGCGACCTTGAGACCAGCTCCCCACGGACTGGCGGCAGAAGCTCTCGGGGCTTTCGAGAATGCGCTTCTTGATCTCAAAGGGAAGGCGCTGGGAGTACCGTGCTACGAGCTTCTGGGCGGAAAGCACAGAGATAGCATCCCTGTGTACTGGTCGCATTGCGCTACCTGGCGCATCAACCATCCAAAATTTTACAGTCCGGTCATCACCGATCTGAGTGGGGTTACGCAGGCTGGCGTGGACGCACGCGAGCTGGGAGTCCCGGCGGTTAAGACAAATTTGTTCGTCCATGACGAGCGCGGTATTCGGCAGTGGATGCCAGGATTCGCGGCCCCGTACGAGCCTTCCCTGAACCTGGATAAGAAGCTGGTCACGAGTGTGCGCTCCCACCTTGATGCCTTGATAGCAGGTGCGGGCCCAGACACGGAGCTCTTGATCGACTTAAACTTCAACTTCAAAACTGAAGGGTTCGTGAAGATCATCAAAGCGCTGCGTGACTATGATTTTTTTTGGATAGAACTGGACAGTTATAATCCCCAAGCCCTCGCATACATACGCTCGCAAAGCCACGCACCAGTCGCAGCCTGCGAAACGCTGTTCGGCATACGTCAGTTCCTACCGTATCTACAAGCTCAAGCCGTTGACGTTGCGATCATTGATGCAGTTTGGAATGGAGTGTGGCAATCCATGAAGATTGCGCATGTGGCCGATGCACTAGACGTAAATGTCGCGCCTCATAATTTTTATAGCCATCAAGCAACAATGATGAACGTGCACTTCGCGGCTGCGGTTCCGAACCTCAGGATCATGGAGCATGATATTGATCGCTTGGCGTGGGACAAGGATCTTTTTAGTTATATACCGGAGATCAAAAATGGCGCAATGGTTGTGCCTGACACTCCAGGTTGGGGATGTGATCCAATCGAAGACATGATGCGAGCCCGCCCTGCTCGAGCTTTTAAAGGATACCTAGGCTTGTAACAGCTAATTAAAGCGAGGGGGATCACTCCTCGCAATCAAACTAACGGGAGAATAAAAATGACAACCTCTCAATTTACAGCGACAAGAATCTTCAAGCCTACGAACTCAAAACCGCACTCTTCTTTGATGCCTTTCGGTTCAGGTGGGCATCATCATGAATAAATCAAATGCTGTGAGCGGCCAAGAGAAATGTAACGCGGATGGCTGCGTGCAGGCGCCCGATATCTACAGAAAAATCACGCTCCGCCTAATTCCGTTTCTTTTTATATGTTACGTCTTCGCCTATCTTGATCGTGTGAACATCGGATTTGCGGCCATTCATATAAAACAGGATTTGAATTTTTCAGACGCTGTATACGGGTTGGGTGCTGGAATTTTCTTCCTAGGCTATTTTCTGTTCGAAATACCTAGCAATCTGATTCTGGAGAAAATTGGCGCCCGGCTTACGCTAATGCGCATCATGATTGTTTGGGGACTAATCTCGGGCAGCTTTGCGTTTATCCAGACACCAATGCAATTCTATATTGCACGATTTCTTCTAGGTGCGTTTGAGGCTGGGTTCTTCCCAGGAATCGTCCTTTACCTGACATTCTGGTATCCGTCTGCAATGAGGGGAAAAATCATTGCGATGTTCATGTCCGCAATCGCAGTTGCAGGAATCATCGGCGGGCCCGTTTCGGGTTGGCTGCTAGCCCACATGGATGGTGTGCTCGGCTACCGGGGCTGGCAGTGGATGTTCGTGATTGAGGCAATCCCCACTCTTATATTGGGTATCTCTGTATTCTTTGTGCTCTCGAATAGTCCTAACGAAGCCAGCTGGCTCAGTAACAGCGAGAAGAGCATTGTTGTTGACGCCTTGGCGGAAGAGAACTCAAGTGATAAAGGGAAGACTCATCATTTTGGTGCAGCACTGAAGGATTATCGACTTTATATTCTCGGCGCTGTTTACTTCTCTATCTCGGCTAGCTTGTACATTATAAGCTTTTGGTTGCCGTCTCTGATTCGAGAGCACGGAATTTCCGACGCAGTAAATATAGGCCTGCTGACTGCAATACCCTATATCGTAGGCGTAATTGGAATGATCTTGATTTGCAAACACTCTGACAAGAAACAGGAGCGCCGTTGGCATTTGGCTGTGTGTATGTTCGGTGGTTGCATCGGGCTTTTAATGGTTGTGTGGTTCGGCCAAAGCTTGGTGGTTTCTTTGGGCGCGATCACGCTAGCAGCTACGTGCATACTCACTGCGATGCCCGTTTTCTGGACAATTCCAACCTCCTACATGTCCGGTTCTGCGGCAGCAGGTGGAATCGCCGCAATTAATTCCATTGGCTTGCTGGGCGGTTTCACCAGTCCAGCTGTGATCGGTTGGATCAAGATCACTACCGGATCCATAAACTACGGCCTATGCATTTTCTCAGCTGTACTTGCATGCGGAGCTGTTCTCTTGTTGAAGGGCATTCCTGCAGCACTGATACCGCGTAAAGACTTTCAAGCTACTGTAGGTAGAAATTTGCACGCGGGGCAGACCCACTGAAATCGTGCAGTGCCAAGACAGCGTATGGCTTGGCACTGCACGGCTCGGGCAAGAACAGAGCACATCCCTGTCAGCATTTTCTAATCGTTATTTCCCTTTCACACAGCCGCTCAGCGGATGTGGAAGCCGCTGATTTCCTCCCGCGCTATCTCTCTGATTCTTGACCAGTCATCGCCCTATCCCATTGATTAGCCTGGATTTACTCGCGGGGAGAGGCCTCGATGCGCACTCCAATATGCTGGTCTCTACAGCTACCTGCTTAAGAATTTTGGCTAAACTCCTTGCAAGCAAACCATCTAGTTGGTAGGGTTGTTTGGTCAGCGATTCATTCAAGCGACCTTACGTAACCTAAAGGATTTACCAAATGACTAACAACCTGAACGGTATTGACGTAGCTGCCCTGCAACAGTTTGCTCAAGGTGTTGCTGAGAATGCGAACAAGCGCCACGCCAGCTTCAACGTTAAGACCGCGTGGAAAGGCCAGACCCGCTCCGTGGCCAAAGTAAGCCGCTACAGCCTCGCCGGTGAAACCTACTCGCGTGATTTCGAAATCGTTGCCGACGAGCCAAATGAATTGCTGGGTGAAAACACTGCGCCGAACCCTCAGGAGCTGCTGATGGCTGCTCTCAACGCCTGCATGTCGGTCGGCTATGCCGCCAATGCCGCGATGATGGGCATCAAAATTCACAGCCTGGAGATCGAGACTGACGGCACCCTCGACCTGCGCGGCTTCCTGGGCATCGACGAAAGCGTTAACCCAGGCTACGACGAAGTCAGTGTTGTCATTCGCCTGCACACCGACGCCTCGCGTGAGCGTGTGGAAGAGCTGCACAACTTGGTGCTCAAGACATCGGTCAACTACGCAAACTTCTCCAGAGCCATTCGCATGGTGCCAACCCTCGAAGTGCGTGAGGGCTGATCCCAAGCCTTGTCACATCCGAGCCAGGCGTGCACCGGCAGTTTGCTTGCCGGTGCCACCCTCAATGAAATCTGGATAAACGGAGTCTGCAATGAACGATTTTTTTAAAGGCAAAAAACTGTTGGTCGTCGGCGGCACGAGTGGCATGGGCTTGGAAACAGCTCGCCAGTTCTTGAAGTCGGGCGGGAGCGTGGTTATCACCGGCAGCAAACAGGATAAAGCCGAGACTGTGCGTGCCGAGCTGAGTCCGCTGGGGAACGTATCCGTGATCGTTGCCAACCTCATGACGGAGGAAGGGATGAATCATGTACGCAACGAGATCAATGCCAACCATAGCGACATTGGTTTCATGGTGAACTCTGCAGGCATATTCATTCCCAAGCCTTTCATCGAGCACGATGAGGCTGACTACGACATGTACCTGGATCTGAACCGCGCCACATTCTTCATCACTCAGGCTGTGGTCAAGAACATGCTTGCCGCCAAACGCGAAGGTTCCATTGTCAACGTTGGTTCGATTGGTGCCCAAGCCGCCCTGGCAGGCTCTCCTGCGACTGCTTATTCGATGGCCAAGGCGGGTCTGCATGCAGTTACCCGAAACCTCGCAGTTGAATTGGCTCACTCAGGTATCCGGGTCAATGCCGTTTCACCTGGCATTGTTCACACCTCGATCTATGAAGGCTTCATGGACAAGGATGCAATCCCGGATGCGATGAAGTCGCTGAATGATTTCCACCCGTTGGGTCGAGTGGGTGTTCCCGAAGACGTCGCCAACACCATCCTCTTTTTGCTCTCCGATAAAACGTCCTGGGTGACCGGCGCTATCTGGGATGTGGACGCAGGGGTGATGGCGGTACGCGCCTAATACCGTAGCAAGCACTGCGTGTAGCGCCTTCCAGCTAGGCGCTTTTCCAATGCACTGCTTCGGTGGAAAGGGTGCTGGCTGTAGGAGTTCTGAATGTCTATCACGACAAAAGCTGCGCTTATGAGTTATGCGGAAACCCAGATGCGTTCCAAGGGTTATTCAGCATTTAGTTACGCTGATCTCGCCGCGAAGATCGGTATCAAAAAAGCCAGCATTCACCATCACTTTCCTACCAAGGAGTGCCTGGGCGCGGAGCTGATCAACGACTACATCGCTCGATTCAATGAGACGTTGCTCTCAATCGAGAGCATGCATTCCGAGCCACTGCAGCGCTTACAGGCTTTTTCCCGACTTTTCGTGATCAGCGCGAATGAGGGGCTGCTGCCGTTATGCGGCGCCTTGGCAGCGGAAATGGCTGCGTTGCCTTTATCGCTCCAAGGGCTTACCAGGGATTTCTTCAATTCGCAGCTCGCCTGGCTTCAAAGCACCCTCGAGGACGCCGTCCGGCAGCACAACTGGTCACTGGGAACAACCGCTGAAAACTTCGCCTTCATGCTGCTGAGCATGTTGGAGGGAGCCAGCCTCATTGATTGGACACTCGGTCGATCAACCGACCCTTTGGCTGGTTTTAACCATTTGCTTGAAATGGTGGCAATTCAGTCTTCATTTCTTCGTGCAGGATAAATCATGAAAACTCCTTCGAAAAAATACGTTGTCGATATCTGGTCTGATTATGTGTGTCCTTGGTGCTGGATTGCCAAGCGCCGCTTTGAGAAAGCACTTGAATGCTTCCCAGAGAAGGACGAGGTACAGGTCAACGTTCGGGCCTATCGGCTGGCTGCCAACCATGCTCCGGAGCCGATGATTCCGGCCTTGAAGCGTAAGCTCGGTAACGCAAACTCCGCTTTATCGATGATGAGTACTGTCAGTAAATATGGCGAGGCCGACGGGCTGGATTACCGCTTTGACACCATGATGTTTGGCGATACTGCGGATGCTCATGTGCTGGTAAAAGCTGTTGAAGACTCGGAGGTAAAAAAGCGTCTTGTGGAAGCGCTGTACGAGCAGAGTACCAGCCACGGTAAGTCCCTTTTTGATCGCGCCAGCTTGGCGGCGATTGCTAAAGGCGCAGGTGTGTCGGATGAGTCCATCCAACTGGCTTGGTCATCTGCAGAGCTGCGCGCTGAGATGAAAGCGGATGAACAGTTTGCCGCCCAATTGGGTTCCGGCGTACCGCTGTTCGTCTTCAATAATGCGGTCTCGGTATCAGGCGCACAGACAGACGCCTCCTTCCTTCAGGCGTTGAATCAGATGGCAGCTGAGGCGAAATCCCTGGATAGCGCATCAATGGGCCAGGTCTGCGGGATCGATGGCTGCGAAATTTGACTGGCATTGGATGGCGGCACTCTCAAGGTGCCGCTTTTCCCTGACACAGAACGAGAGACCCAGATGAGCCGTATCGTTGAGTTGAGTGCTCCCCAATTTGCTCGCTTCGTAGCCAAAGGCAGCAGTGTCGTTATGTTCTCCGCCTCTTGGTGCAAACCCTGTAAAGAAATGAGGCCGGTCTTTCTTGAGCTCGAAGCAAAACTCCATTCGATAGCATCTTTTGGGAAGATTGATATCGCTGTGTCTCCGACGATTGCGCAGATGTACGGCATCCGCTCTGTGCCGTCCTTGGCCGTGTTTAACGAAGGCCGGTTGTTGAAAGTCTTCGCAGGGTCTAAATCGGTCTCAGCCTTGAAGAAAGCGATCATCGCTGAGCTGGAAGACGCCAGCTAATCGGGCGTCCTCCATGCTCATCAGTCTGGTCGCCTATGCACCTGGTGATGTCGAAGACTCGTTTTTACCTGGGCCAGCGTCAATTGGATGAGCGCGATCCTCATTGAAGATCTCAGTTAGTAAAGCGTTCGCTCGCTTGTAAGCGTCGTATCTGAAGTCGGTATCCTCATCGGGTTGAGCGGCCATCTCCTCCAGCATTTCCAGGTTCAGACGGCGGAACCGATCCGCACGCTCACGGGCCTCGTAGCGTCCTATCCCTAGTTGCTCCAAAGCTCTGCGCCCGAGAGAAAGTGCGCTTTCAAAGGTCTCTCGCTCTACGTCTTCAATACCCATCTGACGCAGCGTGATGATGTGTCCCATATCACGAGCGCGCACGACCAGCTTCAAGGATGGAAAATGCTCTTGGGCCAGCTTGGTCAGTGCCAGGTTATCTTCCTGATTGTCGATGGCATTGATAAGCACCACGGCCTGTGCGGCACCCGCAGCGTGCAGTAAATCGAGACGAGTGGCATCCCCGTAGAATACCTTCACCCCAAACTTGCGAAGTGTCTCGATGTGGTCTGGGTCGTGATCCAAGACCACTACCTCGAAACCACAGGACATCAGCAGACGTCCCGCGATCTGACCAAATCTTCCGAAGCCGGCGATGATCACTCGAGGATTACTTTGGTCAATGGTGTCCGCTTCCTTGCTGCCCTGTTTGTTCGCTGACTCCAGGTGATTGAGCAAGAGGATCAATAAAGGCGTTACACCCATGGACAGCGCCACCGCCAGCGTCAAGCTTTTACCCCAAGGGTCGACTAGGATTCCGGCGACCGTGGCGGCACTAAATACGACAAAGGCAAACTCACTGCCTTGACCGAGAAATACCGCCTGCCATGAACGCTGGTCATTTGGGACATTCAGGAATCGACCCAAAAGCTTGATCACGAGTAGCTTGATCAGGATGAAGCCCAACGTCAGGGTGATGACTTTCAGAGGGGCGTCGATCAGCGTTCCGAAGTCAATCGACATACCCACGCCGATGAAGAACAAACCCAGCAACAGCCCTTTGAAAGGTTCGATATCGCTCTCCAGTGCATGACGATACTCCGAGCTGGCCAACAGGACGCCGGCTAGGAAAGCGCCCATGGCCATGGATAAGCCCGCCTCTTCCAACAAGAGGCCAAACCCGAACACCAAGAACAGTGCGACGGCGCTAAAGATTTCTCTCAGGCCAGAGCGCGCTACGAAGCGAAGGACGGGCCGAGAGACGTACTGACCCAAGAGAACCACTGCGACAATTGCACCGACGATTTTGGCGATAGACAGGGCCAGCGCTGCCCCTGAGGGCGTACCACCATCTGCGGCCAGCAGTGGAATCATTGCCACCAAGGGAATCGCTGCGATGTCCTGGAATAACAACACCGCAAAGCTGCTACGACCTACAGCGGTGGAGTTCATGTTTCGCTCGCTCATGGCCTGCATGGCGATAGCAGTCGACGACAGGCTCAGCGTCAGGCCGACCAGCTATGCAGCCGTCCAGTTCAAGCCTAGGGCTGCGCAAAATATTGCGATGGCAATACCGCACGCCAGCATCTGTAACGCGCCGCCCCCGAAGACCATACGGCGCATTGCCCAAAGACGCTTGGGGTCGAGTTCCAGACCAATGATGAACAGCATCAAGACCACGCCAATTTCGGCGAAGTGCAGGATGGACTCGACGTCAGTCACGAGCTTCAAGCCCCAGGGGCCGATCACGCAGCCGGCTATCAGGTAGCCTAGAACAGGCCCCAATCCCAACCGGACGGCAATCGGGACTATCAAAGCAGCCGAGCCTAGGTAGATGAGCATTTCAATCAGGCTGTGGGTTTCCATTCAGTCTTCCTTCCATGAGGCCAGGCGCTCGCCGTAACGACGAATTTGCTTGAGTAGTGCAGTTTGATCTGCTCTGTATGCGCCGTGAATTGCTACAGGACTCAACCAGTTCATCGCGCAGTAGTTCGCGGTCGCCTGAAGGGGTTGGGACAACACCGCGAAGCCTGGGTGGTCGCCGCCTTGAAATGATCGTGCTCTCCGCCCGTGGTTACGGCCCACAGCAGACTCTTGTTTTTCAACGCAGTAGCGCCCGCACCGTAGGCCCAGCCCTGCGTGAAGACCTTATCGATCCACAGCTTCAAAAGTGGCGGGTAGCTATACCAATATAGAGGGTGTTGGAGAACCAACAGGTCTGCTTGCTCCACGGCCTTTTGCTCGGCTTCAACGTCGATATTGAAATCGGGGTAAAGGTCGTACAGGGAGCGGATTACAACATTAGGATTAGTTGCTGTGAACCTGAGCATCAGCTCGTTTACGTTGGATTTCTCAGGGTAAGGATGGGCGTAAATGATCAGAATCACGGCGTGATCCCCCACAAGCTGGGCGTTCTTTTAGAACGGAAAAAGCCCCCTGACCGTTGAGCGTAGATGCACTCAGCAATCAGGGAGCTAGTAGTTAAGCGATGAAGCCTTATTGACCTGCTTGCAGCTTCAAAACATCCTGTGCAGTCACGGGGTTGCCAGCGATGCCCCAGTCTCCGCTCTTAACCTCTTCGAAAATGACCCAGGTCAGGGCACGCATGTTTTCGCCCTCCACCGACACCATAGCGTCGGTTACCTTGCGAATGACCTCTGCTTTTTGCTCGTCGGTAAAAACGCCTTCGATGCCTTTGATAGTCACGAGTGGCATGGTGTTCTCCTAAGGTCTTGAACGGGAGTATTAGGCTTTCGCAGCTGAGTATTCCGGGTAGTCGGTGTAACCCTTATCAATGGAATCGCTAACCCCGTAGTAGGTCTCGCGATCACCCTCGGCCAGCGGCCAATCGTTCTGCATGCGCTCTACCAGATCCGGGTTGGCGATGTAGGCGGTGCCGAAAGCGATCAGGTCGAGTTCGCCTTTGGCCAGCTCAGACTCTGCGATCTCTTTGGTGAAGCCGCCAGCAGCCATCAAGGTGCCTTTGTAAGCTTCACGGAACGCAGCGCCGAAACCTGGTGGTGTTTGCGCGGCCAGGATGGTCGGCTGGTAGTTCAGGTGAACAAATGCCAGCTCTCGTTCGTTGAGGGCAGCCGCCATGCTCATCCAGGTTTCTTCTTCGCCTTCGTACACACCGAAGTCGTACAGTCGACCGAACGGAGAGAAACGCACGCCAATTTTCGATCCACCGATTTCAGCTGCAATCGCGTCAATCGTTTCCAGGAGGAAGCGCTGACGGTTCGCAATGGAGCCACCGTACTGATCAGTACGAGTGTTCAAGGCGCTGCTCAGGAATTGGTCGAACAGGAAGCCGTTGGCTGCCATGATTTCGATACCGTCAAAACCGGCATCCATCGCCATACGCGCAGACTTAACAAAGTCCGCGATGACGCGTTTTACTTCTTCGGTTTCTAGGGCGCGTGGCGCACTAGGCTGTACAGGGCCAGATTTGCCGGGCTCGATCCAGGCATACACCGTGGTATCCACCGCAGACACCGTGCCCGAAGACACGGGCGCCATGCCATGTACAGACACGTGGGACATGCGGCCAACGTGCCAGAGCTGTGCAAAAATCTTCCCGCCTTTGGCGTGCACCGCGTCAGTCACGTTCCGCCAACCCGGCAGATGCACATCCTCGTAGATACCAGGGGTGTACAGATAGCCACGAGCCTCATCGGAGATGGGCAGGCCTTCGGTGATCAGCAAGCCAGCAGAAGCACGTTGCGCGTAGTACAGCGCGTTCGATTCATTTGGAATGTTGTTCAACGTTCGGGTGCGGGTCATGGGCGCCATGACAACGCGGTTTTTTAGCGGGATACCGGCCAAATCGTAAGGGGTGAACAGCTCATTCATGATTGCTCTCGAAATCGTCTAAGAGGAAAGTCTGCGTAATGCTTAGGACTTATCGAAAGCGTCGAGTACATGGGTGCTGTAGACAAGAGCGGCACCGGCGTTCATGTTGATGGCTACGCCCAGTGCTTCGGCCACTTCTTCGCTGGTAACACCGAGCTTTTTGGCTTCCGCTGCGTGGAATGCAATACAGCCATCACACCGGGTTGTCACAGCTACTGCGAGGGAGATCAGTTCGCGAGTTTTCGCATCCAGGTGATTTGTCTTGCTGCCGGCAGCACCGAGAGCAGCCATGCCCTTCATGGTTTCAGGGGAAAGGCCGTTCAGCTCTACCAGACGAGTGTTGATGTCTTTGCGGGTTTGCTTCCAATCTTGCATGGGGGCTCTCACGTGGGCGTTCAACGCCCTGCAGGTTCGTGGGTGATTTCTGAATCTGGATATACGCTACCATCTAGTTGGTAGGCTTTCAACAGATCATTAGAAAATCATGTCACTCGACAAGATATTGGTGACAATTTCGGTACGGGATTTTCTAGGATTGGTTGGAAGATTCTTCCAAATAAAACTGCCTACCTATAGGTAGCCTTTCTAAGGATGAGAATCTTATTTGGTTGGAAAAAGCAGCGCGCCCGCTCGAATGGATGCATGTGCCGAATGCTTGGGGGATAAAGCTTGCCGTATCAAGGTTGAGATTCTTTGTACGGAGCTGGGGACAACCATGCTCAGGTGCGTGTCGTCCACGGCGAGACGGCGCGGCAAACGTTTACACCCAGCTGCTGCCATTGCGACAGAGCTGAGTGCATAAAAACTGCCTGAAACCGATCAGCCTCCAACCGGGGTGCGCATGGTGACAAATTCTTCAGCGGATGTCGGATGCACAGCGATGGTCTCGTCGAAAATGCGTTTGGTCGCCCCCGACTTCAGCGCAATCGCTAACCCCTGCACAAGCTCTCCGGCATCAGGGCCTACCATATGACAGCCCAAAACCTTATCGGACTTGGCATCCACCACGAGCTTCATCAACGTGCGCTCCTGGCACTCGGTCAACGACAGTTTCATAGGGCGGAAGCGGGTTTCAAAGATTACTACCTCGTGCCCTGCCTCACGTGCCTCCTCTTCGGTCAACCCGACAGTTCCGATATTAGGCTGGCTGAAGACTGCCGTCGGGATCATCTGGTAGTCAACCGGACGGTATTGCTCAGGCTTGAATAAGCGACGTGCCACTGACATACCCTCGGCCAGTGCGACAGGCGTAAGCTGGACTCTCCCTATCACGTCTCCCAAAGCTAGGATTGACGGCTCAGCAGTTTGATATAGCTCATCAACCTCAACAAAACCTCTTTCGTCTAGTTTTACACCCGTATTTTCCAAGCCCAGGTTGTCGAGCATCGGGCGTCTACCCGTAGCGAAGAGGACACAATCTGTCTCAAGCTGCCGACCATCCTTTAGGGTTACTTTCAGGCTGCCGTCAGGTTGCTTGTCGATACGCACAATGTCGGAATTGAATTGCAGATCCATCCCACGCTTGGTCAACTCTTCCTGCAAATGCTTGCGTACCGTACCGTCGAAGCCGCGCAGGAACAGATCACCGCGATACATCAGCGTGGTGCTGGCACCTAAGCCATGGAAGATCCCGGCAAACTCAACGGCAATGTAGCCGCCACCGACTACAAGAACGCGCTTGGGCAGACCTTTGAGAAAGAATGCTTGATTGGAGCTGATCGCGTACTCGTGACCGGGGATTTCGGGGATCTTTGGCCAGCCACCGGTAGTAATCAGGATGTTGTTAGCCGTGAAGCGCTCGCCATTGACCTCGACGGTATGCGGATCAACGATTTTCGCGTGTCCCTCATGGAGGGTGACGCCGCTGCTGACCAGCAGATCGCGATAGATATTGTTCAGACGATTGATCTCACGATCTTTGTTGGCGATCAGCGTCGCCCAATCAAATTTCGCGTCACCAGGAGTCCAGCCAAAGCCCTGCGACTGCTCGAAGTCTTCGGCGAAATGTGCGCCGTAAACCAGTAGCTTTTTCGGCACGCAACCAACGTTCACACACGTACCGCCTAAGTAACGACTTTCGGCCACTGCCACCCTCGCGCCAAATCCGGCAGAAAAGCGAGCAGCACGCACGCCACCAGAACCTGCGCCGATTACATATAGATCAAAGTCGTAAGACATAGATAATCTCCGAATGGGTTGGCACCATTTCACAGTCTGTATGACAAGTGGTGCTGGCTGATTTAAAGGTCAACTAAATTAATTTTAAAACCGCGCTACTGCTTCCATAGATCGGCTATTAACGCTGCAGTAAGCGAGACGACTACAATCGACAGAAAAATATTCGGCCAAAGGTTGCTGTCATCACTGCCCTGTTGGCGGTGCGCGAACTCACTGTCACAACAAAACGGTTGTTTTTTCTCTCTTTCTCTAGCTGCTTTCAGAGCCAGTATTGAGCAATACCGAATAGAATTAACCTCTATAGGATTTAAGGTAATAAAATGCGTCCTACAAGTATCTCGAACTCCACGCTGTAATGCATGACGCTACATAGCTTGCGTCTTTGCTGTTGGTAAGCAGGTGGTCTGCTGAGTCCAATGAGATGAAACTTTTTGGATGCTTAGCTTTGAGATAGATCTTCTGCGCTTGCTCTATCGATACAACGTTGTCTACTGGTGAGTGGAAAATAAGCAATGCGCGCTGCAGGTTGGCGATGTTTTGATCCTGCTGCTGCGATTCGATGTCGTCAAGGAACTGCTTCTTTATCGTGAACTCTCGTCCTGCGAGCGTAACTTTGAATTCACCAATATCCCTAATCGCGTCAACGTCTCTCCTGAATTGTTTCATTACATGGGCAGCTTCTGCGGGTGCCCCAATGGTGACAACTCCCTTTGCTTCCAGGATGTGCTTAGCCGCAGAGATGACCGCCGCACCGCCCAGACTATGACCAATCAATATGGAGGGAGCCTGGTACGTCGTACGCAAGAAATCAGCCGCCGCGACTAGGTCGGCTACATTGGATGAAAAGTTACTATTCGAAAAGTCACCATCACTACCACCTAGGCCAGTAAAGTCGAAGCGAAGCACTGCCACGTTATTGTCGACCAGAGCTTTCGAAATCCTCGCTGCGGCTTTGATATCCTTTCCGCACGTAAAGCAATGGGCGAACAAAGCGTATGCGCTAGGCGCATCGGGGGCTTCAAGCAGGCCAGATAGACTGATGCCTTGGGGGTTTTGGAACGTGATCTTTTGCTTTTTCATAGGGAGTCTTCCTTAGCACGTAGGCCTCCGCTCTCAGGCTGAACCGCCGCATGACTAATGCGTCCGAGGCGTAAAAGGCTTTGACCGTCAGTATAGGCCGCCCGCTGAAAGGCTACCATTCAGTTGGTAGGGTATCAATGCGTCCGTCTAGATTTCCAGTCTCCTCCGGGCGGAGTAGGAACTTCTGAAAGTTTTGAAAAAAATGTGCAGGGGGGGGTAGCTGTCAAACGTCTTGCTGATTCGCGCGCCCTGTTTTGACAGGTGCGCCTGAAGCCAATATCAGTTTTGCGTGGGGCGGGATCGCAATCGCGGAGAGAAGATTCTCTGCCGTACTACACCGCGAAACGCGGGGGTCTGAGGTTTCGCTAGCAGGTACTCACTATTGTGAGACCACCTGTTCCTTCGGGCGATGTAGGTCACTCGATGGAACTCACCGCCTCGCGACGCGGGGCTGGTAATCGGCAGTTACCGCCTGCCTCGTGGCTAAATCATTAGCTCACCACAGAATCAGCGGCGTTGATACCGTGCTGGGATCATGACAAATGTAATGGTCGGAGTAGTGACCCCATAGGAGCTATGCGATCAGTTCGCAGCAATCAATTTTGAGCATGCCACAGTCGCCGAACGGTGGTTCTGGGCATTCCTAGCTGCACGCTGATTTCAGTTTGCGAAAGCCCTGCGCGCTTCAGTTCCTGTACCTGTCTCAGTTTTCCTTCCACCGCCGCTGTTTGAGGAGGGGTAAGCGTTTGAGGCTCACGTGGCAGAAACTCGTCCAATACACCGAGCTGGTGCAATTCGGCCAGGACTTCTTCCAGGGCGGAGCGCGCTGTTTTACCTTCATCCGCCGCAGCCACAAGCGTCAGAAACGACAAAGGCCGAAGATCAAGAGCCTGAGCTAGATCTGCACTGAGATCGACGCTGGCTGAGACCGACGAGGCTTCCAGCCGACTGATGTGACCTTGATCAGCTTTATCCTGAAAATCAGCCTGCGATAAACCACGCCTCACCCTCAGCCACTGCAACGTCGCCGCGTAAGCCTTGCGCAATGACATCAGACAATTCCCTCCCAAAAAGAGGACGGTATGCCGGGTTTGATTGAGGCCAAACAAATGTATATAGTCATGGCGATGGTCTTTTAGCCGTAATCGCTGGCTGATTAGCGCCCGGTGGAAGCTCCATTTCTCTCCGCTGTTTTTAGGAGCTGCAATTTATGGGTAATTCTTCAGATCCTGGACTGCTTCGGGAGGGGGAGATTTCCTCTTTCGGAACTCAGCTACCCACGGCCGAAATCGAAGCGTTGGTGGAGGATCGCTTCGGTCGCAAGTCGTATTGCCTCGTCGAGGATTGGCTCATTTTTCACGTCGACGAGTCTCCCGAGTCGCTCGCGAAGGTACGAGCCACAGGCCTGCAACCGATGTTCATGTACGCACATTGCGTGATCCATGACCAACAAGGCCGATTTCCCCCAGGAGGATGGGTGCGCTCAACTCTGTGCAAATCTTTCGACGGTGTTTGCCTGTTTGAGACGCGGAACACCGTTTACGTGCTGGTAGGCGAAGGGCGCGAGATGAGGGCCTCGCTAAAGACAATATTTGGCTTATGTTAATCGCAGGCGCGCTAGGCGGGCCTGCATCACTCGAGAAAGACGATGTTTGTAGTGGTCTAATGAAACCGGACACCCATTTAGGCGAGAATGCTCGCCACAGAGAGGTGTCTGATGACCAAGCAACGTCGTACCTTTACCCCTGAGTTCAAGCGCGAGGCGGCGTGCCTGGTGCTCGATCAAGGCTACAGCCATACCGAAGCAGCCCGTTCGCTTGGGCTGGTTGAGTCGGCTCTGCGTCGTTGGGTGAACCAGCTCCAGCAGGAGCGTGGCGGTGTTACTCCGACCAGCAAAGCCCTGACGCCTGAGCAGCAAAAAATCCAGGAACTCGAAGCCCGTATCAATCGGCTAGAACGGGAAAAATCGATCTTAAAAAAGGCCACCGCGCTCTTGATGGCCGAGGAACACGAGCGTTCGCGTTAATCGATCAACTGCGGGCTCAAGAGCCGATTGATCTGTTGTGCTCGGTATTTGAAGTAACCCGATCTTACTACTACGCGTACTGCCGAAAACGTCGGTATCCGGATGCCGAACGGGTGGTTTTGCGTAGTCGCGTGAACGAGCTGTTCACGCAAAGCCGAAGCGCTGCGGGCAGCCGAAGCATCATGCTGATGATGAAAGAGGACGGCATGCAGATCGGGCGATTCAAGGTACGTAGGTTGATGCGCGAGATGAACTTGATCAGCAAACAGCCGGGCTCACATGCCTACAAAAAGGCTACTGTGGAGCGGCCTGATATTCCGAACGTGCTTGATCGGGGCTTCAACGTTACATCCCCGAACAAGGTCTGGTGCGGTGACATTACGTACGTTTGGGCTGAGGGTCGATGGCACTACCTGGCGGCTGTCATCGACCTTTGTGCCCGCCGTGTTGTGGGTTGGGCGTTCTCATCCAAGCCCGACGCCGACTTGGTGATCAAGGCGTTGGACATGGCTTACGAGCAGCGTGGCAGGCCGCAAAACGTAATGTTTCATAGCGATCAGGGCAGCCAGTATGGCAGCAGGAGTTTCCGCCAAAGACTATGGCGATACCGCTTCACACAGAGCATGAGTCGGCGCGGCAACTGCCACGATAACGCGCCGATGGAGCGGCTATTTCGCAGCCTGAAAACTGAATGGATACCGACGGTGGGCTACATGAGCGCTGCGCTAGCGCAACAGGACATCGGCCGGTTCCTGATGGAGCGATACAACTGGCGGCGACCGCATCAGTTCAACGAAGGGCTAGCGCCTGCGGTCGCTGAGGAAAAACTCAATTTAGTGTCCGGGAATTGTTGACCACTACAATATGAGGCTCAAACCCACTGGGTCACCGCAAGGATAACGATGGGAAGGGCCACTCCCGCCAGCAGGGTCTGACAAGCAATGATTCCGGCCATAAGCGGTGCATCTCCACCTAGCTGCCGCGCCATGATGTAGGACGATGAAGCAGTGGGGAGCGCCTGAAACAGCAGTGCTGCGATGGCAGCTTTTCCTTCCAGCCCGAACAAATGGCAAGCTCCAAGCGTGACCAGTGGCATGACTAAAAACTTCACCAGTGACGAATAGCCAACTGGGCGCAGCCACTGCCTCATGCTCCCGAACTCCAGCGCGGCGCCCACGCAGAGTAAACCTAGAGGGAGTGACGCTTGGCCCAACGCTTTGAGCACTGGCTCAACACCGATGGGCAGTCCCAAACCTGTCACTTGGATCAACCCACCAGCCAAGCACGACAGCAACAGCGGATTCAGAGCCAATTGCTTAAGGACTTTGCTCAATGGCATCCTGCCACCCGCCCCGTACTTCGCAAAGACCAACACGCACAGGATATTCACTGTGGGCACTATCGCCGCGTTCGCAACGGCTGCCAGGGCAATGCCCTGAACACCGAATAATCCCGCCGCTATCGACACGCCCACGTAATTGTTGAAACGTATACCACCCTGGAATATGGAGGTGAATGCCGCATCGTTTGTGGTGATGAGCGCTCGCGCGCTTACTAACATCAGCGATACCACAACAGTCGATACGATGAGCACAGAGACCATGCCTTGAAAGGGCACCCCATCAAGCTTAGCTGTAGCCAGCCCGTGAAAAAAAAGAGAGGGAAGCAGTACGTAATATGCCAAGCGCTCTGCCTGCGCCCAAAAGTTATCTGCCAAGAATTGACTACGTTTGAGCCATGCGCCTAACACGATCAATAATGCGATAGGCAACAAAGCTGTCAGCAAAGAGAGCGTCATGCGCTTGCCTTGATTTTCTGAACCAGCCGTTCACAGCCCTCAATCAGAACTGACTCATCAAGGGCGAATGAAAGCCTGAGATGCCCCGGCATACCGAATGCGCTACCTGGAACGGTAGCTACGCCTACTTCGAGTAGGGTTAGTGCGAAAGCCTGATCATCTTTGATCGTTCTGATCCGAGGTAGCAGGTAAAACGCACCCTCCGGACACGCGACATCAATCGCTTCGCAGGCCTCGAAGACATTCAGAGCAGCATCACGCCGCTGGCGATAAATAGCATTTCGCTCTTTCACCAGTGTCTGAGGCCCAGTCAACGCAGCCACCGCCGCCACTTGGCTCAGAGTGCTGGTCTGAGTACAGTTCTGTGACTGAACCGAATTGATGGCCGTGATCAATGGCGTTGGCCCACATCCCCATCCTACCCGCCAGCCGGTCATTGCGTAGACTTTGGACACGCCATCTACGATCAAAATACGGTGAGTCAAATCAGGTGCCACCGCCGCCAAGGTCTGATATACATCATCCGTGTAACGAATTTCTGAATAGATGTCATCTGAAAGCACCATCACTCCTGGGTATCGGCGCAGGACTTCAGCGATGTCTGACAGTTGCTGGCTTGAGTAGAGCGATCCTGAAGGATTACCGGGCGCGTTCAAGATGACCCATTTGGGCGACCTTGCCACACGAAGCGCTGCATCCAAAGCCTCTGCGGTGAGGCAATAACCGGCTTCTAGGGTAGTAGGCACCATCAAAGGTCGCGCGCCACACATTTTGATCATGGTGGGATAGCTTGCCCAATAGGGCGCAGGAACGATGACCTCATCCCCCTGTTTTAATGTCGCTTGGAAAGCGTTGTAAATGATCTGCTTCGCGCCACAGCCGACTGCCACCTGATCGTCTGAGTAATCCAGGTTTCGAATGGCTTTCATGCGCATACGGATCGCGTAACGAAGCGGTTCGATACCGTTCGAAGGTGAGTAAGTAAGGCGACCTTCAAGCGCGGCGTGCGCAGCCTCAAGCACGTGGGGCGGCGCGTTGAAATCCGGCTCTCCCAATGTCAGGTCGATGACATCCCTGCCCTGAGCGCGTATCAGCGCGGCGCGCTCAGCCATGATTAAGATAGGAGACCGCAACGAAGTGGTGTCGGTAGATGAAATGATCATGGTGCCCCTCAGCGAATCATCAAGATAGGCACCACGATAAGAAGTTCGACTCTAAAATAAAAACGACTTAAAATTCAGAAATCAACAAGTTTTTCTCATAGGTCAGTTTTTGGCAGATGCGCCTTCACGGCGTTCGCCAGTGCTGAAGCCAACCGTCCAAGTGGACGGTCTTCACGCTCCAGCAACACGACGCGCCTGGTTTTTTGCGGCGTGCCGAACGGCGCGATGGTCAGTGTCGTTAGGCTTTCGACTTGATGCTGAGCAAGCGGAATAATGGAGATGCCAAGTCCATTCGAAACCATCTTTATTATTGCATCTTGACTATCTAGCTCCATGCTAGTCTGCACGCGCAGCTTCATAGCGCGTAGCTCGCGCTCAATGGTTCGACCTGCCCAGGCGCGGCGGTCGAACCTAATGAACGGCTGGCTTTTGAGCAGCAACTGCAGGTCTTGAAGAGCAAGTGACACCGGCGCGATAATCCAGAATCCCTCCTCGTAAAGCGCCGTGCTCGTCAGACCATATGGGTGCGGTTTGACCGGCTCCGTTGTGATCGCAACGTCAAGCTCGCCCGCTTCAACGCGCGTAGCCAGCTCTGCGGACATGCCCGAAGCAACCGTGATTCGCAGGTGGGGATGATCGGTACGCAGTGCTGATAGCGCATGGGGCAGGACGCCGGCCAGCGCTGTCTGAATGGCGCCGATTCTAAGCCTGCCGCGCAGCTCACTGTCGCCACCAATCTCGGATGAGATGCCGTCGTATAGGGATAGGATTTCTCGTGCGCGCTCTACTGCGATATGACCTGCATCCGTGAGCACCGCCAGCCGCCTTGAACGATCAAACAGAAGTGCGTTGAAATCCTCCTCCAACGCCCGAACATGAAGGCTGACTGCTGACTGGGTGAGGTGCACGGCATCCGCTGCTCTGACGAAAGAGCCGTGCTGGGAAATAGCGAGCAGTGTTCGAAGTGCGCGTAGCGACATAGCCATTCATCCATCGAATTGATGGGCGAGCTTACCAGTCTGGACATGCGTGGTGTTTGGATGAAACCCCTTCTGCTCCTGCTCAATGTACCTGCGGCGAAATGGCGCACCCTTGTAAAATGT
>NZ_JACYVJ010000013.1:0-103900 GCF_014842235.1 Pseudomonas sp. CFBP 13710 | reverse complement strand
CGGTGGGCATGGTGCAGCGTTCGTCCGTAGGAGCGGTCCGTGGCCGCGAAAAGGGCGGTGCGTGTATCAGGCGAACCGCGGGGCGCCCTTCGCGGCCGATGACCGCTCCTACATTGGGCGGTGGTGTATACTGCGCGCCGGTTTTTTGAGGTGCCGTGTGATGAGTACAGAAGATCCCCGTTTCGCCGGCATTGCCCGCCTTTATGGCCTGGAGGGCATGCAGCGCCTGCGTGACGCCCACGTGGCCATCGTCGGTGTGGGTGGCGTCGGCTCGTGGGCGGCGGAAGCGATCGCCCGCACCGGGGTTGGGGAGATTTCGCTGTTCGACCTGGACGACGTCTGCGTCAGCAATGCCAACCGGCAGTTGCATGCGCTGGACAGCACCGTGGGCAAGCCCAAGGTCGAGGTGATGGCCGAGCGGCTGCGCGGTATCAATCCCGACTGCACGGTGCACGCGGTGGCGGATTTCGTCACTCGCGACACCATGGCCGAATACATCACGCCGAACATCGACTGCGTGATCGACTGCATCGACAGCGTGAATGCCAAGGCCGCGCTGATCGCCTGGTGCAAGCGGCGCAAGATCCAGATCATCACCACCGGGGGCGCCGGCGGGCAGATCGACCCGACCTTGATCCAGGTCTGCGACCTGAACCGTACGTTCAACGATCCACTGGCCTCCAAGGTGCGCTCGACCTTGCGTCGCGACTATGGGTTTTCACGCACGGTCACGCGCCACTACAGCGTGCCCTGCGTGTTCTCCACCGAACAGCTGCGGTACCCCAAGCCCGATGGCAGCATTTGCCTGCAGAAGAGTTTCGTCGGTGACGGGGTGAAGCTGGACTGCGCCGGGGGGTTCGGGGCGGTGATGATGGTGACGGCGACCTTTGGCATGGTGGCGGCGACCAAGGCGGTCGACAAGATCGTGGCCGGGGTGCGGCGTCCGGCGGATAGGGTCAAGGCGGAAGTCTGAGGGAGAGGTAGCCATAACGCCGCGGCGGCTTCTTCGCGGGCAGAGGGCTCGCCGCCCGCCCCGCTCCCACAGGGGTAGTATGATGCATGCGCCTTTTGTGAGAGCGGGGCGCGGCGAGCCCTCTGCCCGCGAAGCGCTGCCCACCGGACCTACAAGGTTCACACCAGCTCGGCCATCCGCTTCAACACCGCATTCAGCCCATTGCTGCGCGAAGGCGACAGCTGGCGGCCCAAGCCCAGCTGTTCGAACCAATCGCCCAGGTTCAGCTCGCGCAGCGCCTGCGAATCCAGGCCCTCGACCCGCACCAGCAGCAGCGCCAGCAAGCCGCGGATCATCCGTGCATCACTGGCGGCCTTGAAGTGCCAGCGCTCATCCTGCCGCTCAGCCACCAACCACACCACGCTTTCACACCCGTGCACACGATTGGCGTCCACTTTCTGCCCTTCGCCCAGCGGCTCCAGGCGTTCGCCCCACTGCATCAACAGCCGCGCCCGTTGTTCCCAACCGGCGGCCTGCTTGAAAGCCTGAAGTGCGTCTTCAGCCTGTGGGTTCAAGGTCATGTGAGTATCTCCAACGCCTTGTCCAGTGCCTCGAAAAACCGTTGCAGGTCGCCAGAGTCGTTGTACAGGCCCAAGGACACACGAATGGCGCCGGACAGGCCAAGGTGCTTCATCAATGGCATGGCGCAGTGATGCCCGGCGCGTACGGCGATACCTTGATCGGTCAGCAAGTGCGCCAGATCGGCGTTGTGTACGCCGTCCACGACGAAACTGGCCAGCGCAATCTGCGGCGTGCCGAGCAAGCGCACGCCGCTGCGCGCGTGCAGCCCCGCCAGCAATTGCGCATGCAGGCACGCTTCGTGTGCGGCCACGGCCTGGGCGTCCAGACCGCTGAGGTAATCCAGGGTCGCGCCCAGTCCTATCACTCCGGCAATGGCCGGAGTGCCCGCTTCATGGCCCAAGGGCGCCGGGTGAAAGCTCGCACTCTGGTAATCGGCCTGGTGCACCATTTCGCCGCCGAACTGCCAGTGCGCAAGCTTCTGCAAGGCCTCGCGCCGGCCATACAGCACGCCGACACCGTCCGGGCCATACAGCTTGTGGCTGGAAAACACATAGAAATCGCACTGCAGGCGCTCGACATCATGGCGTCCGTGGACGACGCCCTGAGCGCCATCCACCACCGTGATCGCCCCTTGTGCACGCGCCAGCGCCAGCAGTTCCGGCAGCGGTTGCCACGCGCCGAAGACGTTGGACAGTTGGGTCACTGCCAGCAGCCGGGTGCGTGGCCCGATGATCTGCGCAGCCGCCTGCAGGTCGACCACGCCACTGGCATCCAGCGGCAGCACCCGCAGTGGCAGGCCACGACGTTTGGCCAGCTGTTGCCACGGCAGCAGGTTGGCATGGTGTTCGGCGGCGCTGATCACCAGTTCGTCCCCGGGCTGCAGTTGCTCGGCCAGGCCATAGGCGAGCAGATTCAGCGCACTGGTCGCGCCGTGGGTGAAGATGATCTGCTCGGAACTGCCTGCATTCAGCCATCGCGCGACCTTCTCGCGGCTGGCTTCGAATGCACGGGTCGCCAAGGATCCCGGCAGATGCTGGGCGCGATGTACGTTGGCCGCGCCGTGGCCATAGTAGTGGCCGATGGCGTCGATCAGGGCTTGCGGTTTCTGGGTGGTTGCAGCGCTGTCCAGGTAGGTCTGCTGCTGCTGGTGCAAGGCGGCGATGGCTGGAAAGTCAGAGCGCCAGGGGGAGGCGTGGAACATGGTCGAAGACCCCAGGCAAAAGGCCCGGCAGGGATGCCGGGCCCGATATCGCCACTTAGTTGTGAGCGTGCAGCGCTTCGTTGAGTTCGATGGCCGACTTGTGGCTCTTGCACTCCACGGCGCCGGTGACCGAATTGCGACGGAACAGCAGGTCGGGCTGGCCAGCCAGGTCCCGTGCCTTCAAGGTCTTGACCAACTGGTTCTGTTCATCGAGCAGCGCCACCTTGGTGCCCGCCGTGATGTACAGGCCGGCTTCCACGGTGTTGCGGTCGCCCAATGGAATGCCGATACCGGCATTGGCGCCGATCAGGCAGCCTTCACCGACCTTGATCACGATATTGCCGCCACCGGACAGGGTACCCATGGTCGAGCAACCGCCGCCCAGGTCCGAGCCCTTGCCGACGAACACGCCCGCCGAGACACGGCCTTCGATCATGCCTGGGCCTTGGGTGCCGGCGTTGAAGTTGACGAAGCCCTCGTGCATGACGGTGGTGCCTTCGCCGATGTAGGCGCCCAGGCGCACGCGCGCGCTGTCGGCGATACGCACGCCGGCCGGTACCACGTAGTCGGTCATCTTGGGGAACTTGTCCACCGAGAACACTTCCAGCAGTTCGCCCTTCAGGCGGGCTTCCAGCTGACGCTCACCCAGTTCGGCCAGGTCGACCGCGCCCTGGCTGGTCCAGGCGACATTGGGCAGCAGCGGGAAGATGCCGGCCAGGTTCAGGCCGTGTGGCTGCGCCAGGCGATGGGACAGCAGGTGCAGCTTCAGGTACGCCTCGGGCGTGGAGGTCAGCGCGGCGTCTTCGGCCAGCAGCGTCGCGACCAGCGGCTTGTGGCTTTCGGCCAGGCGGGTCAACAGGGCGGCTTGCGCCGGGTCGACGTGCTTGAGCGCCTCGGCCAGCTGCGAGGCCTGGGTGTTGCTGAAGGCAACGGCCTGGTTGCCACCGGTGTAACCCAGCAGCGGAGCGATGGCATCGACCAGTGCAGTGGACGGGTTGGTCAACGGCTGTGCATAGAACACTTCCAGCCAGGTGCCTTGACGGTTTTGCGTGCCGACACCGAAGGCCAGGCTGAACAGGGAATTGGACATGGAATTACCTCGTGCAGAATAAGTGCGGGCCCGCGTCAGGCAAGGGCCGCTGCGTAGATATCAGGCTTGAAGCCGATCACGGTCTTGTCGCCAAGCTGCAACACCGGGCGCTTGATCATCGACGGCTGGGCGAGCATCAGCTCGATGGCCCTGGCCTGGTCGATATCGGCCTTCTGTTCGTCGCCGAGCTTGCGGAAGGTGGTACCGGCCCTGTTGAGCACCATTTGCCAGCCGTGCTCGTCGCACCAGCGGGACAGGTGCTCGCGGTCGATACCGGCGCTCTTGTAGTCATGAAAGGCGTACTCCACCTGGTGCTCGTCGAGCCAGGTACGGGCCTTTTTCATGGTGTCGCAGGCTTTGATGCCGTAGAGAATATGAGCCATTGATCTAGGAGGGGCTGCGAATGCGCCCCACTGCCTCCCGAAAACGAATCGGGGAATTATGCGGCATCGACTGTGACAGCGCCATGCTTGCGTGGCGAGGAGGGAAGGCGGTGCGCGTGATTCGGCCACGCGGTCGCTGTGCAGACAGGGCGCGGGGGTGCAAATGCCCCCCCGGCTTCGAACCTAGCCAACCGACTTCAAAGGGATCGGCCCCTGAAGGCGATCGAGCATGGTATTGCAGTACCAGTCATCGAACTGGCAAACGCCGGTTTCGGCCGTTTCGGAAAACGGGCCCGGTTCGAACGACGGGGAAGTGACCCCACGCTGAGTGCCCTCTACCAGTGTCCTGTCCTGGTTGTTGGTGGCAATCCAGACTTTGGTGAGGCGATCCAGATCGTAGTCCACACCTTCCATGGCAGTGTTGTGCACCAGCCACTTGGTGGTCACCAGGGTTTCAGTGGCGCTGATGGGCAGCACGCGGAAGCTCAACGCGTGGTCGCCCAGAAAGTGGTTCCAGGTCGACGGATAGTTGAAGTACAGCAAGGCGCCGATGTCGGGCTCGCCGGACTTGTCCAGGCGACCGTTGACGGCAGGTTTGCCGTCCATGGTGTAGCTGACAGCGCCCGCCGACAGCGGTATCCGGGTCATGCGGAAGCGTCCGTGGATATCCATGACCAGGCGACTGGGCAGGCCGGCCTTTTCACACTTGTTCCAGTATGCCGCCAGTTCCGGATCGTCTTCCCCACTGGTGCCACCCACTGAAAGATTATCCACGAACGAGTTCAAGAGTTCAGGGTGCGAGCCGTCGCAGTGGTAGCACTCGCGATTGTTCTCGAACACCAGTTTCCAGTTGCCTTTCTCGATGATGTTCGACTCGAAGGCAACTTTGCATTCTTCAAGGTTGTGCGGTGCCACGAACGGATCCACAGCCTTTCGGAACGATTCGAAGTCAGGTTTGACTACACCTACGCACACGTAGATGTAAGTGTTCACCACTTCGCAGTGCACCGGTTTGAGGTTGTATTGGCTCTTGTCGAAGTCCTGGCCCATGTTGCCGGCGAACAGCAGCTTGCCATCGAGCTCGAACGTCCACTTGTGGTACGGGCAGACCAGCTTGGCGACCTTGCCCTGCGCGGCTTCGCAGACCTTGGCCCCACGGTGGCGGCAGGCGTTGTGGAACGCTCTGACTTCGCCGTCCTTGCTGCGCACGATGACCACGGGGTAATCGCCTACTTGAAGCGTCATGTACTGACCGGGTTTGGCGACTTCGAAAGTATGGCCTGCAAAGATCCAGTCCTTGTGCCAGATCTGCTCGAGGTCCTGGCGATAGACTTCATCACTGCTATATAGCGCGCCCGGTAGCGAGTGGTTGGGCTTGCGTTGGGAAACCAGATCAAAAACGGTTTTCTTGAAATCCATATTTCCTCCAGGATGCAGACCTTGGGGGCCAGGTTAGATGCAGCTCGGCATTGCCGACTGGCTATTGATCGCAGCCTATACCCGTCAATCGAGGCGGATCAAACGACATTTAAGGCGTGCAATCAATGCGGGCAGGTTATGAATGGATCGCGTCCTCGTGCCCTTCTTCGAGCCGTCTGCAACGCACTTCAGGCGGGTTGGCCCAGGTGTTCGGGCGGCGGCTGAAAGATTCCCGAGAGCGCTTCTACCGCCGATGACGATGAAGCCAGATTCTTGACCGCTGCCTTGATCGCTTCACGGGTTTTTTCATCCAGCGACACCGAAGCGAACATGTCGTACTTGCTCTCGAGTTCCGCGATGGTCATCGCGGTTTCCGGGTCACCTTTGGCAGCGGTGGTCTGGCTACGCAGCACGTCACCGTTGTCCAGGGTAACGATGACCCGCGACAGGATCTCTTCGGGGAAGCGCGCCGAAAGATCCGGCGCTTCCACGATCTCGATCCTGGCGCTCACGGCGAGAATGTCCGGGGCGCAGATCGATGCGCCCGTGACTTCTTCGGGCCCGACCTTGCCCCGGACGATAAGCGCGGCCAGAGGGAATGCAAGGGCGTATTGCGCCTCGTCGGCGTTGGCAGGGGTGTGCCCCTGCAGGCAGACCGATTCGAAGAACGTCTCGACGCGGATCTTATCGATCCGATTGACGTCGATGCCGCCCGATACCTGCTGCAGTGCCACCATTGCCGTAAGCGCAGGCTGCGCCCAACGGCAGACGGGCCATGGCTTGAAGTATTGGCTGTCGATTTCCCAGCGATGGCCCAGATCCTGCCAGAACGCCGCGACGGATTCGTCCTCTATGGTTTCCGCCGGTGCGCCGGTCATGCCTTCACGTGCCATCAGCAATGCGTTGAGCCCCGCGAAGGCGCCGGCACCGTGACCGTCGCGCAGCATGGTCGGTGACTGCACCACGCGCATCATCGGGCAGCGTGCACTGAAGTATTCGGCGATGCCCAGCGCGTGCCGGAATGTCGATTCGTCGAAGCCCAGCATCCTCGCCCCGGCACACACCACACCAATGCCCGAGAAGCCGCCAGAGGCATGGTAGGTCGGCGAGGTGGCCATCAATGCGACGCCTGCGCGCAGGGCGGTTTCGTAGCCGATACACAGCGCCGTCAACAGTTCACGACCGCTCACTGGCTTGCCTTGGTGGGCCAGCGCATCTGCCAGGGCGAGCAGGGCGGGCACTACGGTGGCGCCTGCGTGGCCCTTGGAGGTGAAGTGACCCTCGTGGGCGTCGAGGCTGTCGGCAGTGAATCCACCCGCCCAGCCGGCACCGAGCACATTGACCCGCTGGCCGTCGAAGATCATGCGGCTGGTGAACTCGCCCCCAGGGTAATGCGCTCGGGCGTATCGTCGAACAGCTTTGCTGGTGTCGTTGCCCGTCGCTCCGGCCATGACCCCGAGAATATCGAGCAGGCTGTTCATGAGGATCTGTCGGGTCTTGGCAGGTGCCTGGTGAAAATCGAAATCTCGGCAGAACAGGAAAAGCGACATCCAATGGCTCCTTCGAATGATCCTGCAGGTCAGTGCTGACCGACGTGATTCAACGATGAGCGCATCGCCGCCAAGGCGCGAGCAACTTTTTCGCAGGGCTATGCATAACGTCCAGTAATGCTGAACGGCGCTTGAATGTCACCGTCTGGGAAATTTGCCGAGCATCCATTCACGAAATCTGCGCAACGCATCTTCGTTGTCCGAGTTTTCCTTGCACGCCAGGTAGTGGCAGCTATTGCGCAACTGCACTTGATCCGCAATCGGCCTGACCAGCAGGCCTTTGCCGATGAGTCCACTGACCAGATGGTTCCAGCCCAATGCGATGCCCTGATGGGTCAGCACCATACTGATGATCAAGTTGTAGTCATTGGCATTGAAAATGGCCGGGCTGGCGGCGGGGCGATCGTCCAGGTCGATGGCCTGGAAGGCGAACCATACCCCCCAGTCGACATGCTCCGCGACCTGGGAACGGCCATAGGGACTCAGGTTGAGCAACGCCGAGTCGCGAATACCGTCCAGGGAGGCGATCTCGGGATGCTGCTGCAGATACGCCGGCGTGCACACCGGATAGATCAGGTCGTGGCACAGGTGATAGTTCTTGTAGCCGTCGCGTATGCGCGCAATCTTGGTGATGAACGCGTCCGGCTGGACGCCTGGTTCCATGGTCAGGAAATTCTGCGTGGTAATCAGGTTGAGCTCGATGCCTTCGCTCTGGGCAAAGAATTCCGGCAGGTTGCTCGACAGCCATAGCGCGGAAAACGCCGGTGAGCAACAGATGGTCAGCACCCGCTTTTCGGATTGCGCGCTACGAATACGCTCGGCGGCCTGGGCAATATTGACGAACGACAGGTGGGCCGCGTCGAAAAACAGCGTCCCTGCCGGGGTCAGTTCCACCGCGCGACCTACACGGGTGAACAGTGCCGCGCCCAGGTGAACTTCGAGTTCCTTGATCTGGCGACTGATCGCCGCCTGGGATACACACAGCGCCTCTGCAGCCCGTGTGAAGCTTTCGTACTTGGCGGCGGCCACGAAGGCCTTGACTGCACGCAGCGAAGGCATCTTGAGCAGAATCGTATCCGGGTCAACGTGCTTCGACATGCTCAACCTCCTGTCAGTACCGCTGTGCTCGGTCGGCGGCGAGGGTATAGCACCCTGGCTTCGCCGTGTCGGTTCGGTGTCGTTTTCGATGCGCCTCGGTCGCTTGCTGGCATGCCCGAGGCCTGCTGCACAACCCATGCAGAACCTATAACCCAACGTTATCGAATAAGGGCTGTAAATGTTGTTGGATCTGAATACACATTGGGCATAGATTGAAAAAACACCCTAATTCCTGGGGGTAAGAATAAAAAACAAGGAAATCGTTGCGATGAACAATTACCCGTACCACTGCCCCTTACAACATGTTTCGCGTTGCCATGATTTGCCTACTGCAATGAGTGCTGCCGCGAAGGAGGCAAGGTATGAATAACGCCGACGATATAATATCCGTACACAATGTATACAAGGTCTTCGGGGCACAACCCAAAGTGGCCATGAATATGTTGCGCGAGGGCGCTTCCAAGGCCGAAGTGTTCGAAAAGACGGGCCAGGTCATCGGTGTGTTCGATGCGAACTTCTCTGTGAAGCGTGGCGAAATCTTCGTGATCATGGGGCTTTCCGGTTCGGGCAAATCCACCATGGTGCGCCTCTTCAACCGGCTGATAGAGCCCACTTCCGGCTCGATATTCCTCAATGGCAAGGAAATCACCGGCCTGGCCGACAAAGATCTGCTGCAAGTGCGCCGCAAGGACATGGGCATGGTCTTCCAGTCGTTTGCCCTCATGCCCCACATGAGCGTGATCGATAACGTCAGCTTCGGCCTCGAGATCAGCGGCGTCAGTGAAAAGGAACGCTACAGCCGTTCAGTGGTGGCCTTGCGGCAAGTAGGGCTGGCCGGGCAAGAACACAGCTACCCGCATCAATTGTCCGGCGGCATGCAGCAGCGCGTCGGGCTGGCACGGGCGCTGGCCAACGACCCGGCCATCCTGCTGATGGACGAAGCGTTCTCGGCACTCGACCCGATGATTCGCAGCGAAATGCAGGGCGAACTGCTCAAGCTACAGGCCGAGCAGAACCGCACCATCATCTTCATTTCCCACGACATCGAAGAGGCCGTTCGGATTGGGCATCGCATTGCGATCATGGAGGGCGGCCGAGTGGTACAGATCGGAACCCCGCGCGAACTGCTCTGCAATCCAGCCAACGCGTACGTCAAGGACTTCTTCGAAGGGTTCGATACCAGCCGCATCCTGCGCGCGGGCGATATTGCCCAGTTGGACGCCCGCATCGTCTACGAGCCCGGCCGACACACGCCTATCGATGCAGATGCGCTGCTGCGCGAAATCGTTCCGCTCGTTGCCGCCTCGCACACGCCCATGCCTGTCGTGGACCGTGGGGGTTTGTACAAGGGGACCATCTCGCAAGGTCACCTGCTGAACTGCTTGAGCAGCCGATAAATCCACGATCAGCTTTCGGGTCGTCTCTGAGGTGGGCTATGTCCGACTTTAATCTTCTGGATCCTTTCAAAACCATAAACGTACCGCTCGGGACATGGGTCGAGGGCGTTCTCAAGTATCTCGTTCATAACTTCCGTGATGTATTCCGTTCGATTCGCTGGCCGGTGGATCAGGTACTCGATGGCATCCAGGCAGGCTTGCTTTCGGCGCCGCCTACCGTGTTCATCATCATTGCCGCGCTGATCAGCTGGCAGATCGGCGGCAAGCGAATCGCTTTGTTCACCCTGGCCACCCTCACCGCACTGGGGCTGATCGGTGTGTGGGAGGACGCCATGGTCACCCTCGCGCTGGTGCTCACATCGCTGGTCTTCTGTGCCGTCATCGGCATTCCACTGGGGATATTGAGCGCGCGCAGCGATCGGCTCGAGATGATCATTCGTCCGGTACTGGACGCCATGCAAACGCTGCCGGCGTTCGTCTACCTGGTGCCGGTGGTCATGCTGTTCGGCATCGGCAACGTGCCCGGAGTGATCGTCACCATCATCTTCTCGGTGGCGCCGTTGGTACGCCTGACCAATCTGGGCATCCGTCAGGTGCCCGAAGACAAGGTCGAGGCCGCCAGGGCGTTCGGTTGCACGGCGACGCAAATGCTCTTGAAGGTCCAACTGCCGCTGGCCGCGCCGACCATGATGGCCGGCCTCAATCAAACGCTCATGCTGTCGCTTTCGATGGTGGTGGTGGCGTCCATGATTTCCGTAGGTGGCCTGGGCCTGATGGTGCTCAGCGGTATCGGCAGGCTGGACATGGGCCTGGCCAGTGTCGGTGGCGCCGGGCTGGTGCTGCTTGCCGTGTTCCTCGATCGACTCACCCAGGCCATGGGCGAGCGCAGCAAGGATCTGGCAACCGGCCAGCGCTGGTACGAAACCGGCCCTGTAGGTCTGCTGATGAAGTTGAAAAAGAAGAAGCCAGTCGAAACTGCGATCACTCATTGACGTGCCTGCTCACCCTATCTAACCCTTGAACGTGGTGACTCATGAACCCTGTAACCCTCCAGAAATCCGCGCTTGCCAGCCTCGCCGCGGCAGTCCTTGGCACCGTTCTGAGCTTCGGGGCGTTCGCCGCCGATGCCAACAAGCCTGGGGACGGCAAGTCGATCACCCCCATCTTTCCATCCATCGCCGAAGAGCGTTTCAGGGGGGAGGTGGCCATAGCCGGCCTGAAAGACCTGGGCTACAACGTCAAGCCACCCAAGGAGGTCGATTACCCGGCGATGTTCCTGGCACTGTCGTACGGTGACGCGGACTTCACCGTGCATGAGTGGGGCGCCTTGCATGAAGGCTTCTACAACAAGGCTGGCGGCGATGAGTCGATGGTCAAGGTCGGCGAAGTGATGAAGGGAGTACTGCAGGGGTACATGATCGACAAGAAAACTGCAGACGCCTACAACATCAAGGACCTGTCGGATCTGAAGAAGCCGGAAATCGCCAAGCTGTTCGACAGCAATGGCGATGGCAAGGCCGACCTGACCGGATGCAACCCGGGGTGGGGGTGCGAAGTCATGGTCGAGTACCACATGAAAGCCTATGGTCTGGAGCCTACGGTGGTTGACAACCGCGGCTCGTACTTCGCCCTCATGGCCGACACCATTGCGCGCTTCGAACAAGGCAAGCCCATCCTGTTCTTCACCTGGGTGCCGCAGTGGATCGCCGGCGTACTGGTGGAGGGCCGCGACGTGGTCTGGCTGCCGGTGCCCTTCACCTCGCTGCCCGATGGCAAGGAATCCAAGGACACTTTCTATAACGGGAAAAACCTGGGCTTCCCGGTAGACACCGTCTACGCGGTGATGAACAAGGAATTCTCGGAAGAGAATCCGGTGGCCACCAAGTTCCTGTCCGAAGTGCGTATTACCACGGCCGATGAAAGTGCGCAGAACTTGCGCATGCAGAAAGGTGAAAAGTCCTTGGCCGATATCAAGCGGCATGCCGCCGAATGGATCAAGGCGCACCAGGCCGAATACGACGGCTGGCTGGCGGACGCCCGCGCGGCGGCGAAGAAATAGACGCATGACACAGGGGCCGGCTGCCGCGCCGGGCCCTGTGCCTGCCCGCACCCGGCGGCGCCTGACGATGATTGCCGTCAGGGCCGCTACACCCTGTCACCGCACTGCCTTGCCGATACGTACGTATCAACGGACCGCGTCCGGCTGCGCGCGTACTTCTCATTGGCGCTGTTACCTGTCCGTGAACTCATGCTGGCGGCAGGCAAACTCAACTATCGATGGTCACGATCATGAAAGTTACTTCGCTGCCTGCGGACGACAAGACCTGTGGTTGGTTTCATCTGAGCTACCCACGCACGCCGATGCCCACTCACTCGGGGCACAGGACTGCGCGTTGGGTCGTGGTAGGCGCCGGATTCACCGGTCTGGCGGCTGCACGGCAGCTGGCGCTGCGCTTTCCCGACGAAGAGATCGTGTTGGTGGAGGCCCAGGAAGTCGGGCTCGGCCCCTCGGGCAGGAATGCCGGTTTCGCCATCGACCTGCCCCACGATATTGCTGCTGAAGATTACATCGGCGATATCGAATTGGCCAAGATCAGCCTCAGGTTGAACCTGGCTGGGCAATTGTCGTTGAAGGAGTTGGTCAGCCAGCACGCGATCGATTGCCAGCTCAAGGCCTGCGGCAAGTATCAGGCGGCAGTCGAGGAGCGCGGCATCGCCGTACTTGAAGCGTATCGCCGAGGACTGGACAAGCTCGACCAGCCCTACCAGATGATCGGCGCCGATGAACTGCCCGATCACCTCGGGACGCGTTTCTACCGAAAGGCCCTGTACACCCCAGGCGCGGTGCTGATCCAACCGTCTGCCTTGGTCAAAGGCCTGGCTGACAGCCTGCCTGCGAACGTCACGCTCTACGAGCGCACGCCGATCACCGATGTCGAGTATGGCGCCAAGACGGTCCTCAGGCATGCCCATGGCAGCATCACCGCCGACAAGCTGGTATTGGCCAACAACTCGTTCGGCATGCGTTTCGGTTTTCTCCAGGGGCGAATGTTGCCGATCTACACCTACGGCAGCATTACCCGTCAGCTGACCGAGGAAGAACAAGCGGCGCTGGGTGGCAAGCCGTTCTGGGGCGCCATTCCGGCGGATCCCTTCGGCACCACGGTCAGGCGCACCCCGGACAACCGGCTGCTCATTCGCAACAGCTTCAGCTTCAATCCCGATGGACGCAGCAATCAGAAATTCAACGACCGCTTCGTGCGTCGTCACAAGGCGTCATTCGATGTGCGCTTTCCCATGTTGCCGCACGTGAACTTCGAATACACCTGGGGCGGCGCCCTGGCGATGTCGCGCAACCACAACGGCTTCTTCGGTGAGCTGGCCCGCAACGTCTACGGTGCCCTGGGTTGCAATGGCCTGGGCGTCACGCGGGGCACCATCACCGGGAAGCTTCTCGCCGACTGGCTGGCCGGCGAACACGACCCCCTGATCGACTACCTGCTCAGTGCGCCGCGGCCCAATACCAACCCGCCGCAACCGTTTCTGTCAGCGGGGGTGAACATGAATTTGAAGTGGGGACAGTACCGCGCCGGACGCGAGAGCTGACGTGTTGCGAAGTGTTCGAGATTCAGACATTCAACTACTGGAGGCTACACCATGAACTTTGACGGCATCTTCACGCCCGCCATTACGCCATTGAAGGCGGACGGCAGTATCGACCCTGTCGCGTTTGCCGAAGTGCTCGAATACCTGATCGATTCGAAAGTGCATGGCGTGATCATCGGCGGCTCTACCGGCGAGTACTACGCGCATTCGCCGCAAGAGCGCATCGAGTTGGCCAAAAAGGCCAGGGACGTCATCGGCACGCGCTTGCCCCTGGTGATCGGCACCGGTGCGATCCGCACCGAAGACTCGGTGCAGTTCGCCGAACAGGCTCGGCAGATCAAGGCCGATGCCATCCTGGTGGGGTCGCCGCCCTATGCACTGCCGACCCAGCATGAAATCGCCGCCCATGTGCTGGCCGTCGACCAGGCCGCCGGGCTACCCATCATGCTCTACAACTATCCCGCACGGATGGGTGTGGCAATGGGCAACGAGTTCTTCGAGGCCGTGGCGCACTGCCCGAACATCGTCGCGATCAAGGAGAGCTCCGGGGAAATGGCGCGGTTGCACCGGCTGGCTACCGCTCACCCAGCCATCCAGATTTCCTGCGGGTGGGACGACCAGGCGCTCGAGTTCTTCGCCTGGGGCGCGCGCAGCTGGGTCTGCGCCGGTTCCAACTTCATTCCCCGCGAACACGTTGCGCTCTATGAAGCCTGTGTGATCGACAAGGACTTCGACAAGGGACGGCGCATCATGGCCGCGATGTTGCCGCTGATGGACTTTCTGGAAACCGGCAAGTTCGTCCAGTCCATCAAGTACGGCAGCGAGCTCAGTGGTCTTCGCGCAGGCGGTGTGCGCGCCCCCCTCAAGGGCTTGGAAGAAGCCGAAAAGGCCGAGCTTGCCGCCGTCGTGAGCACCCTCAAGCAGAACGTTGCCCACATCACTGGGGAGGCATGAAATGACCGAGTTGCTGAGCAAAGAAGGCTATCTGGAACTGGCCGGCCGGCTTGAATACCGTACCCAGGCGTTCGTGGATGGCACATTCCACCCCGCACGGTCGGGCAGGACATTCGCCACCCGCAACCCGGCAACCGGTGCGCATCTTGCCAATGTGGCTGCCTGCGATAGCCAGGATGTCGACCTGGCAGTCGCCAGCGCCAAGGCCGCCTTCGAAGATGGCCGCTGGAGCGCGCTGTCTCCCGCCGCGCGTAAGGCCGTACTGCTCGGTTTCGCCCAGTTGCTGGAAGACAACGCCCACGAATTGGCCGTTCTGGAAAGCCTGGACAGCGGCAAGCCTGTCCGTGAATGCCAAGGCATCGACATTCCCGAAACCATCAACACCATTCGCTGGCACGCCGAGCTGGCCGACAAGATCTACGACGCCACTGCGCCCGTCGGTTCCGGCGCCGTGACCATGGTCGTGCGCGAGCCCATAGGTGTCGTCGGCCTGGTCCTGCCGTGGAATTTCCCGCTGCTCATGCTGGCATGGAAAATCGGTCCTGCACTGGCTGCGGGCTGCTCGGTGGTGGTCAAGCCGGCCGAGGAAACCACGCTGAGCGCGCTGCGAGTGGCTGAGCTTGCGTATCGGGCCGGCATTCCTGCTGGCGTCTTCAACGTCGTTCCGGGCAGTGGCCAGGAGGCAGGCGAACCGATTGGCCGCCATCCGGACGTGGCCATGATCAGCTTCACCGGTTCGACGGATACGGGTCGTCGTTTCCTCAAGTACTCCAGCGAATCCAACCTGAAGCGGGTCGTGCTGGAATGCGGTGGCAAGAATCCAGCGGTGGTGATGGACGATGTGGAAGACGTGGATCAGGTCGCCCAGCACGTGGTCAACGGCGCCTTCTGGAACATGGGCGAAAACTGCTCGGCGTCTTCGCGGCTGATCGTGCACAAGGACATCAAGGAAGCACTCATCAAACGCGTGGTCGTGCACCTGCGCGACTGGCAGATGGGCGACCCACTCGACCCAGAGAACCGTTTGGGGTCGATGATCAGCAAGGCTCACTTCGACAAGGTACGCTCCTACATCGACCAGGCCTCTGACGAAAAACTCGAGTTTCTGGTCGGCGGAGGTGAAGGCGCGCCCATGTTCGTCGAGCCGACGATCATCGATGGCGTCGGGCGCGACAATCGTCTTTTTCAGGAAGAAATCTTCGGCCCGGTGTTGACCGTGACCACCTTCGACACCGTCGAGCAGGCGATCGAGTTGGCCAACGACACCGCCTACGGCCTGGCCGCGTCGGCCTACACCGGTAATCTGCGCAATGCGCTGAAACTCTCCCGAGGCATCCGCGCCGGCATCGTCACCGTGAACTGCTTCGGCGAGGGTGATGCCTCGACGCCATTCGGCGGGTACAAGGAATCCGGTTTCGGCGGGCGTGATAAATCGATCTGGGCCCATGATCAATACACCGAGATCAAGACCATCTGGATCGACGCGTCGTAACCCTGCCAGTGAGGGCCGCCCCGACCCTATCCCAGGGTCGGGGGTAGCCCGTCCCGGGGCAGGCTACAGACGGCGTCACACTTCATAGCGCTGTTCCCTGGAAGGCGGGTAGCCGAAGAAGCTTCGATAGCACTTGCTGAAGTGAGGGCCGGAAACGAAGCCGCACGCGATCGCCACTTCGGTAATCGGCATGCTCGAGTTCTGAATGAGCCGGCGTGCTTCGGTGATGCGCAGGCGCAAGTAGTAGCGCTGCGGTGTGGTGGACAGTTGCTCGCGGAACAGGCGCTGCACCTGCCGCCTGGACAGGTGGACACAAGCGGCCAGCTGTTCCGGATCCAACGATTCTTCCAGGTTAGTCTGCATCAGCTGGATGATTTCGCGCAGCGGCCGGCTCAGATGCTGCTGCCGACCCAGATCGACCTTGCGTGAGCGGGGCTGGTCGTAGTTGAGCAGGTCGGCGATCGCCTCGGCCAATGCCTGCCCGCACTGTTTCTTGAGCCAGTTCACCATGACGTGATAGGCGCCAGTGGGGGTGGCGGCCGTGAGCCTGTCACGGTCGATGACGGCCACCTCCGTAGTCACGCTGGCGTAGGGCGAGCGTTCGGACAGCGCAGTGCGTTGCTCCGGGTGAATGGCACAGCGATACCCATCCAGCAGGCCGGCTTTTCCCAGGTACCAGGCGCCGTTCCAGAGCCCGCCGAGCGCCACCGGTGTCCTCGCCAGTTTCTTCAACAACACCGTCAGCCAAGGTGGAGCGACTCGGGTGGTGCGCAGACCGCCACACACGATCAACACATCCAGTTCCGCCATTCGCACGTCGGTAAGGGGTGTGTCCGGTCGGATCGGTATGCCCAGGTCGCTGACCACCTCGGTGCCGTTGCCCGAGAACGTGCGCGTCTTCACCGCGCCCGGCCTGATCATGTTGGCGGTCGACAGAACCGCCAGTGCCTGGGTAAAGCAGGGCAGGGAGAAACCGTCGAGCAGCAGAAAGCCAATGACGCAGACCTTGTGATTCGCCCATTGCAGCACTGGCGCGGGCGGATCGGGAAACGTTGCCGTCGATGAGTGTGCGGTGTCTGGCAACATGGCTGCTTGATCCTGACGGGTGTGTCCAGTCTACGGACAAGCCCATGGCGCAAGAATCTACATTTTCGCCGGGCTTAGGATGATCCAGGGTTATCAGCGCCGGGCCACTCGACTGACGTTGCCGACCCGCTCTACCGACGAGTCGTGTTGTGTCATGTCATGCGCCAACCGTGCGTAAGCCGGTACCATGGCCACTGTCTGTCGATTCAAAGGAAATCCTGCCCCATGCAAACCGCCTACACCGTGCTGATCCTGCTCATGCTGGTCGGCGTTTCGCGGTTGGTCGCCCGCGTCATTCCCTTGCCATTGCCCCTGCTGCAGATTGCCGCCGGCGCCATCCTCGCCTGGCCGACCCTGGGCCTGCACGTGGCGCTGGAGCCCGAGCTGTTCCTGTTTCTGTTCCTGCCGCCGCTGCTGTTCTCCGATGGTTGGCGCATCCCCAAGCGTGACCTGTGGCATTACCGCGGCCCTGTGCTGATGCTGGCGGTGGGTCTGGTGCTGTTCACGGTGCTGGGCGCCGGGTACTTCATCCATTGGCTGCTGCCCGACATTCCGCTGCCGGTGGCGTTTGCTTTGGCCGCCGTGTTGTCACCTACCGATGCGGTGGCAGTATCGGCCATCGCTCAGGACCGCTTGCCGACACCCTTGATGCGCATCCTTCAGGGCGAGGCACTGATGAACGATGCATCGGGCCTGGTGACGTTCAAGTTTGCCCTGGCCGCGGCGATCACCGGGGTGTTCTCCCTGGCCGATGCCAGCGTGACGTTCGTTCTGGTCGCGGTCGGTGGCCTGGCATTGGGCGTGCTGCTGAGCTGGGTGGTAGGGCGCTTGCGCGTGTGGATGATCGCCCGTGGCTGGGACGATCCAGCCACGCACGTGGTGTTCATGCTGCTGCTGCCGTTCGCCGCCTATGTGCTGGCCGAGCGCCTGGGAGCTTCGGGTATCCTCAGCGCAGTGGCCGCCGGCATGATGCAGAGCTGGCTCGACTTGCTGCCCCGCCAGACCCGCACGCGCATCCTCAACCGCAGCGTCTGGGCCTTGCTGGAGTTCGCCTTCAACGGTCTGATCTTCTTGCTGCTGGGTCTGCAGTTGCCAGACATCGTCAAGGCGGTGATCAGCCACGAGCCCACCCTGTGGCCAGCCTTGTCGTGGCGCTGCCTGGAAGTGCTGGCAATCTTCGGCATCCTGTTGTTGCTGCGCTTCGTCTGGGTCCAGAGCACCTGGCGGGCGATATCGTGGGTACGCCGCCTGCGCGGCAAGACCACCATCACCCGCCTGCCCGACGCACGCTCCTGCGCCTTGCTGACCCTGGGCGGCGTGCGTGGTGCGGTGACCTTGGCCGGTGTCATGTCGGTGCCCTTGCTGATGTCGCCCGGCCAGACCTTTCCCCAGCGTGACCTGCTGATCTTCATCGCCGCCGGTGTCATCCTGCTCTCGCTGGTGGTGGCCTGCATCGCTTTGCCGCTGTTGTTGCGCGGAGTCGCCGCCAGCGATGACCAGAGTGCGCGCCAGGAAGTGCGCGATGCCTGGCGCTACACCGCCGAATCGGCCATCCGTTCGCTGGAAGAGGAAGACCAGGCGCAGAAGGCCACCGAACAGGACGCCAGCCAGGCCGCACTGGCAACCGAACTCAAGGCGCGCATCATGTCCGAGTACCGGCAGCAGTTGGCGGTGTTCGAAGACTCCGCCGAAGCCCAGGCGCTGGCCCGGCAGATGGACCAACTGGAACGCCACCTGCGCATCAAGGCCCTGCGTGCGCAACGCCTGGCGTTGTATGAAATGCGTCGGCAACGCAAGATCGGCGACGACGTCGTGCGTGAAGTGCTGGCCGAACTGGACATGAACGAGGCGAATCTGGGCCGTGGACGCTGAGCGTTGGCCGCAGAGTCGAGCCACTGCTGCGGTGTAACCTCGAAGCCCGGGCCTGGCCATCGACAGAACCCGGCGCCATGTCACCCAGCGGACAATACAATCTCGCTGTATTGCAAGGAACCCGCCCGACCATGCTCAGTGCAGAACTCAAGGCTTTCTACACCGTCGCGCTTTTGGGCAGCGTCACCCAGGCCGCCAAGAAGCTTGGCTTGAGCCAGCCGACGGTCACCACGCAGATTCGGCAACTGGAGAGCCGCTACGCCGTGGAATTGTTCTATCGGGGAGGGCGTCGTTTGACTGTCAGCGACGAGGGCGCCCGACTGTTGCCCAAGGTCAAGGCGCTGTTGCAGCATGAGGCAGATATCGAGTTTCATTTGCGAAACTGCGGCCAGGCCCTTGGCGCACTGAGGATCGGAGCGACGGCGCCTTACTATATCCTCGATCTCATCAAGTCATTTCGCGAGCGGCTGCCACACATCGATGTGTCGGTGCAGATCGGCAACTCCCAGGATGTACTCGAGGCGCTCGAAGACTACCGGGTCGACCTGGCGGCCTCCTCGCAATGGCTCGACGACCCTCGCTTGATGCACCTGGTGCTGGGCACCGATCCTTTGGTACTGGCCGTTCACAAGCAGCACCCGCTGGCCGTGCAAGAGTGTGTACCGCCCAGTGCGTTGGCGGGCCAATGCCTGTTGATGCGCGAACATGGCTCGACCACCAGAACCTTGACCGAGCAGTTTTTGAACACCCATCAGGTTCGCCCAGGCATCGAGCTGGAAATCGGCAGCCGGGAATCCATCCGCGAAGCCGTTCTGCGCAATATCGGCGTGAGCCTGATCGCTCGCCAGGAAGTGCCCGTCAACCCGGATCTGCGGATCATTGCGATAGAAGGCGCGCCGCAGATCGCCGAGTATCTGTATTGCCTCAAGGACCGCAGGCAGGCCCGTTTGCCAGCGGCTTTTCTCGACGTCGCTCGCGACAGCATCGCGCGTCAGCTGTAGCCGTCCTGAAGACTGGGCAAATTCACCAATAGGACTATCGCCAGCTTTTGGCTATCTGCCACATCGTCGTCGCAATAACGCCCTAGCATTGCCTCATCGACACGCATGCCGCACTCCACAGGCGGCGCGTGCTCCACTTGATGAGGTGCCCCATGCTGCGTTCCAGCCCTACTGATGAAGCCTCTCCAGGCGTGACGATACGGATCGCCGGTCTGCGCAAGAACTTCGGCGCGTTCAAGGCGCTGGACGACGTATCCCTGGAGATCTCGCCGGGCGAACTGGTGTGCCTGCTCGGCCCGTCGGGGTGCGGCAAGACTACGTTGTTGCGCTGCATCGCAGGGCTGGAGCAGCAAAATCGCGGGGCCATCTACATGGGGTCCAGGGATGTCTCCAACCTGCCGCCCCAGGCCAGGGACTATGGCATCGTGTTTCAGTCGTACGCGTTGTTCCCCAATCTCACCGTCGAGCAAAACATCGGCTACGGCCTCGCCGGCAGCGCGCGCGATATCGTTCGTCAGCGGGTCGCTGCCATGCTCGAGCTGGTAGGGCTGACCGGCAGCGAGAAAAAGTATCCGGGCCAGCTCTCCGGTGGTCAGCAACAGCGCGTCGCCTTGGCCCGTGCGCTGGCTCCCGCGCCATCCTTGCTGTTGCTGGACGAACCGATGTCTGCGCTCGACGCCCAGGTGCGCGAACACCTGTGCACCGAGCTGCGCACGCTGCAGCAGCGGCTTGGCATTACCACCTTGATGGTTACGCATAACCAGGAAGAAGCCATGCTGATGGCCGATCGGATTGCGGTGATGAACCAGGGGCGCATCGAGCAATACGCCAGCCCGCAATCGATCTATGAAAGTCCCGAGACGCCATTTGTGGCCAACTTCGTGGGGCAGGGCAACTGGTTGGCTTTCGAAGGCAATGGCAATGGTCATGCGCAAGTGGGCCCACTTCAGTTGCGACTGGCCGATGCCGTCGCGCCCCGCTGCGTCGGGCGCCTGTTCTGCCGTCCCGAGTCGATCTGCGTGAACCCTCGGCACTCGGAGGAAAACCTGTTCGCGGCGCAGATGCAGGACGTGACCTTCCTCGGCAACCGGTGCCGAATGAGCTTCGAATTCGACGAACTGCCGGGCCAATCGCTGACCGCCGAAATCAGCGCGCGTCAGCTGCCCCCTTCGGGCACACGGCATATCCAGGTGGCCTTGCCGCCACACAGCTTGCAGGTGTTTGCCTGAGATGCTTACCGCCAAGCTGTCAGTGAGCGGCAAAGGTCATGCACGCCGGGCTCAGCGCGCCGACCGGGACGACCAGGTATTCGTCGTCGGTGGCAAAGTGCTGTTCTTGCTGCTCTTGGTGATGGCACTGCTCTTGCCGTTGCTGGCGATCTTCTGGCGCGGTTTCAGCGACGATGCAGGGCAGGGCGGTGGGCTGATCGCAGCCCGGGAGCTGCTGGGCAGCGACAATTTTCACTGGTTGCTGGGTAACAGCCTGCGCGTTTCGGTCAGCGTTGCGCTCATCGTCGTCCCCCTGGCCTACCTGTTCGCCTACGCGCTGCAACGCACCCTGATTCCTGCCAAGGGCTTGTGGCGCGGAATATCCCTGCTGCCACTGCTGGCGCCATCGATGCTGCCCGCCATCGCGCTGATCTACCTTTTCGGTAACCAGGGGCTGCTGCGCGGCCTGTTCACCGACAACATCTACGGGTTCTGGGGCATCGTCATCGGCGAGGTGATCTACACGTTTCCCCACGCCCTGATGATTCTGCTCTCAGCGCTCTCGATGAGCGATGCACGCCTGTTCGACGCGGCCTCGAGCATGGGCGCCAGCACCTGGCGGTCATTCCACAGCATCACCTGGCCCGCGACGCGACAAGCAGTGTTCGCCGCGTTCTGCCTGGTGTTCACCCTGACCATCACTGACTTCGGCGTGCCCGTGATCGTCGGCGGTGACTATCAGGTCCTGGCCATCGAAGCCTACAAGGCAGTGGTCGGTCAGCAACAGTTCGGCCGTGGGGCGCTGATCGGCATGGTGCTCCTGGTGCCCGCACTGATCAGCTTTTCGATGGATGCCTGGTTGCGCCGCCGCCAACGTTCGTCCATGAGTGGCCGGGCGCAGGTACTCACGCCCCAGCCCTCGCGAGGGCGGGACGGTTGCTACCTGTTGATCGTGGTGCTCATCTGCGGCTGCCTGCTGGCGGTGCTGGGCATGGCGGTGTTTTCTTCCCTGGTGAAGTTCTGGCCCTACAACCTTTCGTTGTCGTTCAAGCACTACCTGTTCAGTGAAACCGCAGGCGGGGGATGGCTGGCCTATCGCAACAGCCTGGTACTGGCGAGCTGCAGCGCGGTGGTGGGGAGCGCGCTGATCTTCACCGGGGCCTATCTGATGGAGAAAACCCATGGGCAACCCGCCCTCAACCTGGCCCTGCGCATACTCACCTTCATACCCATGGCCGTGCCGGGCCTGGTGCTTGGCCTGGGCTACGTCTTCTTCTTCAACCTGCCGGACAACCCATTGCACAGCCTCTATGGAAGCATGGCGCTGCTGGTGATCTGCACCATCGCTCATTACCTGACCACCGCGCACATGACGGCAACTACCGCTCTGCGTCAATTGGACAGCGAATTCGAGGCGGCCGCGCGATCCCTCAAGGCTCCCCTGTATCGGCACTACCTGCGCGTCACATTGCCGATTTGCCTGCCCGCGCTGCTGGACATCATTCGCTACTTGTTCGTCTCGGCAATGACCACCGTTTCCGCCGCCATCTTTTTGTACTCGCCAGACAGCATCCTCGCGGCGGTGGCCGTACTGAACATGGACGACGCGGGCAATGTCGGCGGGGCCGCCGCCATGTCGACACTGATCCTGTTCACCTCGGCAGCCGTTTCCCTTTTGCTCGCCTGGGTTTCACGCGGCTTGCTGCGACGTTCACAAGCCTGGCGCCAGAGCACGCCTACCTGCTGATTTTCGGAGAACACCATGCACTATCAAGCCCCTGCCCAACTGCAAGCGGCCATTCTCGACTGGGCCGGCACCGTCGTCGATTTCGGCTCTTTCGCGCCCACCCGAATCTTCGTCGAAGCCTTCGCCACGTTCGATATCGAACTGAGCCTGGATGAAGCTCGTGGCCCCATGGGCATGGGCAAGTGGGACCACATTCGCAGCCTGTGCGACCAGCCGCAGATCGCGGCGCGCTTCGAGCAGCGTTTTGCCAGGCCACCGAGCGACGCGGACGTGACGGCCATCTACGAGCGCTTCATGCCGCTGCAGATTGCCAATGTCGGTAAGCACAGCGCGCTCATCCCCGGTGCGCTGCCGGCCATCGAGCACATGCGTCAGGCCGGGCTCAAGATCGGCACCACCTCCGGATACCCTCGGCAGGTCATGGACCACGTCGTGGCACTGGCCGCAGTGGCGGGCTATCAGCCCGATCATGTGGTGGCTGCCGACGATCTGCCAACCGGCCGCCCCGGCCCCGCCCAGGCGTTGGCCAACGTCATCGCCCTGAGCATCGGTGACGTCGCTGCCTGCGTGAAAGTCGACGACACCTTGCCGGGCATTCTCGAAGGCCGCAGCGCAGGGATGTGGACGGTCGGGCTGCGCTTTTCCGGCAATTTTCTCGGCCTGGATTACCCGGCCTTCCAGGCGCTCACGCCCTCCGAGCTCGATCGGCACAGGCTGCGCATCGATGCCCTGTTCGCCCCGGTACGGCCCGATTACCTGGCCGACACCATTGCCGATCTGCCAGCGATCATCGATCGGATCAACGCACGCATGGCTCGTGGTGAAACCCCCGGCAGCCATTGATAGAACCTGTTCGGCCAACCGATACCGCCTTGTCTACTTCACTCAGGATCAAACCATGTTCAAGCCCCTTGCCTTCGCTGCAGTGTTCGCAGGCTTCAGCCTTCACGCCAGTGCCGCCACCGAGCTCACTGTGTACACCGCACTGGAAGCCGAGCAGCTGCAGACCTATGAAAAAGCGTTCGAGAAAGCCAACCCGGATATCGACATCAAATGGGTAAGGGATTCGACCGGCATCATCACGGCCAAACTGCTGGCCGAAAAAGCTCGCCCGCAAGCCGACGCAGTGTGGGGTCTGGCCGCCTCGAGCCTGGCAATCCTCGATCAGCAAGGCATGCTCGAAGCCTATGCCCCCAAGGATCTGCCCAAGATCGGCGCCAAGTACCGCGACCCGGCCAATCCGCCGGCTTGGGTTGGCATGGATGTCTGGGCCGCCACCATCTGCTTCAACACCATCGAAGCCGAGAAGCAGAACCTGCCGCGCCCCGTGAGCTGGCAAGATCTGACCAACCCGGTCTATCGCGGCAAGATCGTGATGCCAAACCCAGCCTCGTCCGGTACGGGCTTTCTGGACGTCAGCGCCTGGCTGCAAACCTTTGGCGAGGCACAAGGCTGGACCTACATGGACGCGTTGCACCAGAACATCGGCCAGTACGTCCACTCCGGTTCGAAGCCCTGCAAGATGGCCGCAGCGGGTGAGTTCCCTATCGGCATTTCATTCGAATACCCGGCGGTACAGCTCAAACGTCAGGGTGCGCCACTGGACATCATCCTGCCAAAGGAAGGCCTTGGCTGGGAGATCGAGGCCACTGCCGTGATCAAGGGCACCGCCCATCCCGAGGCCGCCAAGCGCTTGGCTGATTTCTCCGCCAGCGCGGCGGGCATGGAACTGTACAAGCAAAACTTCGCGGTACTGGCCCAGGAAGGCTTGGCCAAGCCTCCCACCGAGCTGCCTGCCGACTACGAGCAACGCCTGATCAAGAATGACTTCGCCTGGGCCTCGAAAGAGCGCGACAACATTCTGGCCGAATGGCGCAAACGCTATGACGGCAAATCGGCCAAGCCGTAGGGAGTGGGTTGAAATGAATCGGTATGAAAGTGATTTGCTGGTGGTGGGTGCGGGTATTCTCGGGCTTTCCCACGCCTATGCGGCCGCCAGGCGTGGCTTGAAAGTGCGGGTTTTCGAGCGTTCGGCGAGCCCGATCGGCGCGTCGGTGCGCAACTTCGGTCAAGCCCTGGTGACCGGTCAGCCACCGGGCATCATGCTCGACCTGGCCAAAGCCAGCCGCGGTATCTGGGCGAGCTGGAGCGCTCGAGCGGGCTTCGAGCTCAAGCGTAACGGCTCGCTGTTGTTCGCCCGTACCGAAGCTGAGGAGAACCTGTTGGCCGCCTTCAGTACAGGACGCGCCACGGAGCACGGCTACCGGGTCGAGCTGTTGCGCGGCAAGCCGCTGGACGACTTGTACGGCGGCCGATTCAGCCACCACCGAGCGGCCTTGCACGGCATCGACGACCAGCAACTGTATTCGCGCGAAGCCATACCCAAGCTGGTTGACTATCTGCAGCGCGAGCTGGGCGTGGAGTTTCACTTCTCGACGTTGGTCAATGGCGTCGAGCCGGGAAAGCTGCAGAGCACCGCTGGCCCCTTTCGTGGCCAGCAGGTCGTGGTGTGCTCCGGTCACGATTACCTGACGCTGCTCGCCGAAGCCATGGCTGCGCTGAAGCCCCGAGTGTGCCGTCTACAGATGCTCCGCGCTCGACCCGTGTCGAACCTGAACCTGCAGCACTCGGTACTTACCGGTTTGAGTTGCGTTCACTACGGGGCTTTCGCCGATCTGCCCGAAGCGGCTGCCATCCGTCGCGAGATCGAGCGCGACAGTCCGCACCTCGAAACGCACGGCATTCACTTGCTGATCAGTCCGACACCCTACGGTGACCTGATCATCGGCGATTCCCATGAATACGGTGTGGACGCTTCGCCGTTCAATGCCGAGCAGGTCGATCAGTGGATGCTGGAGCTGGCACAGGACACCCTGGGTTGCAACATTCAGGTAATAGAGCGCTGGCAAGGTGTCTATGGTGCCAAGGGGCCCCAGCCGTTTTCCCGCTTGAACATCGCGCCAGGCTTGAGTGCGACGCTGATGCACAGCGGAGTGGGCATGAGCGTCGGACCGGCTCTGGGCGAGCAGGCGGTGGCGGACATGTTTGGGGCGTTCGCTTGATCTGATGCAGGCGTTGGACGGGTTATCGATGCGCTTTCAGGGATTGAACACGCGGCCGGTTCTGTGTACTGTATATGCATACAGTAACTCATGCGAGGTCACATCCCATGCGCCGATTATCCAAACTGTGGACTGCCGTTGGTAGCGCTGTACCCGTGGTCGTTGGCTCGGCGCTGGGCGGGCTGGGCCTGGTTGACTTCAATACCCTGCTGGCTATCGCGCTGGTACCGCAGGTGGTTTTTCTGGTGATTGGCGAGTGGCCCGATTTCCAGCGCACCGGCCACCAGCAGGCGTGGGCGCAAGAGGAGTTCGCGCATCTACCGCGTTATACGGTGCGCCCGGTAGTGCGTCGACATCGGCTGATGGACAGTGCGGCCATGAATGAGGCGCTGGCCGAGTTCGACATCAACCAAGCCAGCCTCGGCCACGCACGCTAGGCCATGACCTTGGGGTAGATGCGCCGAGCGAACATCCGGTCGCGGCGGCTCAAGGTATGGTTGATCCCCACTTCCCAGTCGCCCACCGTCTGCTCCTGCAGCACCGAGTAATGCATGATCGACGCGCGATCATAGGCCGTGCCCTTGGCCAGCGCCTTGTCGGTCTTGTCCAGCAGGTTGATGTCGACGGTCTGTTGATCAACGCCCTTGGCGGCGAAGTACGCATACAGCTTGGGGATGTCCCATGGGATGTTTGCCTTGGGGTGCTGATGCTCGTGCAGCAGCCCCAGCACGTGGCCGAACTCGTGCAACACGGTACGCCCGAACAACGGATCGTCCGGTTTGACGCCCAGGGCCATGGTTGCATCCATTGGGCTGGCCAGCAGCGCATCGGTGCCGACCTGACTGTAGTTGTCGTCGCCGTCGGTATAGATACGGATATCGGCAAGCATGCCGTCGACGAAATCGAATTTCAGGTTGGCCGACCGCAGCCACTGCCGCGCCACTTTCTCGATGGCCGCCTTGTGCGCAATAGGGGTGTCGTTGAAGAAACCAATGGTCAGCGTGCGGCCGGGCGCCCAGAATTTCGAGAACTGGCCCAGGGCGCGCTTTGAGCGTCCGTTCGCCGAGGCACTCAGCGCATTGGTCGGGCGTTCGGCCATGGCGACGCGGCGTGATGCCTCGACATCCAGTTCAGGAAGGGTCTTGCAGAACAGGGGATTGCACATCATCGATGACTCCTTGAAAAGAGCCACCGATGATGTCGTTCAAACGCCATGCAAAAGCGTAGCTATGTGTTATCGACGCTCGAGAAAGCGCCGGATGCGCTGGGCGGCTTCGACACACTCGCTCAGTGGTGCGACCAGCGCCATGCGCACGCGGCCGGCGCCTGGGTTGAGCCCATCGACGTCGCGCGACAGGTAGGAGCCGGGCACCACGGTGACGTGCTCCTGCTCGAACAGCTCGCGGCAGAACTGCGCGTCGTCCATGGGCACCTTGGCCCACAGGTAGAAGCTGCCGTCGGGGCGCTTGACGTCCATTACCGGCGTGAGGATATCCAGCACGGCATCGAATTTCTCCCGGTACAGGTCGCGGTTGGCCAGTACGTGGGCCTCGTCTTCCCAGGCGGCGATGCTGGCCAGTTGGGTCTGCACGGGCATCGCACAGCCGTGATAGGTGCGGTACAGCAGGAAGGCCTTGAGAATGTCGGCGTCGCCGGCCACGAAGCCCGAGCGCAAACCCGGCAGGTTGGAGCGCTTGGACAGGCTGTGGAACACCACGCACCGCTTGAAATCGCTGCGCCCCAGCTCGGCACAGGCGGTCAGCAGGCCGGGCGGTGGCGCGTCTTCGTCGAAGTACAACTCGCTGTAGCACTCGTCCGCAGCGATCACGAAGTCATGCTCGTCGGCCAGGGCGATGAGTTTCTTCAAGGTCGGCATCGGTACCAGGGCACCGGTTGGATTGCCGGGCGAGCACAGGAACAGGATCTGGCAGCGCTGCCAGACCTCGGCCGGTACCGCGTCGAAATCCGGGTTGAAGCCGTTCTGGTCCAGGCAAGGCAGGTAGTGCGGTGTGGTACCGGCGAGCAGGGCGGCGCCTTCGTAGATCTGGTAGAACGGGTTGGGGCTGACCACCAGCCCGTCGACGTCACGCTGTGCAACGGTCTGGGTGAAGGCAAACAGCGCTTCGCGGGTGCCGTTGACCGGCAATACGTGGCGCGCCGGATCCAGCCAGCCCGCCGGGACCTGGAAGCGTCGTTCGCACCACGCGGCGATGGCTTCGCGCAGTGCTGGAATGCCCTGGGTGGTCGGGTACACCGCCATCTGGTCGAGGTTGTCGGCCAGTGCCTGCTTCACGAAGGCTGGCGAGGCGTGCTTGGGTTCGCCAATGGACAGGGCGATCGGACGTTTGTCCGCAGCGGCCGTGACGCCCGCCAGCAAGGCGCGCAATTTCTCGAAAGGGTAGGGCTGCAGCTGGTTCAACGCGTGGTTCATATCAAATGCTCAAACGGGACAGCTCGACGCCGGGCGCCTGGCTGACACTGAGTTGGTCGATGATGGTGGCCTGCAGCCGACTGCACAGTTGCGGGTCGGACAGGGGCAGATTGTTCGCATCGGTAATGAAGAACACGTCTTCCACGCGTTCGCCCAGCGTGGAAACCTTGGCGTTCTGCAACGACAGGTCGAACTCCAGGAAGATCTTGCCGATGCGTGCCAGCAGGCCGGGCCTGTCGGGCGCGCTCAGCTCCAGGATGGTGACCGGACGCTGGGCATCGTTCTGGATGGTGACCTGCGGGGGGAACGCGAAATGCTTGAGCTGACGCGGCACGCGGCGATGAATGATGTTGGGGTAGTCATCGGGGTTGCGCAGCGCATCGCTGAGGCCCTGGCGAATCTGCGCGATGCGGCGCGGGTCGTTGCCGATCGAGCCGCCGTCGTTGTCCAGCACGATGTAGGTATCGAGCGTGAACTGGCTGCTGGAGGTGATGATGCGGGCGTCGTGGATGTTCAGGTTGAGCTGGTCCATGGCCGCCACCGTCACCGCGAAGAAATCGTGCTGGTCGGGCGCGTAGATGAAGATCTGCGTGCCGCCCTCGAAGTCGCGCTGGGTGGTTTCCTTGATCAGCACCAGCGGATCGCCATTGGCGGGCTGCTGCAGGATGGCATCGGTATGCCAGGCCACGTCGCCGGCGTTGTGGCGCAGAAAATAGTCGTCGCCCAGCTGCGACCAGAGCTGCTCGATGTCGTCCTGATCGGTGCCGCCGCGTACCAGTATCTCCAGCGCCGCGCTCTGCGTGCGGCGGATCTGCTCTTCGCGATCCAGCGGGTTCTCCAGGCCGCGACGCAAGGCGCGCTTGGTTTCGGTGTACAACTGGCGCAGCAAGCTGGCACGCCAGGAGTTCCACAGGCTGGGATTGGTCGCGTTGATGTCGGCCACGGTGAGCACGTAGAGGTAGTCCAGGTGCACCTCGTCGCCCACCTGCTGGGCGAAGTCATGGATGACCTGCGGGTCGGACAGGTCCTTGCGCTGCGCGGTGGTCGACATCACCAGATGGTTCTGCACCAGCCAGACGATCAGGCGGCTGTCCCAGGCGGGCAACTGGTGGCGCTGGCAGAACTGCGCGGCATCCACTGCGCCAAGCTCGGAATGGTCGCCGTTGCGGCCTTTGCCGATGTCATGGTACAGCCCGGCGAGGTAGATCAGCTCCGGCTTGGGCAGGCGCTCCATGACCTTGCTGGCCAGCGGGAATTTCTCCGAAACCTGGGTGTACTGCAGCTTGCGCAGGTGCTTGATCAGGTTGAGCGTGTGCGCATCCACTGTATAGATGTGGAACAGGTCGTGTTGCATCTGGCCGATGATATCGCCGAACTCGGGCAGGTAGCGGCCCAGGATGCCGTAGCGATTCATGCGGCGCAGGTTGCGGTGAATGCCGACTTCGCACTTGAACAGCTCGATGAACAGGCTGGTGTTGCGGATATCGTTGCGGAAGCTGTCGTCGATCAGGTGGCGATGCTCGCGCAGCAGGCGGATGGTGTCCGCGCGCACGCCCTTGATCTCCGGGTTCTGCGCCATCAGCACGAAGATTTCCAGCATGGCGAACGGTGTGCGCTTGAAGACCTGGGTGTGGGTGGCCTCGATGTAGCCATCGTGCAGCTGGAAGCGCGAATTGATCGGCACCGTGGAGCCGGCTTCGGGGTCGCCGAGAATCACTTCCTCGAAATGCTGGATGATCAGGTCGCTGAGTTCGGCGATGCTCATCACCACGCGGTAGTACTTCTGCATGAACCGCTCGATGGCCAGTTTCGCATCGCTGTCCTTGTAGCCCAGCAAGCCGGCGATGGAGCGTTGGTGATCGAACAGCAGGCGATCTTCCGCACGCCCGGCAAGCATGTGCAGGGCATAGCGCACCTTCCAGAGGAATTCCTGGGAAGAGGCCAGCAGGTTGTTCTCGCTCTCTACCAGGAAGCCTTCCCCGGCCAGCGCGTGCAGGTTCAGCGTGCCGAACTGGCGGCGCGCCACCCACAGCAGGGTCTGGATATCGCGCAGGCCACCGGGCGAGCCCTTGACGTTGGGTTCCAGGTTGTACTCGGTGTCGTTGTACTTGTGGTGGCGGGCGTTCTGCTCGGCGCGCTTGGCCAGGAAGAACTCGCGGCTTGGCCACATCCGCTCGGTGCTGGTGACCTCGAGCATGCGCTTGCGCAGCCGTTCCGGGCCGGCGATGGTGCGGCTTTCCATCAGGTTGGTGATGACCGTGATGTCGGCGCGCGCCTGCTCGGCGCATTCATCTATGGAGCGCACGCTCTGGCCCACTTCCAGGCCGATGTCCCACAGCAGCGTGAGAAAGCGCTCGATCGAATCGCGGAACACCTCGTAGTCGGCGCTCTCGAGCAGGATCATCAGGTCGATGTCGGAGTAGGGGTGCAGTTCGCCGCGACCGTAGCCGCCCACGGCGACCAGGGCGATGTCGGCATCCTCGTCCCAGTCGAACTGGCTCCACGCCCGCTCCAGAATGTTGTCGACGAACCAGGCACGGTCTTCGATCAGCCGGCGAATGTCACGGCCGTTGCGAAAACGCTCGTCGAGCACATCGTGTGCCTGGCGAATCGCCTTCTTGAAGGCTGCGATAGGGCTGGCCTTGAGCGCCAGTTCGGCCTGGAACTGGCCGCGATCGAACAACTCCGGATCCACCTGCGGCATGTCGTATTCCTGAAGAGATTAGTGGCCTGAACGGGTTGCCCGCACGCGTGGCTTCACGCCGAGACGCGGGGAATGGTGTCGTCGCTGCGCAAGGTGAAGATTTCGTAGCCGCTGGCGGTCACCACCAGGGTGTGCTCCCACTGCGCGGACAGCTTGCGGTCCTTGGTAATGGCCGTCCAGCCATCGCCCAGCACCTTGGTGTCGGCCTTGCCCTGGTTGATCATCGGCTCGATGGTGAAGGTCATGCCTTCCTTGAGCTCCATGCCAGTGCCGGCACGCCCGTAGTGCAGCACCTGCGGTTCTTCGTGAAACACCTTGCCGATGCCGTGGCCGCAGAATTCGCGTACCACGGAAAAACCGTTCTTCTCGGCGTGCTTCTGGATGACTTCGCCGATGTCGCCCAGGCGGCATCCGGGCTTGACCAGCTCGATGGCCTTGTACAGGCATTCCTGGGTCACCTGCGACAGGCGCTCGGCCCACACCGGCACGCTGCCGACGTGGAACATGCGGCTGGTGTCGCCGTGGTAGCCGTCCTTGATCACGGTGACGTCGATGTTCAGCACGTCGCCATTCTTCAGCGGCTTGTCGTTGGGAATGCCGTGGCAGACCACATGGTTGATCGAGGTGCAGATCGACTTGGGGTAACCCTTGTAGTTGAGCGGGGCAGGGATGGCCTGTTGCTCGTTGACGATGTAGTCGTGGCACAGGCGGTCGAGCTCTTCGGTAGTGACACCGGGCTTGACGTGAGGCGCGATCATCTCCAGCACCTCGGCCGCCAGGCGGCCGGCAATTCGCATCTTCTCGATGTCTTCGGGGGTCTTGATGGTAACGGTCATTCGGGGCTCTCTGAGCGCTTGCGCGCGTTCGCAGGCTGGAAATCGAGGCGATTCTACCAGAGCCGCCGCGGACTGCCGCGCGGCGCTGGCGGCGCCTCTATATAAGAGGTGATGGCGTGCATTGTCGCGCGAATCAGGCAGCGGCGCAAAAGCCGTTGTGCATCGACGCTATTTCAGGTTTCTATATCGGGGCGGCTATGGTATAAAATGCGCCGCTTTCCGGGGATGCCCTGGAAGCAACCAAACCCACACACGTGTCGACACGATGACCTGGGTGCCGGAGGTTATGCCGCCGGTTGGTCATTGGGATACGTGGAGGCTTAACCCGACTTATCAAGGAACTATCATGTCCCAAGTCAACATGCGCGATATGCTGAAGGCCGGTGTGCACTTCGGTCACCAAACCCGTTACTGGAATCCGAAAATGGGTAAGTACATTTTCGGCGCGCGTAACAAGATCCACATCATCAACCTCGAAAAAACCCTGCCGATGTTCAACGAAGCACTGACCTTCGTAGAGCGCCTGGCCCAGGGCAAGAACAAGATCCTGTTCGTCGGCACCAAGCGTTCCGCCGGCAAGATCGTGGCCGAGGAAGCAGCACGTTGCGGCTCGCCGTACGTCGACCATCGCTGGTTGGGCGGCATGCTGACCAACTTCAAGACCATCCGCGCTTCGATCAAGCGTCTGCGTGACCTGGAAACCCAGGCCGAAGATGGCACGTTCACCAAGCTGACCAAGAAAGAAGCGCTGATGCGCACCCGTGATCTGGAAAAACTGGATCGCAGCCTGGGTGGTATCAAGGACATGGGCGGCCTGCCTGACGCACTGTTCGTCATCGACGTCGACCACGAGCGCATCGCGATCACCGAAGCCAACAAGCTGGGTATCCCGGTCATCGGCGTCGTCGACACCAACAGCAGCCCTGAAGGCGTCGACTACATCATCCCAGGCAACGATGACGCCATTCGCGCCATCCAGCTGTACATGGGTTCGATGGCCGACGCGGTCATCCGTGGTCGCAACCACGTGGCTGGCGGTACTGAAGAATACGTTCAGGACGCACCTGCCGCAGCGGTAGAAGGCTGAGTCTAGACGCCCAGCGTTTACTCGGTACGCAAAAAGGGGGCTAGGCCCCCTTTTTGCCACCTCGAGAACCATTGCCGGCATCGTCACCGCTCCAATTGTAAAGAGCCGCTGGCAAGGTCAAGAATTGAGCGCCCGTTAACGGGTGGAATGGTTAGACACCTATCCAAGAGGAATTTGAAATGGCAGAGATTACTGCAGCGTTGGTCAAAGAACTGCGCGAGCGTACCGGCGAAGGCATGATGGATTGCAAAAAGGCCTTGACCAAGGCCGGCGGCGACATCGAAAAAGCCATCGACGACATGCGTGCTTCCGGCGCCATCAAGGCCGCCAAGAAAGCAGGCAACGTTGCTGCCGAAGGCGCCATCGCCGTCAAGGTTGCTGCCGACAACAAGTCCGCAGTCATCCTGGAAGTCAACTCGCAGACCGACTTCCTGGCTCTGCAGGACGACTTCAAGAACTTCGTCGCCGCCAGCGTGGAAAAGGCTTTCGCCGACCAGCTGACCGACGCCGCTCCGCTGATCGCCGCTCAAGAGCCAGCGCGTGAAGCCCTGGTCGGCAAGGTTGGCGAAAACGTCAACATCCGCCGCCTGGTGCGTGTGGAAGGCGACGTTGTCGATGCCTACCTGCACGGCAACAAGATCGGTGTCATCGTTGCCCTGAACGGCGGCAACGCCGAACTGGCTCGCGACATCGCCATGCACGTTGCAGCCAGCAACCCGGAATTCCTGCTGCCATCGCAGGTTTCGGCCGAGGCCATCGAGCGCGAGAAGGGCGTCTTCATGAGCCTCAACGAAGACAAGATCAAGGGCAAGCCAGCCGAGATCGTCGAGAAGATGGTTGCCGGTCGCATCAGCAAGTTCCTTGCCGAAGCCAGCCTGGTCGAGCAGGCGTTCGTCAAGAACCCTGAAGTCAAGGTCGGTGACCTGGCCAAGAAAGCCGGTGCTGAAATCGTTTCGTTCACCTACTTCAAGGTAGGCGAAGGCATCGAGAAGCCTGTCGACAACTTCGCTGACGAAGTTGCCGCACAAGTGGCCGCTGCCAGCAAGCAATAAGACGGATTCGTCCTGTTGCCCCAAAGAGGCTGCCCGCTTACGCGCGCAGCCTCTTTTTCAAAGTTGGTGCCCGGATTTAGCCGCTTACAAGGCGCAGGTCCGGTGGTACTGTCGCAGTGCCGCAAGCTAGAGTTAGGCGCGCCGTACACCGGCCCGTCCAGAATTTATTAAACGCCGCAGGAGAGACACGCAATGGCTCAGCAGGTGAGTGGTCGTCAACCTCGCTATAAACGCATTTTGCTCAAACTTAGCGGCGAGGCCCTGATGGGGTCCGAAGATTTCGGGATCGACCCGAAAGTGCTGGACCGCATGGCCCTCGAAGTGGGCCAGTTGGTAGGCATCGGCGTCCAGGTGGGCCTGGTCATCGGCGGTGGCAACCTGTTCCGCGGTGCCGCCCTGAGCGCAGCCGGCATGGACCGTGTCACCGGCGACCACATGGGCATGCTGGCAACCGTGATGAACGCCCTGGCCATGCGCGATGCGCTGGAGCGCTCCAACATCGCCGCCATCGTCATGTCGGCCATCTCGATGGTCGGCGTGACCGACCATTACGATCGCCGCAAGGGTATTCGTCACCTCAATTCCGGCGATGTGGTAATTTTCGCCGCCGGCACCGGCAACCCGTTCTTCACCACCGACTCCGCAGCCTGCCTGCGCGCCATCGAGATCGATGCCGACGTGGTGCTCAAGGCGACCAAGGTCGACGGTGTCTACACGGCCGATCCGTTCAAGGATCCCCATGCTGAGAAATTCGACCGCCTGACGTACGATGAAGTACTGGATCGCAAGCTGGGCGTGATGGACCTGACCGCCATCTGCCTGTGCCGTGATCACAAGATGCCGTTGCGGGTATTCAACATGAACAAGCCTGGCGCTCTGCTGAACATCGTAGTGGGCGGCGCCGAAGGAACTCTGATCGAGGAAGGCGAAGTATGATCAACGAAATCAAGAAGGATGCGCAGGCGCGCATGCAGAAATCCCTGGAGTCGCTGCAGCACGCGTTCGGTCGTATCCGTACCGGCAAGGCGCACCCCAGCATTCTGGAAGGCGTTCAGGTCCCTTACTACGGTGCCGACACCCCTATCAACCAGGTCGCCAGCATCAGCGTGAAAGATTCGCGCACCCTGCAGGTTGTCGCGTTCGAGCGCAACATGCTCGGCGCGGTCGACAAGGCCATCGGTGCCGCCGGCCTCAACCTCAACCCGACCAACCTGGGCGAGTTGCTGCTGATCTCCATGCCTGCGCTGACCGAAGAAACCCGCAAGGGCTTCACCAAGCAGGCGCGTGACGCTGCCGAAGACGCCCGTGTGGCCGTGCGCAACATTCGCCGTGATGCGCTGAGTCAGTACAAGGACCTGGTCAAGGAAAAGGAAATCAGCGAAGACGAAGAACGTCGCGCCGCCGATGACATCCAGAAGCTGACCGACAAGTTCGTCGCGGACATCGAAACGGCCGTGAAGCAGAAAGAAGCGGACCTGATGGCCGTTTAAGGAATTAGTCCGTCTCATGGAAAAGACCAAGTTGGCTGTACCTTCCACGGTACCGCGGCATGTTGCGATCATCATGGATGGCAACAATCGCTGGGCCAAGAAACGTTTGCTGCCCGGTGTCGCTGGGCACAAGGCCGGTGTGGATGCTGTGCGCGCGGTCATCGAGGTGTGTGCCGAGGCCAAGGTCGAGGTACTGACCTTGTTCGCCTTTTCCAGCGAGAACTGGCAGCGCCCGGCCGACGAGGTCGGGGCGTTGATGGAGCTGTTCTTCAGTGCACTGCGCCGCGAGGCGCGGCGGCTGAACGACAACCGCATCAGCCTGCGGATCATCGGTGATCGCTCGCGGTTCCACCCCGACCTGCAGGCCGCCATGCGCGAAGCCGAAGCGGCCACCGCCGGTAACGACCGTTTTGTGCTGCAAATCGCCGCCAACTACGGTGGCCAGTGGGACATTGCCCAGGCGGCGCAGCGTCTTGCCCGGGAAGTCCAGGCCGGTCACCTCAAGCCGGAGGAGATCACTCCCGATCTGCTGCAGACCTGCCTGGCCACCGGTGACCTGCCCTTGCCGGATCTGTGCATCCGAACCGGCGGCGAGCATCGCATCAGCAACTTCCTGCTGTGGCAACTGGCCTACGCCGAGCTGTATTTTTCCGACCTGTTCTGGCCGGATTTCAAACACGAGGCCATGCGCACGGCGCTGGCCGATTTCGCTTCGCGCCAGCGCCGGTTCGGTAAAACGAGCGAGCAGGTCGAAGCCGGAGCCCGTGCTTAATGCTTAAACAACGCATCATCACTGCGCTGATTCTCCTGCCGATTGCCCTGTGCGGTTTCTTCCTGCTCGAAGGCGCAGGGTTCGCCCTGTTCATCGGCTTGGTGGTTACCTTGGGCGCGTGGGAGTGGGCGCGGCTGGCCGGCTTCGAAAAACAGTCGGCGCGCATTGCCTTCGCCGCCGTGGTAGCGGGTCTGTTGTTCTTCCTCTACCTGACGCCGGGCCTGGCGCCGTTCGTGCTCGGCGCGGCGGTGCTGTGGTGGTGCCTGGCCACGTTCCTGGTGCTGACCTACCCGCGCACCAGCGAACATTGGGCCAGCCTTGCCTGCAAGCTGCTCATTGGCCTGCTGATCCTGCTGCCGGCCTGGCAAGGGCTGGTGCTGCTCAAGGGCTGGCCGCTGGGCAACTGGCTGATCATGACCGTCATGGTGCTGGTATGGGGTGCCGACATCGGCGCCTACTTCACCGGCAAGGCCCTGGGCAAGCGCAAGCTGGCGCCCCAGGTCAGCCCCGGCAAGAGCTGGGAAGGTTTCTACGGCGGGCTGGTGACCAGCCTGCTGATCACCCTGGCGATCGGCCTGGTGCGCGACTGGGGAATCGGCCAGATGCTCGCGGGCCTGATCGGCGCGGCGATCGTGGTGGCCCTCTCGGTCGTCGGTGACCTGACCGAAAGCATGTTCAAGCGTCGCTCCGGCATCAAGGACAGCAGCAATCTGTTGCCGGGCCATGGCGGTGTGCTCGATCGCATCGACAGTCTGACCGCGGCGGTACCGGTGTTTGCCGTGCTGCTGTGGGCTGCCGGCTGGGGCGTGATGTGAGCGGCGTGCAGCGCATTACCGTGCTGGGCGCGACCGGCTCTATCGGCCTGAGCACACTCGACGTCATCGCCCGGCATCCGGACCGCTACAGCGCATTTGCCCTGAGCGGCTTCTCGCGCATGGACGAGCTGTTGGCACTGTGCCTTGTGCATCGCCCGGTGTTTGCCGTGGTGCCCAGCCAGGAGCGTGCCACCGCCTTGCAGCAGGCATTGCGCCAGGCCGGCTCGCGCACCGAAGTGCTGGTGGGTGAAGAAGGGCTGTGCCAGGTGGCCGCTGCGCCGGAAGTGGATGCGGTGATGGCGGCCATCGTCGGCGCAGCCGGGCTGCGCCCTACCTTGGCCGCGGTCCATGCCGGCAAGAAAGTGCTGCTGGCCAACAAGGAAGCGCTGGTCATGTCCGGGGCACTGTTCATGCAGGCCGTGCGCGACAGCGGGGCCGTGGTGCTGCCTATCGACAGCGAACACAACGCGATTTTCCAGTGCATGCCCGGTGATTTCGAGCGCGGCCTGGGCAATGTCGGCGTGCGGCGCATATTGCTGACTGCATCGGGTGGTCCGTTTCGGCAGACACCGCTGGAAGCGTTGGAACAGGTCACGCCGGAGCAGGCGTGCGCTCATCCCAACTGGTCGATGGGGCGCAAGATTTCCGTCGACTCGGCCAGCATGATGAACAAGGGCCTGGAGCTGATCGAGGCGTGCTGGCTGTTCGACGCGCGACCCGCGCAGATCGAAGTGGTCGTGCATCCGCAGAGCGTGATCCATTCCCTGGTCGACTATGTCGACGGCTCGGTGCTGGCTCAGCTGGGCAACCCCGATATGCGCACGCCGATCGCCCATGCCATGGCCTGGCCGCAGCGTGTCGATTCGGGTGTGGCACCCCTGGACCTGTTCGCCATTGCGCGGCTCGATTTCGAAGCGCCCGATGAACAACGCTTTCCTTGCCTGCGCCTGGCTCGGCAGGCCGCGGAGGCGGGCGACAGCGCCCCGGCCATGCTCAACGCGGCGAACGAAATCGCGGTAGCGGCGTTCCTCGAGCGTCGCATACGCTACCCGCAGATCCCGCGTATGATCGAGGACGTCCTCAATCGGGAACCGGTGGTGGCGCTGGATACGCTCGACACGGTCTTCGCCGCGGATACTCGCGCGCGGGACCTGGCCCAGCAATGGTTGAACCAGCACGGGTGCTGACCCCTGCATGGCCGTAGTTCGGAGAGAGTTATGAGTGCGCTCTACATGATTATCGGCACCCTGGTGGCATTGGGTGTGCTGGTTACCTTTCACGAGTTCGGCCATTTCTGGGTCGCACGGCGTTGTGGCGTCAAGGTGCTGCGTTTTTCCGTGGGCTTCGGCACGCCCCTGTTGCGCTGGCATGACCGTCAGGGCACGGAGTTCGTGGTGGCGGCGATTCCGCTGGGTGGCTACGTCAAGATGCTCGACGAGCGCGAGGGCGACGTGCCGGCCGATCAGGTCGAGCAGTCGTTCAATCGCAAGAGTGTGCGTCAGCGCATCGCCATCGTCGCCGCCGGGCCTGCGGCCAACTTTCTGCTGGCCCTGGTGTTCTTCTGGCTGCTGGCGATGCTGGGCACCCAGCAGCTCAAGCCGGTGGTCGGTTCGGTCGAGCCGGGCAGCATCGCGGCAACCGCCGGTCTGATGGCAGGTGAGGAAATCGTTGCGGTGGATGGCGAAAGCACCGCCGGTTGGGCTGCGGTGAACCTGCAAATGGTACGGCGCCTGGGCGAAACCGGTGCCTTGCAATTGACCGTGCGCGAACCTGGCTCCAGCAACGAAGCCACTCGCTCGCTGGCCCTGAACCAGTGGTTGCAAGGTTCCGACGAGCCTGATCCGATTCGCTCGCTGGGCATTCGGCCATGGCGTCCGGCGCTGGCGCCGATACTCGCCGAGCTTGATCCCAACGGTCCGGCTCAGGCCGCCGGTTTGCGTACCGGGGACCGTCTGCTGGCGCTGGACGGCCAGCCCCTGGGCGATTGGCAGCAGGTCGTGGACCTGGTCCGCGAGCGTCCGGACAGCCGAATCGTGCTGCGCGTGGAGCGCGACAACGCGCCACTGGATGTCCCGGTCAACTTGGTTTCCAAAGGTGAAGGCAAGGCCGCCGGGTACCTCGGCGCCGGGGTGAAACCGGTCGAGTGGCCACCGCAGATGCTGCGTGAAGTCAGCTACGGGCCGCTCGATGCCGTGGTCGAGGGCGCCAGGCGTACCTGGACCATGAGCGTGCTGACCCTTGATTCCCTGAAGAAAATGCTGTTCGGCGAGCTCTCGGTAAAAAACTTGAGTGGACCGATAACCATTGCTAAAGTGGCGGGCGCTTCGGCCCAGTCGGGTTTTGGGGATTTCCTGAATTTCCTCGCCTACCTGAGCATAAGCCTCGGAGTTCTCAATTTGCTGCCCATTCCAGTACTGGATGGGGGGCATCTGTTGTTCTACCTGATCGAGTGGGTGCGTGGTCGCCCAGTCTCCGATCGGGTACAGGGTTGGGGAATCCAGATCGGCATCAGTCTGGTGGTTGGGGTCATGCTGCTTGCCCTGATAAACGATCTGGGTCGACTGTAACGCTTCGCTCGTTTGCGAACCTGCCGCTTCTGCGGCAGTTTGTTTATTGCCAGTTGGAATAAGAAAGGACTTCATGAAACGTCTGCTGCTAACTGCGGTTCTTGCCGTACTGATGATCGCTGAAGTTCACGCCGCGTCCTTCACCATCTCCGATATCCGTGTCAACGGGCTGCAGCGGGTTTCCGCCGGCAGCGTGTTTGGCGCGTTGCCGTTGAACGTAGGTGACCAGGCCGACGACGGTCGCCTGGTGGAATCGACCCGTGCACTCTTTAAAACCGGGTTCTTCCAGGATATCCAGCTGGGCCGGGACGGTAACGTCCTGGTGATCACCGTGGTCGAACGACCCTCGGTGGCCAGTATCGACATCGAAGGCAACAAGGCCATCTCCACCGAAGACCTGATGAAGGGCCTCAAGCAGTCCGGCCTGGCCGAAGGCGAGATCTTCCAGCGTGCCACCCTCGAAGGCGTGCGCAACGAACTGCAGCGCCAGTACGTGGCTCAGGGTCGCTATTCGGCGTCGGTCGATACCGAAGTGGTCACCCAGCCACGCAACCGCGTGGCCCTGAAGATCAACATCAACGAAGGTACGGTTGCGGCCATCCAGCACATCAACGTGGTGGGCAACTCGGTATTCCCCGAAGAAGACCTGACCGACCTGTTCGAACTCAAGACGTCCAACTGGCTGTCGTTCTTCCGCAACGATGACAAGTACGCACGGGAAAAGCTGTCCGGTGACCTGGAGCGTCTGCGTTCCTACTACCTGGACCGCGGCTACATCAACATGGACATCGCGTCCACCCAGGTGTCGATCACCCCGGACAAGAAGCACGTCTACATCACCGTCAACGTCAACGAAGGCGAAAAGTACACGGTTCGCGACGTCAAGCTCAGCGGCGACCTCAAGGTCCCCGAAGATCAGGTCCAGCAGCTGATGCTGGTGAAGAAGGGCCAGGTGTTCTCGCGCAAGGTCATGACCTCCACGTCCGAGCTGATCACCCGCCGCCTGGGTAACGACGGCTACACCTTTGCCAACGTCAACGGCGTGCCTCAGCCGCACGACGAGGACCACACGGTCGATATCACCTTCGTGGTCGATCCGGGCAAGCGTGCCTACGTCAACCGCATCAACTTCCGTGGCAACACCAAGTCGGAAGACGAAGTGCTGCGTCGCGAAATGCGCCAGATGGAAGGCGGCTGGGCCTCGACCTACCTGATCGACCAATCCAAGACCCGCCTCGAGCGCCTTGGCTTCTTCAAGGAAGTGAACGTCGAGACGCCGGCCGTGCCAGGCACCGACGACCAGGTCGACGTCAACTACGCCGTGGAAGAGCAGGCCTCCGGTTCGATCACCGCCAGCGTCGGCTTTGCCCAGAGCGCCGGCCTGATCCTCGGTGGTTCGATCAGCCAGAACAACTTCCTGGGTACCGGTAACCGTGTGTCCATCGGCCTGACCCGCAGCGAGTACCAGAGCCGCTACAACTTCAGCTACACCGACCCTTACTACACGCCGGACGGCGTCAGCCTGGGCTACAACGCTTTCTACCGCTCCACCGACTACGACGACCTCGACGTCGACGTAGCCAGCTATGCCGTGGACAGTCTGGGTGCCGGTATGAACTTCGGCTACCCGATCAGCGAAACCTCGCGTTTGACCTTCGGCTTGAGCGTGCAGAATGACAAGATCAAGACTGGTAAATACACCGTTGAAGAGATCTTCGATTTCATCGAGAAGGAAGGCGAGAACTTCACCAACTTCAAGGCTTCGGCAGGTTGGTCTTCGTCTACCTTGAACAAGGGCGTGCTGCCAACCCGTGGCGCTTCGCAAAGCTTGACCGGCGAAGTGACCATTCCGGGCAGCGATCTATCGTTCTTCAAGGTCGACTACCGCAACCAGGCATTCGTGCCGATCACTGAAAACTACACCATGCGCTTCCACACCGAGCTGGGTTACGGTGACGGCTATGGCTCTACCGACGGCTTGCCGTTCTACGAGAATTACTACGCCGGTGGCTTCAACTCGGTACGCGGTTTCAAAGACAGTACGCTAGGTCCGCGTAGTACACCGAGCAGAGGCAAGCGTCCAGGCACTCTTGAGGATCCGGATCAAGATCCTTTGGCATTCGGTGGCAACGTGCAGATTACTGGTGGTGCAGAAGTTCTGTTTCCGCTGCCGTTCGTTAAGGACCAGCGCTCGCTGCGGACTTCCTTGTTCGTTGACGTAGGTAACGTGTTCGACACCAACTGTAATGACACGACCACGGAAGCTGGTGAAAAGGTTCGCTGCAACGACATCGACATCGCCAACATGGCCGTTTCCGCAGGCTTGGGCGTGACCTGGATCACCGCCCTGGGCCCGTTGAGCTTCAGCCTGGCGATGCCGGTCAAGAAGCCTGACAATGCCGAAACCCAAGTCTTCCAATTCTCTCTGGGCCAGACCTTCTAAGGTCTGCTCCTTGGCAACAACAACGGATTTTGTAGGAGTTTATCGTGCGCAAGTTGACTCAAATGGTTGTTCTGGCAGCGACGCTCGCCGCCTCGTTGGGTGCTGCTCCGGCCTTCGCCGACATGAAAATCGCCGTTCTGAACTATCAGATGGCCTTGCTCGAGTCCGACGCCGCCAAGAAATACGCGGTAGACGCCGAGAAGAAATTCGGCCCGCAGTTGAGCAAGCTGAAAACCCTGGAAAGCAGCGCCAAGAGCATTCAGGACCGTCTGGTTGCCGGTGGCGACAAAATGGCCCAGCCCGAGCGCGAGCGTCTGGAGCTTGAATTCAAGCAGAAAGCGCGTGACTTCCAGTTCCAGTCCAAGGAACTGAACGAAGCCAAGGCCGTTGCCGACCGCGAAATGCTCAAGCAGCTCAAGCCCAAGCTCGACGGCGCCGTTGAAGAAGTCATCAAGAAGGGCGCCTTCGACCTGGTTCTGGAGCGCGGTGCGGTGATTGATGTCAAGCCTCAGTTCGACATCACGCGCCAGGTCATCGAGCGCATGAATCAGTCGCGCTGATATGACAGCGACCATGAAGCTCGGCCAGTTGGCCGAGTTCCTGGGGGCCACGGTCAGTGGCGACCCGGAGAAGATCATCACTGGGCTGGCCACCTTGCAGGAGGCCGGCCCAGCTCAGCTGAGCTTTCTGGCCAACCCGCAGTACCGCAAGTTTCTCCCCGACAGCCATGCCGGCGCCGTACTGCTCAAGGCCGCCGATGCCGAAGGCTTTCAGGGCGATGCACTGATCGTCCCCGATCCCTACCTTGCCTATGCGCGCATCTCCCACCTGTTCGATCCCAAGCCCCGCGCCAGCGCCGGTGTTCATCCGACGGCCGTCATTGCAGACGACGCCCAGGTCGATGCCGCCGCCAGTGTCGGGCCGTTCGCCGTGATCGAAAGCGGTGCCAGGATCGCTGCCGGGGTGACCGTCGGCGCGCATTGCTTCATCGGTGCGCGCTGCGAGATCGGTGAAGGTGGCTGGTTGGCGCCGCGCGTGACCCTCTATCACGACGTGCGCATCGGCAAGCGCGTGGTCATACAGTCCGGTGCGGTGCTGGGTGGCGAGGGCTTTGGTTTCGCCAACGAGAAGGGCGTCTGGCAGAAGATCGCCCAGATCGGCGGGGTCAGCATCGGTGACGACTGCGAGATCGGCGTGAACACTGCCGTGGACCGCGGCGCGTTGGCCGATACCCTGATCGGCAACGGTGTGAAGCTCGACAACCAGATCCAGATTGCCCACAACGTGCAGATTGGCGACAACACCGCCATGGCCGCCTGTGTCGGTATTTCGGGAAGCAGCAAGATCGGCAAGAATTGCATGCTCGCAGGCGGTGTAGGCCTGGTCGGGCACATCGAGATCTGCGATGGGGTATTCATCACCGGCATGACCATGGTGACCCATTCGATCACCGAACCCGGTGCCTATTCCTCGGGTACGGCGATGCAGCCAGCGGCCGAGTGGCGCAAGAGCGCCGCGCGACTGCGGCAGTTGGACGACATGGCGCGCCGCCTCAAGCAGGTGGAAAAGCGTGTCGAGGCAGTGACCCAAGGCGGTAAAGCGTCATCTGATGGCTGATACCCTTTCCATATCAAGTGTGCCCAGCCGCTAGACTGCCCCTTGATTTGCAATAGGAGTGTCGCGCGTCAGCCGCGCGCTCCCTATCTTTACTACAGGCTTCCCCCCGAAATGATGGACATCAACGAGATTCGCGAATACCTGCCGCACCGCTATCCCTTTCTGCTGGTGGATCGCGTAGTGGAGCTGGACGTCGAAAGCCAGAGCATTCGCGCCTACAAGAATGTCAGCATCAACGAGCCGTTCTTCAATGGTCACTTTCCCGCGCACCCGATCATGCCGGGCGTGTTGATCATCGAAGCCATGGCCCAGGCCGCCGGCATCCTTGGTTTCAAGATGCTCGATGTCAAACCGGCCGACGGTACGCTCTACTACTTCGTGGGTTCGGACAAGCTGCGTTTCCGCCAGCCCGTGCTGCCCGGCGACCAACTGATCCTGGAAGCCAAGTTCATCAGCTGCAAGCGGCAGATCTGGAAGTTCGACTGCAAGGCTTCGGTCGACGGCAAGCCGGTCTGCTCGGCCGAGATCATCTGTGCGGAACGCAAGCTATGAGTTTGATTGACCCTCGCGCCATCATCGACCCGTCCGCCGTTCTGGCAGATGGCGTCGAAGTCGGCCCTTGGTCGATCGTTGGTGCGGGCGTGGAAATCGGCGAGGGCACCGTGATCGGTCCCCATGTCATCCTCAAGGGGCCGACCCGCATCGGCAGGCACAACCGCATCTACCAGTTTTCCTCGATCGGGGAAGACACGCCGGACCTCAAGTACAAGGGCGAAGAAACCCGCCTGGTCATCGGTGACCACAACGTCATCCGCGAAGGCGTGACCATTCACCGTGGCACCGTGCAGGACCGCGCCGAAACCACGCTGGGCGATTCCAACCTGATCATGGCGTACGCCCACATCGGGCACGACAGCGTGATCGGCAACCACTGCATCCTGGTCAACAACACGGCACTGGCCGGCCATGTGCACGTGCACGACTGGGCGATCCTTTCCGGCTTTACCCTGGTGCACCAGTATTGCCACATCGGTGCCCACAGCTTTTCGGGCATGGGCACGGCCATCGGCAAGGACGTGCCGGCCTATGTCACGGTGTTCGGCAACCCGGCCGAAGCCCGCAGCATGAATTTCGAAGGCATGCGCCGCCGCGGCTTCAGCGACGACGCCATCCACGCCCTGCGCCGTGCCTACAAGACGGTCTATCGCCGAGGCTTGACCGTCGAGCAGGCATTGCTCGATCTGGCCGAGCCAGCGCGTCTGTACCCCGAGGTCGACGTCTTCCTCAAGTCGATCCAGTCCTCGACCCGCGGCATCACCCGCTGATGTCTCACCCCGCAGCGCTGACCGTGGCATTGGTGGCAGGTGAAGCCAGCGGCGATATCCTGGGTTCGGGGCTGATGCGCGCGCTCAAGGCACGCCATCCGCACATCCAGTTCATCGGCGTCGGGGGTCCGCTGATGGAAGCCCAAGGGCTGGTCAGTCGCTTCCCCATGGAGCGTCTGTCGGTCATGGGCCTGGTCGAGGTGCTGGGTCGCCTGCGCGAACTGCTGGCCCGGCGCAAGCAGCTGGTTGCCGAGCTGATCGCGTGCAAGCCGGACGTGTTCATCGGCATCGACGCTCCTGACTTTACCCTCAACATCGAGCTCAAGCTGCGCCAGGCCGGGATCAAGACCGTGCACTACGTCAGCCCTTCGGTGTGGGCGTGGCGGCAGAAGCGGGTGCTGAAGATTCGCCAGGGCTGCGACCTGATGCTGACGCTGCTGCCCTTCGAGGCCAGGTTCTACGAGGAGCAGGGCGTGCCGGTGCGCTTCGTTGGCCATCCCTTGGCCGACACCATTGCGCTGCACGCCGATCGCGGTCAGGCCCGCGCACAGCTGGGCCTGGCGGGTGATTTTCCGGTCGTGGCGCTGATGCCGGGCAGCCGCGGCGGCGAAGTCGGTCGCCTGGGCGAGTTGTTCCTCGACAGCGCCCAGTTGCTGTTGCAGGCGCACCCGCAGATGCGTTTCGTCATTCCCTGCGCCAACCCACAGCGCCGCGCGCAACTGGAGCAGATGCTCGTCGGGCGGACGTTGCCGGTGACCTTGCTCGACGGTGACTCGCACACCGCGCTGGCCGCCTGTGATGCGGTACTCATCGCCTCCGGCACGGCCACCCTCGAAGCCTTGTTGTACAAGCGCCCGATGGTAGTCGCCTACCGGCTGGCGCCCCTGACGTACTGGATTCTCAAGCGTATGGTCAAAAGCCCCTACGTGTCGTTGCCCAACCTGCTGGCCCAGCGCATGCTGGTCCCCGAGCTGCTGCAGGATGAGGCCACGCCCCAGGCCCTGGCCGACCGGCTGCTGCCCCTGCTGGCGAGCGGTGAAGAACAGACCAGCGGCTTCGATGCTATTCACCGCACGCTGCGCCGTGATGCGTCCAACCAGGCGGCCGAGGCCGTGTTGCAACTGATAGGCAGGAACGATGGCTAAGCCTCCACAGACAAGCAGGCAACTGCAGATGGGGCTGGATTTCGATCTGGTCGAAGAGCTGGTTGCCGGTGTCGACGAAGTCGGCCGCGGGCCGCTGTGCGGCGCGGTGGTGACGGCAGCGGTGATTCTCGATCCGCGACGGCCGATCCTCGGGCTCAACGATTCGAAAAAGCTCACCGAAGCGCGTCGTGAACTGCTTTACGAAGAGATCTGCGAGAAAGCCCTGGCCTGGTGCATCGCGCGCGCCGAAGTCGAAGAGATCGACCGCCTGAACATTCTGCACGCAACCATGCTCGCCATGCAGCGGGCGGTGCAGGGCCTGAGCATCACGCCAAGGCTTGCACTGATCGACGGCAATCGCTGTCCGCAACTGGACGTGCCCAGCGCTCCGGTGATCCAGGGTGATGCCAAGGTCCCGGCGATCGCCGCCGCTTCGATCCTGGCCAAGGTCAGCCGCGACCGGGAAATGTCCGCGTTCGAATTGATCTACCCCGGCTATGGCATGGGCGGGCACAAGGGCTACCCTACACCGGTGCACCTGGAAGCCTTGGCCCGACTGGGCCCGACGCCTATTCACCGGCGATCGTTCGCACCGGTTCGTGCCGCATGGCAGGCGCGTGAAAGCAGCGATCAAGCGCCCGCCTGGGTCTAGCAGGCTGATGTTTTGATCAAGGCCCGGTACAATCCGGGCCTTGTCGTTCTACCGCAACCCATAGGATCAACATGTCGGTTTCCTTCGTTCATCTTCGCCTGCACACCGAATACTCGCTGGTCGACGGCCTGGTGCGGATCAAGCCGCTGGTCAAGGCGCTGGCCGGCATGAACATGCCGGCGGTGGCGGTGACCGACCAGAACAACATGTGTTCGCTGGTGAAGTTCTACAAGGCGGCCATGGGCGCCGGCATCAAGCCGATCTGCGGTGCCGACCTGTGGCTGGCCAACCGCGACCCCGATGGACAGTTGAGCCGCATCAGCCTGCTGGCGATGAACGCAGTCGGCTATCGCAACATTACCGAACTGATTTCCCGTGGCTTCATCGAGGGCCAGCGCAATGGCCAGGTGATCGTCGAACGGCAGTGGGTGGCCGAAGCCAGTGAAGGGGTGATCTGCCTGTCGGCGGGCAAGGAGGGCGAGATCGGCATGGCGCTGCTGGGCGGTTACCCGGGCGATGCCGACAACCTGTTGCGCGAATGGATGGCGATTTTCCCCGAGCGGTTCTATGTCGAGGTGCAGCGGACCAATCGCACCAACGACGAAGAATACCTGCACGCGGCTGTGGCCCTGGCCGACCGTCTGGGCGCGCCACTGGTGGCCACCAACGACGTGCGCTTCATCAAGCAGGAAGACTTCGAAGCCCACGAAACCCGCGTGTGCATCGGTGAAGGCCGGGCGCTCGACGACCCGCGCCGCAACAAGAACTACAGCGACCAGCAGTACCTCAAGAGCGCCGAGGAAATGGCCGAGCTGTTCAGCGACTTGCCCGAGGCGCTGGAAAACACGGTCGAGATCGCCAGGCGTTGCAACATCGACGTCAAGCTGGGCAAGCACTTCCTGCCCGACTATCCGATTCCCGATGGCATGACCATTGACGAATATTTCCGCAAGGTCTCGTTCGACGGCCTGGAAGAACGCCTTGCCGTGCTGTTGCCCAGGGACACCACCGAGGATTACGAGGTGCGCCGCCAGGTCTATGTCGACCGGCTGAATTTCGAGCTCGACATCATCATCCAGATGGGCTTTCCCGGCTACTTCCTGATCGTGATGGACTTCATCCAGTGGGCCAAGAGCAACGGCGTGCCGGTCGGTCCGGGCCGCGGTTCGGGCGCAGGTTCGCTGGTGGCCTACGTGCAGAAGATCACCGACCTCGATCCGCTGGAGTACGACCTGCTGTTCGAGCGCTTTCTCAACCCCGAGCGGGTCTCCATGCCCGACTTCGACGTCGACTTCTGCATGGATGGCCGCGACCGGGTCATCGACTACGTGGCCGACAAATATGGCCGCAATGCGGTGAGCCAGATCATCACCTTCGGTTCCATGGCGGCCAAGGCGGTGGTGCGCGACGTGGCGCGGGTGCAGGGCAAGTCCTATGGCCTGGCCGACCGGCTGTCCAAGATGATTCCGTTCGAAGTCGGCATGACCTTGGAAAAAGCCTACGAACAGGAAGAAATTCTCCGCGATTTCATCAAGGTCGACGAAGAAGCCGCGGAAATCTGGGACATGGCGCGCAAGCTCGAGGGCGTGGTGCGTAACGTCGGCAAGCACGCCGGTGGTGTGGTGATCGCGCCGACCAAACTGACCGACTTCGCGCCGATCTACTGCGACGAGGCCGGCGACGGCCTGGTGACCCAGTTCGACAAGGATGACGTGGAAGCCGCCGGCCTGGTCAAGTTCGACTTCCTCGGCCTGCGCACCCTGACCATCATCGACTGGGCGTTGAAGACCATCAACCGCGACCGTGCCAAGGTCAATGACGCGCCGCTGGACATCGCGTTCATTCCGCTCGACGACAAACCGACCTACCAGCTGCTGCAGAAGGCCGAGACCACGGCGGTGTTCCAGCTCGAGTCGCGCGGCATGAAGGAGCTGATCAAAAAGCTCAAGCCCGACTGCCTGGAAGACCTCATCGCCCTGGTGGCCCTGTTTCGACCTGGGCCGCTGCAGTCGGGCATGGTGGACGACTTCATCAACCGCAAGCACGGCCGCGCCGAGCTGGCCTATCCGCATTCGGATTACCAGTACGAGGGCCTGAAGCCGGTGCTGGCGCCGACCTACGGCATCATCCTGTATCAAGAGCAGGTGATGCAGATCGCGCAGGTCATGGCGGGCTACACCCTGGGTGGCGCCGACATGCTGCGCCGCGCCATGGGCAAGAAGAAACCCGAGGAGATGGCCAAGCAGCGCGGTGGCTTCATCGAAGGCTGCGCGAGCAACAATATCGACCCGGACCTGGCCGGGAACATTTTTGACCTGGTGGAAAAATTCGCCGGCTACGGTTTCAACAAGTCCCACTCTGCCGCCTATGGCCTGGTGTCCTACCAGACCGCCTGGCTCAAGACCCACTACCCGGCGCCGTTCATGGCTGCGGTGCTCTCGGCAGACATGCACAACACCGACAAGGTCGTGACCCTGATCGAAGAAGTGCGCACCATGAAGCTGCGCCTGGACGCGCCGGACGTGAACAATTCCGAGTTCAAGTTCACGGTCAACGACGACGGTCGCATCGTCTATGGGCTGGGCGCGATCAAGGGTGTCGGCGAAGGCCCGGTGGAGGCGATCATCGAGGCGCGTCAGGCCGGCCCGTTCAAGGACCTGTTCGATTTCTGCGAGCGCGTCGACCTCAAGCGCATCAACAAGCGCACCCTCGACGGCCTGATCCGCAGTGGCGCGATCGACCGGCTGGGCCCGCATTTCCATGATGAAACCAAGGCCTACCAGGCCAACATCGATCGCAACCGCGCAGTCTTGCTGTCCGCCATGGAAGGGGCGATCAAGGCGGCGGAACAGACCGCACGCACCCACGACAGCGGCCACGACGACCTGTTTGGCGGGGTGTTCGTCGAAGCCGACGCCGATGTCTATGCCAGCCACCGCAAGGCCAAGGAACTCACGCTCAAGGAGCGGCTGCGCGGCGAGAAGGAAACTCTGGGGCTGTACCTGACCGGGCACCCGATCGACGAATACGAAGGCGAGATCCGCCGCTTCGCACGCCAGCGCATCATCGACCTCAAGCCTTCGCGCGAAACCCAGACGGTGGCGGGCATGGTCATCGCCCTGCGGGTGATGAAGAACAAGAAGGGCGACAAGATGGGTTTCATTACTCTCGACGACCGTTCGGCACGTATCGAGGCGTCGTTGTTCGCCGATGCCTTCATGTCCGCTCAGTCGCTGCTGCAGACCGATGCGATGGTGGTGGTGGAAGGGGAGGTCAGCAACGACGATTTTTCCGGGGGGCTGCGCCTGCGCGTCAAGCGCGTGATGAGCATGGAGGATGCGCGCACCAACCTGGCCGAAAGCCTGCGCCTCAAGGTGCACGCCGACGGGCTGGGCGGCGACCGGCTGGGCTGGCTCGGTGAATTGTGTCGCCAGCACCGTGGCGCCTGCCCGATCACCATGGAATACACCAGCAGCGATGCCAAGGCCACGCTGCAGTTTGGCGAAGGCTGGCGGATCGACCCGGCCGACAGCTTGATTCAAGCGCTGCGTGACCAGTTCGGCCGCGAGAACGTCTTTCTGCAATATCGTTGAACTGGCCCTGCGGGGCGGGTTCGACCACAATTAATAAACTCGACCTGAACGCGCCGTTTCCTTTAAGGTATGGCGCCAAACGGATCAACCGGCCGGCCGCTTGGCCGTCGACCCAAGACGGATGCCTATGAACCCGAATTTTCTTGATTTCGAACAGCCGATCGCTGACCTGCAAGCCAAGATCGAAGAGCTGCGCCTGGTAGGCAACGACAATTCGTTGAACATCGGCGACGAGATCTCTCGTCTGCAAGACAAAAGCCGCACGCTGACCGAAAGCATCTTCGGCAACCTGACCAGTTGGCAGATTGCCCGGCTCGCGCGTCACCCGCGCCGCCCGTACACCCTGGACTACATCCAGCACATCTTTACCGAATTCGATGAACTGCACGGTGATCGGCATTTCTCCGACGACGCCGCCATCGTCGGTGGTGTCGCCCGCCTCGACGACCAGCCGGTGATGATCATTGGCCACCAGAAAGGCCGTGAAGTGCGCGAGAAGGTCCGTCGCAACTTCGGCATGCCGCGCCCTGAAGGCTATCGCAAGGCCTGCCGCCTGATGGAAATGGCCGAGCGCTTCAAGATGCCGATCCTCACCTTCATCGACACACCGGGCGCCTATCCGGGTATCGATGCCGAAGAGCGCAACCAGAGCGAAGCGATTGCCTGGAACCTGCGGGTCATGGCGCGGCTGAAGACGCCGATCATCGCCACGGTCATTGGCGAAGGGGGGTCCGGTGGTGCGCTGGCCATTGGCGTCTGCGACCAGCTGAACATGTTGCAGTATTCGACCTATGCGGTGATTTCGCCCGAAGGCTGCGCGTCGATTCTGTGGAAGACTGCCGAGAAGGCGCCGGACGCTGCGGAAGCCATGGGCATCACCGCCGAACGCTTGAATCACCTGGGCATCGTCGACAAGGTGATCGATGAGCCCCTGGGTGGCGCCCATCGCGATCCGGCCGCTGCCTCGGCCCTTATTCGCGCCGAGCTGACCAGCCAGCTGGACATGCTCAAGGGTTTCGACACCGAGACCTTGCTCGGCCGCCGCTATGACCGGTTGATGAGCTACGGGTTGTAAGGGTTCAGACCGCAGTGCGCCCTCTGCCCGCGAAGGGCGCACCGCCGATCCCGAACCATGGACTGAAAAGGGGTCGCCCCATGCGTGAACCCTCTGCCCTGGCCCAGCGCCTGAGCAACAGGCTGCAGCCTTATCTGCAATCCCCCGCCTGGCACCTCGCCCTCTCCGGTGGCCTCGATTCCACCGTCCTGCTGCACCTGTTGGCCAGCGTGCCCAACCGTCCAGCGCTGACCGCCATTCATATCCATCACGGCCTGCAAGCGGTTGCCGACACCTGGCCTGCCCATTGCCAGGCACTCTGCGATCAGCTCGATGTGCCCTTGCAGGTGATCAAGGTTCGAGTGCAGGACGGTGCCAGCCTGGAGCAAGCCGCACGCCAAGCGCGCTATCGCGCTTTCGATGCGCTGCTCGGCGCCGCTGATGTGCTGTTCGCAGCCCAGCATCAGGACGATCAAGCCGAAACCGTACTGTTTCGTCTGCTGCGCGGCGCCGGTGTGCGAGGGCTTGCAGCAATGCCCAGGCAGCGGCCGCAAGGGCAGGGGGTACTGGTGAGGCCGTTGCTCGACGAGCCTCGCGCCGAGTTGCTTGCCTACGCTCGCAACCATGGCCTGCAGTGGATCGAAGACCCCTCGAACACCGACACGCGTTTCTCTCGCAACTATCTGCGTGGCGAGGTCCTGCCCGTGATCACGGCGCGCTGGCCCCAGGCTGCCGGCAGTATCGCCAGGGCCGCCGCGCACCTGAGCGAGGCGGCGCAGCTGCTGGATGAACTGGCCGCCGGGGACCTTGCGCCTGCGCACACGGCTGGCGAACCTTCCTGGCTGGCATTGCCCAGCCTGACCCTGGCGCCGCTTCGTACCCTGTCCGAAAGCCGTCAGCGCAATGCCCTGCAATACTGGCTTGCGCCCCTGACGCGCTTGCCCGATACCCAGCACTGGGTTGGCTGGACGTCCCTGCGCGACGCGGATCCCGCCGCTACGCCCGTCTGGCGCCTGGCCGACGGCGAGCTGCACAGGGCCCACGGGCGGATCTGGTGGGTCAGTGGCCAATGGTCGCAGGCCCAGCCCCCGTCTCAGGATTGGCCAGACACCCGACAAGCCTTGCAGTTGGTCGGCAACGGCGAGGTGCATTGGCAGGGCGGCCCGTTGCCGGGGCACGCGCAGATCCGCTACCGCCAGGGCGGCGAGCGCCTGCGCCTGCCCGTTCGCGGCGAGCGTGACCTCAAGCGCTTGCTCAATGAAAGCCGGCTGCCAGGGTTCGTGCGCGATCGTTTGCCGCTGCTGTTCATCCACGACCGCTTGGTTGCCGTGGCCAACCTGCCGCTGTCTGCCATCGAAGGACGACTGCTCTGGTCGCCGACAACCGGCGAGCAGAGTTTGAGATGAAAGGGGGAATCCGGTAGACTACGCTCCCTTCTTGATACAACTTCTGTGAACCCACCGGATTCACGGACGTTGCCGATTGCCAAACCGTTTTTGGCCGTCGGGGGCTTCGGCCTTCCTTCGCTTTCCCCGGCGGCTTCTGCCGCTTTAACGCAGACTTCTAGGGTTTTTCATGACGCGCTACATCTTCGTCACGGGCGGTGTTGTTTCTTCATTGGGGAAAGGCATTGCCTCGGCTTCATTGGCGGCCATCCTGGAGGCGCGGGGGCTCAAAGTCACCATGCTCAAGCTGGACCCGTACATCAACGTCGACCCGGGCACCATGAGCCCGTTCCAGCACGGTGAAGTGTTCGTCACCCACGACGGCGCCGAGACTGACCTGGACCTGGGGCACTACGAGCGGTTCATCCGCACGACCATGACCCAGAACAACAACTTCACCACCGGCCGGGTGTACGAGCACGTGCTGCGCAAGGAGCGCCGTGGTGATTACCTGGGCGCGACCATCCAGGTCATCCCGCACATCACCGACGAGATCAAGCGGCGCATCATCAAGGGCGCCGGCGATGCCGACGTGGCCATGGTCGAAATCGGCGGCACCGTTGGCGACATCGAATCCCAGCCGTTCCTGGAAGCGATCCGCCAGCTGCGTTTCGAGGTCGGTGCCAAGCGCGCCATGCTGATGCACCTGACGCTGGTCCCCTACATCGCCACCGCGGGTGAGACCAAGACCAAGCCGACCCAGCATTCGGTCAAGGAACTGCGCTCCATCGGCTTGCAGCCTGACGTGCTGGTGTGCCGTTCCGATCACCCGATCGACACGTCGTCGCGCCGCAAGATCGCTCAGTTCACCAACGTCGAAGAGCGTGCGGTGATTGCCCTGGAAGACGCCGACACCATCTACAAGATCCCGGGCATCCTGCACTCTCAGGGGCTGGATGACTTCGTCGTCGAGCGCTTCGGCCTGCAGTGCGGCGGCGCCGACCTGTCCGAATGGGAAGCGGTGGTCGATGCCAAGCTTAACCCCGAACACGAAGTGACCATCGCCATGGTCGGCAAGTACATGGAGCTGCTCGATGCCTACAAGTCGCTGATCGAAGCGATGAGCCATGCCGGCATCAGCAACCGCACCAAGGTCAATCTGCGCTACATCGATTCCGAAGACATCGAGAACCAGGGCACCGCCCTGCTCGAAGGCGTCGACGCCATTCTGGTCCCCGGCGGCTTTGGCCTGCGTGGCGTGGAAGGCAAGATCACCGCCGTGCAGTACGCTCGCGAGAACAAGGTGCCGTACCTGGGTATCTGCCTGGGCATGCAGGTGGCGGTCATCGAGTTCGCCCGTAACGTCATGGGCTGGAAAGACGCCAACTCCACCGAATTCGATCGCGCCAGCGGCCATCCGGTCGTCGGTCTGATCACCGAGTGGGAAGACGCCACCGGCGCCGTGGAAACCCGCACCGAAGCCTCCGACCTGGGCGGCACCATGCGTCTGGGCGCGCAGGACTGCCAGCTGGTCGGCGGCTCCAAGGTTCACGACTGCTACGCCCGCGACGTGATCGTCGAGCGTCATCGTCATCGCTACGAAGTGAACAACAACCTGCTGCCGCAACTGGTCGAAGCTGGGCTGGTCGTCTCCGGGCGCTCGGGTGACGGCGCGCTGGTCGAAGTGGTCGAGTCCAAGGACCATCCATGGTTCGTGGCCTGCCAGTTCCACCCCGAGTTCACCTCGACGCCGCGTGACGGTCATCCGTTGTTCACCGGCTTCGTCAAGGCCGCATTGGCTCAACATCAGAAGAAGGCCTGATCACCATGGCGCAGAAGATCATCCGCGTTGGCGATATAGAGATCGCCAACGACAAGCCGTTCGTGTTGTTCGGTGGCATGAACGTGCTGGAATCACGCGACATGGCCCTCAAGGTCTGTGAAGAATACGTGCGGGTGACCGACAAGCTCGGCATCCCCTACGTGTTCAAGGCCAGCTTCGACAAGGCCAACCGTTCTTCGGTGACCTCCTACCGCGGCCCCGGCCTGGAGGAGGGCATGCGCATCTTCGAAGAGATCAAGAAGACCTTCAACGTGCCGCTGATCACCGACGTGCACGAGCCTGAACAAGCTGCCGTGGTCGCCGAAGTCTGCGACATCATTCAGCTGCCCGCCTTCTTGTCGCGCCAGACCGACCTGGTGGTGGCCATGGCCAAGACCGGCGCGGTCATCAACATCAAGAAAGCCCAGTTCCTTGCGCCGCAGGAAATGAAACACATCCTGACCAAGTGCGAGGAAGCCGGTAACGACCAGTTGATCCTCTGCGAGCGGGGTTCGAGCTTCGGCTACAACAACCTGGTAGTGGACATGCTCGGCTTCGGCATCATGAAGTCGTTCGAGTACCCGGTGTTCTTCGACGTGACCCACGCCCTGCAGATGCCGGGCGGTCGCAGCGACTCGGCCGGTGGCCGTCGCGCCCAGGTCACCGACCTGGCCAAGGCTGGCCTGAGCCAGGGCCTGGCCGGTCTGTTCCTGGAAGCCCACCCGGACCCGGACAACGCCAAGTGCGATGGCCCGTGCGCGCTGCGCTTGGACAAGCTGGAACCGTTTCTTGCCCAGCTCAAGGCGCTGGATGAATTGGTCAAAGGTTTCCCGGCGATCGAAACGGCCTGATTGCGGTAAAGTAGTGCCCGATTTGTTGCGGTGACCCTTTCTCGGGCAGAGACCCGCTCCCACATTGAGCCCAGTGGGAGCGGGTCTATGCCCGCGAGGGGATCGCTAAAGCCCAAGCTGCGTCGTCTCGTCTACTTTGGAGTGTTCATAACAATGGCAAAAATCGTCGACATCAAAGGTCGTGAAGTTCTCGACTCCCGTGGCAACCCTACCGTAGAAGCCGACGTGCTTCTGGAAAACGGCATCATCGGCAGCGCCTGTGCACCGTCGGGCGCTTCCACCGGTTCGCGCGAAGCGCTGGAGCTGCGTGACGGCGACAAGAGCCGCTACATGGGCAAGGGTGTTCTGAAGGCGGTGGCCAACATCAATGGCCCGATTCGCGATGCGCTGCTGGGCAAGGATCCGGTCGACCAGAAGGGTCTGGATCACGCCATGATTGCCCTGGACGGTACCGAGAACAAGGCTTCGCTGGGCGCCAACGCCATCCTCGCCGTGTCCCTGGCCGCTGCCAAGGCTGCCGCACAGGATCAGGACCTGCCGCTGTACGCGCACATCGCCAACCTCAACGGCACGCCGGGCGTCTACTCCATGCCCGTGCCGATGATGAACATCATCAACGGTGGCGAGCACGCCGACAACAACGTCGACATTCAGGAATTCATGGTCCAGCCGGTTGGCGCCAAGACCTTTTCCGACGCCCTGCGCATGGGCACCGAGATCTTCCACCACCTCAAGGCGGTATTGAAAGCTCGCGGCCTGAGCACTGCTGTCGGTGACGAAGGTGGTTTCGCGCCGGACCTGGCGTCCAACGAAGATGCCTTGAGCGCCATTGCCGAAGCCGTCGAGAAAGCCGGCTACAAACTGGGCACCGACGTGACCCTGGCCCTGGACTGCGCTGCCAGCGAATTCTTCGAAAACGGCACCTACGACCTGGCCGGCGAAGGCCACAAGTTCGACGCCGAAGGTTTCGCCGAATACCTCAAGGGCCTGACCGAGCGCTACCCGATCATCTCGATCGAAGACGGCCTGGACGAATCCGACTGGGCTGGCTGGAAGATTCTCACCGACAAGATCGGCGAAAAAGTCCAGCTGGTGGGTGACGACCTGTTCGTGACCAATACCAAGATCCTCAAGGAAGGCATCGACAAGAAGATCGCCAACTCCATCCTGATCAAGTTCAACCAGATCGGTACCTTGACCGAAACCCTGGAAGCCATCCAGATGGCCAAGGCTGCCGGCTACACCGCGGTGATCTCGCACCGTTCCGGTGAAACCGAAGATTCGACCATTGCCGACCTGGCCGTGGGCACCGCTGCAGGCCAGATCAAGACCGGCTCGCTGTGCCGCTCGGACCGTGTTTCCAAGTACAACCAACTGCTGCGTATCGAAGAGCAGTTGGGTTCCAAGGCGATCTATCGTGGTCGCGACGAGTTTCGCGGCTAAGCAATAGATGGTAGAAAGACGACATGCGGAGCCTGGCGGATGCCAGGCTTCGTGCTATCTGGTCGCAGAGTTGAAGTTTTTTACCACTGGGTAACGTGATGCGCAGTCCTTATTGGTTGTTTCTTGTCTTGCTTCTGCTCCTGGGTGGTTTGCAGTATCGCCTGTGGGTCGGAAACGGAAGTCTCAAGCAGGTAGCCGAGCTGAAACAGCAGATCGCCGAACAGCATGCCGAGAACGAACGGCTGCTGGAGCGCAATCGCGTGATGGACGCCGAAGTACTCGAATTGAAAAAGGGCATGGAGACCGTCGAAGAACGCGCTCGCCATGAACTGGGCATGGTCAAGGAGGGTGAAACCCTCTACCAGTTGGCCCAATGAATACCTCGCTGCCAGCCTTCTGGGCAGTGATTCCCGCTGCGGGCGTGGGTGCGCGCATGGCAGCGGACCGCCCCAAGCAGTACCTGACCTTGGGCGGTCGCACGATCCTGGAACACAGCATCGACTGTTTCCTCGGCCATCCACAGCTCAAGGGCGTGGTCGTCAGCATCGCCGCCGATGACCCGTTCTGGCCCGACCTGCCCAGTGCCAGCAACGAGCTGATCCAGCGCGTGGCCGGTGGTCGCGAGCGTGCCGACTCGGTGCTCAACGCCTTGCTGCATTTACACGCCCAGGGCGCCGACGGCAGTGATTGGGTGCTGGTGCACGATGCGGCGCGGCCCAACCTTTCTCGCACCGACCTCGACAAACTGCTTGCCGAGCTGGCTGATGACAGCGTCGGCGGTCTGTTGGCCGTGCCCGCGCGCGACACGCTCAAGCGTGCCGATGCGACTGGGCGGGTTCAGCATACGGTGGATCGCAGCACGATCTGGCAGGCGTTCACGCCACAGATGTTTCGTCTGGGCGCCCTGCATCGGGCTCTGGCCGACAGCCTGGTGGCCGGAGTGGCGATTACCGACGAAGCGTCGGCCATCGAGTGGGCCGGTTTCGCGCCGAAGCTGGTGGAGGGCCGGGCGGACAACCTCAAGGTCACCCGGCCTGAAGATCTGGAGTGGCTGCGCCAGCGTTGGGCGATGCGTGGCTTAGGGGGGGACGGTGGCGTCGTTCGCGGCCGATGACCGCTCCTACAGATACTCTGGCCTCTCGGCCAACCCTTCTCTGAGATAATCGACCAGCTTCCTGATCTTCGGCGACAAGTGCCGCTGTTGCGGATAAAGCCCCCACACCGCCGTGTTGGGCGGCTGGTGGGCCTCCAGCAGCGACACCAGTGCGCCGCTGCGCAAGTGTTCCAGCACGTAGTAATCAGGCAGCTGACACAGTCCGACGCCCTGCAACGCCGCGTCGAGGACCGCCTGGCCACTGTTGCAGCGCCAGTTGCCCTGCACGCGTTGTGCCTGCTCCTTGCCATCGACCTGCAGCGGCCAGATATCCGAACTGCCCACCAGGCAGTTGTGCCGCGTCAATTCCGACACACTGTGGGGCCGGCCATAGCGCGCCAGGTAGTGCGGTGAAGCGCACAGGAACATCCGCCGCGGCGCCAGCCTGGTTGCCACCAGTCGCGAGTCCTGCAAGCGTCCCAGGCGGATGGCCAGGTCCAGGCCTTCGTGAAGCAGGTCGAGGGTGCGGTTGCTCAGCTCGATCTCCACGCGCAGTTGCGGGTACAGGCCCATGAAGCGCGTGACCAGCGGCACGATGAAGCGCTCGCCATAGGCCACGGCGCAGGTCAGACGCAGCAGCCCCTTGGGTTCACCGGTCAGGTCGCTCATGGCGCGCCAGGCTTCGTCGCGACCGTCCTGCAGGCGTTGGCAATGCTGGAGGAATGTCTGCCCTGCCTCGGTCAGCGCTACCCGGCGCGTGCTGCGATAGAGCAGGCGGGTCTGCAGGCGCTCTTCCAATCGGGCGATCTGGCGACTGACGTGGGACGACGACACGCCCAGCCGCTGCGCTGCGGCCGTGAAGTGCGCGCACTCGGCGACTGCGACGAACTCGTCGATACCCTCCCAACGGTTATCATTCACTCGATTATCCCTGTACGGCATCAATGTTTTGCGCAAGGGGCGATTATTCCGCATCCGCTCATGAATTACACTGTTGGCAGTCCCGTTCATTTCAGGAGCAAGCATTGATGATCAAGTCCCGCGCCGCGGTTGCATTCGAAGCCAACAAGCCATTGGAAATCGTCGAGATCGACGTGGCCATGCCCAAGGCAGGCGAAGTCCTGTTGCGCGTGGTCGCTTCCGGGGTCTGCCATACCGATGCCTACACCCTGTCGGGTGCGGATCCTGAAGGCATCTTCCCGTCGGTACTGGGCCACGAAGGCGGCGCCATCGTCGAAGCGGTGGGCGAGGGGGTCACTTCGGTTGCGGTGGGCGATCACGTCATTCCGCTGTACACGCCAGAGTGCCGCCAGTGCAAGTTCTGCAAATCGGGCAAGACCAACCTGTGCCAGGCCATCCGCGCCACTCAGGGCAAGGGCTTGATGCCGGACGGCACCACGCGGTTCTCGTACAACGGCAAGGAACTGTTCCATTACATGGGCACCTCGACGTTCTCCGAGTACACCGTGTTGCCGGAGATCTCGGTAGCGAAGATCGACAAGCAGGCGCCGCTGGAAAAGGTCTGCCTGTTGGGTTGTGGCGTCACCACCGGTATCGGCGCCGTGCTCAACACGGCCAAGGTCAAGCCGGGCGATACCGTGGCCGTGTTCGGCCTGGGCGGTATCGGTCTGTCGGCCATCATCGGTGCGGTCAAGGCCAAGGCCGGTCGCATCATCGCCGTCGACATCAACCCAAGCAAATTCGAGATCGCCCGCCAGCTGGGTGCAACCGACTGCATCAATCCCAAGGAATATGACCGGCCGATCCAGGAAGTCATCGTCGACCTTACCGATGGCGGCGTGGACTTCTCGTTCGAGTGCATCGGCAATGTGCAACTGATGCGTGCGGCGCTCGAATGCTGCCACAAGGGCTGGGGTGAGTCGGTGATCATCGGCGTGGCCGGCGCTGGCCAGGAAATCGCCACGCGCCCGTTCCAGCTGGTCACCGGACGGGTCTGGCGCGGTTCGGCATTCGGTGGCGTGCGCGGGCGTACCGAGTTGCCCAGCTACGTCGAAATGGCCGAGAGCGGGGAGATTCCGCTGGATACCTTCATCACCCACACCATGGGCCTGGAAGACATCAACAAAGCGTTCGACCTGATGCATGAAGGCAAGAGCATTCGTTCGGTCATCCACTTCTGAGGTCTGCCATGAGCCTGGAAAACCTGTCCTGCCAGAAGAGCTTCGGCGGCTGGCACAAACGCTACAAGCACCGCTCCAAGGAGCTGGGTTGCGACATGACCTTCGCCGTGTACCTGCCGCCGCAAGCGGAGCAGGGCGGCAAGTTGCCGGTGCTGTACTGGCTGTCGGGGCTGACCTGTACCGACGAGAACTTCATGCAGAAGGCCGGCGGCCTGGAGCTGGCTGCCGAGTTGGGCTTGATCATCGTTGCGCCCGACACCAGCCCGCGCGGGGCGGGAGTGCCGGATGATCCGGACCAGGCATGGGATTTCGGTCTGGGTGCCGGGTTTTATCTGAACGCCACCGAGCAGCCGTGGGCGCAGCATTACCGCATGCATGACTATGTGGTGCATGAATTGCCAGCCATCGTGGAAGCGCATTTCCCCGCGTCGGACAAGCGCTCCATCAGTGGCCATTCCATGGGTGGCCACGGAGCGCTGGTCTGCGCGCTGCGCAATCCGGGGCGGTATCGGTCGATCTCGGCGTTCTCGCCCATCAGCAATCCGATGGATTGCCCCTGGGGCCAGAAAGCGTTTTCCCATTACCTGGGCGAGGAGCGCTCGCGTTGGCGCGAATGGGATGCCAGCGTGCTGATCGCCGATGCGGCGGAACATCTGCCGCTGCTGGTGGATCAAGGCGATCGTGATGATTTCCTCGAGAGCCAGCTCAAGCCCCAGGCTCTGAGTCAGGCGGCCAAGTCGGCCGGCTATGAACTGACCCTGCGCATGCAACCGGGCTATGACCACAGCTATTACTTCATCGCCAGCTTCATCGATGACCATTTGCGCCATCATGCCAAGGCCTTGAAGTGACTGCGCTGGCGCCCTCTGCCCGCGAAGGCGCCAGCACAGTCACCTGCAGATGTTTTGATCCGCCCAACCTGCGCCAAAGCAGGTAGAATCACGCCCTGACTCAATCGGGGCGTTTTTTTCTATGCGTATTGGCCACGGCTACGACGTGCACCGTTTCGCCGAGGGTGACTTCATTACCCTGGGTGGCGTGCGAATCCCACACAAGTTCGGCCTGCTGGCCCATTCCGACGGCGACGTCGTACTGCATGCCTTGAGCGATGCCTTGCTCGGCGCAGCTGCCTTGGGCGACATCGGCAAGCATTTTCCCGACACCGATCCGCAGTTCAAGGGCGCGGACAGCCGCGTGCTGTTGCGCCACGTGCTCGCGGTCGTGGCGAGCAAAGGCTGGAAAGTCGGCAATGTCGACGCCACCATCGTCGCCCAGGCGCCGAAAATGGCGCCCCACATAGAAACTATGCGTGAACGGATCGCCGCCGACCTGGGCGTGGAGCTGGATCAAGTCAACGTCAAGGCGACCACTACCGAAAAGCTCGGGTTCGCCGGGCGCGAGGAAGGTATCGCCGTGCATGCGGTCGCCTTGTTGCTGCGCGCATGACCGAATTCGAATTGCTGGGTCCGCGGGCCACGGGCGACAGCCTGGGCAGCGCCGTACTCAAGGCCAGCGCCGAAGACTTCCAGGTCGACGAAGTGCTGGACATTCCCTTGGCCGGCCAGGGCGAGCACCTCTGGCTCTGGGTCGAGAAACGCAACCTCAATACCGAAGAGGCAGCCCGCCGCCTGGCCAAGGCCGCTGGCGTGCCGTTGCGCACGGTCAGCTATGCAGGCCTCAAGGACCGCCAGGCGCTGACCCGGCAGTGGTTCAGCCTGCATCTGCCAGGCAAGGCCGATCCGGACCTGAGCGCGGCGCAGGGCGACACCCTGGCCATCCTCAAGCAGGCCCGGCACTCGCGCAAACTGCAACGCGGTGCGCACTCGGCCAACGGCTTCACCGTGCGCCTGACTGCGCTCAAGGCCGACCGGGCCGCGCTCGATGCGCGCCTTGGAGAAATCCAGCAGACCGGCGTACCGAATTATTTCGGCACCCAGCGCTTCGGTTTCCAGGGCGGCAATGTGTTCGACGCTCAGCAGTATGCCGAACGCCAGGCGCTGCCCGAGCAGCGCAATGTGCGTTCGCGGCTGCTCTCCACGGCGCGCAGTTTCCTGTTCAACCAGATACTTGCCGCGCGCGTCGCCGACGGTACCTGGAACCGCGCCCGGATCGGTGATCTGCTGGCGTTCACCGACAGCCGCAGCTTCTTTCCCGCCGGTGAAGCCGAATGCAGTGATCCACGCCTGGACATCCTCGACCTGCACCCTACCGGAGCGCTGTGGGGCGAGGGCGCATCGGTCGCCGCCGGTCGCTGCGCCGAACTGGAAAATGCCATCGGCGACCAGCACCCGGCGCTGTGTGCCTGGCTTGCAAAAGCGGGCCTGGCACAGGAGCGACGCATCCTGCGGCTGCCCATCGGCGAGCTGACGTGGCATTATCCCGAGCCTGACATCCTGCAGTTGCACTTCGTCCTGCCGGCCGGTTGCTTCGCCACTGTCGTGGTGCGCGAACTCGTCGATCTGGTGCCGACAGGGCAGACGGAAAGTCCATGCGTATTCTGATTTCCAACGATGATGGGGTCACCGCCCCCGGCCTGGCCGCGCTTCACGACGTGTTGCAGGACTATGCCCAGTGCACGGTGATCGCCCCCGATCAGGACCGTAGCGGCGCCAGCAGTTCGCTCACGCTGGACCGGCCGCTGCATCCGCAGACCTTGCCCAACGGCTTCATCAGCGTCAACGGCACACCCACCGACTGCGTGCACCTGGGCCTGAACGGCCTGCTGCCTTTCGAGCCCGACCTGGTGGTTTCAGGTATCAACCTGGGGGCCAACCTGGGCGACGACGTGCTGTATTCGGGCACGGTGGCTGCTGCCCTTGAGGGGCGTTTTCTGGGGCATACCTCGTTTGCGTTCTCGTTGTTGTCTCGCCAGCCCGAGCACCTGCCGACGGCAGCCTACTACGCGCGCAAGTTGATCGAGGCCCGGGACCGGTTGAACCTGCCGCCTCGTACCGTGCTCAACGTGAACATCCCCAACCTGCCGATCGAGCGTATCCGCGGCATGGTGCTGACTCGCCTGGGCCATCGGGCACGGGCTGCGGCGCCGATCCGCATGGTCGACCCGCGGGGCAAGCCGGGCTACTGGATCGCCGTGGCCGGCGACGCCGAAGATGGCGGCCCGGGCACCGATTTCCATGCCGTCATGCAGGGCTACGTGTCGGTCACGCCACTGCAACTGGATCGCACCTTCAACGAGGCCTTCGGCCACGTTCAAGGTTGGCTGGAGGAGCTTGGCTGATGCGCCAGAGAGACAATCAGCACCATGGCATCGGCATGACTTCGCAGCGCACGCGCGAACGCTTGATTCAGCGCCTGTGCGACGAAGGCCTGGCCAATACCCAGGTGCTCGAGGTACTGCGTCGCACACCGCGCCATCTGTTCGTCGACGAAGCACTGGCGCACCGTGCCTACGAAGACACCGCACTGCCGATCGGCCACAACCAGACCATTTCCCAGCCCTACATGGTTGCACGCATGAGCGAGCTGCTGCTGGCGGCGGGGCCACTGGACAAGGTCATGGAGATCGGCACCGGCTCGGGCTACCAGACCGCCGTGCTGTCGCAGCTGGTCGAGCGGGTGTTCTCGGTCGAGCGGATCAAGGTCCTGCAGGATCGCGCCAAGGAACGCCTGCAGACGCTCGAGCGGCGCAACGTGGTCTTTCGCTGGGGCGATGGCTGGGAAGGCTGGCCGGCCCTGGCACCCTACAACGGCATCATCGTTACCGCAGTGGCGACCGATGTGCCCCAGGCCCTGCTCGATCAGCTTGCGCCCGGTGGCCGACTGGTGATTCCGGTGGGCTCCGGCGACGTCCAGCAACTGATGTTGATCGTGCGCGAAGAGCACGGGTTCTCCCGGCATGTTCTGGAAGCCGTGCGCTTCGTGCCGTTGCTCAATGGTCCGCTGGCTTGACCGGTGTGATTTCGCGGAGTGAATTCTGCGCGGCGCCGTCTGTCTGACAGCGGGTCGTGGCGCAGGTACGGCCGCAGCTTGCACCCATGCGCCTTGAAGTCGAGTAGTGAAGTTGGATATTTTCTTGTCACCACAACAAAGGAGCGGCGGGTGAGCCTCACAATCATTGGGCAGCGTGCAGGTAGTTCGAGCGTCAAGCTCCTGATGCTCGGGGTTGCGATCGCAGCCTTTCTGTCCGGCTGTTCCAGCACCTCCAGCCAGGTCAGCGTGGTCGATCGCAACAACGCGGCCAAAGCGGCGCAGCGCCAGCCGGTGACCACAGGCCAATACGCAGTCAGGCGAGGCGATACGCTGTTCTCCATCGCCTTTCGCTACGGTTGGGACTACAAGGCCCTGGCTGCGCGCAACAATATTCCCGTGCCGTATACCATCCGCCCAGGCCAGGTGATCCGCTTCGACGGCAACTCGGGCGCGCCAGCCACCACCGTGGTGACCACCCAGAGCGGCGCCTCTGCGTCTTCCTCGAGCCGCACCACAGTCACCCGCCGTCCGCTCACCCCGGCACCGACCGCCACCAGCAGCGTCGCCATTCCCGTCCCTTCGCCTACCCCGGTACCCGCGGGCGAGCGCACCCAAGGCGGCTGGGCATGGCCGGCAAACGGTGTTTTGATCGGGAAATTCGCTTCAAACGGCAGTTTGAATAAAGGAATTGATATCGCCGGTGATTTGGGACAGCCTGTTTTTGCTGCGTCTGATGGTGCGGTGGTCTACGCCGGGAGTGGTTTGAGGGGCTACGGCGAATTGGTCATCATCAAACACAGCGATACCTACGTCAGTGCCTACGGTCATAACCGCAGGTTGTTGGTTCGGGAGGGTCAGCAGGTCAAGGTCGGTCAGACAATTGCCGAAATGGGTTCAACGGGGACGGACCGGGTGAAGCTGCACTTCGAGATTCGCCGCCAAGGCAAGCCCGTAGATCCGCTGCAATTCCTGCCACGTCGTTGATTTGCACTACCAGCCTGTTCCTCCACGTAGTGGGGACGGGCTCACGCGCTGCCATGGAGATTGGCGCCGCTGGAGCTTGAGGTCGAACTCAGCAAAGGACTATAACAATGGCTCTCAGCAAAGAAGCGCCGGAGTTTGACATCGACGATGAGGTGCTCCTTATGGAACCCGGCGTCGTATTGGATGTGATGTCGAACGAAGAACCTGCTGCACCTGCGGTTCGCACCAAGGCACGCAATTCCACATCGCTCAAACAGCATAAATACATCGACTACACCCGGGCGCTCGATGCGACCCAGCTGTATTTGAATGAAATCGGTTTTTCACCTCTGCTTTCTCCCGAAGAAGAGGTGCACTTCGCACGACTTTCCCAGAGCGGCTGCCCGGCCGGTCGCAAACGCATGATCGAGAGCAACCTGCGCCTGGTGGTCAAGATCGCCCGCCGGTATGTCAATCGCGGCCTGTCCTTGCTCGACCTCATCGAGGAGGGCAACCTGGGGCTGATTCGTGCGGTCGAGAAATTCGATCCCGAGCGCGGTTTCCGGTTCTCAACCTATGCCACCTGGTGGATCCGGCAGACCATCGAACGGGCGATCATGAATCAGACCCGGACCATTCGCCTGCCCATTCACGTGGTCAAGGAGCTCAACGTCTACCTGCGCGCCGCGCGCGAACTGACCCAAAAGCTCGATCACGAACCGTCCCCAGAAGAAATCGCCAATCTGCTCGAGAAGCCCGTGGGCGAGGTCAAGCGCATGCTTGGGCTCAACGAGCGGGTATCCTCGGTGGATGTCTCGCTCGGGCCGGATTCGGACAAGACCTTGCTCGACACTCTGACCGATGACCGGCCCACCGACCCCTTGCAGCTGCTGCAGGACGACGACCTCTCGCAGAGCATAGACCAGTGGCTGTCCGAGCTGACCGACAAGCAGCGCGAGGTGGTGGTACGCCGTTTTGGCCTGCGGGGCCACGAGAGCAGCACGCTGGAAGACGTTGGCCTGGAAATCGGCTTGACCCGCGAGCGCGTGCGACAGATCCAGGTGGAAGGCCTCAAGCGACTACGCGAGATACTCGAAAAGAATGGGCTGTCCAGCGAGTCATTGTTTCAATAGCCGCCGTTACCGCACGACTTGAACGCCCCTTTTTCAAGGGGCGTTTTTATTGTTGGCCTAGTCGCAGTGCGATGTTGTCAGTGTTCACTGTGACCTTGTGTAAGCCTTTGGCTATTTGTCCAGTCAAAGTTTTGTAAGTTGGAACTCTTGTCTATCTAACTGCACGTTCTTGAACACATTATCGAATAAGCTGACACCCAAGTCAGATTATGATGGGAATTATTCACGGTTGTCCTACGCACCGGATGCGTTAATATCAAGGCGTGTTCAGGGACGACACAGGTGCTCAGGATCGAGCGCCCAAAAGGGATATCGCAGTGACGCGATTCATCAGGACGATGACAGGGATAAAAGGGACAGGGAAAGGTGGGCGGCTCATTACCGCCCCTTTTTTTGACTTTTTTTTGAGGTCGAGAGCGAGTGGCCAGCCGCGCCGTCCGGTGTCACGCACGCCTGCGCGGCAGGCGTGGCGGTCGCTATCAGCTGGCACGAGGCAACGAGCGTGCCCTAGCGCTCCAGGTCCTTGATCTTGCCTTTCACGCCGTCGAACGCTTCAGCCTCGGGCAGCGCATCCTTCTTCTCGGTAATGTTCGGCCAGACTTCGGCCAAGTCCACGTTCAGCTGGATGAATTCATGCATGTCCTCTGGCACTTCATCTTCGGAGAAGATGGCTTGGGCCGGGCATTCAGGCTCGCACAGTGCGCAGTCGATGCACTCATCCGGGTGAATCACCAGGAAGTTCGGGCCTTCGTAGAAGCAGTCCACCGGACAGACTTCCACGCAGTCGGTGTATTTGCACTTGATGCAGTTGTCGGTGACGACGAAGGTCATTTCTATTTCTCTCCTCAGGCGGCGGCAGCGAAGCCCTTCACAGGGCCGCTTGGTTTGGGCAGGTCAGCCGCAGACCAGGCTAAAAGCCATTGGCATTCCCAAACCGCGCGGGATTCTATCAGCTTGTAGGAATAAGCGTTAGACCCGGCTCTTCAGTGCATAGAGCAATTCGATCGCTTGCCGCGGTGTCAGTCCATCGATGTCGGTCTTGGCAATCTGTTCCAGCACCGGGTGCGGCAGGCTGGCAAACAGGTCAGCCTGATGGGGCTTCGCTGTCTTGCCGGGCATGGGCGTTGGGGTCTCGTGGGGCAGGCTGGTGGTTTCCAGACGGCTCAGGTGTTCCTTGGCGCGCAGGATGACTGCGGCCGGTACCCCGGCCAATTGCGCGACCGCCAACCCGTAGCTCTGGCTGGCAGGGCCAGCCAGCACATGGTGCAGAAAAACGATGCGCTCGTTGTGTTCGGTGGCGCTCAGGTGCACGTTGGCCACCAGTGGCTGGCTTTCCGGCAGCACGGTCAGCTCGAAGTAGTGAGTGGCGAACAAGGTATAGGCGCGCAGTCCGGCCAGGCATTCGGCGGCAGCCCAGGCCAGCGACAAGCCATCGAACGTGCTGGTGCCGCGGCCCACTTCGTCCATCAGCACCAGGCTGCGCTCGGTGGCATTGTGCAGGATGTTCGCGGTTTCGCTCATCTCCACCATGAACGTCGAGCGGCCGCCAGCCAGGTCATCACTGGAGCCGATTCGGGTGAAAATACGGTCCACCAGCGACAACTCGCAACTGGCCGCTGGCACGAAACTGCCGATGTGCGCCAGCAACACGATCAAGGCAGTCTGGCGCATGTAGGTGGATTTACCGCCCATGTTCGGACCGGTGATCACCAGCATGCGGGTGCTGTCGTCCAGGCTCAGGTCGTTGGCCACGAAGGGTGTGGTGAGCACTTGTTCCACGACCGGGTGGCGACCCTGGTTGATACGCAGGCACGGCTCGTCGACGAAGCGGGGGCAATTGAGGTCCAGGTTCAGCGCTCGCTCGGCGAGGTTGCTCAGCACGTCCAGTTCAGCCAGCGCCGCGGCGGTGTCCTGCAGTGGCGGCAGATGGCCGATGAGGTTTTCCAGCAACGCTTCGTACAGCGACTTCTCACGGGCCAGGGCACGGCTCTTGGCCGACAGCGCCTTGTCTTCGAAGGCCTTGAGTTCAGGGGTGATGAAGCGCTCGGCACCTTTGAGCGTCTGCCGCCGGATGTAGTCCGCGGGGGCTTGTTCGGCCTGTTTGCTGGGCAGTTCGATGAAGTAGCCGTGGACGCGGTTGTAACCCACTTTCAAGTGGGACAGGCCCGTACGGGCTTTTTCCCGGGCTTCCAGGTCGATCAGGAACTGGCCGGCGTTCTCGCTCAGCGACAGCAATTCGTCCAGCTCGCTGTCGTAGCCGGTTTTCAGTACGCCGCCGTCGCGGATGACGGCGGGCGGATTGTCGACGATGGCCTTGGCCAGCAGATCGGCCAGTTCCGGGTAGGTCCCGGCAATGGCCGCCAGCTGCGCCAGGTGCGGCGCTTCGAGTTCGGCCATTGCCACCTGCAGTTCGGGCAGGGCGGCCAGCGCATCGCGCAGTCGCGCCAGGTCCCGCGGTCGGGCATTGCGCAGCCCGATCCTTGCGAGAATCCGCTCGATGTCGCCGATTTCCTTGAGCTGCGGTTGCAGGCTTTCGAAGCGGTAGCCCTCGAGCAGGCAGCCGATGGAGCCCTGACGCGCCTGCAACACCTTGAGGTCACGCAGTGGTCGATTGAGCCAGCGGGTCAGCAGGCGGCTGCCCATGGCGGTCTGGCAGCGGTCGATGACCGATTGCAGGGTGTTGTCGCGTCCGCCGGCAAGGTTGGTGTCCAGCTCCAGGTTGCGGCGACTGGCGCCGTCCAGCACCACCGTGTCGTCCAGCCGTTCGTGACGCAGGCTGCGCAGATGGGGCAGGGCGGTGCGCTGGGTTTCCTTGGCGTAGCCGAGCAGGCAGCCCGCGGCGCCGATGGCCAGCGTCAGCTTCTCGCAGCCGAAGCCCTTGAGGTCCTGGGTTGCGAACTGCTGGCACAGGCTCTTGTGCGCAGTGTCCCGCTCGAAGTCCCAAGGCGCCCGGCGGCGCGAGCCCTTGCGCTTTTCCGCCGGCAACCCTTGCGGCCAGTCATCGGGGATCAGCAGTTCGACCGGGTTGATCCGCTCTAGCTCCGCCAGCAGGTTTTCCCATCCCGCCAACTCCATGACCATGAAGCTGCCGCTGGTGATGTCCAGCACCGCCAGGCCGAACAGGCGCTCGTCGCCCAACACCGCCGCGATCAGGTTGTCGCGGCGCTCGTCGAGCAACGCTTCGTCGCTGACCGTGCCGGGCGTGATGATCCGTACCACTTGCCGATCGACCGGCCCCTTGCTGGTGGCCGGGTCGCCGATCTGCTCGCAGATCACCACCGACTCGCCCAGCTTGACCAGTTTGGCCAGGTAGCCCTCGGCTGCATGGTAAGGAATACCGCACATGGGGATCGACTGCCCCGCCGACTGTCCACGGGCGGTCAGGGTGATGTCGAGCAATTTGGCAGCCTTCTTCGCATCCTCGTAGAAGATTTCGTAGAAGTCGCCCATGCGGTAGAACATCAACTGGTCGGGATGCTGATTCTTCAGCTTCCAGTACTGCTGCATCATCGGGGTGTGGTTAGAAAAATCGGACATTCAAGGACTTAGCTCGCGGGTGTCTTGGGGACGTAAGGCAGGCGCCAATAGTACAGGGATTTTTTTCACCATGTAGGACGTTGGCACCGGTTACGCGGTGGCACGATTGCCCTTCGGGCCGGTCATACGCAGGCACGCCATGGCGACTTTTGACCTGCATGGCAGGAGGGCGTAGCCTCATCGGCCGCCTGATCAAGGAGCTGTTATGGACGCCTCGACCTCACTCTCTGCCGAACTCGGCCAGCGCCTGCTTGCCCTGGGCGCCCAAGCCACCACGGCGGAGTCCTGCACGGGAGGCGGTATCGCCGAGGCGATCACTCGCATCGCCGGCAGTTCGGCCTGGTTCGAGGCCGGCTACGTCACTTATTCCAATGCGCAGAAAACCGCTCAGCTGCAGGTTCCGAGCGAGCTGTTCGAGCAGGTCGGGGCGGTCAGCCGCGAAGTGGTCGAAGCCATGGTGCGCGGTGCTCAGGGCCACAGCAAAGCGCGCTTTGCAGTGGCGGTCAGCGGCGTTGCCGGCCCCGGCGGCGGCTCCGCTGAAAAGCCTGTCGGCACGGTATGGCTGGCCTGGGCTGACGGTGCGCAGACGTTTTGTCGACGCGAGCAGTTTGCCGGCGATCGCGAGGCCGTGCGCCGGCAAACCGTCGTGGCAGCCCTGCAGGGTTTGTTACACCTTGCCACTGGAGAAAAACCATTTCAGGGGTAGGCGAGGGGCATGGTGTGTGGAATAATACTGGCTACTTATACAGGTGTTATGGCCGTCAGGCCTTATTGATTACGTGAGGACTTCAATGGACGACAACAAGAAGCGTGCCTTGGCTGCGGCCCTGGGTCAGATCGAACGTCAATTCGGTAAAGGCGCTGTCATGCGCATGGGTGACCACGAGCGCCAAGCGATCCCGGCCATCTCTACCGGCTCGCTCGGCCTGGATATCGCGCTGGGTATCGGTGGTCTGCCAAAAGGCCGGATCGTCGAGATCTATGGCCCGGAATCGTCGGGTAAAACCACGTTGACGCTGTCGGTCATCGCCCAGGCCCAGAAGGCCGGTGCAACCTGCGCCTTCGTCGACGCCGAGCACGCGCTGGATCCCGAGTACGCCGGCAAGCTGGGCGTCAATGTCGATGACCTGCTGGTATCCCAGCCGGACACCGGTGAGCAGGCGCTGGAAATCACCGACATGCTGGTGCGCTCCAATGCGGTTGACGTCATCATCGTCGACTCCGTCGCTGCACTGGTACCCAAGGCCGAGATCGAAGGCGAGATGGGCGACATGCACGTGGGTCTGCAGGCACGCCTGATGTCGCAGGCACTGCGCAAGATCACCGGTAACATCAAGAACGCCAACTGCCTGGTCATCTTCATCAACCAGATCCGCATGAAGATCGGTGTGATGTTCGGCAGCCCGGAAACCACCACCGGTGGTAACGCGCTGAAGTTCTACGCATCGGTTCGTCTGGACATTCGCCGGACCGGCGCGGTCAAGGAAGGCGACGAAGTGGTGGGCAGCGAAACCCGCGTCAAGGTCGTCAAGAACAAGGTGGCACCGCCATTCCGTCAGGCTGAATTCCAGATCCTGTACGGCAAGGGCATCTACCTCAACGGTGAAATCGTCGACCTGGGTGTGGCCAACGGCCTGTTGGAGAAATCGGGCGCCTGGTACAGCTATCAAGGTAGCAAGATCGGTCAGGGCAAGGCCAACTCGGCCAAGTTCCTGCAAGACAACCCCGAGATCAAGGCCACCCTGGAAAAGCAGATCCGCGACAAGCTGCTGACTGGCGGTACCGACAAGGCTGCAGCTGACAAGGCTTCCGCCACTGCACCAGCTGCCGATACGGCTGAAGCTGAAGCCGATTTCTGATCAGCCTCATGCCACCTGTCGTATTGGATACACCCGTCGCCGTGCGACGGTCTGCCATGGACCTGCTCGCACGTCGCGAGCATGGTCGAGTCGAGCTGACGCGCAAATTGCGTCAGCGCGGCGCCCCTCCCGAAATGATCGATACCGAGCTTGATCGTCTGACCGACGAAGGCTTGTTGTCGGAAGCACGCTACCTGGAAAGCTTCATTCGCTATCGGGCCAACTCCGGCTACGGGCCCGCACGAATACGCGAAGACCTGACCCAGCGCGGTTTGCAGCGCGCCGATGTCGAGCAGGCACTTCGTCAAAGCGGATTCGATTGGGCGTTGCAGCTACGCGAGCTCTGGGAGCGCAAATTCGCTGCCAGGCTTCCCGTTGAACTCAAGGAGCGCGCCCAGCAGACGCGTTTTCTGGCCTATCGGGGCTACCCGATGGAGCTGATTTCTCGCCTGCTCAACGGCAAGGATCTGGACTGATCCCTTCTGCCGATGAGGCAGCGGTGTTCGTCGAGTAGCACCGCCACATTTCCTGGAGTATTACTTGCCGCAGTCCTTGGCAGTGTAGGACTGGCTGCCGATGGCGCGATTGGTCTTGTATTCGGTGAAGTCATAGCGCATCACGGCGCCCTGTGCCATCAGATCACGAAAACCCTTGTTGCGACATACGCTTGCGCCCAGTTGCAGGTAAACGGTTTTGGGGTCGCGGCGCATCTCGTAGGCCTGGCTTTCGCGAACGCTCAGGTGATTGACCAGTTGGTTGCCTTCGACGGTGAAACCCTGATCGAGGATGTCTTCATTGATTGCGCGCGGTGTACCCACACTGCTTTGCTGAGCCACTTTCTGCAGGTTTTTCGACAGCTCCAGTTCCTTCAGCGATGCAGCGTGGGCGGCCAGCGGCAAGGCAAGCAGCAAGGCGAGGGACGGGGCGATAAAGCGCAGCATGAAACACTCCTGGGCAAAAAGCCGGGCAAGACAAGTGGGCGTAAGACCCGCCAATGGCGCAGGCGTTCACCCACCTCTGAGGGTAGCCGATTATACGGCGCGGCACGTCGGCTCACCATCGACATCGTTCCGGAGCCAGCTCTGTTAGAATCCGCGCCCCCAGACTCTACCGTGATCCGCAATGAGCCATGCCGTTTCCCGTCTGCGCGCCGAGCGCCTGGCGCGCAGTACCCAGCCATTTACCGCACGGGGTTCACGCGCGCCTCGATGCCCGCGTTGCCGAGTCATTCCGCAGTACTGCCTGTGCGCGTGGCGTCCCAACGTCGACGCACGGTCGGCCATGTGCCTGCTGATGCATGACGTGGAACCCATGAAGCCGAGCAACACCGGCTGGCTGATTGCCGACGTGATCGCCGACACCCACGCCTTCATGTGGTCGCGCGTAGCCGTCGACCCGCGGTTGCTGGCACTTTTGGCGGATCCGCAGTGGCAGCCCTATCTGGTCTTTCCCGGAGAGTTCGTCGAGCCGCAGCGGGTAACCAGCAGCGTGGCGCCGCAGCTCGGTCGACGGCCTTTGTTCATACTGTTGGACGCTACCTGGACCGAAGCGCGAAAGATGTTCCGCAAGAGTCCGTACCTGGCCTCGCTGCCGGTGTTGAGCCTGGCGCCCGAACAACTGTCGCGCTACACCTTGCGCCGCTCCAAGCGCGACGATCACTTCTGCACCGCCGAGGTGGCGGCGCTGTGTCTGGAGCTGGCCGGCGACGAGCAGGCGGCGCGCGTACTGGATGCCTACCTCGATGTGTTCAGTGCGCATTACCTGGCAGCGAAATTCCAGGAGCCAGTGGACGAGACCGATGCGGCGCATCGGTTTCTGGCCGACTATCTATAATCCTGGCGGCGGCGCGGGCTCTGGCCATGGAGTCGCTTGACCACCATGGCCGGGGTCGGCATTCTTGGCGCCGAATCGGGCGGATACTGTCCGAACGGCTTCATTTCCTGGAATCCTGTGATCGATGGCCACTTACGAAATCCTGATCGCCGACGACCATCCGCTGTTTCGCAGCGCGCTGCATCAAGCCTTGACCATGGGTCTGGGCGCAGAAGTGCGTCTGGTAGAGGTGGCGAGTATTGCCGAGCTCGAAGGGCGCCTCGACGAAAAGGCCGACTGGGACCTGGTGCTGCTGGACCTGAATATGCCCGGCGCCTACGGTTTTTCCGGATTGGTATTGCTGCGCGGCCAGTATCCGCACATACCCGTGGTGATGGTTTCGGCTCAGGAAGACGCCTGGGTCATGGTGCGCTCGCGTGAATTCGGCGCCAGTGGCTTCATTCCAAAGTCCAGTTCGCTCGAAACCATTCAAGCGGCCGTACGCGAGGTGCTGGACGGGGAAGTCTGGTGGCCGCCGCAGGCATTCGAGGCGGTCAGCGTTTCGGCGGAAGCCAAGGCCGCCAGCGAAGGGCTTGCCAGCCTGACGCCCCAACAGTTCAGGGTACTGACCATGGTGTGCGAAGGTTTGTTGAACAAGCAGATCGCCTATGAGTTGAGCGTGTCGGAAGCCACCATCAAGGCCCATGTAACAGCGATCTTTCGCAAGCTCGGCGTGCGCACTCGCACCCAGGCTGCCTTGCTGTTGCAACAACTGGAGTCAACCTCCGCCAACTGACCTGCACCGTCACGCCTTTTTCACGCCGAACGTTTCATCGTCGGCCGTCTTCCTTTCCTGGATCGTCGCGCATGTCACCTTTCAAGGGCCAGACCGGCCTCAAACGTATTCTCAATGCTACGGGTTACTCCTTCGATGGTCTGCGTGCAGCCTTCACCGGCGAAGCGGCGTTTCGCCAGTTGGTGCTGCTCAACGTCGTGCTGGTGCCGCTGAGCTTTTTGTTGCAGGTCAGCCGCGTGGAGCGCGCGGTGCTCATCGCGGTGTGCCTGCTGGCGTTGATCGTTGAATTGCTCAACTCGGCGATCGAGGCGGCTATCGATCGCATCTCGCTGGAGCGTCACCCATTGTCGAAGAATGCCAAGGACATGGGCAGCGCAGCTCAGTTCGTTGCCTTGAGCATGATCGTGCTGGTGTGGGCGGTGATTCTGCTTTGACCGATGCCTGGCTCAGGCGATGTCGGGCAGGACGATCTCGTCACTGCGTTGCGCGCCGGCGGTGAATGCGCGGCACAGGTCGAGGAACTCGCGCATGGCCGAGGTCTGGTACTTGCGTTTGTGCCAAATGAAATAGAACTGCCGCGCCAGATCCAGCTCGGGCGTGTGCACCGGCACCAGGCTGCCGCGCCGAAAGGCATCGCGCAGTGCCAGCCGGGAAATGCACCCGATGCCCAGCCCGGACTCCACGGCGCGCTTGATCGCTTCGGTGTGTTCCAGTTCCAGACGGATGTTGAGTGCCAGGCGATGGTGACGCATGGCCTGGTCGAATGTCAGGCGCGTGCCCGAGCCCTGTTCGCGCAGAATCCACGCTTCCTGGGTCAGCAAGGCCAGGCTGGCACTGGGCACCGAAGCCAATGGATGCCGTGGCGCACAGAACACCACCAACTCGTCTTCGACCCAGGGTTGCACCTCGATGTCTGGATGGCTGCAGTCACCCTCGATCAGCCCCAGGTCGATTTCATAGTGCGCCACCTGCTGAACGATGTTCGCAGTGTTCTGGACATGCAGCTTGACCTGGCTTTCCGGGTGCACCTGCATGAAACGGCCGATCAGCAGAGTGGCCAGATAGTTGCCGATGGTCAAAGTCGCGCCTACCGCCAACGAACCGAATCCTGACTTGCCGTTGAGCAGGTCTTCGATTTCCTTGGCCTGGTCGAGCAGGGCCACGGCCTGGGGCAGCAGTTGATGACCCAGGGCGTTGAGACTCAGGCGCTTGCCGGCGCGGTCGAACAACTGACAGCTCGATTGCCGTTCGAGCTCGGTGATCGAGGTGCTGGTCGCCGACTGCGACAGCGACAGCAGGTTCGCGGCGCGTGACACGCTTTCCTGCTGGGCCACGGCGACGAATACCTGCAATTGACGAAGTGTGAATCGCATATCTATATAACCGATTACCCATATCTTAATAATCCATTTAACAGATATTGTTGAGCCCCGTAAACTATTGCGCAATCGCGCCCCTGTCAGGCGTACGCTTTTTCTAGGAGCCCCGTACATGAGCAACATGAACCACGAACGTGTACTCAGTGTTCATCACTGGAATGACACCCTGTTCAGCTTCAAGTGCACCCGCGATCCGGGCCTGCGCTTCGAGAACGGGCAGTTCGTGATGATCGGCCTGCAACAACCCACCGGCCGCCCGCTTATGCGCGCCTATTCGATCGCCAGCCCGAACTGGGAAGAGCATCTGGAGTTCTTCAGCATCAAGGTGCCCGATGGCCCGCTGACCTCGCAGCTGCAGCACCTGAAGGAAGGCGACGAGATCATCATCAGCAAGAAGCCCACCGGCACGCTGGTTCTCGATGACCTCAAGCCGGGCAAGCACCTGTACCTGCTGAGCACCGGCACCGGCCTGGCGCCGTTCATGAGCGTTATCCAGGACCCGGAAACCTACGAGCGTTTCGAAAAGGTCATTCTTTGCCATGGCGTGCGCTACGTGAACGAGGTCGCCTACCGCGAGTTCATCACCGAGCACCTGCCGCAGAACGAATTCTTCGGCGAGGCACTGCGCGACAAGCTGATCTACTACCCCACCGTGACGCGCGAGCCGTTCGAGAACGAAGGCCGCCTGACCGATCTGATGCGCAGCGGCAAGCTGTTCAGCGACATCGGCCTGCCGCCGATCAACCCGCAGGACGACCGTGCCATGCTGTGCGGCAGCCCGAGCATGCTCGACGAAACCAGCGAAGTGCTCAACAGCTTCGGCCTGACCGTCTCGCCGCGCATGCGCGAGCCGGGTGACTACCTGATCGAGCGCGCCTTCGTCGAGAAGTAAGCGGCTGGCCAGCACCATGAAAAAACCGCCCTCGGGCGGTTTTTTTGTGAGCGATGCGCAGGCTCAGGAGAGCACCACTTCCAGCACGCAAATGCAGTCGGGGCGCGGGTAATGCCAGCGTACGTCCACATCCCAGAACCGGGCGCCGTATTCGCGCTCGGGTGCAGGCTTCTGGTAGGCCGGACGCGGATCCTGGGCCAGGCATTGCTCGATCAACTCCACCAAGGGCTCGCCCAGGCGCATGGCGTGCGCCCTGGCTTGCGCCAGTCCCGCGTCCAGCCACTGCACGGCAATGGGCTCAGGCGCGGCGCTGGCGATGGCGTTGACGGCAGCAGGCACGTTGTCGGCATAGGGCACGTAGGGTTTGATGTCCAGCACTGGTGTGCCGTCGAGCAAATCGATGCCGGAGAGGTGCAGGCGCGCGCCTTCGACCTTGTCCAGGCGGACCACCGATTGACCGATGCCATTGGGCCGATGGGTGGCCCGCGTGGCGAAAACGCCGATCGACCTGTTGCCGCCCAGGCGCGGCGGACGGACCTTCAAACGCGGCTTGTCTTCCAGGGCCTCATGGAACAGGAACAGCAGCCATACATGGCTGACCTGTTCCAGGCCCTGCACGGCCTCGCCCTGATCGAACGGTGGCAGCAGCTCCAGCACGCCGCGCGCGGCCGGCGCCAGTTGCGGCTGGCGCGGAATGGCGAATTTTTCCTTGAAGCAGGAGCGGATAAAACCGATCGGTTCGACGCTATAGACCATGGGGCTCAGCCGCGGACTCGCAGGGTCAGGCCCTTGAGGAAGTTGCGCAGCAACTGGTCGCCGCACGCACGGTAGTTGTTGTGGCCGAACTTGCGAAACAAGGCGCTCAGCTCAGGTTTGGACACCGGAAAGTCGACCGACTTGAGCACGGCGTGCATGTCGTCTTCCTTGAGTTCGAAGGCCACGCGCAGTTTCTTCAAGACGATGTTGTTGGTGACCGGCAGCTCGACCGCCTGGGCGGGGCGGGTCTCGTCGCGACCGCGGCGATAGATCACCAGGCCATCGAGAAAATGCGCCAGGACAGCATCCGGACAATGCACGAAGCCTTCTTCTTCGTCCTTCTTGGTGTAGCTGATGACGTCGGCCTTGCTGATTTCCAGTCCGCCCAAAGCGGTGATGTCGGCAACTTTGCCGTCGCTGATGTCGAGCATGTAGCGCACGCTGCGCAGTACATCGTTGTGGATCATGGTGTGTATCCTGGTTGAACGACGCTGCCCAGGCAGCGCCGGAAAAAGAGAGGGTTCAGAATTTTTCCTTGGTCGTCAGGTAGCGCCACTGGCCCAGGGGCAGCTTGCCCATCGACACACCGCCCACGCGAATGCGGCGGATCGAGACGATCGTCAGACCGACACTGGCGCACAGTTGCTGCAGCACCCCGGGTGCCGGGTTCTTCAAGGCGAAGCGCAGGCGTGTCTCGTTCTGCCAGCTGGCTTTCACCGCCGGCAGCGCCTTGCCCTTGTACATCGCGCCATGATTGAGGCGGTTGAGGCCGTGGGGGCTCATCTCGCCGGTGATTTCCACCACGTATTCCTGTTCGATCTTGGCCGCATCGGCGGTCAGCTTGCGCAGGGTCTTCCAGTCCTGGGTAAAGATCTGCAGACCGCTGGCATTGGCAGGCAGCTCGGCCGCGCAGCTCAGGCGCAGGAAGTGGCCCTTGAGCGGACGCTTGCCAAAGCCGTGCTCGCTGGACAGAGTCTGGGCGTTGAGCGTAGCCAGCGCCTCTTCGGCGCTCTGTCCCGGCGCCTGGTGCAGCAACAGGGTCACCGGCTCCGGTGCTTCGGCCTTGGCCTGGGGATCGAGCTCGACCTTCTGTGCGTCCACCTTGAACTGCGGTTCGTCGACCACCACGCCGTCAACGGACACCCAGCCGCCTTCGATGAAGAGTTCGGCCTCGCGGCGGGAACACCCGACCAGTTCGATGAGGCGTTTGGAGAGACGAGTGGGTTCAGACATGACTGCGGCCGTAGCAAGGAAAGGGCGCTAGTGTAACTGCCTGGAGGCGGTTAAGCCCGCGCAGATTGCCCGGCGTCTGGCGCCTGCGGCTGGCGTGGCGGCGAACCGGGCCGGTCGCCGCCGTCTTGCCTGTCGAGCCAGGGCAGCTCGAATCAGGCCAGTTCGGCCCACAGATCGTATTCGTCGGCATCGACGATGGTGCACCAGACCTTGTCGCCCGGCTTGAGATGGGTGGCATCGTCGATGAACACGTTGCCGTCGATTTCCGGGGCGTCGAAGAAGCAACGGCCCACCGCACCCTGTTCCTCGACCTCATCGATCAGCACTTCCACGCGCTTGCCGATGCGCATCTGCAGGCGTGCGGCACTGATGGCCTGCTGGTGCGCCATGAAGCGGTCCCAACGGTCCTGTTTCACGTCGTCGGGGACGATGGCAGCGTCCAGCAGGTTGGCAGGCGCGCCCTCGACCGGCGAATACTGGAAGCAGCCAACGCGGTCCAGTTGCGCCTCGCTCAGCCAGTCCAGCAGGTACTGGAAATCTTCCTCGGTCTCGCCGGGGAAGCCGACGATGAAGGTCGAACGGATGATCAGGTCCGGGCACTGCTCGCGCCACTTCTTGATCCGCGCCAGGGTCTTGTCTTCGAAGGCCGGGCGTTTCATGGCCTTGAGCACTTTCGGGCTGGCGTGCTGGAAGGGGATGTCCAGGTACGGGAGGATCTTGCCGGCGGCCATCAGCGGGATGATGTCGTCGACGTTGGGGTAGGGGTACACGTAGTGCAGGCGCACCCAGACGCCCAGGGTGCTCAGGGCTTCGCACAATTCGAGCATGCGTGTCTTGACCGGGCGACCGTTCCAGAAGTCGGTCTTGTACTTGACGTCCACCCCATAGGCACTGGTGTCCTGGGAGATGACCAGCACTTCCTTGACCCCGGCCTTGACCAGGCGCTCGGCCTCGCTCAGCACATCGCCCACCGGACGGCTGACCAGCTTGCCGCGCATCGAGGGGATGATGCAGAAGCTGCAGCTGTGGTTGCAGCCTTCTGAAATCTTCAGGTAGGCGTAGTGACGCGGCGTCAGCTTGATGCCCTGTGGCGGTACCAGGTCGATCAGCGGGTTGTGGTCATGCCGAGGCGGCACCACCTGGTGCACCGCGTTGACCACCTGCTCGTACTGCTGCGGGCCGGTGACCGACAGCACGCTGGGGTGCACCTTGCGAATGGCATTCTCTTCCACGCCCATGCAGCCGGTGACGATGACCTTGCCGTTCTCCTTGAGCGCTTCGCCGATCACTTCCAGGGACTCGGCCTTGGCACTGTCGATGAAACCACAGGTGTTGACGACCACCACGTCGGCGTCCTCGTAGGTGGACACCACCTGGTAACCTTCCATGCGCAACTGAGTCAGGATTCGCTCGGAATCGACCAGGGCCTTGGGGCAACCCAGCGAGACGAAGCCGACCTTTGGAGCGGCCGACGAAGGAGTGGTGGACATGGCTAACCTCGGTATCGATAGGGCCTCGTGGGCCACACAGGTGGGCGCTGGGTACGCCTCTGATCAAAAAGTGCGCAATTCTAGCGATGGCCGGGTCGCTTGACCAGCATTATGCGAGGAATTGCGACGAGTGCTGCGCTATGCTTCGCCGCATCTCGCCACATGGCGTTACAAATCACGGGTGCGGGAGTGGTCGATGGTTCAGGCAAGCAGTAACGGCAATGGCGGACATTCGGCGGCCCGGCCGATCGGCATGCTGGTGGCAGCGGTCGGTGTCGTTTATGGCGACATCGGCACCAGCCCGTTGTACACGCTCAAGGAAGTCTTTTCCGGAGGCTATGGCGTGCCCATTTCCCACGACGGGGTGCTGGGCATCCTCTCGCTGATTTTCTGGTCGCTGATCTGGGTCGTCTCGATCAAGTACATGCTGTTCGTGTTGCGCGCCGACAACCAGGGCGAGGGCGGCATCATGGCCCTGACGGCGTTGGCGACGCGCGCCACCGCCTCGCTGCCCAAGCTGCGTGCCTTGATGGTGGTGTGCGGGCTGGCCGGTGCCGCGCTGTTCTACGGCGACAGCATGATCACCCCCGCGGTGTCGGTGCTTTCGGCCATCGAGGGCATGGAACTGGCGTTCGATGGCCTGGAGCGTTGGGTGGTGCCGATGGCGCTGGTGGTACTGGTGGCGCTGTTCCTGATCCAGAAGCACGGTACACAACGCATCGGCAAGCTGTTCGGGCCGGTGATGGTGGTGTGGTTCCTGGTGCTGGGGCTGCTGGGTGCCTACGGGGTATACCAGCACCCCGAAGTGCTCAAGGCGTTCAATCCGGTCTGGGCAGTGCGCTTCTTCATCGTTCACCCCGGCATGGGTGTGGCGATCCTCGGCGCCGTGGTGCTGGCACTGACCGGCGCCGAGGCGCTGTATGCCGACATGGGGCATTTTGGCCGCAAACCGATTGCCCGTGCCTGGTTCATTCTGGTGCTGCCTGCCCTGGTGCTGAACTACTTCGGCCAGGGTGGCCTGCTGCTGGAAAACCCCGAAGCGGCGCGCAATCCGTTCTTCCTGCTGGCGCCAGGCTGGGCCCTGGTGCCGCTGGTGGCACTGTCCACCCTGGCCACCGTGATCGCATCGCAGGCGGTGATCTCCGGCGCGTTCTCCCTGACCCAGCAGGCCATCCAGTTGGGCTACATCCCGCGCATGCACATCCAGCACACGTCGAGCAGCGAGCAGGGGCAGATCTATATCGGCGCGGTGAACTGGGCGTTGATGGTTGGCGTGGTGCTGCTGGTGATCGGTTTCGAATCCTCCGGTGCGCTGGCCTCGGCCTATGGCGTCGCCGTCACCGGGACCATGTTGATGACCACCATCCTGGTGTCGGCCGTGATGCTGCTGCTGTGGAAGTGGCCGCCGGTGCTGGCGGTGCCGGTTCTGCTGGGTTGCCTTCTGGTCGATGGCCTGTTCTTCGCCGCCAACGTGCCGAAGATCATTCAGGGCGGTGCGTTCCCGGTGCTGGCGGGAACCGTGTTGTTCATCCTCATGACCACCTGGAAGCGCGGCAAGCAACTGCTGGTCGAACGGATCGACGAGGGCGGGTTGCCGCTGCCGATCTTCATCGGCAGCATCAGCGTACAGCCGCCACATCGAGTTCAGGGTACGGCAGTGTTTCTGACCGCACGCTCCGACGCCGTGCCCCACGCGTTGTTGCACAACCTGCTGCATAACCAGGTGTTGCATGAGCAAGTGGTGCTGTTGACGGTGGTCAACGAAGACACGCCGAGGGTCCCGTTGGCACGGCGGTTCGAGGTGCAGAGCTATGGCGAGGGGTTCTTCCGGGTCATTCTGCATTACGGCTTCATGGACGAACCGGACGTGCCCGGCGCCCTGGCCCTGTGCGATCTGCCGGAGCTGGACTTCAGCCCGATGCGCACCACCTATTTCCTTAGCCGCGAAACGGTGATCGCCTCCAAGTTGGCCGGCATGGCGCGCTGGCGCGAGCAGTTGTTCGCTTTCATGCTGAAGAATGCCAATGGCAACCTGCGCTTCTTCAAGCTGCCGGTGAACCGGGTGATCGAACTCGGTACGCAGGTGGAGATGTAGGTTCGGTGTAGGCCGCACAAAAAAAAGCCCCGGTACCTGCGCAGGTCCGGGGCTTTGCTTTTGCAGCCCGGTCAGTTCGAGCCGGTACGCTTGTCGATCTGCAGCACCAGGCGCTTGGCCAGCGCCGGGTAATTCTCGTCGAAATGGTGGCCACCCGGCAGCTTGAGCTTCTCGCCTACTGCAGTCGCCTCGGTACAGCCGCTTTCGTCGGCCTCTTCTTCGCCATACACGCAAACAACCTTGGCGGCCGGCAGCTTGGCCATTTCCGGCCCGGTGGGGGCCTCCTTGCCAGCGTTGCCGAGCCAACCCTCGACTTCGATCTCGAAGCTGCCACTGCGGGCGAACGCCAGCAGGATGATAGCGCTGACGCTGTCCTGTGCCTCGGGGGGCAGGCGGTTATAGATGGCCGGAAGCACGTCGGCACCGAACGAATAACCGGTCAGCACGAAGCGTTTTGCGCCCCACTTCTGCCGGTAGAAGTGCATCAGCTCGACCAGGTCGTCGGCACTCTGCTCGGGCGTCTTGTGTTCCCAGTAGTAGCGCAGGGTGTCGATACCCACGGTCGGGTAGCCCATCGTCGCCATGTCGCCGGCAACCGCCTTGTCGAGGTCGCGCCAGCCGCCGTCGCCCGACAGGAACAGGCTGACGGTCTCGTTGCTCTGCGCGGCGGGCACTTCGACTACCGGGATGGCCAGATGGGTGCCCTCGGTGCCGACCAGGATGGCGGTGATCTGGTTCTTCAGCACCTGCGGCAGCTTCACGTCGTAGTCGCTGATGACAGTCTGCGCATTGGGCTGGTCACGCACGAACGCCGCACTGGCATCGTCGGGGTTGTCATTCCAGGCAACCATCCACTGGCCATGCTCGGCCTTCTTCGGCAGCTCCGGCAGACAGCCGTCCGGTTTCTCCACGCTCAGGTCCACCGACACGGCCTGAGCCTTGTCATTGTCCTGGGTGGCCAACCAGCGCCAGGCCAGCGACGCACCCGGACCTATGCCAGCCACCAGGTCCGGTGCGCCGTCGAGACGCTTGATGGCAGCGTCCAGGGCGGCCTGCTGCAGGCCGCAGTCGGTTTCCGGCAGGATCACCTGGACGATGTGCGCCGAGGCATCCCGGCTCAGGTCCAGCAGCTGCTTGTCGGTCAAGGCTTCGGCAGCAGGCAGTGCAATCGCCACTCGCGACTTGGTCCGAGTGCCGGGGACGACTTCGCGGGCATCGCTGCCGTTGTTCAGGCGTTGGGCGCTGAGCTGCGCCGCAGGGACAGGGCGGGTGGCCCACCAGTAATAACCGGCTACCGCCAGTAGCAGTACCACGATCAAGGCGAACAACTTGCGCCAGTTACGTCGAATCATCAGCGTTTCACCAATCCTGTCAGGCCACCTGCAATGAGGGCGGCGGTATCGGCCAGTGCGACCAGCGGGTCAAGGCCTGCCGGCACGGCCATGTAACGAGGCTCCCAGGTCGGCTGGAACTTGTCCTTGAAGCGACGCAAGCCCTGGAAGTTGTACAGCTGCTCGCCACGGTTGAAGACCATCGAACCCAGGCGCTGGGTCAGGGGTGCGCCGCGCCGAGGCTGCAGGCCCGACAGCGGCACCATGCCCAGGCTGAAGCGAGCGTAACCGTGTTTCTTGTAGTGCTGGATCAAGCCTACCATCATGAATTCCATGGTCAATTTGGGCGCCTGGGGATGCGCGCGCATCAGGTCCAGGCTGGCCAGCTCCCTGCTGTCGGTTTCCAGCAGGTTGGCGAACGCCACCGGCTTGCCCTCGAAATGGACGATCGCGATACGAAAATGGTTCAGGTATTCCGGGCTGAAGCGACCCAGCGAAAAACCCTTTTCGCGCACGTTCTTGCCACTGAGCCAGGCGTCGGAAATGACCTTGAGCTCGTCCAGCGGTGCCTGGCCGGGCTCGTAGATCTCCAGGGACAGGCCGTCGCGGCCGCCGCGGTTCCAGGTGTAGCGCAGATCCTTCATCTCCTTGCCCTTGGCTTCCAGATCGAAAGCGTGCAAGTCGACCCGAGCCTCTTCACCCAGCTTGATCGCGGTCAGGCCAATGTCCATGTAGAACGGCAGGTTCTCTGCCCTGACCTGATAGAACACCGGGCGGGCGTGGTGAAAGTCGCACAGGTCGCGGAACTGCCAGATCATTTCGGCACGCGGCTGGGTCGGGCCGATGGGGTCGTACAGCGCCACCAGGCTGCGCCCGCGGCGGGCGTACATCAGAAACGCCTCGTCCTTGGGGTGGAACAGCAACGCCTTGTCGCCGGTCAGGGCCAGGCCACCATCGGGCTGGTGCGACGCCTTGAGGATGGTTGCAGCGCGCTGCAGTTCATCGGGTGTGGGCAGGTGGATCACCGGGCGTGCGGTGCGCAGCAGCCAGGTCAGGGCGACCACGATCAACAGTACCGCGCTGCCCAGGGCCGAGCGAAGGCCGCGGGGGGCATCGGCATCCAGTGCGAACTGCCACCACAGCTTGGTGCTGTAGGGCACATCCTGGTAGGCGAAGAACAGCAACCAGATCGACGCGCCCACCACGCACACGCTGGCGATCAGGTACAGCGGCGAAAACGGCACCTCCAGCAGGCGACTGGGTCGGTAGAACGAGCGCTTGAACACCGCGAGCAGCAGTGCGGTCATGCACAGCAACGACGCTTCTTCCCAGTCGAAGCCCTTGAGCAGCGACAGCACGGCGCCCGCCAGCAGCAGCACCATGGTCAATACCCAGGCCGCCGACAGGCGTCGGCGCAACCCTTGGGCCAGCAGCAGGCACAGCACGCCCACCAGGCTTGCGCCCAGGTGCGAGGCGTCGATGAGGCGATGGGGAATGAGGAAGCCCAGGTCCTGCAGGCGGGTGTCGATCTCAGGCGTGGCACCGGAAAACAGCAGCACCACGCCGGAGAGGAACACCAGCACCGCCAATATCGGCGCGGCCAGCCCGGAAGCCACGCGAATCGCCTGCTGAGCGAAAAACAGGCGGCGTGCTTCGTTGGCCAGCAGCACCACGCACGCCACCAGCATCGGCAACACCACATAGATCAGGCGGTACAGCAGCAGGGCCGCGGCGAGCGGCGCGGCGCCCAGGGTATCGGCGAACGCCGCCAGCAGGATCGCTTCGAACACGCCGACTCCGCCAGGCACGTGGCTGAGTACGCCTGCGGCAAGCGCCAGCAGGTAGATCAGCACGAAAGCGCCGAACGGCGGCGCTTCGGGCAGCAACAGATACAGCACGGTGGCTGCGGCCACCACGTCCAGCGCGGTGATGACCAGTTGCAGCAGTGTCAGGCGTGCGCTGGGCAGTCGCAGCGTGCGACTTCCCGCTCGCACCAACAGATTGTGAGGCAGCGGCTGCTCGGCCAGGCGCCGTCGATAGACGCCCAGTACCAGCAGCGCGGTCAGTACCAGCACGACTGCGGCAATCATCCCCAGCAGCCCCTGTGACAGCCCCAGGGCCATGGAAGCGGCGGGCAGGCTGCTGAGGGTGGCCACCGCAGCGAGCGGCGGCAGGGCGCAACCCAGCGAAAGGCTGGCGAACAGGGTCATGCGCGCAACTTCGCCGGCGCCCACGCCCAATCGCGAGTACAGCCGATAACGCACCGAACCGCCGGACAGCATCGACAGGCCAATGGCATTGCCGATGGCGAACGAGGTGAACCCCCCCAGGGCCAGGGTGCGTGCGGGGAGGGTGACGTTGGCATAGCGGCTGGCCGACCATTCGTAGCCCAGCAGGATGATGAACCCGCAGACCATGGCCAGCAGCGCCCCGCCCAAAGCGGCAGGCGGAGTGGCCAGGACCGAGTCGTGCAAGGCGTAGATGTCCAGCTCGCTGAGCAGGTGCCGACAGGCCAATAGCGCGATGGCGAACAGCAACAAGGTAACGGCCAGCCCCACCGGTTGCCGGTAGCGGCTCAGCAGATCGAGCCAGCGGGCACGCGCAGGCTTGATCGGACTGGCAGCGGCAGCGGCGGGGGGGAGTTCCACAGCGGTTGAATCGGGCAAGTCAGAGCGCATCAATCACCTCTTGGATTGTGCGCAACAGGATGCCGGGATCCCGTCAAAGTACCAATCCCTGTGGAAAAAATAATTCGCGCCATTCTAGCGCCTGCGCACGACCGGTGACCGACGCGTGGCGAACTGTAAAGCAACTTTCACATTGCAGGTGTGCAGGGCGTGTTGCCGTGGCGGAGGGCTTTATCGAGCGCATACGAAAAAGGCCACCCGTTTATAGAGTGGCCCTTCCGATGTTTGGTTGCGGGAGCCGGATTTGAACCGACGACCTTCGGGTTATGAGCCCGACGAGCTACCAGACTGCTCCATCCCGCGTCTGTGGAGGCGCATTCTACAGATAGTTGAAAGGCTGTCAACGCTTAAAATGCGTTAAGGTTCGAATCAGGCCGAATTCCTGCACCAACGGCAAGAAAAAGCCCCCGGCGCTTGCACGACGGGGGCTGATTCACACGGGCTGATTACACCAGTGGCTTGGGCTCGTCCTGGGTATCTTGCGCGACAGCGGCGCTGGATACCTCAGTGTCGGGCTTCGAGGCAGCGACTTTCGCCGCTTCCTCGGCTTCGCGCTTGCGACGACGCACTTCACGTGGGTCGTTGGGTGCACGACCATTGCTTGGCAGGGCCGGCGCCGGTTCGACTTCCTGAGCAGGCTCGGGCTCCACGACTGTTGCAGGCTCGCTTGCCTGCACCGGCTCGACGACCGGCAGGACAGCAGCCGGTTCGACCACTACAGGCTCGGCGGCTACTGGTTCCGCGCCAGCCGGTTCGCTGATGTGGTGCAAGGCAGGCTCGGCAGGCAACCACGGTGCGTCTGCGGCAGGCTCGGCAGCGCGAGGCTGAGGCGTCGGCTCGCTGACCTGTGCAGGATCGACCACCACCGGTGCGTCCACTTCGACGTCGGCGCCAGGTTGGCTGACCGGCGTTGGCGTGGCGTCGAACGGAGGCGTTAGTTCCACCGGCTCAGCGACGTACTCCTGCGCAGGCTCGACGGCTTCGACGGCCTCGGCAGGCTTGGCTGCTTCGGTGACGGGCTGCTGCTCGACTACCGGTGCGGCGCTTTCGTTGGCAGGCGCAGCCCAGCTGTCGGGCGCCGAGACCGTGGCAGGCCGTTCGACTTCGGGCTCGCTGTGGGCCTGGGCCGGAGCAATTGCTGCAGTGTCTACCGGCACTTCAACAGCCGCTTCGGCGGTCGGCGCGGTGGCGACGATCTCCGGTGCAGCCAGGCTTTCGCTTTCGACGGCGGTGCCTTCGCCGGTGGCAGGCTGCACGCTGCGATTGGCCTGTTCGGCCTGCTCGTGGGCCTGGGCTTCGGCGGAAGCACTGATGGCGCTTTCCGCAACCGCTGCGGTGACGGCAACGCCGGCGGCCAGGGCTGCACCGTTCGACTCGCCTTCGATGGTCGATTCGTTCGACTCTTCCGAGCCCTCGATCACGTCGCCGTTGGCATCGCGTTGACGTTCGCGGCGGTTGCTGCGACGACGCTGACCACGGGAGCGGCGACGCGGACGATCGCCGTCGTTGCTGTCCTGGTTGTCGTCCTGCAGCAGTTCCTCGTTGGTCAGTGCCTCTTCGGCATTGTCGACTTCGGTCTCCGCCGGGTTTTCCGGATGATCGACACGCTCCTCGCGCGCAGCGCGGGGCTGGCGTTCTTCACGGGCCGGACGCTCTTCGCGCGGTGCACGTTCTTCGCGGGCCGGACGCTCTTCGCGGGGCGCACGTTCTTCGCGCGGAGCACGTTCCTCGCGGACGACACGTTCTTCACGTGGCGCGCGCTCTTCGCGGGCCGGGCGTTCTTCGCGTGCGGCTGGAGCGTCCAGCGGCTCACGCAGTTCACGGACGCGTGGAGCGTCGTCGCCACCATTGCGTGGGCGACGGTCTTCACGTGGTGCGCGCGGCTGGCGTTCCTCACGCGGTGCGCGGGCAGGGCGCTCTTCACGGGCGGCAGGTGCGTCTTCACGGGCAGCGCGATCTTCACGCGGTGCGCGATCCTCGCGTGGCTTGCGTTCTTCGTCGCGGCGACCGCTGCTGCGGTTGCGGCTCTGCTGGCGACCGTTGCGACGCTCTTCGCGCGCCGGGCGCTCGGTGGTGGTGGCAGCGGGTTTCTCGACGACCACAGGTGCAGCAGGCGCTTCCTTGGTGGCGAAGAGGCTTACCAGCGACTTGACCAAGCCCTTGAACAGGCTGGGTTCGGCGATCTGCGGAGCAGGAGTGGGGGCAGGCGCTGCCGCAGCCACGGGGGCAGCTTCTTCGGCTACGACCGGCGCGGCGGCGCGGGTCGGCGCGGTTTTCACTGCGGCTTCCTGGCGGACCAGGGTGCGCGTGGCGGCAACCGGCAGCACTTCTTCCACTTCGGCAGCGGCGATTTCGTAGCTGGATTGGCTGTTCTGCGCTTCCGGGCTGTCGTCACGCAGACGCTGAACTTCGAAGTGCGGCGTTTCCAGGTGATCGTTCGGCAGGATCACGATGCGCGCACGAGTGCGCAGTTCGATCTTGGTGATGGAGTTGCGTTTTTCGTTGAGCAGGAACGCTGCGACCGGAATCGGCACCTGGGCGCGGACTTCGGCAGTGCGGTCCTTCAGGGCTTCTTCTTCGATCAGGCGCAGGATGGCCAGCGACAGCGATTCGACGTCGCGAATGATGCCGGTGCCGCTGCAGCGCGGGCAGACGATGCCGCTGCTCTCGCCCAGCGAGGGACGCAGGCGCTGACGGGACATTTCCAGCAGGCCGAAGCGGGAAATGCGGCCCACTTGTACACGAGCGCGGTCAGCTTCCAGCGACTCGCGGACCTTGTCTTCCACGGCGCGCTGGTTCTTGGCCGGCGTCATGTCGATGAAGTCGATGACGATCAGGCCGCCGATGTCGCGCAGGCGCAACTGGCGAGCGATCTCTTCAGCGGCTTCGAGGTTGGTCTGCAGGGCCGTTTCTTCGATGTCGCTGCCTTTGGTGGCGCGCGCCGAGTTGATGTCGATGGACACCAGTGCCTCGGTCGGATCGATGACGATCGAACCGCCGGAAGGCAACTCGACCACACGCTGGAAAGCGGTTTCGATCTGGCTCTCGATCTGGAAACGGTTGAACAGCGGCACGCTGTCTTCGTACAGCTTGATCTTGCTGGCGTACTGCGGCATCACCTGGCGGATGAAGGTCAGGGCTTCGTCCTGGGCTTCGACGCTGTCGATCAGCACTTCGCCGATGTCCTGGCGCAGGTAGTCGCGGATCGCGCGGATGATGACGTTGCTTTCCTGGTAGATCAGGAAAGGTGCGGAGCGGTCCAGCGAGGCTTCCTTGATCGCGGTCCACAGCTGCAGCAGGTAGTCCAGGTCCCACTGCATCTCTTCGCTGCTGCGGCCAAGGCCGGCCGTGCGAACGATCAGGCCCATGTCGGCAGGAGCGACCAGGCCATTGAGTGCTTCGCGCAGTTCGTTGCGCTCTTCACCCTCGATGCGACGGGAAATGCCACCGGCGCGCGGATTGTTGGGCATCAGTACCAGGTAGCGACCGGCAAGGCTGATGAACGTGGTCAGGGCAGCGCCCTTGTTGCCGCGCTCTTCCTTCTCGACCTGGACGATGACTTCCTGGCCTTCGCTCAGGACTTCCTTGATGTTGACGCGGCCTTCGGGGTTTTTCTTGAAGTACTCGCGGGAGATTTCCTTGAGGGGCAGGAAGCCGTGGCGTTCCGAGCCGAAGTCGACGAAGGCGGCTTCAAGGCTGGGTTCGATGCGAGTGATGCGGCCTTTATAGATGTTGGCCTTCTTCTGCTCGCGGGCGCCTGACTCGATGTCCAGGTCGTAGAGGCGCTGGCCGTCTACAAGGGCAACACGCAACTCTTCGGGTTGAGTTGCGTTGATCAGCATTCTTTTCATGTAGTACCGTCGGTTTCCGGGCTGCCGGAAACGGCGTTCGGCACACACGACTTCTCACGGTCGGTGTCAGGTGCGTCAACAGGGCCTAGGCCACTGCAGTGTCCAGCGATTTCTGCCCAACAGGGGCGGAACCGCGACGACGCGTCCTGCTTGCTGTGGTGTCAAAAGCACTCAGTCAGGAGGAGGAATCAATCGTCTGGCGTGGACGCCCTTGAGCGTCTTGTTCAAGACCGGCATGGCAGAAGTGCCTGAGGCTGCTTCCTGCCGTGACGCGGTACTACACGGTCCGACGGTTGTGCATCTCCACCCTACACGTATCCCTGATAATTCGGGTGCTGCCGCGCGCTGAATCCGCAACGGGTTGGCAATATCGCGAACTTCAATTCGTAAAGTTCGCCCTGTATGACTAAGGCATTGGGTTTCCGAAGCTTGTACCTGAACTGGGTAAGGACGACTGCAAAGCGTAAGTGGCGTCGAACAAAAGGCAGGAAGGTGTCCGGTATGCCGGGGTTCCTGGGCTTTCATCGGTTTTCTCGCACCTGCGCGGCGTTGCCCTCAAACACTCCGTAACTGGCAAAAGCCCCGTAGGACGGCCTCGCGTCCTCGAGAATTGCGTTGGTCAGGGCCGGTTCATAACCGCTTGTCCGCTGCCCAGCCGCTTATGGCGGCGTTCGCGACTATAGCAGCAATCATTAAGTGCTTCAAATCCATAAAAAATTGTTATGATCGCGGCCATGACGACTACTACTCCCCCAACCTCCGGCGTTCAGCTGATCGAGGTTGCGCCGGAACTTGCCGGCCAACGCATAGACAACTTTCTCATCACGGCGCTCAAGGGCGTTCCGAAAACCTTGATCTATCGCATCCTGCGCAAGGGCGAAGTGCGGGTGAACAAGGGGCGCATCAAGCCGGAATACAAGCTGCAGGCCGGCGACATCGTACGCGTGCCGCCGGTGCGCCTGCCCGAGCGCGACGCGCCCGTGCCGGTTGCGCAAGGGCTGCTGCAGCGGCTCGAAGATGCCATTGTCTACGAAGACAAGGCCTTGATCGTGCTGAACAAGCCGGCAGGCATTGCCGTGCATGGCGGCAGCGGCCTGAGCTTCGGCGTGATCGAAGCGTTTCGCCAGTTGCGCCCTGACACCAAGGAGCTCGAACTGGTGCATCGCCTGGATCGCGACACGTCCGGGCTGCTGATGATCGCCAAGAAACGCTCCATGCTGCGCCACCTGCACGCGGCGCTGCGTGGCGACGGTGTCGACAAGCGCTACATGGCGTTGGTGCGTGGGCATTGGGCGACCGCCAAGAAGCAGGTCAATGCGCCCCTGCTCAAGAGCAACCTGCGTTCGGGCGAGCGCATGGTCGAGATCAACGAAGAAGGCAAGGAAGCGCTGACCCTGTTCAAGGTGCTGCGCCGCTTCGGCGACTTCGCGACCATCGTCGAGGCGCGCCCGATCACCGGGCGCACCCATCAGATCCGCGTACACGCCCTGCATGCCGGGCACGAGATTGCCGGCGACACCAAGTACGGCGACGAAAACTTCTCCAAGGAGATTCGCGAGCTGGGTGGCAAGCGTCTGTTCCTGCACGCCTATGCCTTGACGGTGCCGCTGCCCGATGGCGGTGAGTTGAAAGTCGAGGCGCCGGTCGACGAAGTCTGGGCCCGGACCGTGGAGCGCCTGAGTGCAAGCTGATTACTCGCTGTTGATCTTCGATTGGGACGGCACCCTGTGCGACTCCATAGGCCGGATCGTCGAGGCCATGCACGCCGCCGCGGCACTGTCCGGCTACCCGCCGTGCAGTGACGAAGCGGTCAAGGGTATCATCGGCCTGGCCCTGTCCGAAGCCATCGGCGTGCTGTATCCCCAGCTCGACGAAGCGCAGGTGTTGGCCATGCGCGCGCATTACGCCGCTGCCTACATGGCCCTCGACGCCACGCCGTCTGCGCTGTTTCCCGGTGTACGCGAAGCCTTGCTCGGGTTTCGCGAGCAGGGCTATCGCCTGGCCGTGGCAACCGGCAAGGCGCGGCGCGGGCTGGATAGAGTGCTCAAGGCGCATGGCTGGGAAGACTTTTTCGACATCACCCGTGCTGCCGATGAAACCCGCGGCAAGCCCCATCCTCTGATGCTCGAGCAGATCATGAGCCACTGCGAGGCGGTGCCTGAGCGCTCGCTGATGGTCGGCGATGCCTCGTTCGATCTATTGATGGCGCGCAATGCCGGCATGCACAGCGTGGCCGTCGGTTACGGCGCCCTGCCGCTGCATGTGCTGCGCCAATACGAACCGCAGGTGTGCATCGAATCGTTCGACCAATTGCCCGCGTGGCTCGACAGTCGTCGCGTATCAGCCTGAACAAGAGGTAGAGAATGTCCGATCAATGGAAAGCTCCACGCAGTGAAGAAGACAGCGCGCCCATAGGTGATGAAAAAAGCTGGCGACTGCTCGAAAAAACCCTGCTGGCCAGTGTGCAGGAACAGCGCCGCGCTCGCCGCTGGGGCATCTTCTTCAAGCTGCTGACGTTCATCTATCTGTTCGGCGCGATCTTCCTGTTCTCGCCACTGCTGGATATGGAAAAGGCCACGAGCGGCAGTGCGTCCGGATACACCGCAGTGATCGACGTGCGCGGTGTGATTGCCGACAAGGAAGCCGCGAGCGCGGACAATATCGTCGGCAGCCTGCGCAGTGCATTCGAAGACACCAAGGTCAAGGGCGTGATCTTGCGCATCAACAGCCCTGGCGGCAGTCCGGTGCAGTCCGGCTACGTCTTCGACGAGATCCGTCGCTTGCGCGGTGAGCACCCGGACATCAAGGTTTACGCGGTCATTGCCGACCTCGGCGCGTCCGGGGCCTATTACATCGCCAGCGCCGCGGATGAGATCTACGCCGACAAATCCAGCCTGGTCGGTTCCATTGGCGTGACGGCGGCCGGCTACGGCTTCGTCGGCACCATGGAAAAGTTGGGCGTCGAGCGCCGTGCCTATACCTCGGGCGAGCACAAGGCATTCCTGGATCCGTTCCAGCCGCAGCGTGCCGATGAGACCGAGTTCTGGAAGGGCGTGCTGGCGACCACCCACCGGCAGTTCATCGACAGCGTCAAGGCCGGCCGTGGTGACCGACTCAAAGACAAAGAGCATCCCGAATTGTTTTCCGGGCTGATCTGGTCGGGCGAGCAGGCACTGCAACTGGGTCTGGTCGACGCGCTGGGCAGCAGCAGCATGGTTGCCCGCGACGTGATCGGCGCCAAGGACATGGTCGACTTCACCGTGAAGGAATCGCCGCTCGACCGCTTCTCGAAGAAGTTCGGTGCCAGCGTTGCCGATCAGATCGCGATGTGGATGGGATTCCAGGGGCCGAGCCTGCGCTGAGTCGTTGCAGCGCTGTCGATGGCCTCTTCGCGGGCAGAGCCCGCTCCCACAGAAGGCCGCTCCTGCGCTTGTGGGAGCGGGCTCTGCCCGCGAAAGCGGCAGTAATCACCCCCGCAAGGCTCAAGGCAGTTGCACACCCTCCTTGAGCAGCATGTCCACCAGGCGAATCAGCGGCAGGCCCACCAGGCTGGTGGCGTCCGCACCTTCGGTGCTCTGGAACAGGGTCACACCCAGCCCTTCGGCCTTGAAGCTGCCGGCGCAGTCATAAGGCTGCTCTGCCAACAGGTAGCGTTCGATGGCAGCGGCCGATAGCGGGCGCATGTGCACCGTGAACGGCACCACATCGACCTGGCACTCGCCGCTTACGACATTCAATAGCGCCAGCCCGGTCAGAAACGTGACGGACCGGCCGCTGGCAGCCAGCAATTGCTCGCGCGCCTGTGCGAAGCCGCCAGGCTTGCCCAGAACCCTGTCTGCGAGCACTGCAACCTGGTCCGAACCAATGATCAAATGCCCGGGATGCAGCGCGGCCAGCGCCCGGGCTTTCTGCTCGGCGAGGCGTTTGACCAGGGCGCAGGCCGGCTCGTCTGGCAGGTGACTTTCGTCGATGTCGGGCGATGCGCAGGTGAACGGCAGGCGAAGCCGCGCCAGCAGTTCGCGGCGGTAGGGGGAGCTGGAAGCGAGTAGCAAAGCAGGCATGGCAGGCTCCTGTGGATGAACGGCCACTCTATCATGCACTTGGGCCTGAATTTCCTTTGACAGGTGAGGGGGTCGTCCCTAGAATGCTGCGCCTATGTTGAATGACCCGATTCCACCTCACGTTGACCCGCGCAAATTGGCAGATCGTGGCGTAACCCTAGAAGGTTCGCTGCTCTTGGCCGATTTGGAGAGACTCTGCGACCCGCTTTCCGACACCGTCGGTACGGTGCAGGCCAAATTCATTTTCGAGCGAGACGAACGCAAGGCCGTGGTCATCCACAGCTGCCTGGACGTCGAAGTCAAGATGGTTTGCCAGCGTTGTCTTGAGCTGGTAACCCTGCCGATCCACAGCGAATGCAGTTATGCCGTGGTGAAGGAGGGTGCGAACACCCAGTCGTTACCGAAAGGTTATGACGTGCTGGAACTGGGCGAAGATCCATTGGATCTGCAGGCGCTGGTCGAGGAGGAGCTGTTGCTCGCCTTGCCTATCGTGCCTGCTCATCATCCGGAAGAATGCCAGCAGCCGGCGGGAGCAGATGATCCCGATCCGAGCGAGGACGAGGTAACGCGGTCCAACCCGTTCAGTGTATTGGCGCAGTTAAAGCGTGACCCAAACGTTTAGGAGTTAATCAATTATGGCTGTTCAGCAGAACAAAAAATCCCGCTCTGCCCGTGACATGCGCCGTTCGCACGACGCACTCGAGGCAAGCACCCTGTCGGTCGAAAAGACCACCGGTGAAGTGCACCTGCGTCACCACGTATCGCCAGAAGGCGTATACCGTGGCCGTAAAGTGATCGACAAGGGCGCTGACGAGTAAATCTTGTCCGCTCAGTCCATCGCGATTGATGCAATGGGCGGGGACTTCGGTCCCCGCAGCATTGTTCAGGCCAGCCTTGCCTGCCTGTCAGCTACGCCCTCGCTGCACCTGACCCTCGTCGGTCACCCTCAACTCCTCGAAGAACTGATTGCCAGCCAGCCGGCAATGGATCGCTCACGCCTGCACATCGCTGCCGCCGGTGAAGTGGTCGGCATGGACGAGCGCCCGTCCCAGGCGTTGCGCGGCAAGCCGGATTCGTCGATGCGTGTGGCGCTCGAGCTGCTGCGTGACGAGCAGGTTCAGGCGGTGGTCAGCGCCGGCAACACCGGGGCTCTGATGGCCTTGTCCAGGCACTTGCTGAAGACCCTGCCGGGCATCGACCGCCCGGCCATGATGGCCGCGATCCCGACACGGGGAGGGTACTGCCAGCTGCTGGACCTGGGCGCCAATGTCGACTGCAGTGCCGAGCACCTGTATCAGTTCGCCGTGATGGGCTCGGTCGCGGCCCAGGCACTGGGCGTCGAGCGGCCGCGGGTTGCGCTGCTCAACGTGGGCACCGAGGACATCAAGGGCAACCAGCAGGTCAAGCTTGCCGCCAGTCTGTTGCGCAAGGCGCAGGGCCTGAACTATACCGGCTACATCGAAGGCGACGGCGTGTTTCGAGGCGAGGCCGATGTGGTGGTGTGCGACGGCTTCGTCGGCAATATCCTGCTCAAATCCAACGAAGGCCTGGCCGGCATGTTCGCCGAGCGCGTGCAGGCGCTGTTTCGCAGCAGCCTGATGGCGCGCGCCGCGGGCGTGCTGGCCCTGCCGTTGCTCAAGCGACTGCAGGCCGACCTGGCGCCTGCGCGCTACAACGGCGCAAGTCTGCTCGGCCTGCAGGGCATCGTGGTCAAGAGCCATGGCGCCGCTGGCGTGGAAGGGCTGCAGTGTGCGATAGACCGGGCGCGCGACGAGATTCGCGAAAACCTGCCGCGACGCCTGCATGGGCAGCTGGCGCAGAGGCTGCTTTAGGCGTGCGCGGCCAGAGGTGCTTAAATGTGACCACTGGCAGGTGTACGTTATCCAACTGTCAGTTCAGTGCGCCGGACACGCTTCCGGCGTCGAATTTTCTGGCAACAAGATCATACAAGGGCTTGTTCAATGTCTGCATCCCTCGCATTCGTTTTCCCGGGGCAAGGCTCCCAGTCGCTCGGCATGCTGGCCGAGCTGGGTGCGCAGTACCCCTTGGTCATGGACACCTTCAAGGAGGCGTCCGACGCCTTGGGCTATGACCTCTGGGCGCTGGTTCAACAGGGCCCGGTCGAAAGCCTCAACCAGACCGACAAGACGCAACCCGCCATTCTTGCCGCTTCCATCGCGCTTTGGCGCCTGTGGTTGGCCGAGGGCGGCGAGCGTCCGGCCTATGTCGCCGGCCACAGCCTGGGCGAATACAGTGCGCTGGTGGCCGCAGGCTGCCTGTCACTGGCCGATGCGGTCAAGCTGGTGGAGCGTCGCGGCCAGTTGATGCAGGAAGCGGTTCCCGCCGGGCAGGGGGCCATGGCGGCCATTCTTGGCCTGGAAGACGCCGATGTGCTGGCAGCCTGCGCCGAAGCGGCCCAGGGCGACGTGGTCAGCGCGGTCAATTTCAACTCTCCGGGCCAGGTGGTGATTGCCGGTTCGGCGCAAGCCGTTGCCCGTGCCATCGAACTGTGCAAGGCCAAGGGCGCCAAGCGCGCCATGCCGTTGCCGGTCAGCGTGCCGTCGCACTGTGCCTTGATGAAACCGGCTGCCGAGCGTTTCGCCGAGTCGGTCAATGCCATCGACTGGCAGTCGCCGCAAATTCCGGTCGTGCAGAATGTCAGCGCCGCTGTGCCGGCCGATCTCGACACCCTCAAGCGCGACCTGCTCGAGCAGTTGTACAAGCCGGTGCGCTGGGTTGAAACCGTGCAATACCTGGCCGCCCAGGGCGCACCGCGTCTCGTGGAATGCGGACCGGGCAAGGTCCTGGCCGGCCTCAACAAGCGCTGCGCCGAGGGCGTGAGCACCGACAACCTGAACACCCCCGAAGCCTTCGCCGCCACCCGCGCGGCGCAAGCCTGATCAAGGAGAACTTGCATGAGCCTGCAAGGTAAAGTTGCACTGGTCACTGGCGCAAGCCGTGGCATTGGCCAGGCGATTGCCCTGGAACTGGGTCGCATGGGCGCCACCGTCATCGGCACCGCTACCTCCGAAAGCGGCGCCGCACGCATTGCTGCCACGCTCAAGGAGCACGGCATCGAAGGCACCGGCCTGGAGCTGAACGTGTGCAGTGACGAGTCGGTGGCTGCCACCCTGGCCAAGATCCAGGAGCAGTTCGGCGCCCCGGCGATTCTGGTCAACAACGCCGGCATCACCCGCGACAACCTGATGCTGCGCATGAAAGACGACGAATGGCACGATGTGGTCGATACCAACCTCAACAGCCTGTTCCGCCTGTCCAAGGCCGTATTGCGTGGCATGACCAAAGCGCGATGGGGCCGGATCATCAGCATTGGTTCGGTTGTAGGTGCAATGGGCAACGTCGGCCAAGTAAACTACGCCGCGGCCAAGGCCGGTCTCGAGGGTTTCAGTCGTGCCCTGGCACGTGAAGTCGGCTCGCGCGCAATCACCGTGAACTCGGTGGCGCCCGGTTTCATCGACACCGACATGACCCGCGAACTGCCCGAAGCACAGCGCGAAGCGCTGCAGGGCCAGATTCCGCTGGGTCGCCTGGGTCAGGCCGACGAAATCGCCAAAGTGGTCGGTTTTCTGGCTTCCGACGGTGCAGCCTACGTCACAGGGGCTACAATCCCGGTGAACGGCGGCATGTACATGTAAATGAAAATGTGACGGATTGCTTCAAAAAAATGTCTTACCCGGCATCCAAAATCCGTTATAAAGCTGCATCCGAATTCTAGGTGGCGGGCTTACGTGGGGTCGCAGTGACGCTTTCAGTTTGAAAAGCCGAGCTTCTTCTATAAACTTACGTACCGGCCAGCCGCCTGACATATGTCCATTAGGAGTGAAAACAAGGTATGAGCACCATCGAAGAACGCGTCAAGAAGATCGTCGCCGAGCAACTGGGCGTCAAAGCGGAGGAGGTCAACAACACTTCTTCCTTCGTTGAAGATCTGGGTGCCGATTCCCTGGACACCGTTGAGCTGGTGATGGCTCTGGAAGAGGAATTCGAAACCGAGATTCCTGACGAAGAAGCCGAGAAAATCACCACTGTTCAAGCTGCCATCGATTACGTCACCGCCCACCAGGCGTAACGTTTTGTAATCGCCGTTGCTTGTCATGGAAAACCGCACTGCCTTCGTTGGCGTGCGGTTTTTTCTTTAGACGGCCGCGCGGTGATGTTTCCAGAATAAGGAGAGTGCTGTGTCGCGTAGACGCGTCGTGGTCACAGGTATGGGCATGCTGTCACCGCTGGGCACCGACGTGCCGAGCAGCTGGCAGGGCATCCTGGCCGGCCGCAGTGGCATAGGTCCCATCGAACATACGGATCTGTCGGCCTATTCGACCCGTTTCGGCGGCTCGGTGAAGGGGTTCGATGTCGAGCAATACCTCTCGGTCAAGGAGGCACGCAAGCTCGACTTGTTCATTCAGTATGGCCTGGCCGCGGGTTTCCAGGCAGTACGCAACGCGGGCCTTGAAGTCACCGATGCCAATCGCGAGCGTATCGGCGTGGCCATGGGCTCGGGCATCGGTGGCCTGACCAATATCGAAGAAACCTGCCGCATCCTGCACGACAGCGGGCCACGGCGGATATCGCCGTTCTTCGTGCCTGGCTCCATCATCAACATGATTTCCGGTTTCCTGTCGATTCACCTCGGTGCGCAGGGGCCCAACTACGCAATCGCCACCGCCTGCACCACCGGCACCCATTGCATTGGCATGGCCGCGCGCAACATTGTCTATGGCGAGGCTGACGTGATGATCGCCGGTGGTGCGGAAATGGCCGCCTGCGGGCTGGGCATGGGCGGCTTCGGCGCGGCGCGTGCCTTGTCCACGCGCAATGACGAGCCGACCCGGGCCAGCCGTCCGTGGGACAAGGGCCGCGACGGTTTCGTCCTGTCCGATGGCGCAGGCGCGCTGGTGCTCGAAGAACTCGAGCACGCCCAGGCGCGTGGTGCGACCATCTATGCCGAGCTGATCGGTTTCGGCACCAGCGGCGATGCGTTCCACATGACTTCGCCGCCTGAAGATGGCGCCGGTGCGGCACGCTGCATGACCAATGCGCTGCGCGATGCCGGCATCACGCCCGACCAGGTGCAGTACATCAATGCCCATGGCACCTCGACCTCGGCGGGCGATCTGGCCGAAGTCAGCGCCATCAAGACCGTGTTCGGCGACCATGCTTACAAGCTGGCGGTAAGCTCGACCAAGTCGATGACCGGTCACCTGCTGGGTGCCGCCGGTGCCGTCGAAGCCATCTTCAGTGTGCTGGCCATCAACAGCCAGATGGCGCCGCCGACCATCAACCTGGACGAGCCGGACGAGGGCTGCGACCTGGACTTCGTGCCGCACACCGCGCGCAGCATGCCGATCGACGTGGTGCTGAGCAACTCGTTCGGTTTCGGTGGAACCAACGGTTCCCTGGTGTTCCGGCGCTTTCCCGGTTGATGCAGGCCTGGCTCGACGGGCAGCCAGGCGATGCGCTGGGCCTGAAGAGTCGGGGCCTGGCCTACGGTGATGGTGTGTTCGAAACCATTGCCGTACGCAATGGCCACGCGGTGCTGCTGGACCGTCACCTGACGCGCGTTGCGCTGGGCTGCCAGCGTCTGGCGATCGTAGCCGAACTGGCGGTGTTGCGCGACGAGGTCGTGCGCTATGCGGCGGCACTGGGTCAGGGCGTGCTCAAGTTGATCGTCACTCGCGGTGACAGTGCGCGCGGTTATGCCGCTGATCCGCAGGCCGCGGCGCGGCGCATTCTGCAAGGTTCTCCCAGCCCTGCCTATCCGCAGACGCACCGCGCGCAGGGTGTGGAACTCTACCCGTGCAGCACGCGGCTCGCCGAGCAACCCTTGCTGGCCGGACTCAAGCACCTCAATCGCCTGGAGCAGGTACTGGCCCGCGCCGAATGGAGCGACCCGGCTTTTGCCGAAGGTTTGATGCTGGACGTGTCCGGGCGCCTCGTCGAAGGGGTCTACAGCAATCTGTTCCTGGTGGTCGACGGGGTGTTGCACACGCCCGCGCTGCATCGCTGCGGCGTGGCCGGAGTGATGCGCGCCGAACTGCTGGAGCAAGCCGCGACGCTGGGTCTGCAGGTGTCCGTGGGTGACCTGTGGCCAGCGGACCTGGCACGGGCCGACGAAGTATTCGTCTGCAACAGTGTCTACGGCGTGTGGCCGGTGCGCGCTTTCACGTCGCTGAGGTGGTCGCCGGGACCGCTCACCCGTAAACTGCAAGGCATTGCCCACGCGCTATTGGATGCCTGATTTGTGAAGCGTAAATTTCTGCTGTTGCTGGAAACGCTCATCGTTGTTGCCGCACTGGCGACGGGCGTGGCGGCCTGGAAAGTCGACAGTGCCTTGAACCAGCCTCTGGCCGTGGCTCAAGAACAGCTGCTCGATGTGCCCAACCGCGCAACCCCCGGCGGCACGATCCTGCGCATGCAGGCGGCGGGCACCCTGCGCGATGCATTCTGGTTGCGCCTGTACTGGCGCTTCAACCGTGCCGGACAGCCCCTGCACACCGGCGAATACCGCATGACGCCCGGCATGACCGTCAACGACCTGTTCAACGTCTGGCAGCGCGGCGAGGTGGTGCAGTACAGCCTGACCCTGGTCGAAGGCTGGAATTTCCGTCAGGTGCGCGCGGCATTGGCGCGTCAGGACAAGCTCGAGCAGACCCTGGGCGGGCTCAGCGACAGTGAGGTCATGGCGCGCATCGGCCACCCCAAGGCGTTCCCCGAAGGTCGATTCTTCCCTGACACCTACAAGTACGTGCGTGGCATGAGCGATGTCGAGCTGCTTCAGCAGGCCTACGCCCGTCTTGAAGAAGTGCTGGCCAGCGAATGGAGCGAGCGCGCCGCCAGCGCACCCTACAGCGAGCCTTACCAGGCGCTGATCATGGCCTCGCTGGTGGAAAAGGAAACCGGTGTGCCCCAGGAGCGCGGCGAGATCGCCGGGGTCTTCGTACGTCGTCTCAAGACGGGCATGTTGTTGCAGACCGACCCGACCGTCATCTATGGCATGGGCGAGCGCTACAACGGCAAGCTGACCCGCGCCGACCTGCGCGAGCCGACGGCCTACAACACCTACGTGATCGCCGGAATGCCGCCCACGCCCATTGCCATGGTGGGCCGCGAGGCGATTCATGCCGCGCTCAACCCGGTCCCCGGCAGCAGCCTGTATTTCGTCGCGCGCGGCGACGGCAGCCATGTCTTTTCCGACGATCTGGATGCCCACAACAACGCCGTGCGCGAATACCAACTCAAACGCCGCGCCGATTATCGCTCGAGCCCCGCGCCAGCCGCGGCGCCGACAGAGACCGGTACGCACGAGCCACAAGAGAAGCCGGACGCCGTCGAGGCACCTGCTCCATGACTTTGCAAGGACACCCTGTGACCGGTTTATTCATCACTCTGGAAGGGCCGGAAGGCGCGGGCAAGAGTACCAATCGCGAGTACCTGGCCGAGCGTCTGCGCGCCAGCGGACTGGACGTGGTGCTGACCCGCGAGCCGGGCGGCACGCCCCTGGCCGAACGTATCCGCGAACTGCTGCTGGCACCCAGCGATGAAACCATGTGCGTGGATACCGAACTGCTGCTGATGTTCGCCGCGCGCGCGCAACACCTGGCCCAGGTGATTCGCCCGGCGCTGGCGCGTGGCGCGGTGGTGTTGTGCGATCGGTTCACCAATAATTTGTTTTGGAAGGGGGAAGAACGTAAACCGACGGGACATTGCGCTTAGCTCGCCCCGTGTTCGCTAAACCCTAGGAAAAACAGGGCTTGTAGAGTGGGGCGAGTCGCTAGTGATTTTATCTTAGCACCAAAACGCTGCTTTACGTAAACCACCGCTCGTCAGCAAAAAATTTGGTGCGAATGTAAACACGTTTTCGCACACTACAGAGATTTGTGCTCCACTTGTGCTCTTTCACCCAATCCGTAAATCCACAAATCCAATAAACTCGGGCACTTAGCGGTTTACATTCCTATCTTAAGCCGTCTCGTCGTATCACCAAGCCTAGCTTTCTCGGTGCCATAGTCGGCGAAGCGTGCTCTCCGGTATCCCCAGCTCCTTCGCTGCCTGAGCTTGGGTAAATCCTCTCTTCTTCAAATCATGAACCGCTTCCAACTTCTTTCTGGCGCTATCCGTCCCATGGCGTGGCAATGCCTCTGGCTTCGTTGGCAGGCTCGCGTCAGCCAGTTCCAGGGCATCTAGCTCCGCAAGCGCAGCCAGCAGCATCTCCCGAGCTGTTACGTGTTTGTGGGAGGCAACGGTTAGCGCGAGGAGGGTGATCGGCTCCACATTTAGTGCGGCTGCTAGCTGATAGCTCGAGTCGAGGGTCACCGCACTTTTTCCGAGCTCTAGGTTGCTTACATGAGGTTGGGACACCGAACCGCCTACATTGGCGATGTCCTCTTGGAACAGCCCTTTACGAGTGCGTAGCAACTGAAGGGATGCTGCAAAGGAATAACGCAGCGACATCGCAAATTCCCCATAAACGAGTGGTATGCCGCGTTTGCCTGCCGCCAAGCAAAGAGATATAGTTATACGGATGGCGGTTTGGATCTGGATCGTCAATTTATGTGAAATTATTGGCGGGGACGCAGCAGATGGAAAGAGGGCTCGAAGATGGGCTGCTGGGCGAAAGTGGGGTTGCCTTGGTTGGCTCTGAACTGTCCCTTGAAGATGTGCTCCTCGCTGCTCGAGAACATTACAAACACCTGCCCCTATGCGCCGTTCAAGAATGGATCATTCTGGACGCCATCGTCACCGACGACGAGCGAGCCAACGTGATCGCTGCTGGTTGCCAACCCATGTTTCTGTTTGCCCACAAAGTCTTGCACGACGAGCAGAGAAGATTCGAGCCAGGTGATTGGGTGCGTTCAAGTATGGGCACCACGTTCAAAGAAGGCTTCATTTTCGCCACGCGGAACACGATTTACGTTTTGGTTGGGCCAGGTCAACGCAAACCTGCTTCTATCGAAGCGATATTTTCGATCTGCTAAGCATCACTCATTGGCTAAATGCTGGGCCAATTTATGGGCCTAGAGAATTGGGGCAACACATGTTCAGAACACAAGACGCTGACCTGATCGGGATACCCGGAATGTTCGGTGAAGGCGTTTCCCAATGGCACTCCGTGTCGCGACTGCTTAAAACGCACTGGTACCACCTCACCGTACGTGCCGTGGAAAATGGCCGTAGCACTGAGATCGCATTCATGGTCGAGGGGGAGCAAAAACTCCAGCGCATGCTGGTGGCCCAAGACGAGCAGGCCTTCATCACTGACATCCAGGTGGTTACGCCGTCACACATGAACGCCAAGGGTATTTGGAGCATGGAACCGCTGGCGAAGGTCACCGTTGGCATGGACAGTACCGGATGCGAAGCCTGCCTGCTCGAGGTCGAGAGTGGAACGGTTTATCACAACTCACACAACCCAGATTTCCGGCCTGATTTGCTAACAAACCTTCGTCGCATTTTCCAATCGAGCATGATCAAAGCTGCCTAGGGAATACCAAAAAATGCGCATGAAATCAGCAGACATGGTTGCGTGGCAGATTCCTGGTAAAAGCCTTTACGACGGACGCAGAACCCATGAAGACTCAGACGAACAACAATATTGACCTCATGTTTTACAGTAAGCGCCACACCTGCTTCGACCTCAGACGCCTAGTCAAGGCGAAGGAACAGGCATTCTCTGCTCCCGTCACGGCCTACCTCTGCGGGTTTTCATTACCTCGCGTACTGGCGTTGGCATTGTTTTCGATCACGTACGTCGAAAAGCGAACGGCTTATTCGAAGATGGCCACTTGATCCGGACATCCGACGTAGTGTCAGTGGAGAAAGAAGGGCGATTCTGGGTTATGACTACCGAGAACTCTCGCTATGTGATTGCTACATTTCAGCGCGAAAATGGCCTGTGCCAAGGACAGCGGGCTGGATACCAGTACGCCTATCGACAATACGGGCCACATAGAACGGGACACAGACAAACGCTTTGCAGAGCGCAAAGAAAATGGAGCAGGCATAGCACGCACTTCCTGATCATCAAGAAACTTCAAGGGCGTTCAGCAACCGTTGCAG
>NZ_JACYVJ010000012.1:0-103935 GCF_014842235.1 Pseudomonas sp. CFBP 13710 | reverse complement strand
GATTAACAAGGAGTTTATCGTTTCGGCTGCGCCGGAAGTGGGGCGAATTATAGACACTTGAAGTTCGCCGTCAAGCCCTTGTTTCGGATTATTCGTTTTTTAGCGTAATGCGGGCAAAAGCCTTCTTCCCGGCCTGCACTATATGGGTCGCACCCAGTGTGAAGACGAATGCCCGATCTACCACGACGCCATCGACACGAACACTTCCGGCATTAAGTAGATCGCGAGCGCCCGCGGCGTTCTTGACCATCCCTGCTTTATTAAGGATAGCGGCAATGGGCATATCTTCCGCGCCTGCGATATCCATTTCCGGCAGATCCTCCGGCAACTCGCCCTCCTTCATGCGATTGCCCGCAGCCTTGTGCGCGCTTTGGGCGGCTTCCTCGCCATGGAATCGCGCGACGATTTCTTCGGCGAGCTTGATCTTGATGTCACGAGGATTGGCGCCGGCCTCCACGTCAGCCTTGAACGCTTCGATCTCGTCCATGCTGCGAAAGCTGAGCAGTTCGAAGTAACGCCACATCAACGCATCCGGGATGGAGACCAGCTTGCTGTACATGATGCCGGGCGCTTCCTGGATGCCGACGTAGTTACCCAGCGACTTGGACATCTTCTTCACGCCGTCCAAGCCTTCCAGCAACGGCAGGGTGACGATGCACTGAGCTTCCTGACCATAGGCGCGCTGCAACTCGCGCCCCATCAACAAGTTGAATTTCTGGTCGGTACCGCCCAGCTCGACGTCTGCGCGCAGGGCGACAGAGTCATAACCCTGAACCAGTGGATAGAGGAACTCGTGGATGGCGATCGGCTGGTTGCTGGTGTAGCGCTTGCTGAAGTCGTCACGCTCGAGCATGCGCGCCACGGTGTACTGCGAAGCCAGGCGAATGAAATCGGCCGGGCTGAGGACGTCCATCCAGGTAGAGTTGAACGCCACCTCGGTTTTGGCCGGGTCAAGGATCTTGAACACCTGGGCCTTGTAGGTTTCGGCATTCTCGAGCACCTGCTCACGGGTCAAGGGCGGGCGCGTGGCGCTCTTGCCACTGGGATCACCGATGGAGCCCGTGAAGTCACCTATAAGGAAGATGACCTGGTGACCCAGCTCCTGGAACTGCCGAAGCTTGTTGATCAGCACCGTGTGACCCAGGTGCAGATCCGGAGCGGTGGGGTCGAAGCCTGCCTTGATACGCAGCGGCTGACCGCGCTTGAGCTTCTCGACCAGTTCGGATTCGACCAGCACCTCTTCCGTGCCGCGCTTGATCAGCGCCAGCTGCTCTTCAACAGACTTCATATAGGTCCTACAACGCTCGGATTCAAAGGGCCCAACGATACAAGATCACGGGTCAAATACAAGGCGCGAGCACAGATGTGACTCATTGGCGCCAAGCAAACGTCTGCGAGCTTGCTTTAGAGGGGTTTTGGTTATATTTTATACAGTTATTTCATCTTCATCATGTCATTCATCTCATCTTTCCATCTTCAAAAGTCAAAAAATCACCTATGACCAAGCAACCGCCTAAAGCGCCGCCGCTTTATCCGAAAAGCCACCTTGTGGCTGCCAGCGGCATAGCCGCCCTCCTCAGCCTTGCCTTGCTGGTATTCCCCTCCAGTGATGTGGAAGCAAAGCGCACCACCATGAGCCTGGAAATGCCGGCTCCCGCAGAACAGCTCAAGGACGCCGAACAGGACACTCCGGTAGCCCCGATCGCCGAGCAGGCTGCTCCCGCGCCATTCGCCCAGATCGAGACCAGCGATTCGACAGACACCGAGCAGGCTGCACAGCCAGCTGCGCCGGCTACTTCTCAGGCAGCTGCAAGCAAGGAAGCGACTGTCGCCAAGGACGTCGCAGCGGTCAAGAAAGAGCCTTCGCACCGTCAAGTCGTTGTGGCCAAGGGCGACACGCTCTCCACGCTGTTCGAAAAGGTTGGCCTGCCAGCTTCCACCGCCGCCCAAGTGGTAGGCACTGACAAGAAGGCCAAGCAGTTCACCCAGCTCAAGCGTGGGCAACTGCTGGAGTTCGAGCTGTCGCCGGAAGGCGATCTGCTGGGCCTGCACAGCAAAGTCAGCGAGCTGGACACCATCCGCCTGACCAAGGCCGGCAATGGTTTCGCATTCGAGCGTGAAACCAGCAAGCCAGTGACGCGCGAAGCCTATGCGCACGGAGTCATCAAGAACTCCCTGTCGCAATCTGCGGCGCGCGCTGGACTGTCCCACAGCCAGACCATGGACATGGCCAGCATCTTCGGCTACGACGTGGACTTCGCTCAGGATATTCGCCAGGGCGATGAGTTCGATATCGTCTACGAGCAGCGTGTGCTCAACGGCAAGGTGATCGGCACTGGCGGCATCCTGGCCGCGCGCTTTACCAACCGCGGCAAGACCTATACCGCAGTCCGGTACACCAACAAGCAAGGCAACAGCAACTACTACACCGCCGATGGCAACAGCATGCGCAAGGCGTTCATTCGTACACCGGTGGACTTTGCCCGCATCAGCTCGCGCTTCTCGATGGGCCGCAAGCATCCGATCCTGAACAAGATTCGCGCGCACAAGGGTGTCGATTATGCAGCGCCACGGGGCACGCCGATCAAAGCCGCCGGTGATGGCAAGGTAACGCTGGCCGGCCGCCGCGGTGGCTACGGCAATACCGTGATCATCCAGCACGGCAACAGCTACACCACGCTGTACGGGCACATGCAGGGCTTTGCCAAGGGCATCAAGACCGGCGGCAGCGTCAAGCAAGGCCAGGTCATCGGCTACATCGGCACCACCGGTTTGTCCACGGGCCCGCACTTGCACTACGAGTTCCAGGTCAATGGTGTCCATGTTGACCCACTGGGCCAGAAGCTGCCGATGGCCGACCCGATTGCCAAGGCCGAAAAACAGCGTTTCAACCAGCTGAGCCAGCCGTTGATGGCGAAGATGGACGCTGAGCGGACGACGCTGTTGGCGAGCAAGCGCTGAGTCATGACTTACTACCTGGGGGTAATGTCCGGCACCAGCCTGGACGGGCTGGACATTGCCCTGATCGAGCAGGACCGCTCGACTCGGCTGGTCGCGACACACTACGTGCCTATGCCCGAAGCGCTGCGCCAGCAACTGCTGGAACTGTGCGCCAGCGGGCCGGATGAGATAGCCCGGGCCGCTCTGGCGGAAAACCAGTGGGTCGCGTTGGCGGCTGATGGCATATCGGCCTTGCTCACCGCACAGCAACTGGCCCCTGCAGACATCCGTGCCATCGGCAGCCACGGCCAGACCGTTCGCCACGAGCCTGCCCGTGGCTTCACCGTGCAGATTGGCAACCCTGCCCTGCTGGCAGAACTGACCCAGATCACCGTGGTAGGCGATTTTCGCCGCCGCGATGTCGCAGCCGGTGGTCAAGGTGCTCCCCTGGTGCCGGCTTTCCACGAGGCCCTGTTCGGCGCCGAAGGCGAGGCGCGTGCGGTGCTCAACGTGGGTGGTTTCAGCAACCTCAGCCTGATTGGCGGGAATACGCCGGTCAGCGGTTTCGATTGCGGACCTGGCAATGTGCTGATGGATGCCTGGATTCAGCTCAAGCGCGGCCTGGACTATGACCAGGGTGGCGCCTGGGCAGCAACCGGCACGCTACAGCCGCATTTGCTCGGCGCGCTGCTGGGCGACCCGTTCTTCGCTGGCAGCGGACCGAAAAGCACGGGCCGCGAGGTGTTCAATCTGGGGTGGCTGCAGCGACACCTGGAGGCGCGGCCCGCGCTCGCCGATGCCGACGTTCAGGCAACGCTTCTCGAGCTGACCGCGCAGAGTACCGTACAGTCGCTGCGTGTCGCCCAGCCGACCACCCATGCGCTGCTGGTCTGTGGCGGCGGCGCGCACAACCAGACGCTGATGACGCGCCTGCAAGCCTTGTTGCCAGACACTCAGGTGGCCAGTACGGCGAAAGCCGGTGTCGACCCGGACTGGGTCGAGGCAATGGCGTTCGCCTGGCTGGCCGATTGCTGCCTGCAGGGCATAGCCGCCAATCGGCCGAGCGTGACTGGCGCACGCGGCCTGCGAGTACTGGGCGCTATATACCCGGCTTGAAGCCTGACGCCTGAAACGAAAACGCCGCGCAGATGCGCGGCGTTTTTGTTGGCGCTGGATCAGATCGAGAAGGACTGACCGCAACCGCAAGTGGTGCTGGCGTTCGGGTTGTTGATGACGAACCGCGAACCTTCCAGACCTTCCTGGTAATCCACCTGCGCGCCGGCCAGGTACTGGAAGCTCATGGGATCGACCACCAGGCTGACGCCTTCGCGCTCGACGATGGTGTCGTCTTCGGCAACGTCTTCATCGAAGGTGAAGCCATACTGGAAGCCCGAGCAGCCGCCACCGGTGACGAAGACGCGCAGCTTGAGGCGATCATTACCCTCTTCGTCGACCAGGTTCTTGACCTTGATGGCGGCCCCTTGGGTGAATTGCAAAGCCATGGGGGTAAAGGATTCGACGCTCATGTAGAAGTTCTCCCGGCGTACGCCGTCATAATGCTCAATGGCGGCATTATCCGCTTCTCCTACGAAAATGGTCAAGAATTAGCCAGTGGCAAACGCAAAGAGGCCCGCAAGCGGGCCTCTGGAAACCACTGCGGCAAGCGTCAGGGCAGCATGCCGGCGTGAGACAGACCGAAGCGCTCGTCCAGGCCGAACAGGATGTTCATGTTCTGTACGGCCTGGCCCGACGCCCCCTTGACCAGGTTGTCGATGACCGAAAGCACGACGACCAGATCACCGCCCTGTGGGCGATGCACGGCGATCCGGCAGACATTGGCGCCGCGTACGCTGCGGGTCTCGGGGTGGCTGCCGGCCGGCATGACATCGACGAACGGCTCGTCGGCATAACGCGCCTCGTACAACGCCTGCAGATCGACCGATTTGTCGACGACGGTGGCGTACAGCGTGGAGTGAATGCCACGGATCATTGGAGTGAGATGGGGAACGAAGGTCAGGCCCACTTCGCCGCCAGCCGCGCGACGCAGGCCCTGGGTGATTTCAGGCAGATGGCGATGCCCCTTGACTGCGTAGGCCTTCATGCTTTCACCCGCCTCGCAGAACAGCGAGCCTACGCTGGCGCCACGACCCGCGCCGCTGACACCCGACTTGCAGTCGGCGATCAGGCGCGTGTTGTCGGCCAGGCCGGCCTCGAGCAGCGGCAGGAAACCCAGCTGGGTGGCCGTGGGATAGCAACCCGGCACGGCGATCAGACGCGCCTGGCGGATCTGCTCGCGGTTGACCTCGGGCAAGCCGTAGACAGCGTCGACCAGCAGCTCGGGTGCACCATGGGGCTGGCCGTACCATTTGGCCCATTCATCGGCATCCTGCAGACGGAAGTCGGCGGACAGGTCGATGATCCTGGTTCCCGCCGCGAGCAGCTCACCGGCCAGGGCATGGGCGACGCCATGGGGCGTGGCGAAGAACACCACGTCGCAAGCACCCAACGTCTTGATGTCAGGGACGCTGAACGCCAGGCCGTCGTAGTGGCCTCGCAGGTTGGGGTACAGGTCGGCAACGGGCAGGCCAGCCTCGGATCGGGAGGTAATGACCTCTACCTGCGCCTGCGGATGCTGCGCCAGCAGACGCAGTAGTTCGACCCCGGTATAACCCGTGCCGCCGACGATACCGACCTTGACCATAAAATGCCCTCTTCACGATGCGACTGGAAAGCCTTCGATGATAGGGGGCCTGCGTCTGTGTAACAACCGTTGAGATGACGTGAGCGCTGGCAGACTCTACTATCGACGCTACCGTGAACCTGGGAATAACTGGAAATGCTTTATCTATGGATCAAGGCCCTGCACATCGTCAGCGTTGTCTGCTGGTTTGCCGGGTTGTTCTACCTGCCGCGCCTGTTCGTCTACCACGCCCAGAGCGAGGACACCGTCAGCCGCGAACGCTTCGCCGTCATGGAGCGCAAGCTGTACCGCGGGATCATGACGCCGGCGATGATCGCCACGTTCATCTTCGGCATCTGGCTGATCGCGCTGTCGCCGGGCTGGATGAGCCAGGGGTGGATGCATGCCAAGCTGACCCTGGTCATCTTGTTGACCGGCTATCACCACGTATGCGGCGCGCAGATGAAGCGTTTCGCGCGGGGCGAAAACAAGCGCAGCCATGTGTTTTTCCGCTGGTTCAACGAAATTCCGGTGCTGGTGCTGCTGGCCGTGGTGATTCTGGTGGTGGTCAAGCCATTCTGATCCTGCGCACAAGCAACGCGCTCAAAGCCGGTGCGCCCTGTAGACTGTCCATATGAAATCGCGCCAGCTTGCCTGGCGCGGGTATGGAGAATTCGATGACCCGTTATGCCATGATCACAGGCGCGTCGGCAGGCCTGGGCCTGGCCATGGCCGAAGCCCTGGCCAGGCGCGGACGCAGCCTGCTGCTGGTGGCGCGCCACCGTGACCCGCTGGAAATCATTGCCGCTGAACTGACCCAGCGCTTTGGTGTGGAAGTACTGTTTCGTGCCTGTGACCTCGGCGAGCCATTGCGGCTATCCGGCTTCCTGCTGGAGCTCGAGGAAAGCGAACGTCAGATCGACCTGCTGGTGAACTGTGCCGCCGTGCGCTCCCATGGGCACTTTCTTGCCCAGGACTGGAGCCAGGAACAGGACCTGATCGAACTGAACATTCTGGCCCTGACCCGCCTCTGCCATGCCCTGGGCAACGCCATGGCCGTGCAGGGCGGTGGGCAGATTCTCAATGTAGCCTCGCTGGCCGCGTTTCAACCCGGCCCATGGATGAGCAGCTATGCGGCCAGCAAGGCCTATGTCCTGCATTTTTCCGAAGGGTTGCGCGAGGAACTCAAGCAGACCGGGGTGAGGGTCTCGGTGCTGTGTCCGGGCCCCGTACGCGCAAGCCAACGGCGAATTCCGCGCCTGGCGGGCAGCTCGCTGGTGCTGGACGCCGAGCAGGTCGCCTTGCAGACCGTGCGCGCGCTCGCCCGCGATCGCGCGGTGATCGTACCCGGACGGCGCAATGGCTGGCTGGCAAGGGCTCCACGCCTGTTCCCGCGCTGGCTGACGCGGAGATTGGCCGGGTGGATCAACAAGGCCTATGCCCCGCATTGAAGCAGGCAACACTGGGCGCTGGACGCAAGCCTCAGTACACTGACCCTTCGACCGCCATGGAGATGCATTGTGGATACTCTGTTTACCAAGATCATCAACCGGGAGATTCCGGCCAGGATCATCTACGAGGACGACCAGGTGTTGGCCTTCCACGATATTGCGCCCCAGGCTCCGGTGCATTTCCTGGTCATCCCGAAAAAGGCCATTCGTACGCTCAACGACCTGACCGAAGACGACAAGGGCCTGGCAGGGCACATTCTGTTCACCGCCCAGCGCCTGGCCAAGGAGCTGGGTTGCGAAGAAGGTTTCCGGGTGGTGATGAACTGCAACGAACTGGGCGGTCAGACCGTCTACCACATACACATGCATGTGCTGGGGCAGCGCCAGATGAACTGGCCGCCCGGCTGACCGGCATTCATTCGAGCCGCAGCCCAGTGCTGCGCGCTCGTGCGCCAACATGCAGGCAAGATTTCAACGGAGGTGCCCATGGCTACCCAGCGTCACTACTCGCCGATTGACCGATTGTTGCTGCAGGCCGACACGGCCATGCGCACCCTGCTGCCGTTCAGCGGCCATCCGTCGCGACCGTCGCCGGCCGTCGTCCAGCCCGAGGTGACGATGGACAAGCAACAGAGCCGGCACGTGGCCGGACTGATGCGCATCAATCACACCGGTGAGGTCTGCGCGCAGGCACTGTACCAAGGCCAGGCACTGACCGCGAAGCTGCCCCAGGTGCGCAAGGCCATGGAGCATGCAGCAGAAGAGGAAGTGGATCACCTGGCCTGGTGCGAGCAGCGCATTCGTCAATTGGGCAGCCATACCAGTGTGCTCAATCCGCTGTTCTATGGGATGTCGTTCGGTATCGGTGCAGCCGCAGGGATTATCAGTGACCGTGTGAGCCTGGGCTTCGTGGCAGCCACCGAGCACCAGGTGGTCAAGCACCTCGACGAGCATCTGCTGCAACTGCCTGCCGAGGACGTGAAATCGCGGGCGATCCTGGCGCAGATGCGCAGTGATGAGCAGGCCCACGCCGAATCGGCGCTCGACGCCGGCGGAGCCAGGTTTCCGGCACCGATACGCTTTGGCATGAGTTTGCTGGCCAAGGTCATGACCAAGAGCACCTATCGCATCTGAATGCGCATGGGGCATGCAGAAAGGGCGCTCGGTGAGCGCCCTTTTTCATTCACCCCAGCTCGACGATCTCGTAGTCATGGGTAATCTCGACGCCGGCGCGTCCCAGCATGATGGATGCCGAGCAGTACTTCTCTGCCGAGAGTTCCACCGCACGCTTGACCTGGGCCTCTTTCAAACCGCGGCCCTTGACCACGAAATGCAGGTGGATCTTGGTGAAGACCTTGGGGTCTTCGCTGGCGCGTTCGGCTTCCAGAAAGGCCTCGCAGCTTTCGATGGGTTGCCGCGATTTCTTGAGAATGCTGACCACGTCATAGTTGCTGCAGCCGCCCAGGCCCAGCAGCAACATTTCCATGGGGCGCACGCCCAGGTTGCGACCGCCGCTTTCGGGAGGCCCGTCCATGACCACGACATGGCCGCTGCCTGACTCGCCCAGAAACATGGCCTCGCCGGCCCATTGAATACGCGCCTTCATCTTTCCGGACTCCCGTGTTCATAAAGCGGGTGAGCTTAACACAGCGCAGTTGTAACGATTGATGAGGCAGGATCGGCCGAAGCGCCTGTCTCGCCGTCTAAATGGCGTGTGACTCTAGAGTGTGTCTGATAAGCTGACGCCAATGTACTGGCGTATCGCCGTGATTCATGCAGATAGATTGCCCTTTCCGGAACCAAGTCATGACCGCTGCCGCGCACAAGATCAAGAACCTCGAGAAGCTGCTCGCACACGGTCAGCGTTATCGGTTCGCCGCCAAGACCACCTTGATCGCCGCAGGTGCGCGTGACGACTCGCTTTCGTTGATTCTCAAAGGTTCGGCGACGGTGGTGATCGAGGCGGAGGAAGGTCGGGAGCTGGTGATTGCCTACCTCAACGTTGGCGATTTCTTCGGCGAGCTGGGCCTGTTTCAGACTGCAAGCGGCACACAGGCACACAACGCATGGGTACGCGCCAAGACCGAATGCGAAGTGGTGCAGATCAGCTATGCCGCGTTTCGCGAATTGGCCCAGCAGGAGCCGGAGATGCTCTACGCGGTGGGTGGACAGATGGCGCAACGTCTGCGCGACACCACGCGCAAGGTCGGCGACCTGGCGTTCTTCGATGTGACCGGACGGGTTGCCCGCTGCCTGCTCGACCTGTGCAAGCAGCCCGACGCCATGACCCACCCCGATGGCATGCAGATCAAGATCACCCGGCAGGAAATCGGGCGTATCGTGGGTTGTTCACGGGAGATGGTCGGTCGCGTGCTCAAGGACCTGGAGGAGCGCAGCGTGGTCCATGTCAAGGGCAAGACCATGGTGGTGTTCGGCACGCGCTGAGCGCAAGGCAGCCTCGACGCTCGGGCAGCGTTCAAGCCAACGCCGACAGCATCCGCGTATAGACGGCGTGCAGCTCGTCGATCAGGTCAGGGGCGGGATGACGCTCATGCAGCGCGATATGGCTGTCGGCCTTGACCCGCTGTTCCAGACCACACTGCCGATTGAACAGATTGACCGCTGCTGCCATGGATTCACGCTCGTCATCCATCAGCATCGCCCCGTGCACCAACACCACCGGACGTGTGCCGCTCAAGCCCTGGCGCCAACGCTGCGCCGTGCCGACCCATTTGCGGCCGTCGAGATTGACGTTGAAACGGCCATCGCAAAAAGCCCCTTCTATTTCCCCCAACGACGCACTGCCACCCAGCCGTTCAAGGGCATCGAGCAACGGCTGGCACAGGCGGCGGTAAGCCGTTTCGATACGGTGCTGGTCGCCCTCAGGCTGCGGAGCGACATACACCAACGCGACGTTGATGGTGGATGACGACTGCGGCACCGGTTCGCCGCCAGTTTCGCGCAGCAGCACCGGCCAGCCGCTGGCGGCCGAGGCGAGGCTGGCCTCCTGGAAACCATCGAGGCGGCTCATGCGTCGTGGCATCACCAGCGTGCGATCCGTCGGGCACCAGAACAGCAAACCCCAGGCTTGCTCGCCTTTGCAGACAGCGCCGAGCAGATCCTGCTCGGCGCGCAAACCCTGTTCCGTAGGCAAATGCACAAGCATTGACTGAGACTCATGAGGTGAAGGCCAAGGCGGCCGTTGGATCAGGGGAAGAACAACCGCTGCAGCTCCAGGCCTGGATCTTCGGCGCGCATGAATGCTTCGCCGACCAGGAAGGAATAGACCCCGTTTATTTCCATCAACTGGACATCGGCGCGGTTGAAAATTCCGCTTTCGGTGATCACCAGGCGATCACGTGGAATGCGTGGAAGCAGATCCAGGGTGGTTTCCAGGCTGACGTCGAAGGTGTGCAGGTTGCGGTTGTTGACCCCGACCAGCGGTGTGTCCAGGGTGTTCAGCGCGCGCTCCAGCTCATCGCCGTCGTGCACTTCGACCAGCACGTCGAGGCCGAGCCCTTTGGCCACGGCGGCAAGTTCAGCCATTTGCGCATCCTGCAGTGCCGAGACGATCAGCAGAATACAGTCGGCACCCAGTGCCCGTGCCTCGATCACCTGATAGGGATCGATCATGAAGTCCTTGCGGATCACCGGCAGCTGGCAGGCGCCGCGTGCCTGTTGCAAGTACAGGTCGGCGCCCTGGAAAAAGTCGATGTCGGTCAGCACCGACAGGCAGGTAGCCCCGCCCTTCTCGTAGCTGCGGGCGATGTCGGCCGGAACGAAGTGTTCGCGGATGACGCCCTTGCTTGGCGAGGCTTTCTTGACCTCGGCGATCACGGCTGGCCGCTTCGAAGCAGCCTGGGTGATCAAGGCCTGGGCAAACCCGCGCGGCGCGTCGGCCGCGGCGGCAAGACGCTCAAGCTCGGCGAGGCTGACTCGCGCGCGCCGCTCGGCCACTTCCTGCGTCTTGCGCGCCAGTATGTTTTCCAGCACGGTGGGCACGCTCATGCTTCGTTCTCCTGCTTGAATACCGCGGTAAAGGCACCCAGTTCTTCGAGCTTTTCGCGGGCCAGCCCGGTGTGCAATGCATCGTGAGCCATGGCCACGCCCTCTTTCAGGCTGCTCGCCACATCGGCAGCGTACAGCGCAGCGCCGGCGTTGAGCACGATCATTTCGGCCGCTTTCTCGCCCTGCTCGGTCTTGCGCCGACCCAAGGCGTCGCGGATCAATTCGAGCGAGGCTGCCGGGCTGTCGACCACCAGGCCATGCAAGCTCTGGCTCTTGATGCCGAGGTCTTCGGGCTCGACCCAATATTCGCTGACCTCGCCATTCTTGAGCTCGGCAACGAAGGTCGGCGCGGCAAGGCTGAATTCGTCCAGGCCATCGCGCGAATGCACCACCAGTACATGCTTGCTGCCCAGGCGCGCGAGCACTTCGGCCAGCGGTCGGCACAAGGCCTGAGTGAACACACCCACCACCTGATGCTTGACGCCGGCCGGGTTGGTCAGCGGGCCGAGCATGTTGAACAGGGTTCGCAGGCCCAGGTCGCGGCGCGGGATGGCCGCGTGCTTCATGGCACTGTGATGGGCCTGGGCGAACATGAAGCCGATGCCGACGCTGTCGATGCAGCGGGCGACCTGCTGTGCGTCCAGGTTGAGGTAGACGCCAGCAGCTTCGAGCAGGTCGGCGCTGCCGCTCTTGCCCGACACCGCGCGGTTGCCATGCTTGGCCACCGTGCAGCCGGCTGCCGCGACGACCAATGCCGAGGCGGTGGACACGTTGAAGATGTTGGCGCCGTCGCCACCGGTGCCGACGATGTCGACCACTTTGTCCAGGGTTCGCAGTTCGACCTTGCTGGCGAGTTCGCGCATTGCCGTCACGGCGCCGACGATCTCGTCGATGGTTTCGCTTTTCATGCGCATGCCCATCATGAAGGCGCCGATCTGCGCTTCGCTGCACTGGCCGGTCATGATGTCGAGCATCACCGCGCGCATTTCCTCGGTGGTGAGGTCCAGCTGGCTGACGATACGGGTCAGCGCGCTCTTGATATCCATGGGTATTCCTTAGCCCTGGCGGCTGCCGCCGGTCTGCTTGAGAAAGTTGGCGAACAGCTCGTGGCCTTGCTCGGTCAGGATCGATTCGGGGTGGAACTGCACGCCTTCGACATTCAGGGTCTTGTGGCGCAGGCCCATGATTTCGTCCACCGTGCCGTCTTCGTGGGTCGTCCAGGCCGTGAGCTCCAGGCACTCGGGCAAGGTCTGCGCCTTCACGACCAATGAATGGTAGCGGGTGACCGTCAGCGGATGGTTGAGACCTTCGAACACGCCCAGGTCGGTGTGGGTGATCGGGCTGGTCTTGCCGTGCATGACCTGACGGGCGCGGACCACGTCGCCACCGAAGGCCTGGCCGATGGACTGATGGCCCAGGCAGACGCCAAGGATCGGCAGCTTGCCGGCAAAATGCCGGATCACGTCTAGGGAAACACCGGCTTCGTTGGGGGTGCAGGGGCCAGGCGACACGACGATGCGCTCAGGTGCCAAGGCTTCGATCTGGGCGATGCTGAGTTCATCGTTGCGGATGACTTTGACGTCGGCGCCCAGTTCGCCCAGGTACTGCACGACGTTGTAGGTAAAGGAGTCGTAATTGTCGATCATGAGCAACATGGTGCTTAACCTCTCGAATCTGCTGACGGACCACCGGCTCGCTGGAACCGGTGGACACTGGCTTGCCGGGTCCGGAATCAGTCTGGCGACTGCTCGGCCAGGGCCACGGCCTTGAACATGGCGCGACGTTTGTTCAGCGTCTCTTCCCATTCCAGCGCAGGCACCGAGTCGGCGACGATGCCGCCGCCTGCCTGCACGTGCAGCTCGCCGTTCTTGATGACCGCGGTACGAATGGCGATCGCGGTGTCCATGTTGCCGTTCCAGGCGAAGTAGCCGACCGCGCCGCCGTAGACACCGCGCTTGACCGGCTCCAGCTCGTCGATGATTTCCATGGCGCGGATCTTCGGCGCGCCGGACAAGGTGCCGGCCGGCAGAATGGCACGCAGGGCGTCCATCGCGGTCAGGCCCTGCTTGAGGTGGCCGGTCACGTTGGACACGATGTGCATCACGTTGGAGTAACGCTCGATGACCATCTTTTCGGTCAGCTTCACCGAGCCGACTTCCGATACCCGGCCCACGTCGTTGCGGCCCAGGTCGATCAACATCAAGTGCTCGGCGATCTCCTTGTCGTCGGACAGCAGGTCGACTTCAAGCGCATGGTCGGCTTCTTCGGTAGCACCGCGTGGGCGCGTTCCGGCAATCGGGCGTACGGTGATCAGATCGTCCTCGACACGCACCAGTACTTCGGGTGAGCTGCCGACCACATGGAAGTCGCCGAAATTGAAAAAGTACATGTAGGGCGTTGGGTTGAAGCAGCGCAGTGCGCGGTACAGGTCGATCGGCGCGGCCTTGAAGTCGATGGACATGCGCTGCGACGGCACCACCTGCATGACGTCGCCCGCCAGGATGTACTCCTTGATGGTGTCGACGGCGCCTTCGTAGTCGGACTGGGTAAAGCTTGAGCGAAACACCGGGTCACTGGCCTGCGGGCGGTTGAAATCCAGACCGCGGCGCGGAACGATGGGCTGGCGCAGTCGCTCCATCAAGGTTTCCAGCTGGCTGCGGGCCTGTTCGTAGGCGTCGGCCTGGGCCGGATCGGCGAGGACGATGGCGTGCATCTTGCCCGCCAGGTTGTCGAACACCACCACCGCGTCGGACACCATCAGCAGGATGTCCGGAACCCCCAGCGGATCGGGGTTGGGGCACTGGCCCAGGCGTTTTTCAACGTAGCGCACGCAGTCGTAGCCGAAGTAACCGACCAGGCCACCGTTGAAGCGTGGCAGACCGGCAATGCTCGGCACGTTGTAGCGTGCCTTGAAAGCTTCGACGAAGGCCAACGGGTCTTCGACTTCGCACGCTTCGATCTCGACGCCGTCGCAGGTCACGCTGGCGTGGTAGCCATGGACGCGCAGGACGGTGCGGCACGGCAGGCCGATGATCGAGTAACGGCCCCACTTCTCGCCGCCCTGCACAGATTCCAGCAGATAGGAATTGGGCTGGTCGGCCAGCTTCAGGTAGATGGACAGGGGGGTGTCGAAGTCGGCCAGGGTTTCGTGGGCCATCGGAATGCGGTTGTAGCCTTCGGCAGCCAGGCGCAGGAAGTCTTCGCGGGTCATGATTCAGCCTCGTGATGGAGGGGTCGAACGGTCTGTGGGCAAACGTTGGAACGGAAAAGTCAGGCGCGCCAACGCCAGCGGGCCAGGGCCTTGATGACTTTCATCCAGAGTTTGCGAGTGACCACCACGATGGAATCTCTATGAGCGGGGGATTTGCCGTTGGCCAACGTTATCCCAGTGGCCGGATCGAAGCAACCAGGCATCAGCGCGCGCAGATCGTCGATCACCAGCGCCGGTGATTCCTCGGCGATCGGACGCCCGTGATTGTAGCCGTAGCTGAGCGCAATACAGGTCACGCCGGCAGCCTTGGCCGCCTGCACGTCGCTGCGTGAATCGCCGACGAACAATGAATGCTGCGCCTTGACCTTGGCCATTTTCATGACGAAAAACAGGGCAGCCGGATCGGGCTTCTGCTGGGGCAGCGTGTCGCCGCCAATGATCCACTTGAAATAGCGGCCCAGGCCCATCTGGTCCAGCAAGGGGGCGACGAAGCGCTCCGGCTTGTTGGTGATCAGCGCCATCTTCACGCGTTTCTTGTGCAGCCATTTCAGTGTTTCGTGCACGCCTGGGTAGACCTGGGTCAAGGCATGGCTGGACGCATAGGCCGCCGAAAAAAGCTCGAGGGCGTGCGCGGTTTCCGCCTCGCCCACGTGCTGGTGCTCGAGGCCACCCGCGAGCGCCCGGCGAACCAGCACGCGGGCACCGTTGCCAACCCATTCGCGGACAGCTTCGAGCCCCGCCGGCGCGCGCCCCAGCTGGGCCAGCATGGTGTCGACGGCGGCGGCCAGATCGGGTACGGAGTCCACCAGCGTGCCGTCCAGGTCGAACATCACCAGCCGTGGCAGGCCGCCGGGAAACAGCCGCTCCATGGCACTCATGAACGGGCCAGCGTCAATTCCGTGCGCATTTGCTCGATCACATGGCGGTAGTCCGGCGCGTTGAAGATGGCCGAGCCGGCAACGAAAGTGTCGGCCCCGGCGGCGGCGATCTCGCGGATGTTGGCGACGTTGACGCCACCGTCGATCTCCAGGCGGATATCGCGGCCGCTGGCGTCGATCAGGGCGCGGGCTTCGCGCAGCTTGTTCAGCGTACCGGGAATGAACTTCTGGCCGCCGAAGCCGGGGTTGACGCTCATCAGGAGGATCATGTCGACCTTGTCCATGACGTATTCGAGCAGGTTCAGCGGTGTGGCCGGGTTGAATACCAGACCAGCCTTGCAGCCGCCCTCGCGGATCAATTGCAGCGAGCGGTCGATGTGCTGGGTCGCCTCGGGGTGGAAGGTGATGTAGCTGGCACCTGCCTCGATGAAGTCGCCGATGATGCGGTCGACCGGGCTGACCATCAGGTGCACATCGATGGGCGCGCTGACGCCGTATTTGCGCAGCGCCGCACACACCATCGGGCCGATGGTGAGGTTGGGGACATAGTGGTTGTCCATCACGTCGAAGTGGACGATATCGGCGCCAGCGGCGAGTACGTTATCGACTTCTTCGCCCAGGCGGGCGAAGTCCGCGGAGAGGATGGACGGGGCAATTGCGAAGGGCTGCATGGCGCACCTATTCAGGCTGGAATCACGGTGGCGCGCATTGTAGCTCAGGCGGCATGAGCGGGCGAATTGCGCTGGAGCAGATCAGGATTCGCTGTGGTTTGTCAGGGACACCAGGGTGAGCCTTTCGCGGCCGATGACCGCTCCTACGGAGGCCTTTACCGGGCTGGACGACATCGCATGGTCTTTGTCCGGTTGTCGTAGGAGCGGTCTGTGGCCGCGAAAAGGACGACGCGGTTTGCCTGGGACAACGGGGTGGGCCTTTCGCGGCCGATGACCGCTCCTACGGGATGTGAGGAGTGCTCATCGGGTGCGTTAATGGACGGCGGCGGTGCGCAGCTTTTCGCCGCGGCCGCGCAGCCATTCCAGTACCAGCAGCAGCAACACCGAGAAGACGATCAGCAGGGTGGCGGCGGCGGCGATGGTCGGGCTGAGGTTCTCGCGGATGCCGCTGAACATCTGCCGAGGCAAGGTGGCCTGCTCCGGCCCGGCCAGGAACAGGGTCACCACCACTTCATCGAACGAGGTGGCAAAGGCGAACAGCGCGCCGGAAATCACCCCCGGTGCAATCAGCGGCAGGGTCACCCGACGGAACGTGGTCAGCGGCGAAGCGCCAAGGCTGGCCGCCGCCCGTACCAGGTTGTGGTTGAAACCCTGCAACGTCGCCGACACCGTGATGATCACGAACGGTACACCCAGCACCGCGTGCACCACGATCAGCGAGAGAAAGCTGTTGCCCATCCCCAGCGGCGCGAAGAACAGATAACTGGCCACGCCGATGATCACCACCGGTACCACCATCGGCGAAATGACCAAGGCCATCACCAGGGACTTGCCAGGGAAGTCGCCGCGGGTCAGACCGATTGCTGCCAGGGTACCGAAGATCATCGCGACGACCGTGGCGGCCGGGGCGATGATCACGCTGTTGCGCAGCGCGCGCATCCACTCTGCCGAACCGAAGAAATCCTGGTACCAGTGCAGCGAAAAGCCCTGCAGGGGATACACCAGAAAGCTGCCGGAGTTGAACGACAGCGGAATGATCACCAGTACCGGCAGGATCAGGAACAGCAGAATCAAACCGCACAGGATGCGCAGGGTGTAGAACCACAGGCGTTCGATGGGCGACAGGTAAGGGCTCGTCATGTCAGTGTTCCTCAGCTCAGGCGCAGGCGGCTGGCGCCGACCAGCCAGCTATAGATCAGGTACAACACCACGGTGGCCAGAAGCAGCAGGCCGCCCAGCGCGGTCGCCATTCCCCAGTTGATGCTGGTGTTGGTGTAGAAGGCCACGAAGTAGCTGACCATCTGGTCGTTGGGGCTGCCCAGCAGCGCCGGAGTGATGTAATAGCCGATGGCCAGGATGAACACCAGCAGGCAGCCGGCGCCAACCCCGGCGTAGGTCTGCGGGAAGTACACCCGCCAGAAGCTGGCGAACGGATGGCAACCCAGGGAAATGGCCGCACGCATGTAAGTGGGCGAGATGCCTTTCATCACGCTGTAGATGGGCAGGATCATGAACGGCAGGAGGATGTGCACCATGGAGATATAGACCCCGGCGCGGTTGAACACCAGCTCCAGCGGTTTATCGATGATGCCCATGGCCATCAGCGCGCTGTTGATCAGGCCGCCCGATTGCAGCAGCACGATCCAGGCGGCGACGCGCACCAGGATGGACGTCCAGAACGGCAGCAGCACCAGGATCATCAGCAGGTTGCTCTGCCGGGTCGGCAGGTTGGCCAGCAGATAGGCCAAGGGATAGGCTAGCGCCAGGCAGATGGCGGTGATTACCAGCCCCATCCAGAACGTGCGGGCGAAGATGTCCAGGTAGATCGCCTGGTCCGGCGTGGCGGGGGCGACTTCGCCAAGATCGTCGATGCGGTGATCGACCGCCGCCAGCAGGTAGAACGGCGTGATGGCGCTGGTGTTGCGGCGGATCGCCTGCCAGTAGGCCGGGTCACCCCAGCGCTCGTCGAATGCCTGCAGCGCCTCTTTATAGGAGACCGGTTCGGTCTTGAACGGCAGGGCACGCGCGGTTTTCGCCAGCAGGCTGCGGTAGCCGGCCAGCTCCATGTTCAGACGCTTGGACAGATCGCCCAGGCTTTGATTCTTGCGCGATTCGGCGAGGTCCTCGGCCAGTGACCGGTACACCGGTTCGTCGGGCAGGCCCTTGCCGTCCCACGCGGTCACGGCCGCCACGGTGCGCGGCATGCCTTCGACCACTTCGGGGTTGCCGACGCTTTTGTACAAGAGCGCGGCGATGGGCACCAGGAACACCAGCAGCAGGAACAACACCAGCGGCGCAATCAACGCCTGGGCTTTCCAGCGGTTGAGTCGTTCGGCCCGTGACAGCCGCTGTTTCAAGGTGAGGCTGGGGTCCGGTTTGAGAGGCACTGCGACGGCCATGGTCAACTCCGCGAATCATTCAGGTCGAAAAAGGCGCGCCCGGCAGGCGCGCCCATGACAGCGTTGCCGCGACGCGTGTTACTTGGCAGCCCAGGCATTGAAGCGCTGTTCCAGTTGCTCGCCGTTGTCGGCCCAGAAGCTCACGTCGATCTGCACCTGATTGACGATGTTTTCCGGCGTGGTCGGCATGTCCTTGAGAATGTCCTTGTTCAGCAGCGGCACGGCCTGGGTATTGGCAGGGCCGTAGGCGATGTTTTCCGAGTAGGTTTTCTGCTGCTGCGGCGCGACCGACCAGGCGATGAATTTCTTGGCGGCCTCGACATTCTTCGCACCCTTGGGAATGGCCCAGGCGTCGAAGTCATAGATGCCACCGTTCCAGACCACTTTCAGGTTGCTCTCTTTCTGCACGGCAGCGATGCGCCCGTTGTAGGCCGAGCTCATGACCACATCGCCGGAGGCGAGGTACTGCGGCGGTTGGGCACCGGCTTCCCACCACTGGATGCTGGGCTTGAGTTCATCGAGTTTCTTGAAGGCGCGGTCCTGGCCGGCCTTGGTGGCGAGCACCGAATACACGTCTTTGGGCGCCACGCCGTCGGCCATCAGGGCGAATTCCAGGGTGTACTTGGCACCCTTGCGCAAGCCACGCTTGCCCGGGAATTCCTTGGTGTTCCAGAAGTCGGTCCAACCGGTGGGCGCCGTCTTGAGTTTGTCGGCGTTGTAGGCCAGCACTGTGGACCAGACGAAGAAACCTACACCGCAGGGCTGGATGGCACCCTTGACGAAGTCTTCCTGCTTGCCGAACAGCGCCGGATCGAGCTCTTCGAACATGCCCTCGTCGCAGCCGCGGGACAGCTCGGGCGATTCCACCTCCACCAGGTCCCAGGACACGCTCTTGGTATCGACCATGGCCTTGACCTTGGCCATCTCGCCGTTGTACTCACCGGCGACGATCTTGCCGGAGCCGGCCTTTTCCCACGGTTCGTAGAACGCCTTGACCTGCGCGGCCTTGTTGGCCCCGCCGAAAGACACCACGGTCAGGTCGGTAGCGGCCAACGCCTGGCCGGCCCAGAACAGGCCGAGCGTCAGCCCGGTCAATTTCAAGTGCTTGAGCATTTAATCGTCTCTCCAAGTGCAGGTGGGTCAAGCGCGGGGCGATGGTTCGCCTCTGATCGTTTTGGTACGGTTGCAGCAACTTCAGCGGTGAAGCCCTCACTGATCCAACAGCGGGTCCAGCGCACGGGCGTGTTCCAGAGGCCAGCCCAAGGGCACCACGTCGCCCACGGCCAATGCCGGGTCGAGCTGGGCGATGGGCTGCTTGACGAAGAAATCGGTCTTGCCGCACACCTCCAGGCGCACACGTACGTGGTCGCCCAGGTAGATGAATTCGGCGACTCGCCCCGAGAAGCGGTTGATGCACTCGCCGCTGTGGCCGTTCAGGCGAACCCGTTCGGGCCGAATCGACAGGGTCACCGGTGCGCCTATCTGGCCGACATTGATCGCCAGCGCCTCGATTTTTTCACCCCGTGGCAGTTCGACGATGCAGCGCTCGCCCTCGCGGCTGAGCAGACGTCCGTTGATGCGGTTGTTTTCGCCGATGAAGTTGGCGACGAAGGTGTTCTTTGGCTCCTCGTAGAGGGCACGGGGTGGGGCGATCTGCTGGATCTCGCCCTGATGGAACACGGCCACGCGGTCGGACATGGTCAGCGCCTCGCCCTGATCGTGGGTCACGTACACCACGGTGACGCCCAGGCGCTGGTGCAGGTGCTTGATCTCCATCTGCATGTGCTCGCGCAGCTGTTTGTCCAGGGCACCCAGCGGTTCGTCCATGAGCACCAGTTGCGGCTCGAAAACCAAGGCGCGGGCCAGGGCCACACGCTGTTGCTGCCCGCCGGACAGCTGCGCCGGATAGCGGTGGGCAAAGGCATCGAGCTGGACCATGCCGAGCACCCGCTTGACCCGCTCGCTGATGTCGGTCTTGCTCAGGCCGCGCACGGACAGGGGGAAGGCCAGGTTTTCCGCCACGGTCATGTGCGGAAACAGGGCGTAGTTCTGGAACACCATGCCGATGTCACGCTTGTGCGGCGGCACGTGGTTGATCGAGCGTCCGGACAGCTGGATTTCCCCCGCCGTGGGGGTTTCGAAGCCTGCCAACATCATCAGGCTGGTGGTCTTGCCGGAGCCGGAGGGGCCGAGGAGCGTAAGGAACTCGCCCTTGCGGATGTCCAGATTGAGGTCCTTGACGATGAGGTTTTCACCGTCATAGCTTTTCTGCACGCCACGGAAGCTGACCAGTATCTCGTCCGTACTTGCGCTTGCCTCGCTCATACCCACACCTTTGTTGAATGACTGCCGTGGGGTCAAGCCTAGAGAAGGCCGCAACCCTTGCAAATCGGGGGCTGGGAGAGATTGCCATGGGGTAGTTGGAAGATTCGGGGTAGGGATTGCCCTACAGGCATGTCGCCCCTGAGCATGGGCGAGAAGTGCCAGAGCGGCTGCGTGGCAGAACCCCGGGTGCCACTGTCGTTTTCAGACCAGCTTGTGCTCCATCGCGTACTTCACCAGGTCGGCCAGCGACGCCACATTGAGCTTGTGCATCAGGCGCGCCTTGTGGGTGCTGATGGTTTTGCTGCTCAGGGCCAACTGCTGGGCAATGTCGTTGACGTTGGCGCCGCGAGCCAGGCGTTCGAACACCGAGAACTCGCGCTCCGACAGCAGGGCATGCCGCGGCCGGGCATCGGTGAGCCCGACCTCGAAGACCATGCGGTCGGCCAGGGCCGGGTCGATGTAGCGCCCGCCCGCGGCGACTCGGCGGATAGCGGTCAGCAGCAGCGCCGGGTCGCTGTCCTTGGTGGCATAACCTGCCGCGCCGACTTTCAATGCACGCGCGGCCATCTGCGCCTCGTCGTGCATGGACAACACCAGAATGGCCGGCGGATGAGGCAGCGCGCGGATCCGCGGAATGGCCTCCAGCCCATTGACGCCCGGCATGGAGATGTCCAGCAGGACCACGTCGCAAGGGGTGACGCGCAAGATCTCGAGCAACTGCTCGCCATTGCCGGCCTCCCCTGCCACCACCAAGTCCTTGGCCAGGGCAATCAATTGCTTGATGCCTTCACGCACGATGGTGTGGTCTTCGGCCACCAGCACTCGGATCAACGGGTCACCCTCCAGCAATCAATTCAACGGCGCGCTCAGTTCAACGGCACGGTAACCGTCAGGGCAGTGCCCTCACCCAGCAGACTGCTCAGTTCAAGCCGGCCACCGAGCATCAGTACGCGCTCGCGCATGCCCACCAGGCCGAACGACAGCGAGCTCACTTGGGCAGGTTCGAAGCCGCAGCCATCGTCGGTGATCGACAGACGCAGGTCGTTGCCTTCCTGGCTGAGCTCGATTTGCACAGTATGCGCCTGGGCGTGGCGAATGACATTGGTCAGCGCCTCTTGCAGAAGGCGAAAGAGGCCCACGGCCTTGGCGTCGTCCAGGGGCGGCAACTGTTCCGGAACGCTGACCAGGCAGGGAATCTGGGTGCGCTCCTCGAAGCGGTGCGCCTGCCACTCGATTGCCGAAGCGATACCGGCATCCAGTATCGGCGGGCGCAAGGCGGTGGCCACGTCGCGCACCTGCTGGAACAGCTGGGCGATCAAGCGCTTCATGCTGTTGAGGCGTTCCTGCAGCCCGCTATCGAGGTCGGCGTAGGCCAGCTCGCACATCGAGGTTTCCAGTTTCAGTACCGTGAGGATCTGTCCCAGTTCGTCGTGCACTTCTCGGGCAATGCGCGCCTTTTCTTCCTCGCGCACGGTTTCCAGGTGCGCCGACAGCTCGCGCAGTTGCGCCTCGCTGTGCTGCAGGGCAGCCAGCGCCCGCCGCCGCTCGGTCACATCGGTGAGGTAGACCACCAAATATTCGGCTTCGCGAAAGCGCAGGAAGCTCAGCGAGACATCGGTGGGCAGGACGCTGCCGTCGGCGCGTACGCAGTGGGTTTCGAAGGTCTGCGCAGCGTGTTCGCTGGCCCGGGCCAGCCGCCACAGGTTCAGCCAGCGGTCCATGCTCAGGCCTGGTTCGAAGTCGGCCAGGGGTTTGTCCACCACCGCGCCGGTGTCGTAGCCGAGCATGCGCTCGGCAGCGCGGTTGGCGTAGCGCACATGGCTGTCCCAGTTGACCCACAGTATGCCGACCGTGCTTTGCTCGATGGAGAACTGGTTGACCCGCAGGGCTTCCTCGCTCGCCGCGCGCAGGGCAATGTCTTCCCGAGCCGCCAGCAGTTGCCGTTCCAGCGCGTGGACCTGGCGGCGCTGCCAGACCAGCAGTGCGATGATGGCCACGGCGATCAGCACCAGCAGCAGGCACAGGTTCTGCCAGAACCCTCGAGATTCGCTCAGACGCGGATACTGTGGCTGCAACCACCGCTCGTGCAGCCGCTCCAGGTCCTTGGCGGGCAGAGACTCCAAGGCCACGGTGACGATATGCGCCAACTGCGGCCAGTCGCGCCGCGTCGCCACGCGCAGCAACTGTGGATAACCTATGTCGCCGACCACCACCAGCTCGTCGAACTCGGCCTCGCGGGACAGCCGGCCCAACTGCGCCTCGTCCACCACCGCATAACGTGCCTGCTGGCTAAGCAGTAATTGCAGGGCCTGCCGTTCCAGCGGCACACCTTGCAGATTGAGGTGGGTGTAGGTGTTGCGCAAATAGTCGGCAACCGCCCCTGGCATGCGCACGGCGACCCGGTCATTGGCCGAAAGCGTCTCGAGATCGATGGCGACTTCGCCATTGCGCTCGCCTACCAACAACTGCGGCACGCGCAGGTAGGGATCGGAAAACTGCCACAGTTTCAATCCGGCAGGGGTTTGCGCAAGACCGGGCGCCAGGTCCACCTCGCCTGCGCGCAAACCCTGTTCCAGCGCCGGCTGGTCGGCGTAGTTGCGCCAGATCAGCTCCACCTGCATGGCCTTGGCCAGCCAGTTCATCAGGTCGACGTTGACGCCGGACAACTGGCCCAGGCGACGGTCCAGTTGCGCATAGGGTTGCTGCAGTACCAGCCCGACGCGCAAGGTGCGATGCTCATCAAGCCACTGGATCTGCGCAGCGTCGAGCGGCAGCTTCACGGCGGGCACGGCGGCGGCGCCATGGACGAGCAACGGCAGGCACAACCCGCCCAGCAGTGAAAGGCGACGCAGCAGTGGGTACATATCGGTATGAACGACCTTTGCGTGGATGGCACTAAGCTATAGGCTTTGAATATCGACCGGTGTCGGGATTATCCGCGAGAAAAGGATCGCCTGTCAGGTTGCATCGATGGCAGCGTGCACTCGGCCCGGTATCGAACAAGCGAGTCATTCATTTGGGCGGGAAGTACCGATGAAAGTTGTTCAGTTGAGAGCCGTTTGCCTGGCATTGCTGGTGCCCCTGCACGGTGTTGCAGCGGCCGAAGAGGCCGCGCCAGCCAAGCAGACGGCCGAAGTCCGCCAGCCTCTGGCGGAGCGCAGCGTCGAGGATGCCCAGGCACTGGAACGTCAGTTGCCCGCCAGCGAGCAGCAACAATTGCAGGCCGGCAGCGACGAGTTCCTGTCGTTGTGGCGTCCGGCCAATACCGCCGATGCGCAGGGTACGGTGATCATCGTGCCAGGGGCCGGGGAAACGGCGGACTGGCCTCAGGGCGTGGGGCCGTTGCGGCGCAAGTTGCCGGATGCGGCGTTCAACACCCTGAGCCTGAGCCTGCCGGACCTGGTCAGCCAGATGCCTTCGGCCAGGCCAAACGAGAAACCGCCATTGCCGGTGACCACCGACACCCAGGCGACGCCACCGGACGCTGGCGCCGGGGTGGAAAAAGCCACGGCTCAGGACGCCGATACGGCCAGCACCGAAGTGCAGCTGCAAGACCCGATGCAGGTGGATGCCGAGCGGATCTTTGCCCGCATCGAAGCCGGCATCGCTTTCGCCCAGCAACACAACTCACGCAGGATCGTGCTGTTGGGGCATGGCAGCGGCGCTTACTGGGCGACCCGCTACATGGCCGAACGGCAGCCGGCGCACGTGCAGAAGCTGGTGTTGGTGGATACCCGCACACCGGACAATGCGCCGCAGCAGATCGACGAACTGGCCGCGCTGCTCAAGGTGCCCACCACGGATGTCTTCTACAGCGATCGTCAAGCAGCGGCTGACGCCGCGCAACGGCGTTTGCAGGCCAGCAAGCGGCAGAAAGGTGCGGTGTACTCGCAGGTTTCGCTCAGGTCGCTGCCGGACAAGGCCGCGCAGGCCGAGCAGCTGTTCCGGCGGGTCAAGGGTGCCTTGAATGCGCAGTAAGCCACTGCGCGGTTGATGCCGGGCCTGCGCATCAGCGCAGGTCCAGGCGCTCGCGGATCAGGCTGTAGGCGTTGTGCAGTTCGCGCGTGCGGTCGGTGGCCTCGCGAATCTGCGCCGGTGTGGCACCACCGCCCACCAGTTTGTCGGGATGGTGGCGGCTGAGCAGACGCCGATAGGCACGCTTGATCTGGTCGGGCTCGGTGGTCGACGAAACCCCCAACAGGCGCAGCGCTTCTTCGAAGGCCCCGCCTCGCTTGGTCACCGGCCTGTGACGCGGCTCGTAATCCTGCCCCAGCCCCTGCACCCGTGCCGAGGACCAGCCCAGCCATTTGCCCCAGCTGACTACCAGTTCGCGCTCGGCGGTACCGGCCTGGCCATCGGCCCAGACCATCCGCCAGCAGGCACGCAGCATGCCTTCGGCGGAGTTGGGTTGGTGCTTGAGAAGCAGCAGGTGACTGCGCAGCTGATCGCCTCCCGTCTTGCCGCGATTGAACGCAACGATGGCCCGTTTTCGCGCCTGCTCGTTGAGGTTCAACGAGCGCATCTCCCGCCGCGCCTGCTGGATATGCACCGCCAGCACCTGGCCTTCGGCCTTGGCCACTCGCCCCAGCAGGACGAACAGCAGTTGCTCGTCACGCAGCACCGATTTGCCCTTGAGCCTATCTACCAATTCACTCCAGGTCTGCAACCTGAGGTGTCGATCCAGCGCCTGGCCGAGCACTATGCCCAGCAGCGCCCCTGGAATGCTGGCGAGGGCATAACCTGCCGCCGCGCCGACTACCGTTCCGGGCCACAACATATCAACCTCGCTCGGCCAGCAGGTGGTCGAGTTCGGTCAGGCGTTGCGCAGTGCCGACGTCGATCCACTGGCCCTGATAGTGTTCGCCGGTGACCTGCCCCACGTCCATTGCGCGGCGCAGCAGCGGTGCGAGCTTGAAGGCTGGCTCGCCATGGCCGTCGAACAGATCGGGATGGAGCACGGCAATACCGCTGTAGGTCAGGCCAGGCTGGTCGCGCACCTGGCCTTCGACCAGGCTGAAGTCGCCTTCGGGGTGATGAGCCGGGTTGTCGACCAGCACCAGATGCGCGTGGCCCGCCAACGGACCGCGCAACCGACTGAAGTCGTAGTCGGTCCAGATGTCGCCGTTGACCACCACGAACGGTGCATCGCCGAGCAATGGCAACGCGTTGCGAATGCCACCGCCGGTTTCCAGCGGCTCGGTTTCGCGGGAATACTCGATGGCCACCCCGTAGCGAGCACCGTCGCCCAGGTAGTCTTCGATCTGCTGGCCCAGCCAGGCGTGATTGATCACCACCTCGGCAAAGCCGGCCTGGGCCAGGGCCAGCAGGTGATACTCGATCAACCGCTTGCCGCCGGCGGCCAGCAACGGCTTGGGCGTGGTCAGGGTCAGCGGGCGCATGCGCTCGCCTTTGCCTGCCGCGAGGATCATGGCTTTCATGAGGACACTCCAAGGCTCTTGAACAGTTCACCCAGTTCAGCCAGCTCGGGGCGCCGCGCGAGCACCGTCTCTATATAAGAGAAGAAACGCGGCGCGTCGGCCAGATAACGGGGTTTGCCATCACGATGGCAGATACGGGCAAAAATGCCGATCACTTTCAGATGACGCTGCACGCCCATCAGATCACTGGCACGGCAGAACTCGGCGAAGTCCAGCTGCACCGGCACGCCCTGCTCGCCCGCCTGTTCCCAGTAGCGCTGCAACCAGGTCTGCACACGCGCTTCGGGCCAGCTGAGGAAGGCGTCCTTGAACAGGCAGGTGATGTCGTAGGTGACCGGGCCGTAGACCGCATCCTGAAAGTCCAGCACACCCGGGTTGGGCTCGCTGCGCATGAGGTTGCGCGGCATGTAGTCGCGATGCACCAGCACCTTGGGCTGCGCCAGGGCGCTGTCGATCAGCCGCGTGCACACCCGTTGCCAGGCGGCCGATTGCTCGGCGTCGAGCTGCTTGCCCAAAGCCTTGCCGACATACCATTGCGGAAACAGCTCGAGCTCACGCTGCAACAGCGCAACGTCGTAGCTGGGCAGGTCACCGCTGGCCGGCAGTTTCTGCAGTGCCAGCAGCGCGTCGATGGCATCGGCAAACAGCGCGTCGGCGTTGTCCGCATCGATCACGTCCAGGTAGGTCTGGTGGCCCAGATCGCTCAACAACAGGAAGCCGCGCTCGAGGTCCTGGGCATGAATCTGCGGCACATTGAGGCCGGCGCTCGCCAGCAGTTCGTCGATTTTCACGAACGGCGCGCAGTTTTCCTGGGGCGGCGGCGCATCCATGACGATAAAACTGCGACCCTGGCCCTGCCAGCGAAAGTATCGGCGAAAACTTGCATCGCTACTGGCCGCGGTCAACGTGGCCGGGGGTACGGCGCCCCATTGGCGAGCCTGGAAGAGCTTCTCCAGCTGCTCGTCGAGCCATGTTTTGAGGTGTTGCAGGCGTACATCTTGATCAGGCATTGCAAGGGTCTCCGACGGCGCTAGCCGTCAAGCGGGTCATGCTTTATTATCCAGCATCTTTTTCAGACCATCGAGAGGCGTGCGGCCCCCCCGCGGGCAAGATGGCACGCAGGAAGCCCGGACTAATAAGATGGCATTGAAATCCCCCGCGTTTCGTAAAAAATTTCCGTTGCTGGTCACTGGCGGTTTGCTGGTGATGCAACCCATGGCCACCCCGTTCGTTTTTGCTGCAGAGCAATTCGACTGCCAAGTCTCCGCTGCTGGTGCCTGGGACTGCAACCCCAAGGCCAACGCCGCGCAGTTGCCGCCGCGCCCCGTGCACGACGGCGCGGCAGTGGCGAGCGGCGGCAGCGGTGCCTCTTCACGCGAAGAGAAAACCGTCGGGCCGGTCGCGGTCACGCAGAGCAAGGGCCGTGGCCTGAGCTCGCGCAGCCCCGACTACAGCCATCTCGACTGGGTGCCGCGCAGCAAGCTGACCGCCGCCCAACTGGCCGAGACCGGGCCGTACTGCTCCGGTGCGTACATCGAGCCGGTGCGTCCGGGCATGAACGACAACACGCCGAAGAGCGAGGCACCGACCTTCATCGGCGCCAAGGCTTCGCGCTACCAGACCGAGGAGCAGATCGCCTCGCTGGCCGGTGACGTCGTGATGCGCCAGGGCAGCATGCAGATCGAGGCCGACGAGGCCAGCCTGCACCAGGCCGAGAACCGCGGCGAGCTCAACGGCAACGTCAAGCTGCGCGACAACGGCGCGCTGGTCGTGGGCGACCACGCCCAGATCCAGCTCGACACCGGTGAGGCCCAGGTCGACAACGCCGAATACGTGCTGCACAAGTCGCGCATCCGCGGCAATGCGCTGTACGCCAAGCGCGCCGAGAACGCGATCATCCGCCTCAAGGACGGTACCTATACCACCTGCGAGCCGGACAGCAACGCCTGGCAGCTCAAGGGCAACAACATCACGCTGAACCCGGCCACCGGTTTCGGCACGGCGACCAACGTCACCCTTCGCGTGAAGGATATTCCGGTGCTGTACACGCCGTATATCTACTTCCCGATCGACGACCGTCGCCAGTCCGGCTTCCTGCCGCCGTCCTTCGCCAGCGACAGCGACAGCGGCTTCACCCTGGTTGCCCCGTACTACTTCAACCTGGCGCCGAACTACGACGCCACGTTGTACCCGCGCTACATGGCCAAGCGTGGCTTGATGATGGAAGGCGAATTCCGCTACCTGACCAAGACCAGCGAAGGCCAGTTCGGCGGCGCGTACCTGAACGACGAAAACGACGATCGCAGCCAGCAGTCCGACTACGACAAGACCCGCTGGATGGTCAACTGGCAGCACAAGGGCGGCCTGGATTCGCGCCTGACCACTGAAGTCGACTACACCGACATCAGCGATCCGTACTACTTCCAGGACCTGCAGTCGGACCAGATCGGCGTCGAGCGCACCGACTGGATCAACCAGCAGGGTGCCCTGACCTATCGCGGTGACAACTACACCGCACGCTTGAACGCCCAGGCGTACAAGCTGGCGACCGTGGCCGACATCACCCCGTACAACCGCATGCCGCAGATCACCTTCAACGGTGCGCTGCCTTACCATCCGGGCGGTCTGGACTTCACCTACAACAGCGAGATCGTGCGTTTCGAGCGTGACCTGCGCACCGGCACCTTCATCAACGAAGACGGTTTCGGCGAGCGCCGCATCGACAACAACGTGACAGGCCTGGCGCGTGCCAACGGCAACCGCCTGAACCTGGAGCCGGGCGTATCGCTGCCGTTGAACTGGAACTGGGGCTTCGTGCGTCCGTCGCTCAAGTACATGTACACCCAGTACGATCTGGATCTGGATGGCCGAGGCAAGCAGGATTTGGCCAATCAAAATCCGAATTCAAGCACGTTCGAAAAATACAGCGGCTCGCAGAACCGCGGCGTACCGATCGCCAGCATCGACAGCGGCCTGTACTTCGACCGCGACACCCAGATGTTCGGCACCAACTTCCGCCAGACCCTGGAACCGCGCCTGTTCTACCTCTATGTTCCCGAGGAAGACCAGACCGACATTCCAGTGTTCGACACGTCGGAAACCACCTTCAGCTATGGCTCGCTGTTCCGCGAAAACCGCTTCACCGGTGCCGACCGCGTGGGCGACGAGAACAAGCTGTCGCTGGGCGTGACCAGCCGCTGGATCGAGGAGAACGGTTTCGAGCGTCAGCGCGTGGCCGTCGGCCAGGCCGTGTACTTCAAGGATCGTGAAGTGCAACTGCCGGGCGTCGATTTCAAGACGCGCGACGATGCCCAGGCCAACGTTTCGCCGTACGCCCTGGAATACGAATATCGCTTCAACCGCGACTGGCGCTTCAGCTCGGACTTCAACTGGGATCCGGACAGCCGCAGCACCCGTTCGGGCAGCGCGATGTTCCACTACCAGCCTGAAGACAACCCGAACAAGGTGGTCAACCTGGGCTACCGCTACCGCGACGACACCGTGCACTACGATTCGGCGACCGGTCGCTGGACCTTCGGTGGCGACTACGGTCAGCCGGGTGATCCGAACTACGTGAAGGACTACTACAAGATCCAGCAGCATGACTTCTCGGTCATGTGGCCGATCGTGCCGCAGTGGAGCGTCATCAGCCGCTGGCAGTTCGACTACAACCGCAATCGCACGCTGGAAGCCTTTGGTGGTTTCGAATACGACAACTGCTGCTGGAAGATGCGTCTGATCAACCGCTACTGGGTTGACTACGACGAGTACAGCCAGGCCGCCCCGCAGAACGAAAAAGGCGACCACGGCATCTTCCTGCAAATCGTGCTGAAGGGCCTCGGTGGCGTGGTAGGCAATAAGGTCGAGGGTTTCCTCGACAAGGGCATTCAAGGTTATCGTGAACGTGAAGACCAAGCTATGTGATCTGCTGCGCCCAGTCGTGCTGGGCGCCATGCTGCTGGGCACCACGGCGCACGCCGCGGTGCAACAGCTGGACCGCGTCGTGGCCATCGTCGACAACGACGTGGTCATGCAAAGCCAGCTCGACCAGCGCGTCAAGGAAGTGCAGCAAACCATCGCCAAGCGTGGCGGTGGCGTACCTGCAGCGAGCGTCCTGCAACAGCAGGTGCTGGAACGCCTGATCGTCGAGAATCTGCAGCTGCAGATCGGCGAACGTTCCGGCATTCGCATTACCGACGAAGAACTCAACGGCGCCATCGCCACCATTGCCCAGCGCAACAACATGTCGACCGAGCAGTTCCGTGCCGCACTGGCGCATGACGGCCTGTCGTATGACGATGCGCGCGAGCAGGTGAAGCGCGAGATGATCATCAGCCGCGTACGCCAGCGTCGCGTGGCCGAGCGCATCCAGGTATCCGAGCAGGAAGTGAAGAACTTCCTCGCCTCGGACCTGGGCAAGATGCAGCTGTCCGAAGAACTGCACCTGGCCAACATCCAGATCCAGGTCCCGGAAAGCGCCAGCTCGGCGGCTATCCAGGCAGCGGCGAGCAAGGCCGAGGACATCTATCGCCAGCTCAAGCAGGGTGCCGACTTCAACAAGTTGGCGATTGCCAGCTCGTCGAGCGAGAACGCCCTGGAAGGCGGCGACATGGGCTGGCGCAAGCCTGCTCAGCTGCCGGCACCGTTCGACCGCATGCTCAGCAGCATGCCGGTCGGCGATGTCACCCAGCCCGTGCGCACGCCCGTGGGCTTCATCATCCTCAAGGTGCTGGACAAGCGCGGTGGCGCCACCCAGACCGTTGACGAAGTGCACGTACGTCACATTCTGTTGAAGCCGAGCGAGATTCGCAGCCCGGCCCAGACCGAAGAACTGGCACGCAAGCTGTACGAACGCATCGAAAACGGCGAGGACTTCGCTACCTTGGCGAAGAATTTTTCGGAAGATCCGGGTTCGGCGCTCAACGGCGGCGATCTGAACTGGGTCAACCCTCAGTCGCTGGTGCCCGAGTTCCGCGAAACCATGGCGTCGACGCCGGTGGAAACGGTTTCGCGTCCGTTCCAGACCCAGTTCGGCTGGCATGTGCTGCAGGTGCTGGGGCGCCGTGCGACCGACAACACCGAGCAGGCCCGCGACCAGCAGGCAATGACCGTGTTGCGCAACCGCAAGTATGACGAAGAGCTGCAGACCTGGATGCGCCAGATCCGCGACGAAGCTTACGTCGAAATCAAGCTGCCTGGCGCCGACCAGGCTGCGCAGTGACCCCCAAGCGTTTCGCGTTGACGCCCGGTGAGCCGGCGGGCATAGGTCCAGACCTGTGCCTGCTGCTGGCCGCGCAACCCCAGCCTCACCCCTTGATCGCCATCACCAGCCGTGACCTGCTCGCCGAGCGGGCCGCGCAGCTGGGGCTGGCCGTCAGCCTGCTGGAAGTCGATGCCGACGCCCTCCCCGACCAGCCTGCGCCAGCGGGCAGCCTGTATGTCTGGGACACCCCCCTGGGCGCGCCCGTGCTCACCGGCCAGCTGAATACCGCCAACGCCGCGTTCGTGCTGCACACCCTGACGCGTGCAGCGCAGGGCTGCCTCGACGGGCTGTTCGCGGGCATGATTACTGCGCCGGTGCACAAGGGTGTGATCAACGACGGTGGCATCGCGTTCTCCGGACACACCGAATTCCTCGCCGACCTCACCGCTACCGAACAGGTGGTGATGATGCTTGCAACCGGCGATCTGCGCGTGGCACTGGTAACCACTCACCTGCCCCTGCGCGAGGTGGCCGATGCGATCACCGTCGAGCGCCTGGAGCGGGTCACGCGCATTCTGCACGCCGACCTGCAGGGCAAGTTCGGCCTGGCCCGGCCGCGCATCCTGGTCTGCGGTCTGAACCCGCATGCCGGCGAAAGCGGCCACCTGGGCCGCGAGGAAATCGACATCATCGAGCCTACCCTGGAGCGTCTGCGCGCCGAAGGCATGGATCTGCGCGGGCCGCTGCCCGCCGATACGCTCTTCACTACCAAATACCTGCAGCATTGCGATGCGGTGCTGGCGATGTATCACGACCAGGGCCTGCCCGTACTCAAGTACAAAGGCTTTGGCGCCGCGGTCAACGTGACCCTGGGGTTGCCGATCATTCGCACCTCCGTGGACCACGGCACCGCCCTGGACCTGGCCGGAACCGGCAAGGTCGATACTGGCAGCCTGCGCGTCGCCCTCGACACCGCCTATCGAATGGCCGAGACATTTTAATGACCGAGCACTACCAACACCGGGCGCGCAAGCGCTTTGGCCAGAACTTTCTCCACGATGCCGGCGTGATCGACCGTATCCTGCGCTCCATCCACGCCAAGCCCGGTGAACACCTGCTGGAAATCGGCCCGGGCCAGGGCGCCCTTACCGAAGGCCTGCTGGGCAGCGGTGCGCAACTGGACGTGGTGGAACTGGACAAGGACCTGGTGCCGATCCTCAATCAGCAATTCGCCGGCAAGGGCAATTTCCGCCTGCACCAGGGCGATGCATTGAAGTTCGACTTCACCAGCCTGGGCGCCGAGGCTGGCAGCCTGCGCGTGGTCGGCAACCTGCCGTACAACATCTCCACCCCACTGATCTTCCATTTGCTGCACAACGCCCACCTGATCCGCGACATGCATTTCATGCTGCAGAAGGAAGTGGTCGAGCGTATGGCTGCAGGCCCTGGCGGCGGCGACTGGGGACGGCTGTCGATCATGGTTCAGTACCACTGCCGTGTCGAGCACCTGTTCAACGTCGGGCCGGGCGCGTTCAATCCGCCGCCCAAGGTCGATTCGGCCATCGTGCGCCTGGTACCTCACACCACCCTGCCCCACCCGGCCAAGGATCACCGCCTGCTCGAGCGAGTGGTGCGCGAAGCCTTCAACCAGCGGCGCAAGACCTTGCGCAACACGCTCAAGGCGCTGCTGCCCGTCGAGGCGATCGAAGCGGCCGGCGTCGACGGCAGCCTGCGGCCCGAACAGCTCGACCTGGCGGCTTTCGTGCGCCTGGCTGATCAACTCGCCGAACGAAGCGACCCGCTCTGACCTCTAACCTGGACCAAGCGATTGGTCCACAGGCCACCGCGTTGCCCCGGACTGACCCTGAACCGGCCAACGCCGGCTACATTAGCTCTCGTTTTCAAGGCCCTTTGCATGTCCGATCCCCGTTATCAGATCGACGTCAGCGTCGTGACCCGTTTCCTGGCAGAACAATCACAGCCCGAGCAGCAGCGTTTTGCCTTTGCCTATACCGTTACCGTGAGCAACAACGGACAGATACCGGCTCGCCTGCTGTCTCGCCACTGGGTGATCACCGATGGCGATGGCAAGGTCGAGGAAGTCCGGGGCGCCGGTGTCATTGGCCAGCAACCGCTGATCGCCGCCGGTGAAAGCCACACCTATTCCAGCGGCACGGTGATGGCCACCACGGTGGGCAACATGCAGGGCAGCTATCAGATGCAGGCCGAAGACGGCAAGCAGTTCGAAGCCGTCATCGCCCCGTTTCGCCTCGCCGTACCAGGCGCCCTGCACTGATGGCAGTGTACGCAGTCGGTGACTTGCAAGGCTGCCTGCAGCCACTCAAGTGCCTGCTGCAACAGGTCGCCTTCGACCCTGCCAAGGACACGCTGTGGCTGGTGGGCGACTTGGTCAACCGCGGGCCGAGTTCGCTGGAAACCCTGCGCTACCTGTATGGCATGCGTGACGCGCTGGTGTGTGTGCTGGGCAATCACGACCTGCACCTGCTGGCGGTGGCCAACGACGCCGAGCGGCTCAAGCGCGGCGATACCTTGCGCGAAATCCTCGACGCACCCGACGGCCCGCAGTTGCTCGACTGGCTGCGCCGGCAGAAGCTGCTGCACCATGACGAACAGCGCAATGCCGTGCTGGTGCATGCCGGGATCCCACCACAATGGTCGCTGCGCAAGGCCTTGCGCCTGGCCGCCGAGGTCGAGACCGCGCTGCGTGATGACCAGCTGTTCAAGCCTTTTCTGGACGGCATGTACGGCAACGAGCCGAACAAGTGGGACAAGGCGTTGCAGGGCGTTGCCCGCTTGCGTGTGATCACCAACTACTTCACCCGCATGCGTTTCTGCACCGCCGACGGCAAGCTCGACCTCAAGGGCAAGGAAGGCGCCGACACCGCGCTGCCCGGCTACGCGCCCTGGTTCGCCCACAAGGAGCGCAAGACGCGCGACCTGAAGATCATCTTCGGCCATTGGGCGGCGCTGGAAGGGCGTTGCGAGGAGCCGGGCGTGTTCGCGCTCGATACCGGATGCGTGTGGGGCGGTGCGATGACGCTGCTCGACGTCGACAGCGGCGAGCGCCTGTCCTGCAAATGCACCGATGAGGGTGATGTGCACTTGCCTGCAGCGACCCCCGCGGCGGATTTCCCTCCCCCGAGCGACAAACGCTAGAATGGGCGACCAGCCCAGGAGCCTGTCCATGACCGAATTCAAACGCATCCCTCCGCAAGACGTCCAGAGCCTGCGCGAACAGGGCGCCGTGGTGGTGGATATCCGCGACCCGCAAACCTTCGCGGCTGGCCATATCACCGATTCCACGCACCTGGACAACCACTCGCTGCACGGTTTCATCACGGCGGCCGATCTGGACAAGCCGCTGGTCGTGGTCTGCTACCACGGCAATTCCAGCCAGAGCGCCGCTGCCTACCTGGTCAGCCAGGGCTTTTCCGATGTGTACAGCATGGACGGCGGCTTCGAGCTGTGGCGCAGCACCTTTCCGGGCGAAACCAGCCAGGCTGAATAATCCTTCGCAAGCCCCGCGCGACGAAATTTTTTTCGTCGCCGACACCGCGTCCCACGGGCCTTCGCAGCATTGTCGCCAGGCCCTGGCGGCAGTTAATTGCGCATCCGCGCTTGAAGTCTTCGATAACCAACTATCCTTAAGCTCAGGCCATCCATAACAGGGGAGAGCCGGTACACCGGCGCGCGGGTCAATCGGTCAAGGCTACAAGGGTGTTCTGGGGGGTATACGGCCACCACGGGGTTTGGGTGACCGCCAGCATCAACTGAGTGATCCGACGTCGGCTCCACGTATCGAGCGAGGTGACGTCATGAGTATCTTTAGCCACTTCCAACAACGCTTCGAATCCACACGCCAGGAAGAGCTCTCGTTACAGGAGTACCTCGAGCTGTGCAAAACCGACCGCAGGACCTACGCGTCTGCCGCCGAGCGGATCCTGATGGCGATAGGAGAGCCCGAATTGCTCGACACGTCGGCCAATTCCCGGCTGTCGCGCATCTTCTCCAACAAGGTGATTCGTCGCTACCCAGCGTTCGAAGACTTCCACGGCATGGAGGAATGCATCGACCAGATCGTGTCGTACTTCCGCCATGCGGCGCAGGGCCTGGAAGAAAAGAAACAGATCCTGTACCTGCTGGGCCCGGTAGGCGGCGGCAAGTCGTCGCTGGCCGAGAAGCTCAAGCAGCTGATCGAGAAGGTCCCGTTCTACGCGATCAAGGGCTCACCGGTGTTCGAGTCGCCCCTGGGCCTGTTCAACGCCACCGAGGACGGCGCGATCCTCGAGGAAGACTTCGGCATTCCGCAACGCTACCTGAGCACCATCATGTCGCCCTGGGCCACCAAGCGCCTGGCCGAATTCGGCGGCGACATCAGCCAGTTCCGCGTGGTCAAGCTCTACCCTTCCATTCTCAACCAGATCGCCGTGGCCAAGACCGAGCCGGGCGACGAGAACAACCAGGACATTTCCGCGCTGGTGGGCAAGGTCGACATCCGCAAGCTGGAGGAATACCCGCAGAACGACGCCGATGCCTACAGCTACTCGGGTGCCCTGTGCCGGGCCAACCAGGGCCTGATGGAATTCGTCGAGATGTTCAAGGCGCCGATCAAGGTGCTCCATCCGCTGCTGACCGCCACCCAGGAGGGTAACTACAACAGTACCGAAGGGCTGGGCGCGATTCCCTATTCGGGCATCCTGCTGGCGCACTCCAACGAATCGGAGTGGCACAGCTTCCGCAACAACAAGAACAACGAGGCGTTCATCGACCGGATCTACATCGTCAAGGTGCCGTACTGCCTGCGCGTCAGCGACGAGATCAAGATCTACGACAAGCTGCTGTTCAACAGCTCGCTGTCCAAGGCTCATTGCGCGCCCGACACCCTGAAGATGCTGGCGCAGTTCACCGTGCTGTCGCGGCTCAAGGAGCCGGACAACTCCAACATCTATTCGAAGATGCGCGTGTACGACGGCGAGAACCTCAAGGACACCGATCCCAAGGCCAAGTCGATCCAGGAATACCGCGACACTGCGGGCGTGGATGAAGGCATGAATGGCCTGTCGACGCGCTTCGCCTTCAAGATCCTCTCCAAGGTGTTCAACTTCGACCCCCACGAGATCGCCGCCAACCCGGTGCACCTGCTTTATGTACTGGAGCAGCAGATCGAACAGGAGCAATTCCCTGCCGAAGTGCGCGAGCGGTACCTGCGCTTCCTCAAGGAATACCTGGCACCGCGCTACATCGAGTTCATCGGCAAGGAGATCCAGACCGCGTACCTGGAGTCGTACAGCGAGTACGGGCAGAACATCTTCGACCGCTACGTGCTGTACGCCGATTTCTGGATTCAGGATCAGGAGTACCGCGACCCGGAAACCGGCGAGATTCTCAACCGCGTGGCTCTCAACGAAGAGCTGGAAAAGATCGAGAAGCCAGCCGGCATCAGCAATCCGAAGGATTTCCGCAACGAGATCGTCAACTTCGTGCTGCGCGCCCGCGCCAACAACAACGGCAAGAATCCGACCTGGCTCAGCTACGAGAAGCTGCGCGTGGTGATCGAGAAGAAAATGTTCTCCAACACCGAGGACTTGTTGCCGGTCATCAGTTTCAACGCCAAGGCCAGCAAGGAGGACCAGCAGAAGCACAACGACTTCGTCACTCGCATGGTCGAGCGCGGCTATACCGACAAGCAGGTCCGTCTGCTGTCCGAGTGGTATCTGCGGGTCAGGAAGTCGCAGTGATCACGCGGTAGGTTTCAGGCTGCGACGGGCCCAGGCAGGCATCGATGCCCGGGCCTTTCGCTGCTCTCGACTTGTGGCTTGCAGCCCGGCTGCCCGGAGGCCTAATGAGCTATGTGATCGACCGACGCCTCAATGGCAAGAACAAGAGTACGGTGAACCGCCAGCGTTTCCTGCGGCGTTACCGTGACCACATCAAGAAGGCCGTGGAAGATGCCGTCGGCCGTCGTTCCATCACCGACATGGAACATGGCGAGCAGATCAGCATTCCCGGCCGCGATATCGACGAGCCGGTGTTGCAGCACGGCCGCGGCGGCAAGCAGACCGTGGTGCACCCCGGCAACAAGGAGTTCACCGCCGGCGAACACATCGCTCGCCCCCAGGGCGGAGGCGGCGGCAAGGGACCTGGCAAGGCGGGCAACTCCGGCGAGGGCATGGACGAGTTCGTGTTCCAGATCACCCAGGAGGAATTTCTCGAATTCATGTTCGAGGACCTGGAACTGCCCAACCTGGTGAAGCGCAACCTCAGTGGTACCGACACCTACAAGACGGTGCGTGCCGGTATCAGCAACGAGGGCAACCCTTCGCGCATCAACATCATCCGCACCCTGCGCTCGGCCCATGCGCGGCGCATAGCGCTTTCAGGCAGCAGCCGCGCCAAGCTCAAGGCGGCCAAGCTTGAGCTCGAGCGTTTGAAGATCGAGGAACCGGACAATTTCGGTGACATTCAGGCATTGATCGGCGAAATCGAAAGGCTCAGCGCCCGCATCCATCGCGTGCCCTTTCTGGACACCTTCGACCTCAAGTACAACCTGCTGGTCAAGCATCCCAACCCCAGTTCCAAGGCGGTGATGTTCTGCCTGATGGACGTGTCCGGTTCCATGACCCAAGCCACCAAGGACATAGCCAAGCGCTTCTTCATCTTGCTGTATCTGTTTCTCAAGCGTAACTACGACAAGATCGAAGTGGTGTTCATCCGCCATCACACCAGCGCCCGCGAAGTCGACGAGGAAGAGTTCTTCTATTCGCGCGAGACCGGCGGCACCATCGTTTCCAGCGCCCTGAAACTGATGCAGGAGATCATGGCCGCGCGGTACCCAACCAACGAATGGAACATCTATGCCGCCCAGGCCTCGGACGGCGATAACTGGAACGACGACTCACCGATTTGCCGGGAAATCCTCACCCAGCAGATCATGCCGTTCGTGCAGTACTACACCTATGTGGAAATCACGCCGCGCGAACATCAGGCCCTGTGGTACGAATACGAGCGCATCAGCGAGTCGTTCGCCGATACGTTCGCCCAGCAGCAGCTGGTGTCGGCCGGTGATATCTATCCGGTCTTCCGTGAACTCTTCCAGCGCAGGTTAGCGACATGACCGCCAGAGAGCAGAAGCGCCAACCCATCTCCACGGGCTCGGAATGGACGTTCGAGCTCATCCAGACCTACGACCGGGAAATCAGCCGCATCGCCGAGCGCTATGCGCTGGACACCTACCCCAACCAGATCGAGGTGATCACTGCCGAGCAGATGATGGATGCGTACGCCTCGGTGGGGATGCCCCTGGGCTATCACCATTGGTCCTACGGCAAGCATTTTCTCAGCACCGAGAAGTCCTACACCCGCGGCCAGATGGGCCTGGCCTACGAGATCGTCATCAACTCCGATCCATGCATCGCCTACCTGATGGAAGAGAACACCATCTGCATGCAGGCGCTGGTGGTGGCCCATGCCTGCTATGGGCACAACAGCTTCTTCAAGGGCAACTACCTGTTCCGCACCTGGACCGACGCCAGTTCGATCATCGATTACCTGGTGTTCGCCAAGTCCTACATCATGAAGTGCGAGGAACGTCATGGCATCGATGCCGTGGAGGATCTGCTCGATTCCTGCCACGCCCTGATGAACTACGGCGTCGACCGCTACAAGCGTCCCTATCCGATTTCCGCGGAAGAAGAGCGTCGCCGCCAGGCCGATCGCGAAGAGCACCTGCAGCGGCAGATCAACGATCTGTGGCGGACCATTCCCAAGGGCGCCGACAAGAACCGCGAGGAAGACAACGCCCGGTTCCCGGCCGAGCCGCAGGAGAACATCCTGTATTTCATCGAAAAGCATGCGCCGCTGCTCGAGCCCTGGCAGCGCGAGATCGTACGAATCGTGCGCAAGATCGCCCAGTACTTCTACCCGCAACGCCAGACCCAGGTGATGAACGAGGGCTGGGCAACGTTCTGGCACTACACCCTGATGAACGACCTCTACGACGAAGGCCTGGTGACCGACGGCTTCATGATGGAGTTTCTGCAGTCGCACACCAGCGTGGTGTTCCAGCCCGGTTTCGACAGCCCCTACTACAATGGCATCAACCCCTATGCCCTGGGCTTTGCCATGTACCGCGATATACGCCGCATGTGCGAGCACCCGGACGATGAAGATCGTCACTGGTTTCCCGACATTGCCGGCAGTGACTGGCTGTCGACCATCAAGTTCGCCATGAGCAGCTTCAAGGACGAGAGCTTCATCCTGCAGTACCTGTCGCCCAAGGTCATTCGCGACCTGAAGCTGTTCAGCATCATGGACGACGATCAGCGGGACGAGTTACTGGTGCCAGCCATCCACGATGAAAACGGCTATCGCACCATTCGCGAAACCCTGGCGGCGCAGTACAACCTGGGTAACCGCGAGCCCAATGTACAGATCTGGAGCATCGATCGACGCGGTGACCGCTCGCTGACCCTGCGTCATCAGCAACATGACCGCAAGCCACTGGGAGAATCCACCGACGAGGTGCTCAAGCACCTGCACCGCCTGTGGGGGTTCGATATCCATCTGGATACGCTGCAGGGCGATCAGTTGGTCAAGACCCATCACGTGCCACCGCGCAGCGAGCATGCGGACGGCAGCCATGGGCGGATGGACCTCAACGTCGTCCACCTCTGAGACAGGTGCGTGTACAAAACCGCCGGTGGCTTGGTGTTATCCTTCCGGGCCATCGGAGGTGTTGCAATGAAGATCTATGAAGTGGGTGGAGCGGTGCGCGACCGCTTGCTGGGTATACCGGTCGTGGACATCGATCGCGTGGTGGTCGGTGCCGACGCCGAACGCATGCTCGCTGACGGCTATCGCCCCGTGGGCAGTGATTTCCCGGTGTTCCTGCATCCGCAGACCGGCGAGGAATATGCCCTGGCACGTACCGAGCGCAAGAGCGGACGTGGCTATGGCGGGTTCGTCTTCCACGCCAGCCCGGACGTGACCCTGGAGCAGGACCTGTCGCGGCGCGACCTGACCATCAATGCCATGGCCGAGGACGACGACGGCCGCATCATCGATCCGTACGGCGGTCAGCAGGACCTGAACGAGCGCCTGCTCAGGCACGTGTCCCCAGCGTTCATCGAAGACCCCTTGCGCGTGCTGCGGGTCGCACGCTTCGCCGCGCGCTATGCCGGACTGGGTTTTCGCGTGGCCGAACCGACCCTGCAGCTCATGCGTCAGTTGAGCGAGTCGGGCGAGCTGCAGGCCTTGACCGCCGAACGCAGCTGGAAGGAGATTTCCCGAGCATTGATGGAGGCTCATCCCCAGGTGTTCATTCAAGTGCTGCGCGATTGCGGGGCGCTGGAGCACCTGCTGCCTGAGGTCGACGCGTTGTTTGGCGTGCCGCAGCCGCCGGCCCATCATCCAGAGATCGACACCGGCGTGCATACCCTGAGCGTGCTTGAACAGGCGGCGCGCCATGGCCAGCCACTGAGCGTGCGCTGGGCGTGCCTGCTGCACGACCTGGGCAAGGGCACCACGCGCCCCAGCGAGTGGCCGCGGCATATCGCCCACGAGCAGCGGGGCGCGAAACTGATCAAGGCGGTCAACGAACGCTTCAAGGTGCCCAGGGATTGTCAGGAGCTGGCGGTGTTGGTGGGTGAATATCACACGCACGGCCATCGAGCCCTGGAGCTCAAGCCGTCGACGCTGCTGGAGTTGCTGCAGAGCTTCGATGTGTACCGTCGCCCCGGGCGCTTCGAGGATTTCATCATGGCGTGCGAGATGGACGCGCGTGGACGCTTGGGGTTCGAGGCGCGGGAATATCCGCAGGCGGATTATCTAAGGGGTGCGGCTGCAGCGGCGCGGGGTGTGGCGGTTCAGCCGCTGGTTGCCCAGGGGTTCAAGGGCCAGGCATTGGGGGAGGCGTTGAAGCGGGCGCGGTTGGAGGCACTCAAGGCGTATAAGGCGGGGGTTTGAGGGTGGCCTTGGGGGCCTCTTCGCGGGCAGAGACCCGCTCCCACAGGTGGGGAGCTGTGCTTGTGAAGAAGACGGTGATGATTCAAAGCGTGACGGGAGTCAATTGCTGCCCGCGCCATTCGAATGGAACGGGGGCCAACACCTGGTCGATGTTCGACTCGCGCCAAAGCTGGTCAAGACTCACCCCTGCGCCCGGATGCACCAACTCTGACGCGATCAATGCCAATGGCCACAGTACGAACGCATTTTTCAGAATTTCGGCACGGGGCAATACCAAGCCGTCGAAGTTGCCGACCAGGTCGCCGTACAGCAATACATCGATATCCAACGGCAGGCCTTTGCGCTCCGGGGCGTAGCGGCCATTGTCGGCTTCGATGAACTTCAACCGACGATCCAGTGCGGTCAACGGCAAGTCGGTCAGCCCGGTTACCACCAGATTGAAGAACGGGCCGCTCTTGATGCCCACCGGCTGGCTTTCGAATACCGCTGAACAGCGCATGTCCACGAGCAAGGACGCCAACGCATCGAGCCCCGCGCACAGATGGCGTTCACGGTCGGTGTTGCTGCCCAGGCCCAGGTAGATTCTATTCAGCGACATCCGCGCTCGATCTCCACACCGACACCTTGCGCCGCCGCGACGGCACCCGGCTTGGTGACCTTGAGCCGCAGCCAGGGAATGCCGAATTCGCTCATCAACAGCTGGGCCAGACGTTCGGCGAACGTCTCGACCAGTTCGAAGCGAGCCTGCGCGGCAAATGCCTGGACGCGCTGCGACACCGTCGCATAGTCGAGGGCCAGGGTAAGGTCGTCGCCAGCCGCAGCCGGGCGGTTGTCCCAAGCGAACACCAGGTCCAGACGCAGGCACTGACGAATGTCACGCTCCCAATCGTAGGCGCCGATCACCGTGTCGACTTCCAGACCTTCGATAAACACTCTGTCCAAGCACTTCACTCCGCAGCACGACAAGGGCGCCAGGCGCCGTTAGAATCAAGGGTTTCCAGACCCGGAAATAGTAAGCATGTTCTGGTTGCTGGCGCTTGGCGCCTACCTGCTCGGCTCGCTGTCCTTCGCTATCGTGCTCAGTCGCGCGACGGGCACTCCCGACCCGCGAATGAGCGGTTCGGGCAACGCCGGAGCAACCAACATGCTGCGCCTGGCCGGTAAAAAGCTCGCCATCCTCACTCTGCTGGGCGACTTGTGCAAGGGTTTGCTGCCGGTGCTGGCCGCCGCCTGGGCCGGGATGACCCTCGGGCAGCAAGCCTGGATCGGGCTCTGCGCGGTAATCGGCCACCTGTTCCCGCTGTATTTCCGCTTCAAGGGCGGCAAGGGCGTGGCCACCTCCGCTGGCCTGCTGATGGGGCTGTACCCACCCGCTGCACTGCTGGCAATGCTGGCCTGGGCGCTGACCTTTCGGCTCAGCCGCACCAGTTCGCTGGCGGCCCTGATCGCCACGCCCCTGACCCTACCGTTACTGGCCTGGCAGCGCCCTGAGGCGCTGCTGCCCATGAGCGTGCTGACGGTGCTGGTGATCTGGCGTCACCGCGGCAACCTGCGCGATCTGTTCGCCGGCCGCGAGCGTCACTTCTGAGCGGGCTGGCCAGCACGTTCAAAGCGGTGGCAACTGCTCCATTGGCCAACGTGCCTGGACACTGATCGCCAGGGTTTCCTGCTGCCCGGCCAACAGCCGCTGACAACCAGCATAGGCGATCATTGCGCCGTTATCCGTACAGAACTGCGGACGGGCGTAATAGACATTGCCACCCAGTTCACCCAGCATTTTTTCCAGGCCCTGGCGCAGCGACTGGTTGGCACTCACCCCGCCGGCGATCACGAGGCGCTTGAGACCGGTCTGCTTCAAGGCGCGGCGGCATTTGTAGGTCAGGGTATCGACCACCGCCTGCTCGAAGGCCAGGGAGATGTCGCAGCGGGTCTGATCGCCGTCGTCTCCGGCGCTGCGGCACTGCTGCCAGGTGTTGAGGGCAAAGGTCTTCAAGCCGCTGAAGCTGAAATCCAGGCCAGGGCGGTCGCACATCGGTCGGGGGAAGGTGAAGCGTCCCGCCACACCCTGCCTGGCCAGGCGAGCGATCTCCGGGCCACCCGGGTAATTCAGGCCGATCAGCTTGGCGGTCTTGTCGAAGGCTTCCCCGGCGGCATCGTCCAGGGTCTCGCCCAGCAACGCATACTGGCCGATGCCGTCGACCTGCACCAATTGCGTATGGCCGCCGGACACCAGCAGAGCGACGAACGGAAACTGTGGCGGCTGCTCTTCCAGCATGGGCGCCAACAAGTGGCCTTCCATGTGATGAACGCCCAGAGCCGGTATGTCCCAGGCGAACGCCAGCGCCTGGGCGCAGGAGGCACCTACCAGCAGCGCCCCCACCAGGCCGGGACCGGCCGTGTAGGCAATGGCGTCGATCTCGGTTGCCGCGCAGTCGGCCTCGGCCAGCACCTGACGGATCAACGGCAGCATGCGTTTGACGTGATCGCGCGAGGCAAGCTCGGGCACGACCCCGCCATAGGCGCGATGCAGGTCGATCTGGCTGAACAGCGCGTCGGCCAGCAGGCCGCGTTCGCTGTCGTATAATGCGACACCGGTTTCGTCGCAGGACGTTTCCAATCCCAGTACTAGCATGGCCAGGCCTTGTGGAGCTCTATTCGAAGGCGCGCATGATAGTCGTCGCACAAGGCACCGACCAGCGGTTTTCGATCAGAGGCTTTGCATTCCTCTCAGGTAAGGGTTAACATCCGCAACCCTTAAAAACCGACGTACTTATGCGCGATTTTGCCATGAGATGTCGACCCCGGTAATGAATGAAGGTAGCTCTGGATGCCAGCCGTCAAAGTTAAAGAGAACGAACCCTTCGACGTAGCTCTGCGTCGTTTCAAGCGCTCCTGCGAAAAAGCCGGTGTACTGGCTGAAGTTCGTAGCCGCGAATTTTACGAGAAGCCGACTTCGGAGCGTAAGCGCAAGGCAGCAGCCGCTGTCAAACGCCACGCCAAGAAAGTCCAGCGCGAACAGCGCCGCGCCGTTCGTCTGTACTAATACACAGACGTTCGTTGCAAGCTTCTGCCTTGCCCGGCCCACAGCCGGGCTGCCGGCAGTTGCAGCAGTACCCCGCCTCAACCGTCAGAACTGGTTTCATCGCCAGATCGTGCGCGTCATTCTGACGAGCCTTGCAAGGCTGCAGACGAGCACACTTATTCCTTTGGCAACGCCCTGCTTCGACTGCTGCCCCCGGGCTCCGTTGAACGTACAGACGTTTCCGATACAGAAATCTGCGCTGCAACACCTGCCAGACCGATTTCCAATGGGTACACTTCCGCTCCTGGGCTGCTGATAAAGAGAACGCCATGGCCGGGCTGATTCCCCAAGGCTTCATCGACGACCTGCTCAACCGCACCGATATCGTCGATGTCGTGCAGTCTCGCCTGCAAATGAAGAAAGCCGGCAAGAACTACACCGCCTGCTGCCCGTTCCACAAGGAAAAGACTCCCTCGTTCAGCGTCAGCCCCGACAAGCAGTTCTATTACTGTTTTGGCTGCGGCGCGGGCGGCAATGCCCTTGGCTTCATCATGGACCACGACAACCTGGACTTCCCCCAGGCCGTCGAGGAACTGGCCAAGGCCGCCGGCATGGAAGTGCCGCGCGAAGACAGCGGGCGCAACAGCAAGCCTCGCCAGCCCACCGACTCACCGTTGTACCCCTTGCTTGAAGCTGCCGCGCAGTTCTACCGCATGGCGCTCAAGGGGCATGCGCAACGTCGCGCGGCAGTCGACTACCTCAAGGGTCGGGGCCTGTCCGGCGAGATCGCCCGCGATTTCGGCCTGGGCTTCGCCCCGCCCGGCTGGGACAACCTGTTCAAGCACCTGAGCAGCGACAGCCTGCAACAGAAAGCCATGATCGACGCCGGCCTGCTGGTGGAGAACGCCGACTCCGGCAAGCGCTACGACCGTTTTCGCGACCGCGTGATGTTCCCCATCCGCGACAGCCGCGGACGGGTCATCGCCTTCGGTGGCCGCGTGCTCGGTGACGACAAGCCCAAGTACCTGAACTCGCCGGAAACCCCGGTGTTCCACAAGGGCCAGGAGCTGTACGGCCTGTACGAGGCACGCAAGCACAACCGCAACCTCGACGAGATCATCGTCGTGGAAGGCTACATGGACGTCATTGCCCTGGCCCAGCAAGGCCTGCGCAATGCCGTCGCGACCCTGGGCACGGCCACCAGCGAGGAACATCTCAAGCGCCTGTTCCGCGTGGTGCCCAGCGTGCTGTTCTGCTTCGACGGCGACCAGGCCGGCCGCAATGCCGCCTGGCGCGCACTGGAAGCTGCACTGCCGAGCCTGCAGGATGGGCGCAAGGCGCGCTTCCTGTTTCTGCCCGAAGGCGAAGACCCGGATACTCTGGTGCGCTCTGAGGGAACAGACGCCTTCCGCGCCCGCATCAACCAGCACGCACAGCCGCTGGCCGACTATTTTTTCCAGCAGTTGACCGAAGAAGCCGATCCGCGCTCGCTCGAAGGCAAGGCGCACATGGCGACACTGGCTGCGCCGCTGATCGACAAGGTGCCCGGCGCCAATCTGCGCACGTTGATGCGCAACCGCCTGAGCCAGATCACCGGCTTGAGCGGCGAGGCTGTCAGCCAGCTGGTGCAAAGCGCACCTGCCACACCGATGCCCAGCCATGATCCGCTGGCCGATTACGATTCGATGCCGGGTTATTCGCCCGACTTCAGTGACTTTCATGCGCCGCCGGCCTTCGAACCACAGCAACAATGGACATCGGCCAAGCCAGGCGGGAAGAAATGGGAAGGCAAGCCCTGGAAGGGCAAAGGCAAGCGTGATTTCGAGCCGCGCCCGCAGCCGCGCACGCCGGTGACCGTCGAGCCGCCTACCCTGAGCGCGCTGCGAACCTTGCTGCACTACCCGCAACTGGCGGAAAAGGTCGAGGACGTCAGCCATTTTGCCGATGAAGAACAGGTACACGCGCAGTTGCTGGTGGCATTGCTCGAAGCCCTGCAGAAGAATCCTAAGCTACGCTCTCTGCAGTTGATCGCGCGCTGGCACGGCACCGAACAGGGCAAGCTGCTGCGAGCACTGGCCGAGAAAGAATGGCTGATCGATGCCGATAACCTTGAACAACAGTTTTTCGACACTATAACTAGCTTGTCCGCTCGCCAACGCGAGCGTTGTCTCGAGCATTTGCTCAGAAAATCAAGACAGAGTGAACTGAGCGCAGAGGAAAAGAATCAACTGCGCGAGCTACTCAGCCGCAATGTTCACGCACAAACCCCGACCTCAACTGGCGCGTGAGGTCCTAGCTCGGGTATAATCCTCGGCTTGTTTTTTGCCCGCCAAGACCTTCAGTGGATAGGGTGTTATGTCCGGAAAAGCGCAACAGCAGTCTCGTATCAAAGAGTTGATCACCCGTGGTCGTGAGCAGGGTTACCTGACTTACGCCGAGGTCAACGATCACCTGCCCGAGGATATTTCAGATCCGGAGCAGGTGGAAGACATCATCCGCATGATCAACGACATGGGGATCAACGTATTCGAGAGTGCTCCGGATGCGGATGCCCTTTTGTTGGCCGAAGCCGATACCGACGAAGCGGCGGCCGAAGAGGCCGCTGCCGCGTTGGCAGCGGTCGAGACCGACATCGGTCGCACGACCGACCCGGTGCGCATGTACATGCGCGAAATGGGTACGGTCGAGCTGCTCACGCGTGAAGGCGAAATCGAAATCGCCAAACGTATCGAAGAGGGCATCCGTGAAGTGATGGGCGCAATTGCGCACTTCCCCGGCACGGTCGAGCACATCCTCAGCGAATACGATCGTGTGACCACCGAGGGCGGCCGCCTGTCCGACGTGCTCAGCGGCTACATCGACCCGGACGAAGGCATTGCGCCGCCGGCCGAGGTACCGCCGCCGGTCGAGAAATCGGCCGACAAGGCCGATGGCAAGGATGACGACGACGACGAAGCCAACAGCGACGACGAGGACGAAGTCGAAAGCGGTCCGGATCCCGTCATCGCCCAGCAGCGCTTCGGCGCCGTATCCGATCAGCTCGCCGTCACCTTGAAGGCCTTGAAGAAGCATGGCCGTCACAGTAAGCAAGGCATTGCCGAGATGCTGCTGCTGGCCGAGCTGTTCATGCCGATCAAGCTGGTGCCAAAGCAGTTCGAAGGCCTGGTGGAGCGTGTTCGTGGTGCTCTGGAGCGTCTGCGTCAGCAGGAACGCGCCATCATGCAGCTGTGCGTGCGTGATGCACGCATGCCGCGTGCCGACTTCCTGCGCCAGTTCCCCGGCAACGAAGTCGACCAGACCTGGAGCGATGCCCTGGCCAACGGCAAGGCGAAGTACGCCGAAGCCATCGGTCGCCTGCAGGCCGACATCCAGCGCTGCCAGCAGAAGCTGAGCGCGTTGGAAGCGGAAACCGGCCTGACCATCGCCGAGATCAAGGACATCAACCGTCGCATGTCGATTGGCGAAGCCAAGGCGCGTCGGGCGAAGAAAGAGATGGTCGAGGCCAACCTGCGTCTGGTGATCTCGATTGCCAAGAAGTACACCAACCGTGGCCTGCAATTCCTCGACCTGATCCAGGAAGGCAACATCGGCTTGATGAAGGCGGTGGACAAGTTCGAATACCGTCGCGGCTACAAGTTCTCGACGTACGCCACCTGGTGGATTCGTCAGGCCATCACTCGCTCGATCGCCGACCAGGCACGCACCATCCGTATTCCGGTGCACATGATCGAGACCATCAACAAGCTCAACCGCATTTCGCGGCAGATGCTGCAGGAGATGGGTCGCGAGCCTACGCCTGAAGAGCTGGGCGAGCGCATGGAGATGCCCGAGGACAAGATCCGCAAGGTCTTGAAGATCGCCAAGGAGCCTATCTCCATGGAGACGCCGATTGGTGACGACGAAGACTCCCATCTGGGTGACTTCATCGAAGACTCCACCATGCAGTCGCCGATCGACGTGGCCACCGTGGAGAGCCTCAAGGAAGCCACGCGCGAAGTGCTGGGCGGCCTTACGGCACGGGAAGCCAAGGTGCTGCGCATGCGTTTCGGCATCGACATGAACACCGACCACACCCTCGAGGAAGTCGGCAAGCAGTTCGATGTTACCCGCGAGCGTATCCGCCAGATCGAAGCCAAGGCGCTGCGCAAGCTGCGTCACCCGACCAGAAGCGAGCACCTGCGCTCGTTCCTCGACGAATAAGCTTCTGCGACGAGCACCACCAGAACCCCCGGCCCTGTCGGGGGTTTTGCATCATGGACCGATGGCCTTCAAGTTTGTTATCACCCCCTCTTCCCGCTGGCCGCCGCGCCCGACTACACTGGCCTTTTCTGCGCTGGTCCAACGAGGCTGCCATGCATCGACTGCCGGCACTTGTGCTGCTGACTTCGCTCGCCGGGCCAGCCATCGCCGACACCCCTCCTCCCGCTGGCTACCCGCCAGGGCAACTTGAACGTGCGTCGTTGCACACCGACGGCGCAAGCGCGCGCCCTGTGTTCGCAGCACTGGCAAGCGACCGCGCGCCGTCGCTGGACGAGGAGACTGTGGCCGATGCCGCGCCCGCGCGCGACTGGTACAACACCCTGATCTACGGTCTACCAGGGCTGGTCATGTTGGTGATTGCCCTGGGCGTGGTGATCCGCATCAACCGTCGCCTGACCTCGGAGATCAGCCAGCGCATTGCCCTGGAGCATGAGCTGCGCAGCAGCGAATACCATTACCGCGGCTTGGTCGAGAGCCTTTCGGCCATCGCCTGGGAAGCCGACACCTCCGACTACACCTACAGTTACGTCTCGCCCCATGCCGAGGCCCTGCTGGGCTACCCTCTGCAGAGCTGGCTGGAGCCGGGCTTCTGGCAGCGCATCCTGCACCCCGAGGACGCCCGCCGAGCGCGCGCCTACTGCTCGGAACAGACCGCCGCAGGCGTCGGACATGCCCTTGAATACCGGGTGATCACCGCCGACGGACGCAGCCTGTGGGTACGCGACATCGTCAGCCTGATCAAGCATGACCTGCGCCCGGTGATGCGCGGCCTGATGATCGACATCAGCGAAACCAAGAAGATCGAGGAGGCCCAGCGCCTGTCCGAGCAGAAATTCGCCTCGGTGTTCCGCCAGTGCCCCGACATCCTGGTCATCGCGCGGCTCAGCGACGGCTGCCTGCTGGAGGTCAACGAGGCTTTCGAAGAGCAGATCGGCCTCAAGGCGCCGCAGGTGGTCGGACGCCGCGCCGCCGAGCTGGATATCTGGGGTGTGGACGGCGTGGCACCGCGCTTGCTCAAGCGCCTGCAGGGCGGCAGCGTGCGCAACCTGGAGATGACCTTTCGCCGCGACAACGGCCAGCGCTTCACTGGCCTGCTTTCGGCCGAGCCGTTCGAACTGGAAACCACCGCTGCCCTGGTCGTGGTGGTGCGCGACATCAGTGAGCTGAAACAGACCCAGCAACGCCTGCAGATTTCCGAAGAGAAGTTCGCCAAGGCGTTCCATGCCTCGCCCGACGGCATGCTGCTGACCCGGCAAAGTGATGGGCTGCTGATCGAGGTCAATGAAGGCTTCAGCATCATGACCGGGCACAAGAGCAAGACCTCGCTGGATCGCTCGACCCTGGAGCTGGGCATCTGGGCCGACCCCAACGAGCGCAAGCGGCTATTGGAGAAACTGCAGCGGCAAGGCTTCGTTCGCGACTTCGCCTGCCGCATTCGGCGCATCGATGGCCAGGTGCGACTCTGTGAGGTGTCGGTGCGCCCGCTGCCGATCGGTGGCGACGCCTGCATGCTGACGATTGCCCGCGACATCACCGAGCGCCACCAGATGCAGCACAAGCTGGCGCTGGCGGCGACCGTGTTCGAGAGCACCGCCGAGGGCGTGCTGATCACCGATACCCAGCAGCGCATCAGCATGGTCAACCGCGCGTTCACCGAGATCACCGGCTTCAGCGAACAGGAGGTGCTGGGCCAGACCCCTCGCCTGCTCGCCTCGGGCCAGCACGACAGCGCGTTCTACATCGCCATGTGGCATCGGCTGGCGGCCGAGGGGCATTGGCAGGGCGAGATCTGCAACCGGCGCAAGAACGGCGAGCTGTACCCCAGCTGGCTGACCATCAGCTCGGTGCGCAACGGCGACGAAGCGATCACCCATTTCGTAGCCGTGTTCGCCGACATTTCCAGCCTCAAACACGCCCAGGCGCGGCTGGACTATCAGGCCCATCACGACCCCCTGACCGGCCTGCCCAACCGCACCTTGTTCGAAAGCCGGCTTGCCGCCGCCCTGGCCAGCCAGACCGAAGCCGGCGGCCAGGGCGCGGTGCTGTTCCTCGATCTCGACCGTTTCAAACACATCAACGACAGCCTCGGCCACCCGGTGGGCGACCTGCTGCTCAAGGGCATCGCCCAGCGCCTCAAGGAGCAGGTGCGCGACATCGACACCGTGGCGCGCCTGGGCGGCGACGAGTTCATCATCCTGCTGCCGGGCCTGGCCCACGCCAGCGATGCCGAGCATATCGCCGCCAAGGTCCTGGCCTGCTTTACTGCGCCGTTCCAGGCCGGCGACCACGAGTTCTTCACCAGCGCCAGCATCGGCACCAGCCTGTATCCGCAGGACGGCAGCGACGTCGCCACCCTGGTCAAGAACGCCGATGCCGCCATGTACCGCTCCAAGGCCAAGGGTCGCAACCGGGTGGAGAGCTACACCCGCGACCTCACCACCCAGGCCACCACCCGCATCGCGCTGGAGCACGAGCTGCGCCGCGCCATCGAGCGCGACGAGCTGAGCCTGAGCTATCAGCCCAAGTTCAGCATCGACACCCACAGCCTGGTGGGCGCCGAAGCGCTGATCCGCTGGAAGCACCCCAACTTCGGCGACGTGCCGCCCGAGCAATTCATTTCGCTGGCCGAAGAGAACGGGATGATCCTGCAGCTCGGCGATTGGGTGCTGGAACAGGCCTGCCGACAGATGTGCGAGTGGAAACGGCTGTACCACGAGTTCGGCCCGCTGTCGGTCAACCTCGCCGGCGCCCAGCTGCGCCAACCCAACCTGCTCAAGCGCATCGAAGGCCTGCTGGCTGACAGCGGCCTGCGCCCGCAATCGCTGCAACTGGAGATCACCGAAAACTTCATCATGAGCCAGGCCGAAGAAGCCCTGGTGGTGCTGCATCAACTCAAGCGCCTGGGCGTACAGCTGGCCATCGACGACTTCGGCACTGGCTACTCCTCGCTGAGCTACCTCAAGCGCCTGCCGCTGGACATCCTCAAGATCGACCAGTCGTTCGTCCGCGGCCTGCCCGACGACCCCCACGATGCCGCCATCGTACGGGCGATCATCGCCCTGGGCCGCAGCATGCAACTGACCGTCATCGCCGAAGGCGTGGAAACCCCCGCACAGCAGGCATTCCTCGCCCGCGAAGGCTGCGAGCAGATCCAAGGCTACCTGGTCAGCCTGCCCCTGCCCCCCGAGCGCTTCGCCGCGACCTTTCTTCGTATGCGCCTTTCGGATTTTTCGGATAGCACTCCCTTCAATCCATCGCTATAATCGGCGGCCTTCTGGGGCCTATAGCTCAGTTGGTTAGAGCAGGGGACTCATAATCCCTTGGTCGTAGGTTCGAGTCCTACTGGGCCCACCAAGATTCGAGAGCCGCGCTTTGCGCGGCTTTTTTTGTTTTGGAAAGGCCTTTGTCGCGATCGGCTTCCAGCACGTGGTCGCCAATATGTTCGTCATACCGGCGGCCATCTTTGCCGGGGCTTTGAGCTGGGCGCAGTTTGGCGATAACTTCGTTCCGGTATTCTTGGGTAATGCCGTGGGAGGCGCGGTCTTCGTTGGGCTGGCCTATCATGTGGCGTACTTCAAGACGGCAACCGGTTCCGAGGCGTCAGCCACGGCCGGTGGTGCGCGAACGCAGAAATAATCCAGCTATGCTGGCGTCAGTACTGTCATCAAGGTTGAGAAATGGACTTCACACCTGTCATCGCCCAGCTTTGGGGCATGCTGAGTTGGGCGCTTCCGCTCCTGTTGCTCATCACGTTGTTCAAGTCGCCGTGGGCCAAGGGTCATATCGGTGAGCTGCTGATACGCCTGTTTGCACGCTGGCAACTGGACCAACACACCTATCGCCGCCTGCACAACGTCACCCTGAATACGCCTGACGGCACGACGCAGATCGATCACGTGTTTCTCTCGGTCCATGGCATTTTCGTGCTGGAAACGAAGAACATGAGCGGCTGGATTTTCGGCACTGAACAACAGGCGCAGTGGACGCAGAAGTTTCCCAGGCGCAGCTTCAAATTCCAGAACCCTCTTCGGCAGAACTACAAACATCTGAAGGCGCTGGAAGCCACTTTGGGGGTGAGCCCTGCCCACTTGCATTCGGTGATCACGTTCGTCGGGGGCAGTACGTTCAAGACCGAGATGCCGGCCAATGTGACTCGGGGCATCGGGTTCATCCGCTATATCAAGTCGTTTCGGCAGGTGGTGTTCAGCGAGGCGGAAGTCGATGACATGTTGCAAGCACTGAAGGCCGGGCGTCTGGCACCGAGCATTGCGACTCATCGCGAACACGTGCAACACCTCAAGCGTCGCAGTGATCCAAGCGCTGAACGTTGTTGCCCGAAGTGCGGCAGTGCGCTGGTCATTCGCACGCGGAAAACGGGAGCCAATGCCGGGCAGCAGTTTTGGGGATGTTCGGCTTTTCCCAAGTGTAGAGTCATGCAAAGTCTCTAAGGTGCTGCGCTCCATCAGGCTGTTGATTGAAGGCAAACTACCCAAATGTTTGCCTGAACGGATCGGCACTTTTCTGTATTGCGGCGACCACGTGCTGCGCTTGCTCCGTCACCTCACCCGAGCTCGCCAGCACCTGCTCCAACGCCTGCAATTGCCTGCGGATCACTTCTTGTGGCTGCTCTACAGCACAGAGCTGGGCGAAATCCAGCAAGCCCTGTCGCGAGGCGAACATTGATTTGTTACCGATCAGGTCCAGGGCAAGTACGTCGTCAGGGATATAGGCCGTGGTGTTGACGATGTCGTAGGCGGGTGCAAGCCGTGCATCGCCTTGGGCGGGATTGGCGTAGAGCAGTCCGAAGTTTTTCAGATGAGCATCGCCGTTGCCGACGATGCAGCTGAGACTCACGATGGCGAATAGCTGAGACAGTGAATGCTCTATCCGGTCCGGGGCGCAGAACATACGGATGGCTCTGGCAATGGACGAGTAGCTCTTGCTGTACTTCTGTTCGGCAGCCAGGCCCATGAGGGCTGTCATGTCCTCGAAGCCAATGGGGTTGAGCTGCTCGTCCCGATCGAAGCGGCGCATGACGAATAGTTTGGTGTTATCGGACAGGTAGAATTCCGGCACTACGATTCCAGAAGCCTTGGCCACGGACATGCAGAGAAACTCGTTGATCGCCAGGCCAGGAAATTCATCTCGGCCGCTCTTGATGATCAGTTCGGACGTTTTCGAGGTGAATCGCTGCGGCGCGTGGTTTTGATGCTCAGGTACCAGCACCTTGGGTTGCACCCCTGAGATGCCGGCACGCAGGATGTAGCGATCGACCAGGCTGGCGAAGATGTCCTCGGCACCATCCCAGGCGAGGATCTCATCCAGCCTTTCTCCGGGGAACTGTTGGCGTTGCAACAGCGCATCGACTTCCGGCGAGTTGACTGCGACTCGCCCGATGGGCGAACTGCTGCCTGAAAGTGCCAGGAGTAGCATTGGATCGACGTTTGTCAGCTTGGCCAGGCGATTACGCAGCTGCTCCAGCACGTAACCCTCAGGCAGATTCATCTGGAAGATGGGATGAAGTTCGCGATGGCGATATTCATCCATTCGCGGGGGCATGAGCAAACTGATCGCCCTGTGGGCACTAGCGTCATCGCGATAGCGGAAGATGTAGTCATCTTCGCTGCGCATCACTCTTCCGCTCTCTCCTTCCGGGGTTGAAACCTGCAGTAGGGTCGGCATCAGTCAAATATCCCGTGAATTTCATCCAGCGTGGGCAGCACGGCAGGTATGACCGTGAGTTCGCAATTCAGCGCAGCGAGCACGCGTGCATAGGCGGTCATGCCGACCGAGAGATCGCCCTTCTCGATCGCGATGACCTTCTGCCGTGTGACAAAAGCCAATGCGGCAAGCCGGGCTTGAGTCATGCCACGATTGAGGCGGCGTTGCCGGATTTGCGCGCCCAGACGGATGGCAATAAGCTCGTAATCCATGTTCTGTATACGTGACAAAGTGAGGTCAATGTAACGTATACCCAACCCTAACGAAAATAAAGCGTCGGCTGACACAAAGTGCAGCCTTTAGGCTCCTCTCTGGAAACCCTCACTTCGCCTGCAAACGAAACCCCAGCAAATTTTCCTGCAACCGGTACTGCTCCCCAATGTTCCCGCAAAAGCTGGTACGCGGCAGAAAGGCGCCGGCGCCGTTCAGGTAGGGCGGGATGTTGGTGCTCTGTTCGCAGCCTTGCAGGATGCGGCCGCGCAGTGCGCCGTTGGCTTGGGCGGAGCGCAGGGCGCCCAGTGGGGTGGTGTCGGCGACGACCAGGGCGCCGGGCGGCACCAGGGTTTCGTAGGTGCGGGCGAACTGGTGCGCGGAGCGGTCTTGCAGGTAGGGCACCAGGTAGTAGCGGATGTCGTTGCGAAACGGCAGGGCTTCGGTGTGGGTCGGCAGCTTGACCCAGCCGTTGGCGTACAGCCCCCACATCGACAGCATGGCCACCGGCCCCGCCAATACCGACAGGTAGACGACGGCAGTGCCGATTCGGCCGCCAGGCAGGTATCTGGCCAGGTGGACCACGCCGAGGATGCTGGCCAGGGCGATGCCCGGCAGGAACAGGGTAAAGCGGTCGAATACGCCGTAGGACACGGCGAACAGGAAGTTGAGCAGCAGCGCTGCCCAGAGCACCTGCAGCGCGCGGGTTTTCGGCCACAGAGTGAGGCCGAGCATTTGCGGGCCGATCAGCGATAACGCCAGCAGCACCACGGCGTTTTTCTCGTGCCACAGGTCGTCGAATCGCCAGAGCGTGTCGTTGCGGCCGCCGGCGATGATCGCCAGTTGGTCGGGGCCTGCCAGGTAACGGCGGGTGATGTCGAACAGGCTCATGCCAGTGCCCAGATCGCTGATCACGGCAGGCCAGGCCGGCGCAAAACCCAGGGCGATGCCGGGCAGCACCAGTAGCAGGCGCAGCCTGTGTTGTACGGCCAGCTGCACATACAACGGCAGCAGCACCACCAGTGTCAGGGGGTGAATCGCCAGGGCCAGGCCGCTGAGCGCGCCAATGGCCAGCAAGCGGCCGGTGACACCCAGTCGGGCCGGTGTGGCGAAGCACAGCCAGTAGGCGCCGATGATCAGCAGGGCATGCAGCACGTAGGGTTCGGCCTTGGTGGAGGCCCAGAACACGGCGTGGGCCAGCACTGTGGCGGTTGCCGCCAGCAGCGCCAGGTGACGTGGGGTGCCGACACTGACCGCCAGGCCGTGGACGACCATGGCCAGTGGCAGCAAGAGGATGGCGTTGAGCAGGCTGAGCAGGTGCATGCCCAGCAGCGCATGAATGACACGAGCGATGAGCGCGTAGAACGGATGGCTGACCGGCCCCAGGGAGGAGCTGAAGAACGGGCCCTGGGCGGCGTCGGCCAGCATCAGGCCGTTGTCCATCCATTGCACCGGACCGCTGGCGGCCAGGAAGCTGGCGATCACGGCGCACGCCAGCATCAAGCCGGCCACGACGGTCGGCAGGTGCGTGCGACGGGTTGAACTCATGTTCCTTGTTCTCCTGTTCCTTGCTCTGTAGGGACCGCGAGCAGCGGGTTGTTCAGTAAAGGTCTGAATGGAAACAGCATCGGTAGGTGAACTATCGCGTGGCGAACTATAGAGGGATTGATAGTTTTTCCACTTCAATTTAATCAATCCACCGCACTCCGCCTGCCGTTCGCCTGACGCCAGAAACAACAAGTTTGCGTGCACTTTCGACAAGTCGCGTCAAACTTTCCGTTCAACTGCAGAGTGCGGAACAAAAGGCTCTGAATGATCTGAAAAAGCGTCCTTGGCAACATTGCTTTGAGCACGGCGCCGATCAATGGCCTAATCGACGCCTGCCCACTCGCTGATGGAGCCTGTTTTGTCCGACCGCCACTCGTTTGCCCTGGATGCCCTAGACCGCCAACTGATCGCCGCCCTGCAGATCAATGCCCGCGAAAGCGTGGCGATGCTCGCACGCGGCCTGGGCATCGCACGTACCACGGTCACCGCTCGGCTGGCGCGGCTGGAAAGCTGCGGGGTCATCAGCGGCTACGGGGTACGGCTGGGCCGGCACGCACTGGATGGCGGCTTGCAGGCTTACGTCGGCATCACCGTGCAGCCGCGTTCCGGCAAGGACGTGGTACGGCGCCTGAGTGGCATGGCGCAGGTGCAGCAACTGTGCGCCGTCAGTGGCGAGTTCGATTACGTGGCCTGGCTGCGCACCGATTCGCCGGAACAACTGGATGAGTTGCTGGACCAGATCGGCAGCGTCGACGGGGTGGAGAAAACCACGACCTCGATCATCCTCAGCAACAAGGTGGACCGCCGGGGTTGAGTGCAAGTAGGCACAATGCAACAACGACGCATCCAATCGACCGATAAAACGTCATATCGACGACACTTTGTGCCTTATTTACCGCATCGTCCTTGCCTAGAATGAACGCGCCTTTTCTTCGTTCAGCCTCAGCCAAGGTCCCCCCATGAGCCCAACTTCGCGTCACCCCGCCGACGGCAAGAAGCCCGTCACCGTTTTCGGCCCGGACTTTCCCTTCGCTTTCGACGACTGGATCGAGCATCCGGCCGGGCTGGGGGTGATTCCCGAGCATCACCATGGGGCCGAGGTGGCCATTGTCGGCGCCGGTATCGCCGGGCTGGTGGCGGCCTACGAGCTGATGAAGCTGGGCCTGCGGCCGGTGGTCTATGAAGCCTCGAAAATGGGCGGGCGCCTGCGCTCGCAGAAGTTCGAGGGCACCGAGGAGATCGTTGCCGAGCTGGGTGGGATGCGCTTTCCGGTTTCGTCCACGGCGTTCTACCACTACGTCGACAAGCTCGGGTTGAAAACCAAGCCCTTTCCCAACCCGCTGACGCCGGCTTCGGGCAGTACCGTGATCGATCTGGAGGGCGAGACCTACTACGCCCAGAGTTTGGCCGACCTGCCGGCGCTGTTTCAGGAAGTCGCCGACGCCTGGGCCGATGCGCTGGAGGAAGGCGCACGCTTCGGTGATATCCAGCAGGCGATACGTGATCGCGACGTGCCGCGCCTCAAGGAGCTGTGGAACACCCTGGTGCCGCTGTGGGACGACCGCACCTTCTATGACTTCGTGGCCACGTCCAAGGCCTTTGCGCAGTTGTCATTCCACCACCGCGAGGTGTTTGGCCAGGTCGGTTTCGGCACCGGCGGCTGGGATTCGGACTTCCCCAATTCGATGCTGGAAATCTTCCGTGTGGTGATGACCAATTGTGACGATCACCAGCATCTGGTGATCGGCGGCGTGGAGCAGGTGCCGCTGGGCTTGTGGAAGCATGCGCCCGAACGCTGTGCTCACTGGCCGACCGGCACCAGCCTGGCGTCATTGCACCGCGGCGCGCCGCGCGGCGGGGTGAAGAAGATAGCCCGCGCCGCCGATGGTCGCTTTGCGGTGACCGATCACTGGGACGACACCCGCCACTACGCCGCCGTGCTGACCACCTGCCAGAGCTGGCTGCTGACCACCCAGATCGAATGCGAGGAAACGCTGTTTTCGCAGAAGATGTGGATGGCGCTGGACCGTACCCGCTACATGCAGTCTTCGAAAACCTTCGTCATGGTCGACCGGCCCTTCTGGAAGGACAAGGACCCGGAGACCGGCCGCGACTTGATGAGCATGACCCTCACCGACCGGCTGACCCGCGGCACCTACCTGTTCGACCATGGTGACGACAAGCCCGGGGTTATCTGCCTGTCGTATGCGTGGATGAGCGATGCCTTGAAGATGCTGCCCCACCCCGTGGAGAAGCGCGTCAAGCTGGCCCTGGATGCCTTGAAGAAGATCTATCCGAAAGTGGATATCGCCGCGCGCATCATCGGCGATCCGATCACCGTGTCGTGGGAAGCGGACCCTTACTTCCTCGGCGCGTTCAAGGGCGCGCTGCCGGGTCACTATCGTTACAACCAGCGTATGTATGCGCACTTTATGCAAAGCGCGCTGCCAGATGCACAACGCGGTATCTTCATCGCCGGTGACGACGTGTCGTGGACGCCTGCCTGGGTCGAAGGTGCGGTTCAGACGTCACTGAATGCGGTGTGGGGCATCATGACCCACTTCGATGGCTACACTCACCCCGAGAACCCTGGGCCGGGGGATGTTTTCGACGAACTGGGGCCCATTGCCCTGTCGGATTGACCGTGTCCCTGATCGCCACACTTGATCAACAGACTTGATCACAACAGGAGCCCGCATGCGCATAGCCTTGTACCAATGCCAGTCCCAACCGCTCGACGTCGAGGGCAACCTTGCCCGTTTGCAGGCGCGTGCCCGTGAGGCCGCTCAGTGGGAAGTCGAACTGCTGGTACTGCCGGAAATGTTCCTGAGTGGCTACAACATCGGCGCCGAGGCGGCGCGCGACCTGGCGCAGGCCAGTGACGGCGCCAACGCCGAGCGGGTCGCGCAGATCGCCCGGCAATTCGGCCTGGCCATTGTGTACGGCTACCCGGAACGGGATGAACAGGGCAACGTGTACAACGCGGTGCAGTTGATTGACCGCACCGGTGCGCGCCTGGGCAACTACCGCAAGACGCACCTGTTCGGCGACGCCGATCGCGCCATGTTCAGCGCAGGCGAACAGGCGCCCGAGCTGCTCGAGTTCAATGGCTGGAAGTTGGGGCTGTTGATCTGCTACGACCTGGAATTTCCGGAGAATGCCCGCCGGCTGGCGGCCGCCGGTGCCGAACTGATTGTGGTGCCCACAGCCAACATGGTGCCCTACGGGTTCATTGCCGAGGTAACTGTGCGCAGTCGGGCTTTCGAGAATCAGTGCTACGTGGCGTATGCCAACTACTGCGGCAAGGAGGCGGCATTCGAGTACTGCGGTTTGAGCAGCATTGCCGGGGCGGATGGGCAGCAGATTGCCAAGGCCAGCCGTGACGAAGCGTTGATCGTGGGTACCTTGGACAAAGCCTCGCTGGCATCGGCGCGCACTGCCTTCAGCTATTTGAACGACAGGCGGCCGGAGCTTTACTGAAGCAGCCTGGGGGAGCGGTCGTTGGCCGCGAAAGGCATAGTGAAGCGTACCTGATACACCGCGGCGTTTTTTTCGCGGCCACTGGCCGCTCCTACGGAGATCTGGTGGTCTGTGTAGGAGAAATGGCGCTTGGCCAGTGATGTCAATAAACCATCATAGGGGTGCTCCTACCTCCATGGTGGTTTTTTTTTGACGACGTTAAATAGTCGGCTTCTGTAGGGATTTCGAGGTTCCACCGCGCTTGCAGAACGGCTGAGCCCAGACGCTGTGCGGGTTTGCGAGCCGTGCAGCGGATTGGCGAGAGGAAAACGTCAGAAACCCACAATTAAGCAGCAATATGCCAGCGCCAGAAATAAATTATTATATAGATCATATAGTTATGCTATTTCTACGCGACCATCCTAGCCAGTGCACTATTTTTGACGAAAGCGATTGACAGTCCCCCCGCCAAAGCCGATATATCACCCATCTGCCGCCAACACAGCAGTTGCAGTGGTGCCAAAGAGCGCCACGCACATTCGACCCACTACCCCGTATTGCCTTGCAGTCGCTGACTTTGAATACCGGTCCGCGCTGTGTGTTCTGGCGTGTGCAGTCAGCCAGGTTCATTGCAGTACGCGGTCGTTGCGTGCAAACGAAGTTGGAAGTCGCAAGTTCAAGGGATCGTCGAGTACGAACCGGGCGGTAGCTTTGCCCAAACATATAGAACGTTAGTTATGGCGTTCAATCAATCGCGTGTCCAAGGAGGGTTCTTCCTCATGCCACATTTGTTCAACCTGGATGAAAGCACGTCGCGCCGCCTGGCGGCCGATATGAACGAACAGGGCTATGCCGTACTGGAAAACGCTTTGGCGCCCTACGTGCTGGAAGAACTTCGTGCCTATGTGGATGACCAGGCTGCGCGCCATAACAACCAATATTTCGCGTATCATGGCAATGCGCCACTCGTGGGCAGCCGATTGGCTGCCACGGCGGTGTCGAGCGAATTCCGCCAGCACCTGGCGCGCCTGCACGAGCAGGGCCAGGGCCATGCCGCCCCCAGCGACCAGGTGTTCCCGGTGCTGCGTTGCGTGCAGGGCCACAGTGGCTTGAAAGAATCCAACGCGTTTCACTTCGATGCCACTCTGCTGACCATGTTGGTGCCGATCTTCATTCCAGACCAAGGCAAGGACCGCGGCGATCTGGTGCTGTTTCCCAACCTGCGCCGCGTGCGTGGCAGCGTGCTGTTCAACGCAGTCGAGAAGGTCGTGTATCAGAACCCGCTGTGCCGCCGCCTGATGGGCTGGTGCATCGAGCGTGGCTGGCTCAAGCCGCTATTGCTGCGCATGAAGCCTGGCAATGTGTATTTCTTCTGGGGCTATCGCTCGCTGCATGCCAACCAGCCATGCGATCCGGCGCACCGTCGTGCCACCGCGCTGTTCCACTATGGCGATCCGCATGCCGGCAGTCTGACCACGCGGATGATTCTGCGGCTCAACCAGCACCGCGCTCGCCGCGCAGTCGCTCGCAGCAAAAGTCAGGCGTCCTGAGCGGACAACACCGTGTTGGACACTTCGGGGAATGGCGAGCAGCCAGGGAGCAGCAAATGATCAACGTAACCAAGTCCTATCTGGGCGACATCGACAAGTTCAAGGCCTATGTGGACCGTATCTACGAGTCCCACTGGCTGACCAACCACGGTCCGCTGTGCTGCGAGCTGGAGGAGCGCCTCAAGGATTACCTGGGCGTGCGCCACCTGATCCTGACCAACAACGGCACCCTGGCACTGCAAGTCGCCTACCGCGCCCTGGGCCTGTCCGGCAGCGCCGTGACCACCCCGTTCAGCTTCGTGGCTACCAGCAGCTCGCTGCACTGGGAAGGCATTCGCCCGGTATTCGCCGACATCGACCCGCACACCTGGAACATCGACCCCGAGCAGATTCCAGCCAGCCTGCAGCCCGACACCAGTGCCATCGTTGCCACCCATGTGTTCGGCAACCCTTGCGCGGTGGAGCGCATCGAAGCGATTGCCCGCCAGTACCGCCTCAAGGTGGTGTACGACGGCGCGCACGCTTTCGCCGTGAAACAGGCCGGCCAGTCGGTCTTCAACTGGGGCGATGCCAGCACCCTGAGCTTTCATGCAACCAAGCTGTTCCATACCATCGAGGGTGGCGCAATCGTCACCAACGACGACGATGTGGCTGCCCGTGTGCGCAAGCTGTGCAACTTCGGCATCACCGACGTCGACAAGATCGAAGGCCTGGGCACCAACGCCAAGCTCAACGAGTTCTGCGCCGCCATGGGCCTGAGCGTGCTCGACGACATCGACAACATCCTCGAGCGCCGCGCCGAGATCGGTCATTACTACACCCAGCGTCTGGGTGACTACCTGGACCTGCAACGTCAGGCCGACGACAGCCAGATCAACTACAGCTACTTTCCGGTGGCGTTGCAGAACGAAGCCCAGGTGCTGGCCATGCGCACCGCGCTGCAGGCTGGCGGTATCAACCCGCGACGTTATTTTTACCCCTCGCTCGATACCCTGGACTATCTGCAGCCACAAGCGGTCCAGTACCAGTCGCGCAGCTTGAGCGACCGTGTGCTGTGCCTGCCCATCTACCCCGGGCTGGCACGCGCCACTCAGGATCAGGTCATCGATACCCTGCTGCGCGGCCACGAGCTGCATTATCCACAACCCGTTGCATGGGCCGCCGCCGTATGAACCGCCGTAACCAAAGCCTGAAAGCGTGCAACCAGGGCAATCGTCGATGAAGAAGCTTTCGGTCATCCACAACACCGCCCTCAGCTACCTGGGCCAGGCCTATGCGCTGGTGATCGGCATCTTGATCATGCCGTTCTACCTCAGCCATCTGGGCGCCGAGGCGTACGGCCTGATCGGTTTCTACGCGGTGATGCAGGCGTGGCTGCTGCTGCTCGACGCCGGCGTTTCGCCGTCGCTGGTGCGCCAGATCGCTCATCACCAGGGCAGCAGCGACAGCGCCGCAGCCAAGCGCATCGGCGGCTGGTTGATGCGTTCCTTCGAGCTGGTGTTCCTGCCCATGGCAGTGGTGTGTGCGCTGGCCGTCTACCTGGCCAGTGACTGGATGGCCACGCACTGGCTGCAGGCCCAGGCGCTGGACCCGCGCACCATCGTCAACTGCGTGATCCTGATGGGTGTGATGGTGGGCCTGCGCCTGTTCGCCACGCTGTACAAGAGCGGCCTGCAAGGCCTGGAGATGCACGCCTGGTTGAACAACGCCAACGTGGTGATCGCCACCCTGCGCTACTTCGGCGGCCTGGTGCTGGTGACCTGGGTGTCGCAGGACGCGCAGGTGTTCTTCGAATTCCAACTGTTCGTGGCGCTGGTGGAGACGTTGATCTTCGCCGCCAAGGCCTACCGCCATCTGCCCGCACCGACCCCCTTGAGCGGGTTCAACTGGGCGCTGGTGAAACCGATCCTGCCGTTCGCTGCCAGTGTGTCGCTGACCGCGGTGGTGTGGATCGTTCTGACGCAGCTGGACAAGGTGCTGTTGTCCAAGGTACTGCCGCTGGCCGAATACGGGTATTTCTCGCTGGTCGCGTTGCTGACCACCGGCATCATGATGATGATCAACCCGCTGGTGCAGACCCTACTGCCACGCATGACGGTACAGGTCGCCGAAGGCCGTGAAAGCGACATGCATGCCCTGTACCTGGGTGCCAGCCGCTTCGTCAGCACCTTTCTGTTTCCCCTGGCGGCGATCATCGCGTTCTATGCCGAACCCTTGCTGTTCGCCTGGAGCGGTGACACACAGGCTGCCCAGTGGGGCGCACCGATCCTGTTCTGGTACGCCCTGGGCAGCGCCATCCTGGCGGTCAGCGCATTCCAGTACCACCTGCAATACGCCTACGGCGAAATGCGCCTGCACATCTGGTACAGCGTGATTTCGGCCGCGATCAGTGTGCCGGCGATGATCATCGCGGTGTACGGCTGGGGCGCCCTGGGCGCGGCCGTGACCTGGTTCCTGCTGCGCCTGGTGTCGTTCGCACTGTGGCCGCAAGTGGTGCATCGGCGCCTGGCCCCTGGCCTGCACCGGCCCTGGCTGCACGACATCCTGCGCATCAGCCTGAGCACCGTGCTCGGCGTGCTGCTGACCCATCCGCTGTTCACGGCAATTGCCGGCGGGTCCAACAACCGCTTGGTGATCTTAGCCGCCCTGGCTTTGTGCGGCGTGTTGACGCTGACCCTGGTGGCAGCGACCTACAAACCACTGGCCCAGCGGGTTTTCCTGAAGTTGAGCAGAGCGAGCGTCGAACGATGAACCGGACCGAACAACAGATCATGCACACCTGGCCCGAGGGCCAGGAACCGCTGCTGTCGATCACGTGCCCGGCCTACAACCAGGTCGAGTACATCGAGCAGACCTTGAACAGTTTCCTGGCGCAACGCACCACGTTCGCCTTCGAGATTCTGATCAACGACGACGCTTCCACCGATGGCACCACGCAGGTGATCAGCCGCTACGCCGAGCAGTACCCGAACATCATCAAGCCGGTGTTCCACGAGCACAACCAGTACCAACTGGGCCGCTGGTGCTTCCCGGCCCTGTTCAACCGGGCGCAGGGCAAGTACATCGCCTACTGCGAGGGCGACGACTACTGGATCGATCCGCTCAAGCTGCAGAAGCAGGTGAATTTCCTCGAAGCCAACCGCGACTACGTGCTGACCTACCACGACGCCATGGCCTTCGACAGCGGGGGCGACAAGGGTATCCAGCTGACCGGCAAGTACCAGGCCGATGCCACCGCCATGGACCTGCTCAAGACCCGGCCGATCTCGACGCTCACCACCTGCTTTCGCAACGTGCTGCACGAGCTGCCCCGGGAGCTGGAACAGGCACCCGTGCTGGACCTGTGCTGGTGGTCGATGCTCGGTGCCCACGGCAAGGGCAAGTACCTGGCCGACATCGCACCGGCGCGCTACCGCCTGCACCCTGGTGGGATCTTTTCCCAGCGCCCGAACCAGAGCAAATTGCAGATGACCCTGCACACCTATGCGTGCCTGGCCAACTACTACTTCCGTCAGGGCGACCGGGTGCTCTACGAGCACTTTCTGGTCCAGGTGTCGGGCATGTGCATCGCCGCTATCAGACCGGTACAGAAGCTCAAGGCCGTACTGCACGTGTCGGGCAACGTCAGCCGCAACCTGCTGAGGCGCCTGACGCCCGCCGCGGCGAGGGGCTGAAGACAACATGATCAACAAGGTTCTGGTGATCTGCATCGGCAACATCTGCCGCAGCCCCATGGCAGTGGCGCTGTTGCGCAAGCACGCGCCGCACCTGCAGGTCGAGTCGGCCGGATTGGCCGCATGCGTGGGCAACGACATGGACAGTCTCACCGCGCAGGTATTGGCCGATAACCAGGTGCCACAGCCAGCGCACGCTGCCACCCAGCTCACCGACGAGCTGGTGCGCTGGGCCGATCTGATTCTGGTCATGGACCAGCGCCAGTTGCGCAGCATCACCAGCAAGGCCCCGCACACGCGAGGCAAGACGTTCCTGATCGGCAAGTGGCGCGACGACTTCGAAATCGACGATCCCTATCGCCGCCCCATTGCCGCCTTTCAACGGACCTACACCGAATTGACTCGGTGTATCGAAGGCTGGTTGCCCTACCTGAGATCTGAGGATCGACAAAGATGACCGCGATGAACCGTACAAACCTGGAGTATTACAAGGACACCCAGATCGATCTCGCGACGATTCTACGGACCTTGTTCGATCACAAGAAACTGATTGTCGTGGTGGTGGCCCTGTTCACCCTGCTCGGCGGTTTCTACGCCGTGATCGCCACGCCGGTGTACCAGGCCAACGCCATGATCCAGATCGAGCCGAAGAAGGTCGGTCTGGATGCCACCCCGCAGCTCAATACCAAGCCGGCTTCGGTATCGGAAGCGGTGACCGAGATCGAACTGATCAAGTCGCGCACCGTGCTCGGCCAGGTGGTCAGCGACCTCAAGCTGGACGTGGTCGCCACGCCGCGCTACTTCCCGGCGATCGGCCGCTACATGGCCCGTGAATTCACCCCCACCGGCAGCCAGAAACTGGCCGCTCCGCTGTTCGGTCTGGATACGTTCGCCTGGGGCGGCGAGAAGATCGACGTGTTCAACCTGGACGTGCCGGCCAACCTGCTGGGCGAGCGCATGACATTGGTCGCCGGGCCCAATGCGACTTATCGACTGGTGGACGCCGCTGGTGCGCCGCTGCTCAGCGGTCGTGTCGGCGAGATCAGCCAGGGCAACGGCATCACCCTGCAATTGGCTGAACTGACCGCCCGCCCCGGCACCGAATTCCGCCTGGTGAAGAATCGCCTGCTCAACACTTCGCTGGACTACCAGCAGCGTCTGCGCGTGGCCGAATCGGGCAAGGACTCGGGCATCGTCTACCTGAGCATCAACGACACCGACCCGGTACAGGCCAACCGCGTGCTGGATGAAGTGAGCCGCCTGTACGTACGCCAGAACGTGGAACGCAGTTCGGCCGAAGCGGCCCAGCGCCTGGACTTCCTGCGCTCGCAATTGCCGGTGGTGCGCAAGGAACTGGAAAAATCCGAAGAAGCCCTGCACGCCTTCCAGATGCGCACCAAGTCGGTGGACATCACCCTGGAGACCAAGGCACTGCTCGACCAGATGGTGGCCTACGATGCGCAACTGTCCGAGCTGCGCCTCAAGCGCACCGACCTGGATCGCCTGTATACCCGTCAGCACCCTGCCTCGGCCGCACTGAGCCAGCAGATCAGCCAGATCGAGTCGCAGAAGACCTCCCTGCAGGCACAGATCAAGGGCTTGCCCGAGACCCAGCAGGAGCTGCTGCGCCTGACCCGTGACATGCAGGTCACCACCCAGACCTACACCCTGGTACTGAACAAGAGCCAGGAGCAGGACATCATCCGCGCCGGCAACATCGGTAACGTACGGATCATCGACAAGGCCGACAGCAACATCGAAGAACCGGTCAAGCCCATGCGCGCCGTCATCGTGCTGGTGGCGATGCTGCTGGGTGCCCTGGTCGCCGTGGCGATCATCTTCATCCGCCAGGCGTTCTACCGCGGCGTGGAAAACCCGGAAGTGATCGAGAACCTGGGCATGCCGGTGTACGCCTCGCTGCCGCTGTCGCGCCAGCAGGAACGCCTGCAGAAAAAACGCGACAAGGGTGTGACCAATCGCGAATCGCGTCTGCTCAGCGTGGCCGCCCCCAGCGAGCTGGCCATCGAGTCGCTGCGCAGCCTGCGCACCAGCCTGCACTTCGCGATGATGGAAGCGCGCAACAACGTGCTGATGATCACCAGCCCCATGCCGGGCGTGGGCAAGTCGTTCGTCAGCGCCAACCTGGCGGTGATCATTGCCCAGGCCGGCAAGCGCGTATTGCTGATCGACGGCGACATGCGCAAGGGCTATCTGCACCGCGTGTTCGGCCTGCAACCCAAGCACGGCCTGTCCGATGCCCTGGCTGCACGCCTGGGCAACACCGAGGTGATCAACGCCACCGAAGTGGACAACCTGCACCTGATCGCCTGCGGTTTCGCCGCGCCCAACCCTTCCGAACTGTTGATGCATGACAACTTCAGCAAGCTGCTGCGCGAGCTGTCGCCGCACTACGACCTAGTGATCATCGACACCCCGCCGGTGATCGCCGTGACCGATGCCAGCCTGATTGGCCGCCAGGCCGGGACCACCTTGCTGGTGGCCCGCTTTGGCCAGAGTTCGGTCAAGGAAATCGAGGTCAGCAAACGACGCCTTGCGCAGAACGGCGTGCTGGTCAAGGGCGCGATATTCAACGGCGTGATCCGCAAGGCGTCCACCGCCGAGTACGACTGCGCCGCCTACGGCTACGACTATTCGCCGAGCAAGAAGTAATCGCCTAGCAAGGCAGGAGTCTCACGATGTCCAGAACCGTAGCAATGATGCAGCCTTACTGGTTTCCCTATTTCGGCTATTTCCAGCTGATCGCCGGCGCCGATGCCTTTGTGCTCGGCGACAGCCTGCAGTACGTACACCCCGGTTGGGTCAACCGCAACCGGCTGCTCAGCTCGGGCGCTGCAACGCTGTTCACCTTGCCGTTGAAGAAGGACCATTCGGACCTGGCGATCAATCAGCGCGAGCTCAGTGACAACGCTCCGCAGGTGCTGGACAAGCTGCTCAAGAGCATCGCCATGAGTTACTCCCGCGCGCCTTACCGCGACGAGGTGCTGGCGTTGCTCAAGCCGCTGCTGACCTACCCGGAACGCAACCTGGCGCTGTACCTGGAGTACTCGCTGCGCAAGGTCTGCGAATACCTGCAGATCGACACGCCGATCCACGTCATGTCGACCCTGCCGGTGGACCAGCGCCAGGTGCAGGACAAGCAGGACCGTGTGGTCAAGCTGGCCCGGCACTTCGATGCGCAGCGCTACCTCAACCCCATCGGCGGCACGGCCCTGTACGAGGAGGAGTACTTCGCTCGTCACGACCTGGAGCTGCGTTTCCACCGCATGGACGAGCTTTGCTACACGCAGTTCAAGGACCCGTTCGTGGCCAACCTGTCGATCATCGACGTGCTGATGTTCAACCCGGTATCACGGATCCGCCAATGGCTGCCCTGCTACAGCACGCTCAAGCCGAGCGCTGCGCAGGACACCGTCAAAGTGGTCACCAGCCCTTCCGCCCACGCCATCGAGATGCGCTCATGAACGACTTCGACAGCAACGCCAACTGGTACCTGATCCAGACCAAGCCGCGGCAGGAAGCCCGTGCCGAAGAACATCTGCTGCGTCAGCAATACGACTGCTTTCGCCCGTTGCGCGCAGCCCCGGTGCTGACCCGCAGCCGCCGTGTGGCCGACGAGGACTTGTTCCCCGGCTACCTGTTCATTCGCCTGGACTGCAACGACAACTGGTACCCGATCCGCTCGACCCGTGGGGTGTGCCGCATCGTTGCCTTCGGCGGCATGCCGTGCCCGGTGCCGGACAGCCTGATCGCCAGCATCCGCCAGCGCGCGCAGGCCAGTTCGGCGAACGCGGTGCGTTTCACCGAAGGCGAAGCGGTGCGTGTGCGCAACGGCGACAGTGACGTACAGGCCATTTTCCTCTGCGAGGACGGCGATGAACGCGCCGTGATCCTGCTCAACATGCTGCAGCGCGAACAGCGTATCAGCCTGCCCCGCAGCAGCCTGCAGCGGCTTACCGCGCACGCCTGCTGAGCGGCGCACAGACATACGATGCTTTAGGAGAGCTGTTCGATGAATGCCAAGACCACGCTGGTGACACTGACGTACGGCGATCGCTTGTGTTACCTGGAAGCGCTGATCGAGCGTTCGCTGGCCTCTGCACACATCGAACGGGTGGTGGTGGTGAGCAACGCGTCGCGCGCCGACCTGAACTCGCTGCGCACGCAGTGGCCAACCCAGATCACCGTGATCGAGTTGCCCAGCAACACCGGTTCGGCCAATGGCTACAAGGTCGGTATCGAAGCGGCGCTGCAACTGGGCGCCGAATACCTCTGGCTGATGGACGACGACAATGCCCCCACCCTGGGCGCGGTCGAGACCCTGCACCAGCGGCTGCACGAGTGCGAGCGCCTCGTGGGCGTGGACAAGGCGGCCGTGATCGGCTTCCGCCCCAACCACCAGGCCGACATCGCCTCCGGCGTGCCGCATCGCTACGCGATCCAGTTGCGCTCCAGCTGCTTCGGTTTCCATGTCGCGCAACTGCCCTACAAGCTCTGGCGCCGTACGCCCTGGGGCAAGCCCGCCGGGCGCAAGGCAACCAGCAAGCCGCTGGTGCAATTGCCATTCACCACCTACGGCGGCCTGCTGGCACACCGCAGCGTGTTCCAGAAGATCGGCCTGCCGCTCGAAGACCTGCTGCTGTATGCCGACGACACCGAGTACACCTGGCGCATCACCGCCAGTGGCGGGCAGATCTTTCTGGTGACCGAAGCGCTGCTCGACGACCTGGAAGAATCGTGGAACGCCAAGGCGCGTACCAACAACATCTTCGAGAGTTTCCTGCTCGGCAACTCGGACCTGCGCGCCTACTACACCGCGCGCAACCAGGCCTGGTTCGACAAGCACGTGTGGGCCGGCTCGACCCTGCTGTACCGGCTCAATCGCTCGGTGTTTCTGCTGTTGCTGCGCTATTTCGCAAAAAGGAGCGGTTCGGACCGACGCCTGGGCTTGCTCCAGCAAGCTATGCGTGACGGGGAATCGGGTCGTCTGGGCATTCACGAATCCTACCCACTATGAAGATACTGTTCCTGAGCAGCCTGTACTCGCCGCACATCGGCGGCGGTGCTGAAATCGTCCTGCAGCGCACGGTCGAGGGCATGCACCAGCGTGGCCACGAAGTGTGCGTGCTGAGCACCGGTCCCGACGCGGGCCTCAAGCATGAATACGTGAAAGGCGTGAAGGTCTATCGCGCCGGGCTGCTCAACACCTACTGGCACTTCAGCGAACAGCGCCCCGGCGCGCTGGCCCGGCTGGGCTGGCATCTACGCGACAAGTACAACATGGGCATGCGCACCTACCTGCGCGACGTGCTGGCGGCCGAAAAAGTCGACCTGGTGGTGTGCCACAACCTCAGTGGCTGGTCGGTGTCGGCGTGGGATGAGATCTCCGCATCCGGCGTGCCGCTGGTGCAGGTGCTGCACGACATGTACCTGATGTGCCCGAGCAGCAACATGTTCAAGAAGAACGCCGCCTGCAAGACGCCCTGCACCCTGTGCAAGCATTTCCGTCAGGGCCATGCCGAACGTTCGGCCCAGGTCGACGCGGTGGTTGGGGTCAGCCAGCACCTGCTGGGCAAGCTCGCCGACGCGCGTTTCTTCCGCAATGCTTCGCAACAGGTGATCCACAACGCTAGCCCGAAAATCGACCATGCGCCATCGCGTTTCGCCCGTCTTGATCAGGCCGAGCCGCTGCGTTTCGGCTACCTGGGCACGCTGTCCGAACCCAAGGGCCTGCGCTGGCTGATCGACCAGTTCAAGCGGTTGCCGTTCAACGCCACCTTGCAGATCGCCGGGCGCGGGCAACTGGACTACGAGCAGTTGCTCAAGCAAGAGGCCGGCGGCGAGAACATCCACTTCGTCGGCTACCAGTCGCCGGAAACCTTCTATCGGCAGATCGATGTGGCCATCGTGCCGTCGATCTGGAACGAGCCGTTCGGCCTGGTGGCGGTAGAAGCCTGCGCCCACTCGGTGCCGGTGATCGCCAGTGCCCGCGGCGGCTTGCCGGAGATCATCCAGGACGGCGTCAACGGCCTGCTGTGCAACCCCGACGAGCCGCAGACCCTGGGCTTGGCGATGCTGCAGCTGTACCGCGACCCCGAACTGCGTGAACGCCTGGCCGCCCAGGCGCGTGACAGCGTCGAGCATCTGCTCGACCAGGAACGGATGCTCGACAGTTACCAACAGCTGTTCCTCGATGTTCTGCAAAGAAGAAATGTCCATCATGAAATCAGCCCTGTCACTCAGTCACTTTGAGGCGCCGGCAGCGCGACTTGCAGTGAACAAGTCGACGCTGGTGGTCTGGACCGCGATCGGCCTGCTGCTGGCCGAAACGTTTTCCGGCGCCTTGCGCTATTACTTCGACCAGGCCGGCATCTCGGCCCTGCTGTACTTGCCCAAAGTGCTGTGTGTGGTGCTGTTCGCGCTGGAACTGACCAGCTTCAAGGCGCACCGCCTGTTTTGGATAATGCTGCTGGGGCTGGTGCTGTCGGCCGGCCTTGGCCTGCTGCACGGCGCAGCGTTGGCCAACCCGCTGTTCAGCATCTTCGTGTACATCCCGCTGCTGTTCGGCCTGGTCTGCGGCGAGCATCTGGAGCAGCGCCGCGTGTTGCTGGGCTGGGCGGTCGGCCTGTGCCTGGCAGCGACCATCACCGGTGTGTACGTGGACAGCATGTTCTCGGTGCCGTGGAAGGGCTACAGCTACAACCTGGGCGACCAGGAGCTGACCGGCAACATGACCTGGGCGGCGGACGGCGTCGACCGGCCTGCCGGCTTCGCCCGGATGTCGACCACTGCGGCAACGCTGACCGCGATCTTCACCCTGTACCTGAGCGCTTTCATGCGTTCCAAGATGTTGATGCTGGGCCTGCTCGCGCTGGCCTTCGCGACCATTCTGGTGACCACCAACAAGTCGACCGCCGCGGCGTTCCTGGTGACCCTGCTGGTGATGCCGCTGTACAACCAGCGCCTGCTCTGCCGCGTGTTGTTCGCGGTGCTGGTCGGTGTCGGCGCCGCGCTGCCGCTGATCGGTCTGTGGACACCGCTGGACCCGAGCCTGGCCGCCAGCGGCGCCGAAGGCAGCCTGGTGTCGCTGTACGACCGGATGATCAACACCTGGCCGCGCCTGGCCGATGAAGTGTTGCGCCGCGACTGGAACTGGACCGGCGGCGGCTTCGGCATGGTCGGCAGTGCGGTGAACATGTTCCCGGTGGACAACGTCAAGTACCCGGCCGTCGCCGACAGCCTGTTCATGTACCTGTGGGCCTGTTTCGGCCTCATGGGCCCGGTGCTGTATGCGCTGCTGCTGCCGCTGCTGATGACGCTGCGCAGCAAGAACAGCTGGATGGGCCGCGGGCTGCTGAGCATTTCCTTGTGCGTGGTGGTGGTGGGCTGGACGACCGATGTCCTCGAAGTGCCGGTCTGCGGACTTTTCCTGGGCATGGCCGTGGCCCATGCCATGCGCCGCAAAGCCATGCCCAGCCATTGGCTGATTACCGAACGACGTCGCAGCAACCGTGATGATTACCCCGATGGCCTCCAACTGACATGAACCTCTCTATGCCCAGATTGCTGCAACGTTTGGTTTGGATACTGCTGGGGCTGTTCACCCACGGGCATGCCAAGGCCGCCGACAATTTCATCGTGGGTGTGGGTACTCACCTGCTCCACTCGACCGGGCCGGTGGCCCGGCCGACCTTGCTCATGAAGGAAGCCGGCATCGTATCGGCACGCGATGACCTGTTCTGGTCCACGGTAGAGCTGGAGCCCAAGCGTTTGAACTTCCCACTGGGCTGGCAGCGTTATCTGCAGGCCCTGCGTGACCGCCAGATCGGCAACATGCTGATCCTGGGCTACGGCAACCAATGGTATGAACGCGACGCCAAGCCACGCAGCCCGTTCGTGCGCGATGCCTTCGCCAACTACGTGAACTTCGTCAGCCGACGTTTGCGCGGCCAGGTGGACTTCTACGAGATCTGGAACGAATGGGACCTGGAAGACCCGACCAGCGACGCCTTCAGCCGCGACTATGCCGCGCTGATCAAGGAGACCAGCGAACTGTTGCGCAGCAACGATCCGAACGTGCGCCTGATAGCCGGTGCAGTCACTACCCAGGGCTTGCAGGAAGGATTCGCCGACCGCCTGGTGCAGGCCGGGGTCATGGATGATCTGGATGGTTTGTCGCTGCATCCGTACGTGCACTGCCGCAAGGACCACGGCGGCAACACGCCGGAAAGCTGGATCAAATGGCTCAGCGACATCTCCACTCGGCTCGACGCCCTGGCCCGGCGCCCGGTGCCGCTGTACCTCACGGAAATGAGCTGGCCCAGCGCCGACGAACCGTGCGGGGTCAGTGAAACCACCCAGGCGGCGTACCTGGCACGCGGTTTCTTCCTGGCCCGCATCCATCCGGCCATCCAGGGCATGTGGTGGTACGACCTGTACAACGACGGGCGCGACCCCAAGGAGCGCGAGCACAATTTCGGCCTGCTGGACAACGATCTCAACCCCAAGCCGGCGTACACCACGCTCAAGGCCATTGCACCGTACCTGTCGCAATACAGCTACGACCCCAGGCACAGCGTGATCAGCGACTCCCTGTACCAGTTGCGCTTTGCCAAGGGCGACGAGCAGGTGCTGGTGATCTGGGCCGTGGGCCAGTCGCGGCAGGTCAGGATCGAGTCGAGTGCATTGCTCAAGGGCGGTGCGCGCCTGGTCGACACCCGCCAGGCCGGCGTGGGCATGCGCGAAAGCGAGAACCCGTGGGATTGCGGTGAGCACTACTGCACCACCGTGATAACCGCCTCCGAGTTTCCCAAGATCATCAGCCTGGGCAAGGCCAATTGGTTGTTCACGCAGTAGAAAACGATGCCCGCCGCAGCGGGCCTCAACCGCAGCGCATCGTGCGCCGCCATCGACCGCGCCTGTTGGACGCGGCACTACCTCTAGCAAGCGCGTGAGCCAAGGATGTTCCGATGATTGTCATCAATGCACGTTTTCTGACCCAGGAGCTACGCGGGGTGCAACGGTTCGCCGAGCAGACCTGCCTGGCGCTCAAGCGTCAACGTGACGACCTGGTGTTCGTTACCCCGCCGGGCGTGCGCATGCACGAAACCGCTCGGCTGCTGGATGCTCAGGTCGTGGGCACTCGTACCGGTCACCTGTGGGAACAACTCGACCTGCCGCGCTACCTGCGCAGCCAGGGCAATCCATTGCTGCTGTCGCTGTGCGCCACGGCGCCGCTGTTCTATGGCAACCAGATCGCCACGCACCACGACATCACCTACGTGCGTCACCCACAAAGCTACACCTGGCAATTCCGCACGGCCTATCGCCTGATGACGCCCCTGCTGCTCAAGCGCTTGAAGACCTTGATCACGGTTAGCCAGTTTTCCAAGCGCGAGATCGGCGAGTTCTACAACTTTGCGGCGCAGAAGATTCTCGTGGTGCCGAATGCCGTGGGTGAAGAGTTTCAGCCCGGCGAACCGCTGCAAGCCGGCGGCCCGCGTTATCTGTTGGCGGTGTCTTCGCCCAGCGCGCACAAGAATTTCAGCCGCATGATCCAGGCGTTCCTGCAGCTCAAGGGTTTCGACCAGGTGGAGTTGCGCATCGTCGGCGGCGGCGGTGCAGTGTTCTCCGACCCCGATCTGGAAGCCTTGGCCAAGCGCGATGCTCGGGTGCGCTTTCTCGGGCGCTTGAGCGACGCCGAGTTGATCGAGCAGTACCAGGGCGCAGCGGCCTTCGTGTTTCCTTCGCTGTATGAAGGCTTCGGCATTCCGCCACTCGAAGCGCAGGCCTGTGGCTGCCCGGTGCTGGCGGCCAATGCCGCCTCGATCCCCGAGGTGCTGCAGTCCAGTGCCTTGTACTTCGACCCGCTGGATGTCGAGCACATCAGCCGGGCCATGGCCCTGGCGTTGAACAGCCTGACCATTCGCCAGCATTTACGCACCCTGGGTCTGCAGAACGTGGCGCGGTTCAGCTGGGATGCTTCGGCACGGCTGATCAGCGATCGCATCGACAGTGTCCAGGTACGGCGTCCACGCGGTGCCACCCTGAACCAGCCGTCCAGCGGCAAGGAGCACTCATGACTCGCCTGGGATATCTGGATGCCTTGCGCGGTATCGCCGCCTTGCTGGTGGTGGTCTGTCACCTGTGGCAGCCATTGCTGGGCCCCGGTGCGCTGCCGTACTTCTGGCTGGACATCGGCAAGCTGGGCGTCATCTGGTTCTTCCTGCTCAGCGGCGTGGTGATTCCGTTCAGCCTGCAACCGGGGCCGGGCGGCGCACGGCGCTTCATCGTCTCGCGGGTGCTGCGCCTGTACCCGGCCTACTGGCTGTCGCTGGCGCTGTACATCAGCATGCTGGCGCTGACCGGCGAAACCCTGCCGAGCTGGCAGCAGGTGGTCGCCAACCTGACCATGTTGCAGGCCGCCATGGGCGTCGAAGACGTGATGGGGCTGTACTGGACGCTGTTCATCGAGTGGCTGTTCTACGCCCTGTGCCTGGGCCTGATGCTGATCGGCCGACTGCGCAGCACCGGCTTCCGCGCCGCCTGCTCGCTGGCCCTGCTGGCCGCCGCAGTGGGCATGGGCCTGATGCGCATGCTGCTCGAACGCAAGCTGCCGGTGGCGTTGCCGTTGGGGCTGTCGCTGATGCTGTTCGGTTCGATCTGGCGCGACTGCCTGCTGGGCCAGGCCGATGCCCAGGTGCGCCGCTGCGTGAAGGGCCTGCTGCTGGCCTACGCCGTGGCCCTGCCGCCGACTTTCTTCGCCGCCTACGGCTTCGATGCCGGCAATGGCGAGTACTGGTTCCGCTACTGCTTCACCTATCTGTTGGCCATCAGCAGCTTCATGTTGCTGACCCAGCGCATCCGCTTGCATCAACCGTTGTTGCTGTGGCTGGGCACCATCAGTTACTCGCTGTACCTGCTGCATCCGAGCATGGAGCTGTTGTGCCGTTACCTGCTGGGCGTTCCCGGTCGTTCGTTGTCGGTGACATTGCTTGCCACCGCGCTGTCGCTGTTGGCTGCGCACGTGAGCTATCGCTTCGTCGAACTGCCTTTCATCAAGTTGAGCAAACGACTCAACGCCCGTGCTCGTCCGAGCGCGCCCCTCATTCCCGAACTGCAGGTGCCCTATGAAAATAGCAATCGTCCATGATTGGCTCGTCACCTACGCCGGTGCCGAAAAGGTGCTGGCTTCGATGCTCAAGATCTGGCCCGACGCGGACCTGTTCTCGGTCATCGACTTTCTCAGTGACGAAGACCGCAAGCACCTGGGCGGCAAGCGCGCCACCACGACCTTCATCCAGCGCCTGCCCAAGGCCCGCACGCGCTATCAGAAATACCTGCCGCTGATGCCCATGGCGATCGAGCAACTGGACCTGTCCGGCTACGACCTGATCCTGTCGAGCAGCCACGCGGTGGCCAAGGGTGTGCTCACCGGGCCCAACCAGTTGCACATCAGCTACGTGCATTCGCCCATTCGCTACGCCTGGGACCTGCAGCACCAGTACCTGCGCGAAGCCAATCTGCTGGCCGGCCTTAAGAGCAAAGTGGCGCGGATGATCCTGCACTACATGCGCATGTGGGACCAACGCACCGCCGCCGGTGTCGACGAGTTCATCAGCAACTCGCAGTTCATTGGTCGACGCATCGACAAGGCCTATCGCCGCCCCTCGACGGTGATCTACCCACCGGTGGACACCACCGGTTTCAACCTGCAGACCGAGAAGCAGGATTTCTACCTGACCGCCCAGCGCATGGTGCCGTACAAGAAGGTGCCAATGATGGTGGAGGCGTTCAGCGCCATGCCCGACAAACGCCTGATCGTCATCGGCGACGGCCCGGAAATGGAAAAGTGCCGCGCCGTGTGCGGCCCCAACGTCACGCTGATGGGCTATCAGTCGTTCGAGGTATTGCGCGAGCACATGCAGAACGCCCGAGGCTTCGTCTTTGCCGCCGAAGAGGATTTCGGCATCAGCCCGGTCGAGGCCCAGGCCTGCGGTACGCCGGTGATTGCCTTCGGCCGTGGCGGCACCCTCGAAACCGTACGCGGGCTCAACGACGACAACCCCACCGGTGTGTTCTATTACCAGCAGACAGTGGCTGCCTTGACGGCCGCCATCGAAACGTTCGAAAGCCAGGCGTCGCGCTTCAATGCGCGCACCTGCCGGGAAAATGCCCTGCAGTTCGCGGAAAAGCGTTTCGAACGGGAAATGCGCCAGTTCGTCGAGAAACGCTGGAACGAAGCGCGTCTGGGTGACGCCTTCGACTGCAACCCGGTATTGGGCCTGGCCGACACCGGCCTGCTGCTCGCCGCGGCCCAGAAGCTCTAGGCCGCGCACGCAAGGATTTCACCGCAACACCGCTGTTCTGAACCTCCCAAATACCGTGCGAGAAGTCTGATTCTCCAAGGAAGATTGCAATGAAACGAACTGTATTCGTAGTCGCGTTGTTCGCCGTGCTGCTGCAAGGATGTGTGTTTTCCCCAGGCCAGCACATGACGCCTGAGGATGCCGCCGACGACATCGGCGAAACCGGACCGGTAACGGTCCTGCCGATCAACGCGCAGACGGTCGCGCAGCATCAGAGCCTGTACCGGCCCGAACCGGTACCTGCGGCGCTGTATGGCTACAAGCCGGGCGACTACCGCATCGGCGCCGGCGACGGTCTGCAGATCACGGTCTGGGATCACGTCGAGCTGAATTCGCCGACCAACCAGGAGCCACGCGCCCAGGGCACGCAGATCGTGCGCAACGACGGTACCGTGTACTACCCGTTCATCAACTCCATCCAGGCCGAGGGCAAGACGGTCAGCGAACTGCGCAATGACCTGCAGCGCGCCTTGTCGCGCTTCCTGACCGACACCCAGGTGGACGTCAACGTGCAGAACTACGCCAGCCAGCGCGTGGTGTTTTCCGGTTCGTTCAAGAACGCCGGCCCGCAGGTTCTGAACAACGTGCCGCTGTCGCTGATCGAAGCGGTCAGCCGCGCCGGTGGCGACGATGGCAGCGGCAACCTGGCCGGGCTGATCCTCAAGCGTGATGGGCACGAGTACCTGCTGGACATCGACACCCTGAACCGCAAGGACTCCAAGCTCAACGGCATCTACCTGAAGAACGGCGACCAGCTGCACCTGGGCAACAACCGGGCAAACAAGGTCTACGTGCTCGGCGAAGTCAATTCGCCCCAGGTGATGACCTACGGCACCAGCACCTTCACCCTGCTCGAAGCGCTGGGCAATGCCGGTGGCCTGTCCCAGGAAACCGCCAACGCCGAGGCCATCTACGTGATCCGTGGCGCCCAGGACCGCTCCAAGCAACCGGCCACGGTGTTCTACCTCAACGCCAAGAAGCCGACCGCCTTCCTGCTCGCCCGCCAGTTCGACCTGCAGGCCTCGGACGTGGTCTTCGTCGGTCCTTCGGACATCACCCGCTGGAACCGCTTCATCAGCCAGTTGCTGCCGTCGGCCACCGTGGTTGCTACCGGTAATGCACTGGGTCAGTGATCGGACCACAGAAGCGCCACTGAACGCTTTGGCAAGCGCTTGACTCCAAGTCTTGCCCAGGCGCTCAGCGTAAGCGTTTCGCGCCGATGGGCTTTCGCATCATCTGCCCACTTCAGGAATTCCCATGACTGACCCACGCAACGTTGCCCACGACAAGAAAGTCCAGCAGGAAAAGAAGAACAACGGCGAAGAGATCGCACCCAACGCCGAACACGCGCCACAGCCAGGCATGAAGCCGGCGCTCAAGCACGATGACGAGCAGCAGGACGAGCAGGACGACAAGGCCTGAACCAGGCGCCGACCTGAGCTGAAGACGGCCTCTGGCGGCGCTGACCCACGTCGGTGACCGCCAGATCGCTTGCCAAGATGCGAATTTCTCCGCAATCCGCGCAAAAGCCTGTTCTGCCTGGGCAATCCCCATGCGAACGGCTCCCCGCCTACCCGCAAATCCGCTACGATGATTCCCTACAGCCTTACCGCTCAAAGGGAATTGACATGCCTCATCCTTCACTGCCGGCCGCAGAACACGTGGTGCTCGACAACGGCCTGCACGTGCGCCTGCATCATGAGCCGCGTCTCAAGCGTGCCGCCGCCTTCATGCGCGTCGCTGCGGGCAGCCATGACGTACCTGCCGCCTGGCCGGGCCTGGCACATTTCCTCGAACACCTGTTCTTTCTCGGCACCGAACGCCACAGTGGCGACCATGGCCTGATGGCCTTCGTGCAGAACCACGGCGGGCAGATCAACGCCAGCACGCGCGAGCGCTGCACCGACTATTTCTTCGAGGTGCCGGTGAGCGCCTTCGCCGGCGCGCTGGAGCGCCTGTGCGACATGCTCGGCCATCCGCGCATGACCCAGGCCGAGCAATTGCGCGAGCGCGAAGTGCTGCATGCCGAGTTCGTCGCCTGGTCGCGCGACCCCGAGGCACGCCACCAGCAATGGCTGACCAGTGCGCTGGACGCCGAGCATCCGTTGCGCGCGTTCCACGCCGGCAACCGCTACAGCCTGCCGGTGCCGCGCGACTCGTTCCAGCAGGACCTGCGCAGCTTCTACCGGCGCTTCTACCAGACCGGGCAGATGACCTTGTGCCTGGTGGGCCCGCAACCGCTGGAACAGCTGCGCGCCATGGCCGAAAAAGTGGCCGGTGCGCTGCGCCCCGGCGATACCGCCGAACAGATCGCCCCGCCGCCGCTGGTAGGGACGCCGGGAGAGGCAGTCGAACGTGCGGACAGCAGCCGTTTCAACCTGCTGTTCGCCTGCGAAAACCTGCCCCGTGGTGCCACCCAGGCGCTGGAGTTCCTCGGCACCTGGCTGGGCGCCAGTCAGCACGGCGGGTTGCTGGCCGAGCTGCGCCGTCGGCAACTGGTGCAAAGCCTGGAGCTGAGCACCTTCTACAGCTTCGCCGACCAGGCATTGATCAATATCGAATTCAAGCTCACCCCGGCGGGCGAAACGGCCACGGCGCTGATCAGCCAGCTGTGCTTCGACTGGCTGGAGTTCTTCCAGGCTCACGACGACTGGCAGGGCCTTCGCGAAGAATTCCGCCTGCTCAACGAGCGCCGTCTGCAGGTTGCCAGTGCGTTGGAGCTGGCCCGCCACCACAGTGACGAAACCCCGTGCGAGTTGAGCCGACAAGCCGTGCAGGCGCTGCGCGAGGTGCTTGAGCAACTGCGCCCGGAACACCTGCTGCACCCGATGGAAGCCGGTCCGGAGCGCGACCTCGCCGGCCGCTGGCGGCTGCCGCCACGCAACCGCTTTCTGCGTCCGAGCCGACGCCCGGATCACCCCGTGGCCGACCCACAAGGCCTGGCGTACTGGCACGGCGCTTCGGCGCACAGCCACGAAGCGGCGCTGCACCTGCGCTGGCGGGTCAATGCCTCGCGCCACCAGGGGTTGTTCCGCACCCTGCAGGACAGCTTGCGCAAACTCGCCGAAGAAGCCCGCCAGGCCGGTGTGCAAATGGTCTTCAGCAGCCTGGGCGACGACTGGCAGCTCAAGCTCAGTGGTGTGCAGGCGCCGATTCCGGCGCTGCTCGAACAGGCCCTGGAGCTGCTCGCCATCCCCGCTCCGGAGGTCTGGCATCAGGCCGGGCAGGAACCGCCGAGCGCAACCCTGACCCCCATCAAGGAACTGCTCAAGCGCCTGCCCGACCACAGCCTGGGTTATTTCCACAGCCGTACCTCCGATGAAGACCTGCGTCCCCTGGCGCTGCAGAAGCTGTGGGGCGCGGCGCGCTGGGATGGCCTGGCGGTCGGCATGGACGACGGCGAACGCAGTGCGCTGAACAATGCGTTGCGCAAGATGCCAGGCACTGCCAGCCCGCATCTTGCGCAACCGCATCCGGCCCATTCGGGGCGCAGCTGGAGCCACGTGCCGTGCCAATCGAGCGAACATGCATTGCTGCTGTTCTGCCCGGTACCCAGCCAGAGCATTGCCGACGAAGCGGCCTGGCGCCTGCTCGCGCAGCTGTGCCAGACGCCGTTCTACCAGCGCCTGAGGGGCGAACTGCAACTGGGCTACGCCGTGTTCAGCGGCCTGCGCCAGGTGGCGGGGCGCACGGGTCTGGTGTTCGGCGTTCAGTCGCCTCATGCACCGCTGGCCGATATTCTCGGCCATGTGCAGACCTTCATCGAAACCCTGCCGACGCTGGTCGAGGCCTGCAAGCCTGCGGCGCTGGACACCCAGCGCGAAGAACTGGCCAATCGTCACGAGCGCTCGCAAATGGACCTGCTGCCCCTGGCCGATCTGCTCTGGCAGGCTTGCCAGGCCGGCCATGGCGCCGACTATCTGGCTGCCCTGCAGCGGGCGGTGCGCGAGCTGCGCACAAGCGACCTGCAACAGGCGGCGCAGCAACTGGCCAGCGGCACCGGTGGCTGGCTGTGCCTGGCCACAGGCCCTGCGGTGGAGCCTGCGTGGCTGCCGGCGCAGCGATCGTTACCAGGCAGGTAACGGACTTTATCGAATAATTAACCGTAGGCGCCTATCTTATTTAGTAACATAGTCGCCCAAGGAGCATTGAACGTCCTACGGTCGGGGCGGACTAATGCTACAAGCCCATCAACCTAGAAGGAGATCTCTTATGTGGACCAAACCTGCTTACACTGATCTGCGCATCGGCTTCGAAGTCACCATGTACTTCGCAAGCCGCTAAGCTTCAGTTGCAACGCAACGCCTCGGCCAGTCACTGACCGGGGCGTTTTCATTTCCAGGCTTGATGCTGCGAGTTCTCCATGTATATCCAGATTCTTGGCTCCGCCGCCGGCGGTGGCTTTCCCCAGTGGAACTGCAATTGCGCCAATTGCAGTGGCTTTCGCGACGGCAGCCTGCGCGCCCATGCGCGCACGCAGTCGTCCATTGCCCTGTCCGACGATGGGGTCAACTGGGTGCTGTGCAATGCCTCGCCGGACATTCGCGCACAACTGCAAGGTTTTGCGCCGATGCAGCCAGGCCGAGCCCTGCGCGATACCGGGATCCAGGCCATCGTGCTGCTCGACAGCCAGATCGACCACACCACCGGGCTGCTCAGCCTGCGCGAAGGCTGCCCGCATCAAGTCTGGTGTACCGACATGGTGCATCAGGACCTGAGCACCGGCTTTCCGTTGTTCAACATGCTCAGCCACTGGAATGGCGGGCTGGACTGGCAGCGCATCGAGCTTGAAGGCAGCTTCGTGATTCCGGCGTGCCCGCACCTGCGTTTCACCCCGCTGCCGCTGCGCAGTGCCGCCCCGCCCTACTCGCCCCACCGCTTCGACCCGCATCCGGGCGACAACCTGGGCTTGATCGTGGAAGACACGCGTACCGGTGGCACGCTGTTCTATGCGCCGGGCCTGGGCCAGGTCGACGACGCGTTGCTCGAACGCATGGCCGGCGCGGATTGTCTGTTGGTAGACGGCACCCTGTGGGACGACGATGAAATGCAGCGACGTGGCGTTGGCACCCGGACCGGACGTGAGATGGGTCACCTGGCGCAGAGCGGCCCCGGCGGCATGCTGGAAGTGCTGGAAGGCCTGCCGCGCCAGCGCAAGGTGCTGATCCACATCAACAACACCAACCCGATCCTGGACGAAGACTCGCCACAGCGCGCCGAACTGGCCAAGCGCGGTGTCGAAGTGGCGTTCGATGGGATGAGCATCGAGTTGTAGTGGCGCCCCATTCCCCAGGAGAACCGCAATGTCCGACACCCCCATGACCCCCGCCGAATTCGAGCAGGCCTTGCGTGCCAAGGGTGCGTATTACCACATCCACCACCCCTATCATGTGGCCATGTACGAAGGCCGCGCCAGCCGCGAGCAGATCCAGGGCTGGGTGGCCAACCGCTTCTACTACCAGGTCAACATCCCGCTCAAGGATGCCGCCATCCTGGCCAACTGCCCGGACCGCGAGATCCGTCGCGAGTGGATCCAGCGCCTGCTCGACCACGACGGTGCTCCCGGCGAAGACGGCGGCATCGAAGCCTGGCTGCGCCTGGGCCAGGCCGTGGGCCTGGATCCCGACCAGTTGCGCTCTCAGGAGCTGGTGTTGCCCGGCGTACGTTTTGCGGTAGACGCCTACGTCAATTTCGCCCGCCGGGCCAACTGGCAGGAAGCGGCGAGCAGTTCGCTGACCGAGCTGTTCGCGCCGCAGATCCATCAGTCGCGCCTCGACAGCTGGCCAGCCCACTACCCGTGGATCGACCCGGCCGGCTACGAATACTTCCGCACCCGCCTGGGCCAGGCCCGGCGCGACGTGGAACATGGGCTGCATATCACCCTGCAGCACTACACCACGGTTGCGGGCCAGCAGCGTATGCTGGAAATCCTGCAGTTCAAGCTCGACATCCTGTGGAGCATGCTCGACGCCATGAGCATGGCCTACGAGCTGAACCGTCCGCCCTATCACAGCGTTACCGACCAGCGTGTCTGGCACAAGGGGATCGCCCTATGAGCTTCGATCGTCTACAAACCCCGCGCTGGCGCCAGGGCTACCGGTTCCAGTACGAGCCGGCGCAGAAAGGCCACGTGCTGCTGTACCCCGAGGGCATGATCAAGCTCAACGAAAGTGCCAGTGCCATTGGCGGCCTGATCGATGGCCAGCGCAGCGTGGCCGCGATCATCGCCGAGCTCGACGCGCAGTTCCCCGGTGTGCCCGAGTTGGCCATCGATATCGAGCAATTCATGGAGGTCGCCCGTGCACAGCACTGGATCGAACTTGCCCAGCCTGCCACCCACGCCTGAAGTCGGACTGCCGCTGTGGCTGCTTGCGGAACTGACCTACCGCTGCCCGCTGCAATGCCCGTACTGCTCCAACCCCCTGGACTTCGCCGCCCAAGGCAAGGAACTGAGCACCGAGCAGTGGTTCAAGGTGATGGCCGAAGCCCGCGAAATGGGCGCCGCGCAGATCGGTTTCTCCGGTGGCGAGCCGCTGGTGCGCCAGGACCTCGCGCAGCTGATCGGCGAGGCCCGGCGCCTGGGGTTCTACACCAACCTGATCACCTCGGGCATCGGCCTGACCGAACAGAAGATCGCCGACTTCAAGATCGCCGGCCTGGATCATATCCAGATCAGCTTTCAAGCCAGCGACGAGCAGGTCAACAACCTGCTGGCCGGCTCGAAAAAAGCCTTCGCGCAGAAGCTGGAAATGGCCCGAGCGGTGAAGGCCCACGGCTATCCGATGGTGCTGAACTTCGTTACCCACCGGCATAACATCGACAAGATCGACCGCATCATCGAGCTGTGCGTGGCGCTCGAGGCTGACTTCGTCGAACTCGCCACGTGCCAGTTCTACGGCTGGGCCGAGCTCAACCGTGCCGGCCTATTGCCCACCCGTGAACAACTGGTGCGTGCCGAACGCGTTACCAATGAATACCGCGCCAAGCTGGAAGCGGCCGGCAGCGCCTGCAAGCTGATTTTCGTCACGCCCGACTACTACGAAGAACGCCCCAAGGGCTGCATGAACGGCTGGGGCAGCATTTTCCTCACCGTAACGCCCGATGGCACCGCGCTGCCGTGCCACGGCGCGCGTCAGCTGCCGGTGGAGTTTCCCAACGTGCGCGATCACAGCCTGCAACACATCTGGTACGACTCTTTTGGCTTCAATCGCTTCCGCGGCTATGCCTGGATGCCCGAGCCGTGCCGCTCGTGCGACGAGAAAGAGAAGGACTTCGGTGGCTGTCGCTGCCAGGCTTTCATGCTGACCGGCGATGCTGCCAATGCCGATCCGGTGTGCAGCAAGTCGCCCCACCATGGCGTGATCCTGCGGGCTCGTGAAGAAGCGGAACACGCTACCCAGACGATCGAACAATTGGCCTTTCGCAATGACCGAAACTCACGCCTCATCGCCAAAGCATGACCGCTTCAGCGCTTCCCAGGCCGTAGCTGCCGGGACCGATTTCGCCGAACTTCGGGTCGGCCCTGCTGGCGTGTTCTGGAACGAGTTCCGTCCCCAGGATGGCGCCTGCCGCCTGTGGACCGAGCAGGACGGTGTGGCGGTTTGCCTGACGCCCGACGGTTACAGCGCGCGCAGCCGGGTCTACGAATACGGCGGTGGGTCGTTCTGCCTGGCGAACGACGAACTGGTGTTCGTCAACGAGGCCGACCAGCAGCTCTACCGTCAGCCGGTGACCGGCGGCCTGCCGCAACCGTTGAGCTTCGGCCAGAAGCGCTACGGGGGGCTGGAATATGCCGCAGGCCAAGTGCTGGCGGTGGAGGAAGACGGCGACATTCATCGCCTGGTGGCCATCGACCTGGCCAGCGAGCGTCACCGCGTGCTGGCCGAAGGTGCCGACTTCTACGCCTCGCCGGTGTTGAGCCCGGACGGCACCCGTCTGGCCTGGATCGAGTGGGACCGCCCGCACCAGCCATGGACCCAGACGCGGCTGATGTGCAGCGAACTGGCGGCCGTGGCGGAATGCGTGGCCAGCGGTTTCAGCCTGCAGCAGCCGCGCTTCGATGAACAAGGGCGGTTGTATTGCCTGTCCGATGCGAACGGCTTCTGGCAACCGTGGGCAGAAGTCGACGGCAAATGGGCGCCTCTGCCCGCGGCGTCGGCCGACCATGCCGCAGCGCCTTGGCAACTAGGTGCTTGCACCTGGCTCCCGGCTGCCGATCAGGGCTATCTGGCGAGTTGGTTCGACGACGGTTTCGGCCGCCTGGGGCTGTGCGATGGGCAGGGCCATTGCCTGGACTACAGTGGCGATTTCACGCGGTTTCGCGCGTTGGCCATGGATGCCGACCACCTCTATGCCATCGCCGGTTCACCGTTGCAGCCTTCGGCGGTGATTGCCGTCGACCGGCGTGATCACAGCCTGCGCATCCTGGCGGGCGGGTATTCGCCGCTGCCGGCCGAGCAGGTCAGCCTGCCGCAGCCGCTGAGCTACCCCAGCGGCGGTGAGCAGGCTCACGGCTTCTTCTATGCCGCGCAGGGTGACGAGCGCCATCCGCCACTGGTGGTATTCATCCACGGCGGGCCGACGTCGGCGTGCTACCCGGTCTTCGACCCGCGCATCCAATACTGGACCCAGCGCGGTTTCGCCGTGGCCGACCTCAACTATCGCGGCAGCAGCAACCATGGTCGCGCCTACCGCCATGCCCTGCACCTGCGCTGGGGCGAAACCGACGTGCAGGACGCCTGCGCTGTGGTCGACTACCTGGCCACGCAAGGCCGCATCGATGCGCAGCGCGCGTTCGTACGCGGTGGCAGCGCGGGCGGCTATACGGTGTTGTGTGCACTGGCATTCGCCAAGGTGTTCAGGGCCGGTGCCAGCCTGTACGGCGTGAGCGATCCGGCCGCGTTGGGGCGCGTCACCCACAAGTTCGAAAACGACTACCTGGACTGGCTGATCGGCGACCCGGACAGCGACCGACAGCGCTACGAAGAGCGCACACCGCTCCTGCACGCCGATCGAATCACGGCCCCGGTGATTTTCTTTCAGGGAGAGTTGGATGTAGTGGTGGTGCCGCAGCAGACTCGTGACATGGTCGCCGCGTTGCAGGCGGGAGGTGTGCCGGTGGAAGCGCACTACTATGACGAGGAACGGCACGGCTTTCGCAATGCAGCCAACCTGGCTCATGCCCTGGAGCATGAATGGCGCTTCTACCTGAAGGTCATGCGCGAGGACGACCGCGGGCTGTCCGATCTGCTTTGAACGGGTACCGGTGCGGTCGTCAGGCAGACGAGCGCACCGGCAGCGGCATCACCTTCTGCTGGCGATGATGTACACCGCGTGGATGATGCCAGGAATGTAGCCCAGCAGGGTCAGCAGGATGTTCAGCCAGAACGCGCCGGCGAATCCGACTTGCATGAACACGCCGACTGGCGGCAGAAGAATGGCGAAAATGATACGAATGATGTCCATGGCGCAGCTCCTTGAGGTCGATGCATAACAGACCTCGGGCAATCCCCGGCGTTCCGCACGCGGCTGTATCACCCAAGCCCTAGAGCTGGGCGTCGAGACCATCGAGCAGCCGCTTCAATGCACCCTGGTTGGCTCGCATCACGTCCAGCCCAGCCTGCCCGCTGCGCACCGCTTCGCGGGGCAGCTCCAGCCACCGCCGCAGCGCCGTTGCCAAGCCTTGCGCGTCGTCGACTTCGACCAGCGCCCCGGCCTCGCGCAGCATCGCGCCTATTTCGAGAAAGTTGAACATGTGCGGCCCACTCAACACCGGCTTGGCCAGTGCTGCCGGTTCCAGCGGGTTGTGCCCACCGTTCTCCACCAGGCTGCCGCCAACGAAGGCAACGTCTGCCAGTGCATAGAGGAACAGCAGCTCGCCCATGGTATCGCCCAGCAACACCTGGGTGGTCGCCGTAACTGCTTGCTCGAGCGAACGCTGCACCGTACTGAACCCTTGCGCCTGGCACAGCCCGTGGACCGAAGCGAAACGCTCCTGGTGCCGCGGAACCAGAATCAGCAAGGCATCGGCATGGCTGGCCAGCAGTTGCCGGTGGGCGGCCAATATCACCGCATCCTCACCTTCGTGGGTGCTGGCAGCGATCCAGACCGGACGTTCCTGTGCCTGCCACTGCTCGCGCAACCGGGCTGCGCGCACGGGCACGGCCGGGTCGACGCTGAGGTCGAACTTGATCGAGCCCGTCACCTGCACGCATTCCGGGCGTGCGCCCAAGTCCAGAAAGCGTTGCGCCTCGGTTGCGGTCTGCACCGCCAGCAAACTCATCTCGGCCAGCATCGGCGCGGTCAGGCCTTTGAAGCGGGCATAGCCCTTGGCCGAACGCGCGGAAAGCCGCCCATTGGCCAACGCCACCGGGATGCCGCGGCGGGCGCACTGGTGAATATGATTGGGCCACAGTTCGGTTTCCATGATCACTGCCAGGCGCGGCCGCACGTGGTCGAGAAAGCGGCCGGACGCCCAGGGCAGATCGTACGGCAGGTAGCAGTGCTGGATGCGGGGCTCGCCGGCGAACAGTGCCTGGATGCGCTCCGACCCGGTCGGGGTCATGCAGGTGACGGTGATCGGCAGCTCGGGGTGGCGCAGCAGCAACTGGCGGATCATCGGCGCTGCGGCAATGCTCTCGCCCACCGACACCGCGTGCACCCAGATGCCGCCCGGCTGCATCGCCGGCAGCCGGTAGGCGAAACGCTCGCCGAGGCGCTGCCCGTAGGCCGGTGCCTTGCGCGCGCGCAGCCATAGACGCACGGCCAGCAACGGCAGCCCCAGGTGAAACAGCAAGGTGTAGAGAGTTCTGTTCATGGCGGCGAAGTTTACTCAGGTCGCCGTGCTTGACCAAGCACCGGCAGACACCGCACGAACCGATTGCCCGCTGACGGTTCGAAAGGGACCAGCCCCCAGTGGCCGTGCATCGCCTAGAATGCCTGCATCGAAAAGGAGCTCCACCATGAACGCCTATGTTTTTCTTGCCATCGCCATCTGCGCCGAAGTGATCGCCACCGTGTCCATGAAGGCAGTCAAGGGCCTGAGCACGCCACTGCCGCTGATCCTGGTGGTGGTCGGCTATGGCATCGCCTTCTGGATGCTGACCCTGGTAGTGCGCACCGTGCCGGTGGGCATCGCCTACGCCATCTGGGCCGGCATGGGCATCGTGCTGGTCAGCGTCGCCGCGCTGTTCATCTACGGGCAGAAGCTCGACCTGCCGGCCATGCTCGGCATGGCGCTGATCGTGCTGGGCGTGGTGGTGATCCAGCTGTTCTCGAAAACCACCGGGCACTGAGGCTGTATACTCCCCCGCCTGTCCAAGCCTGCGAGGTCTGCAATGCCGTCTGAACTGTCCACTGATATCGTCATCGTCGGCGCCGGTGTCGCCGGGCTCTGGCTCAACGCGCGGCTGCGCGCCCTGGGCTATTCGACGGTGCTGGTGGAGAACGCGCGCCTGGGCGGCGGGCAGACGTTCAAGGCCCAGGGGATCATTCACGGCGGCGCCAAATACGCCCTGCACGGCGCGCTGACCGGGGCGTCCGAAGCGATTGCCGACATGCCGCGGCGCTGGCGTGAGGCGCTGGCCGGTGATGGCGAACTCGATCTTTCCGGTGTGCGGCTGCTGTCCGAGGCGCACTACCTGTGGTCGCCGGGCACCCTGGCGGGCAACCTCACCAGCTTTTTCGCCAGCAAGGCCGTGCGCGGTCGGGTCGATCAAGTCAAGGGCGAGCAGTTGCCACCGGCGTTGCAGGACCGCGCCTTCAAGGGCAAGGTCTACCGCCTGGCCGAGCTGGTGGTCGACGTGCCCAGCCTGGTCGCACGGCTGGCCGAGCTGGCCGGTGATGGGCTGCTGGCCGGCGAGCGCATCGAGCCTTTGTATGACCAGGGCCGGCTGGCTGGGCTGATCGTCGATGGCCGGGTGATTCGTGCCCAGCGCGTGGTGCTCAGTGCCGGCGAAGGCACCCAGGCCCTGTTGACCGCGCTGGGCGTCGAACAACCCACCATGCAGCGTCGGCCACTGCACATGGTGCTGGCCAAGGGCGCCAACCTGAAACCGTTGTATGCCCATTGCCTGGGCGGTGGGCCGAAGCCGCGCATCACCGTCACCACCCACCCGGGGGCCGACGGCCAATGGGTCTGGTACCTGGGTGGAGAGATCGCCGAGGCCGACGGCGTGGCCCGCGAACCGGCGCAGCAGATCGCCGCCGCGCAGAAGGAAATCGCGCACCTGTTGCCGTGGGTCGATCAAAGCCAGATGCGCTGGGCCACCTTGAGGGTCAATCGCGCCGAGCCTGCGCAGTCGGGGCTGGTGCGCCCGGACAACGCCTTTCTGGCCGATCAGCCCGGTTTGCTGGTGGGCTGGCCGACCAAGCTGGCGCTGGCGCCCGACTTCGCCGACCGGGTCATCGGCGCCTTGCAGCGCGACGGCATTTCGCCCCTCGCGCATGCGCCCCTGCCCGAACTGCCCAAGCCGGCCCTGGCCACACCTGTCTGGGATGAACTGCTGCCATGAGCCTGCCGACCCTGCACGATCTGCACCGCCCGCTGGGTGACACCGGCCTGCGGGTCTCCCCCCTGGGCCTGGGCACGGTGAAGCTGGGCCGCGACCAAGGGGTGAAATACCCCAGCGGCTTCACCATTCCCGACGACAGTGTGGCGCGCATGTTGCTCGACCAGGCGCGCCAGCTGGGCATCAACCTGATCGACACCGCGCCGGCCTATGGCATCAGCGAAGAGCGCCTAGGCCCATTGCTGCGTGGCCAGCGTCAGGAGTGGGTTATCGTCAGCAAGGTCGGTGAAGAGTTCGAGGCCGGCCAGTCACGCTTCGATTTCAGCGCCGAGCACACGCGGTTCTCGGTGGAGCGCAGCCTGAAACGCCTGGAAACAGACTTCATTGATCTGTTGCTGGTGCATTCGGACGGCAACGATCTGGAGATTCTCGAGGGCAGTGAGGTGTACCAGACGTTGGCGGCGCTGAAAGCCGAAGGCAAGATTCGTGGCTTCGGCTTTTCCGGCAAGACCGTTCAGGGCGGGCTGAAAGCCTTGGAAACCGGGGACTGCGCCATGGTCACCTACAACCTGAGCGAGCAGTCCGAGCGCCCGGTGCTCGACTACGCAGCTGCCCACGGCAAGGCCATCCTGGTGAAAAAGGCCTTGGCCAGCGGTCATGCCTGCCTGGCACCGGGGGTCGATCCGGTGCGCGCCAGCTTCGAGCTGCTGTTCGCCCACCCTGGGGTCGCCAGTGCTATTGTCGGAACGATAAATCCGCTGCACCTGTCCCACAACGTAGCGACAGCCGCTGCCGTGCTACTCAGGAATTGACGCCGCCGACGCGGCCGACCCCGACGCAAGAAGGAGCCGTAATGCCGCGTACCCTGACACGAAAGAACCCTGGCAATTTCAAGACCCTGCCCCTTGCCGTCGAAGCCACGCCCGAAGCCCTGAGTTACGAAGCCGTGGGCATGCCCCTGAATTTCGCTCAGACCCTGGAACGGCGCAAACCGGTCGAGGTGAGTGACAGCGAACGCTTTCGCGTGGAGCTGGCCAACCTCGGCGTGTCGGTCCGGCTGACCTTGAACTGGCGTGGCCGCGACTACTGGGTGCTGGTGCGTCAACGCCGCGAAGACCGCGGCGATGTGGTGCTCAAGCTGATCTCCGGCTATGTGCCGGCCCATGAGGTGAACCTGCCGCTGCACACGGCCATTCAGGAAATCGCCGAGGAGTGTCTGCTGGAGACTTCGGAAGGCTGGCTGGGCGGGCGTTTCAACGACACCTGGCTGCCGACGCCGTATGACCAGGTGCTGCGCTATCACGAGCCCCTGCCCTTTCGCTTGAGCACCCGTTCCGGCGCGGCGCGCCCGGTCCGCTGTGGCAGCCTGAACCTGATCGAGCGGCCCCGGGCCTACGTGCACGTGCCGACGGCTTCGTTGCAATTGGTCTACGACCTGCGCCTGGAGGTGCCGCCCCAGGCCAAGGGGCTCAGCCTGTTCCATGTGGAGGAGCGCCTGGAAAAAGGTGAGCTGATCACCCGCCTGAGCCGGAGCAGGCCCGACCTGTACCTGATACCGCTGAAGGACGGTCAGCCGGTCGCCGAGCTGTACACCTTGAAGAAGGACAAGCTGCACGCCGCAGGCACACGGGGCGTTTACCTGGCCGAGAGTTTCGCTGCGCAAGAAGGTTGGTTGGTCCGCGACGAACGTGTGCGCTGGCGCGACTGGGTGGCGGAAAAAGGCCTGGCCATCCCGAAGAAGCCGCGTACCAGCCTGCAAAAATTCAAGGTCAAGGCGCGGGTATTGGTGCGCAAGGTGCGCAGCGGTCTGCACAAGTAACCCCATTGCCCCTACCGAATACCGTCATGCGGTGTGCCTGGAACACCGCGGTGCGGCCGGACGCGGCTTGCGCCGCTGCTACAGGGGGGGGGGGGCGGTGGACGCAGTCCCTGTAGCAGCGGCGCAAGCCGCGTCGGCGCAAGCCGCGTCGGCGGTGGACGCGGTCCCTGTAGCAGCGGCGCAAGCCGCGTCGGCGGTGGACACGGTGCATTTGCGGGAACGTGGTAGAACCTGACGCTTCAACGGCTGCGGATTTTCTCGACGATGGCGGTGGTCGAGCTGTTTTCCACCAGCCCCAGTACCTTTACCGTGCCGCCATAGGCGGCCACGATATCGGCACCTACCACTTGCTCCATCGAATAATCCCCTCCCTTCACCAGCACATCCGGGCGTACATGGGTCAGCAGGTTTTCCGGTGTACCTTCGGCAAAACTGATCACCCAGTCCACCGCCCCGAGCCCGGCCAACACCGCCATGCGCCGGTCGACGCTGTTGATCGGCCGACCCGGCCCTTTCAGACGGCTTACCGAAGCGTCATCGTTGACCGCCACGATCAGCCGGTCACCCTGAGCGCGGGCCTGTTCCAGATACGTCACGTGGCCCGCATGGAGGATATCGAAGCAGCCATTGGTGAACACGATGCGCTCGTTGTGCGCCCGCGCATCGTCGATCGCCAGCAGCAACTGCTCGAGGCTCAACACGCCGCGTTCCGAACCTTCCTCGCGCTGGATGGCACGGCGCAGTTCAGGTGCGCTGATCGCCGCCGTACCCAGCTTGCCGACCACGATGCCCGCCGCCAGATTGGCCAGGGCCACCGCATGGGGCAACTCTTCGCCTGCGGCGATGGCCGCTGCCAGGGTGGAGATTACGGTATCGCCGGCACCAGTCACGTCGAACACTTCACGGGCCCGCGCGGGTAAGTGCAGGGCCGGATGATCAGGGCGCAACAGGGTCATGCCGTGCTCGCCACGGGTCACCAGCAGTGCGCCCAGATCCAGCTCGCTCATCAGCGCGGCGCCTTTGGCCACCAGTTCTGCCTCATCGGCGCAACCGCCGACGATGGTTTCGAATTCGCTGAGGTTGGGCGTGATCAGGCTGGCGCCTCGATAGATCGAGAAATCCTTGCCCTTGGGGTCGGCCAGCACGGGAATGTTGCGCGCGCGCGCCGCCTGAATCAGCGCCTGATGGTTTTTCAGCGCGCCCTTGCCATAGTCCGACAGCACCAGCACCTTGACGCCTTCGAGCAACGCTTCGACTTCGTTGCCCAGCGCTACCGGGTCAGTGGCAAACGCTTCTTCGAAGTCGATGCGCAACAGTTGTTGATGGCGGCTCATGACCCGCAACTTGACGATGGTCGGCTGGTGGGCAATGCGCTGGAACACCGCTGTGACGCCGGCAGCCTTCAAGCTGTTGCCCAGGCTGTCGGCGGCCTCGTCGGTACCGGTCACACCCACCAGGGAAGCCGGCGCACCCAGTGCGGCGATGTTCAACGCAACGTTGGCGGCACCACCAGGCCGATCCTCGATCTGTTCGACCTTGACCACCGGCACCGGTGCTTCCGGGGAGATGCGCGAAGTACCGCCATGCCAGTAACGGTCGAGCATGACATCGCCGACCACCAATACAGGGGCCGACTCGAATCGCGGCATGGATAACTTCATGGGCAACCCACATACAAAATGAACAGGGCGGCGATATTAACACGCAAGCACCCGATAGGCCCCCACCCCACCTCGGGAGCGGTAATCCCCGTAGGAGCGGCCAGTGGCCGCGAAGGGCACGCCGCGGATTACCATGTGCGAGCAGTGATCCCCGTAGGAGCGGCCAGTGGCCGCGAAGGGAACGCCGCGTATCACCTGACACACCGAGCCGTCCGATTCGCGGCCGATGACCGCTCCTGCAAGGGGACCGCAATCACGCGCAATAGCGTAATGCCATAGGGAAATCGCAGTCCTGTAGGGCTCAGGTGATGTCGGTTTTCGCAGGTTCGTCCAGGCCCATGGCGTGTAACCTGGCGTAATAGCCGTTCTGCGCCAGCAACTGCGCGTGCGTGCCGCGCTCGACGATGCGGCCCTGGTCCATCACCAGAATCTGGTCGGCCTTTTCGATAGTCGACAGTCGGTGAGCGATCACCAAGGTGGTCCGCCCTTTCATCACATGGTCCAGCGCAGCCTGGATATGTCGCTCCGATTCGGTATCCAGCGCCGAGGTCGCTTCATCCAGAATCAGCACGGGGGCATTCTTGAGCAACGCCCGGGCAATCGCCAGGCGCTGGCGCTGGCCACCGGACAACAGCACACCGTTCTCGCCCACCTGCGTGTCGAAACCCTCGGGCAGACGGTCGATGAATTCCTTGGCATAGGCATCGGCCGCCGCCGCCACCACATCTTCGCGCGGCGCACCGGCGAGGTCACCGTAGGCAATGTTGTTGGCCACGCTGTCGTTGAACAGTGTCACGCTCTGGGTCACCAGCGCGATATGCCGGCGCAGGTTGCGCAGCTGGTAGTCGGCAATCTCCACGCCATCGAGCAACACTTCACCTTGATTGTGGTGATAGAAGCGCGGGATCAACCCGGCCAGGGTCGACTTGCCACTGCCCGAACGCCCCACCAGCGCAATCATCTGCCCCGGCTTGGCGGTGAAGTTGATGTCACTGAGCACTTGGCGATCGGTGCCGGGGTAGGTGAAGTTCAGGTTGCGCACTTCCAGCGAACCGCCAACGCGCTCGCGCTCCACTGTGCCGGTGTCCAGCTCGGGAGGGACGTCCAGCTGCTCGAAGATGCTTTCGGCACCGGCCACGCCCTTCTGCACCGTGGAGCTGACTTCCGACAGCTGGCGGATCGGCTTGGGCAGCAAACCGGCTGCGGTGATGTAGGCCACCAGATCACCGGCCGTGGCATCGCCACGCATGTACAGCACCAGGAACATCAGCACAGCCATGGCGGTGTAGATCACCAGCTGCAACATCGGCGTGTAGATCGCGCCGGTCTTGGTCATGCGCAGTTGCTTGTCGGTGTTGCCCTGGCTGGCTTTGGCAAAGCGGTTCTGCTCGTAGCCTTCACCGCCGAAGCTGCGCACCACCCGATAGCCCTGGATGGTCTCGGATGCCACGTGGGTCACATCGCCCATGGCAACCTGAATCTTCTTGCTCTGCTTGCGGAATTTCTTGCTGGTGCTGCCGACCATGACGGCGATCAGCGGCAGAATGGCCAGCATGACCAGGGTCAGTTGCCAGTTCATCCAGATCAGATAGATGAACAGGAATACCACCGTCAGGCCTTCGCGGATCACCACCTTGATGGCATCGGTCGCAGCGCCGGTCACCATGGTCACGTTGAAGGTGATGCGCGAAATCAGGTGGCCGGAGTTGTGCGTGTCGAAGTAGCGGTTGGGCAGTACCAGCAGCTTGTTGAACAGCTCCACGCGCAGGTCGTGGACCAGGCCCAGCGATACCTTGGCCAGGAAGTAATTGCCCAGGTAGGAGCCCAGGCCCTGCCAGGCGGCGATCAGCACGATCAGTATGGGTACCGCCTGCAGCAGTTGCAGGTCGCGCAGGTAGGGCACATTGGGGAACAGTACCGCTTCGGGATTGCTCAGGCCGTCGACGAAATACTTGAGGATGCCGGCCAGCATGGGCTGGGTCGAGGCGAAGATCACGAAACCTATGATACTGATCAGGAACATGCCCACGTAGGGGCGAACGTAGCTGAGCAGTCGCAAATAGATTTTCAGGCTTGAATCCTGTTCCGCTGGGCGCGGTGAATCACTCATCGTCTAACTCACTGTTGGCGTAGAACGGGAATTTTATCACAGGGGGCCGATCGGGGATCGCGGTGCTGCAGCCAGACCGAGTCGCGCCCTTCGCGGGCAAAGCAATCCCCCGTAGGAGCGGTCCGTGGCCGCGAAAGCCGCGCCGCAGTTCGGCCTGGCGGTAGAACATGCTGGCGCTTTTGGGCATCATGCCACCCGCCCTCTTCAATCAAGGCCTTATCACGATGCAATGCACCCGCCTTCCTCTGGCCGCTTTTGACACGCTGATCACCGGCGCCAAGGTGTTGGAAGCCGACAGCCATGGCGCGAAAGTGTACCTGCTCGCAGACGGCAAGATCCTGAAACTTTTCCGCCGCAAACGGCTGTTTTCCTCAGCCCTGCTGCGCCCGTATTCGGCGCGTTTCATCGCCAACGCCCAACGCCTGCAGCAACTGGGCGTGCCGACCTTGAAGGTGCTGCAGCACTATCGTCTGGACAAGCCTGGCATGACCGCCGTGCTGTACGAGCCCCTGCCAGGCAGGAACCTGCGTCAGTTGATGGACACCGCCGACTTCACCTGGCAACACAGCCTGGAGCCGCTGATCGCCATGATTCGCCGGTTGCATCGCTCAGGGGTGTATTTCCGCTCGCTGCACCTGGGCAATGTGATCGTCACGCCCGAAGGAGAGCTGGGCCTGATCGACATGGCCGACATGAGCTTCACCCGCGGGCCTTTGTCGAAGCGCTTGATCAAGCGCAACCTCGAGCATTTCTCCCGGTATCTGGAGCGTGAACAGTTGACCGCCTGCTTCCCCTTGGCCGAGCTCAACAAAGCCCTGCTCAAGTAGCACCATGGCCCGTCCCCTGTAGGAGCGGCCAGTGGCCGCGAAAGCCGCACCGCGGTTCGGCCTGACACACCGCAGCGCCTGTTTCGCGGCCGATGACCGCTCCTACGGGTACACCACAATCCCCCGTAGGAGCGGCCAGTGGCCGCGAAGGGTGCACCGCGGTTCGGCCTGACACACCGCAGCGCCTGTTTCGCGGCCGATGACCGCTCCTACGGGTACACCGCAATCCCCTGTAGGAGCGGCCAGTGGCCGCGAAAGCCGCACCGCGGTTCGGCTTGACACACCGCAGCGCCTGTTTCGCGGGCAGAGCCCGCTCCCACAAGTACAGCGCAATCCCCTGTAGGAGCGGCCAGTGGCCGCGAAGGGCGCGGCGCGGTTACTAGGACAAGGCCAACCGCAGGCGTTGCCACACCGTCAACGGCGGATGCGGGCGAAGTGCCGGCTGCATCGCTTGCACGATACGCTCACCGATCCGGTCGAAACCGTATTCCCCCAGCACCAGCGCCTGCCCCGCCGCAGCGATGCGCTCGGCCAGCGCCGGCTCGCGGCGCAGCTGCGCCAGCTTGGCCTGCAAGCTCGCCACGCTGTCGTACAACACCACCGTGCGCATGTCCTGGAACCCCAGCGCGCGGTTTTCCGCCTCGCCCTGATCGAAGGTGAACAGCACACACCCACACGCCATGGCTTCGAAATTCTTGATCATGTACTCGCCCATGCCCACATCGGCACTGACGAAAAAACGGATGCGGTTCAGCGTATCGCCATACTCCTGGCCGCTGTTGGTCCGCGTCACCAGCAACGGCTCCACCTGGCCGATCGCATCGAGCATCTGCTTGCGGCCACTGTAGGCCACGCTCTTGGTGCTGCCCACGAAAGCCAGCTCGATATCGCGCTCGCGGGTCTGCGGCGTCAGCAGGGCCTGGTCATAGCCCTTGGGCACGAAATGGGCATCGAAGCCCTCGGCGCGCAAGCGTTCGCTGACCATGAACCCCGAACTGATCACCCGCACCCACGGCAACTGCTGGTAGTGCGCGCTGAACTTGCCGGTGTACTTGCACGCGATGTAGTTCTGGTAGGCGTCATGTTCCAGGATGACCAGATTGGGCACCGAACGAATGAACGCCACCTGGCGAACCTCCTGCTTGAAACGCAGGAAGAACAGAATGCGGTCGTACCGGGCGACGTCCACTTCCCGCTTGAAATACCCTTTCAGATCGCGCTGCTGCGCACTGTCCAACCAGCGCAGATCACACTCGCAATGCGCGGCGATCCCCTCATAGAGACGATCGAGAATGGCGCGCTGCTCTTTCTGCACCAGAAACAGTACTTTCATCATTGTGCTAACGGCACCTTATAAGTCTTTGCGCCAGAACAGTTCGTGGCGGCGCACCGCCTTGCGGAAAAATTCGTTTTCACCCGTCGCCGGCCAACGTCGACCGGCCAGCAACCATTGCAGCCAACGCCGCACGCGACGCTTGAACGGCGCCGGCGGTTGCAGGTCGTGCATCATGCCTAGCGCCATGGCCTTGTCCATCTGCACAGCCGCACCCACCGGCAGGCTGCACGGCAGCAGCCGTTCACGGGCATCGAAAAACGGTGGCAGGGCCACGCCTTCGCCAGCACGGCCCATAGGCCAACGGTCGTTGTCATGCAAATGGTTGGCATAGCCCAGCAGGTAGCGTGGCTGGTGCGCCACCCCTTGCAACGCCTGCAGCACCGCTGCCTGCGCGCAGATGTGGTCCGGGTGAGGGTCGATGCTCGCGTGGGGCATCACCAGCACATCCGGCTGCGCCCGTTGCAGCAGTTCGCGCAGGTCGGCGAGCAGATTGTTCCAGGTCGGCGCGCCATCGGCATCGGCCGGCAAGGCGAAGGGGTTGAGCTGACGGAACGGGCGGATGTCAGTCATGTCCGCCTCGCGCGAGCCACACGGCTGCTCGGGTGCCGCCTGCATCGCTGGCAGTTGCAGGCAGAAATACCCCAACTGCACGCACTGCTCGGCCGGCACCCCGGCCCAGCGCGGTACGGCCAGGCTGTCCCAGGCCCGCAGGCGCCCCTTCAAGCGAGCGGCGTCGGCCGGCGCCAGGCCCATCGCCTGATAGTGCTCGGCTTCGATCTCGCCTGCCGTCAAGGTCACGATCCAACTGCTCGCCGCCCGGCTGTACAAACCATAGGCCGCCAGCTCGGCATCGTCGGCATGGGGCGCAATGACCATGACCGTGTGCCGGGTGAAATCCGGATGCTGAAAGCGCCACAAGCGCGGCTCGCCAACGATGCGGCAGAACCGCCCGCGCAAGCGCAGGCGCCCGTGATTGAGCTCATCGGCAAAGCCACTCAGATTCAGGTAGCGCAGGCCATCGACACCGCGCTCGAACGTCTGCCGGTCGCTCAGCTCACTTCCGAGCAACTGCACATACGGATCGAACAGTCGCCCCAGCCAGGACGCCTTCACATCCAGCGCCAGGATCAAGGTATCCGCCGCCTCGACGCGCTCTGCAACCTGCAGCACCTCGCCGTTCAGGCTGACCTTGGCCAGCTCCGCTTCGCTGTCGAAGCTGTAGGCGTAATCATCGCCCGGCGAATAGAACAGATGGTCGGCAAACCACGCCTCATGGGCCACCCAGGCCAGCAACAACAGGGGCAGCGGCAACCACCAGGCAACCAGCACACCCGCCAGCAGCATCACCACCAGCCCGGCCAGCAGCACGCGACGCTTGTTGCGCCGGTGCCGGGCGAGCAACGCCTGTTTGCGGCTCATGCCTGAAACACCGGAACGGGGTTGCACCAGCGGTCCTTGTACTCGCGGTCGGCGCGGCCGAACGAGAAGCGCAGGGGTTTGTTCACCGCGCGGGCCTGCTCCCAGGCGCTCTGGGTATTGAGAAAACTGAGCACGCTGCCGGGGCTGAACGCGCGGTTCTCCGGATCCACGCCGCCATTGATGTATTCCACGCTGACCCAGTCTGGCGCCTCGACGCGGTACACCAGTTGAATGGCAACGGGCGCATCGCCCAGCAGCAGCACCGAGCCGATCATCAGCTCGCGCAGCAGCTCGATGACCTCGGCCATGCGCTCGGCGCCGGTCGCGGGAAAGCCCCAGCGGCGCTGGAACAGGTCACAGTAGATCGCTGCCAGCTCGGCGCTGGTGAATTCACTGACGGGCTTGGCCACGCCGCCGGCTTCTTCCAGCAGACGCAGTTCGCGGCGCTGGTTGTAGCGAAATTTCTTCGACAGGTCTTCGGGCGTGCGGGCCATGGCCAGGCTCTCGGCCTGCGCTTTCAAGCCGCTGAAACGCCCCTGGTTCAGCTCCGACAGATAACGCCCATGGTGGCGCAGCGGTGCCTGGGCATCAGCAGCCGCCGGCAAAATCAACTCGGCGTTGCCCAGATCGTACAGGCCCTTCTTGCCGGCCTGCTTGAGCACGTCCTTGGACAGCGCCAGGTAGCGCCCCCAGGTGGGTATCACTGCGACCAGTTTGCCCGCCTGCTCCCACCCCAGGTAGCGCACCGGAATGCCGGCCAGCGCAGCCAACCGCTCGACCACCAGCGGGTGCGTCGCCACACTGCCGCCGAACTGCGTCCAGGCCTGGGCATAGGTGGCCGCGTCCACAGTTTGCCAGCCCCGTTCGCGCACGCTCTGCAATCGGTTGAGCATCATGTGGCCGCCGTCAGTGCGGTGACCATCGGCAGTTGCCAGAAAGCCTTGCGCACCGCGCGGTCGCAGAAGCGCGTCTCGAGGCGTTCGGCCATGTGCGCTTCGCACTGCGCGCGCTGGTAGCGATCCATCCCGGCCATGTGTTCCAGGCCCTGTGCCAGGCGCTCGGCGTCACCCAGCGGAAACAGGATACCGACGCCCTCGACGATCTCCGGTGCGCCACCGCAGGCCGTGGCCAGCAGCGGCACATTGGCCGCCATCGCTTCAAGCAGGACCATGCCGAACGGCTCATGGTCGGAGCTCAGGGCGAACACGTCGAACGCCTTGAAATACAGCCGCGCCTGGGCCACCTGGCCAAGAAACCGCACCCGCTCGGCAATGCCCAGCTCCACGGCCAGGTCCTTGAGATTCTGTTCCAGGCGCCCAGAACCGATGATCACCAGCAGCGCTTCCTGAGGCAGTTTTGCCCAGGCCAAAGCAAAGCCGCGCAGCAAGGTGGCCTGGTCCTTATCCGGGTGCAGGCGACCGACGTTGCCGACGATCCAGGCATCGGGCGCCAACCCCAACGCCTGGCGGGCTTCGGCCGCAGGCAGCAATTGTTGCTGCAAGGTAAAGGTGTTCAAACGGTTGTACAGCGTGGCGATGCGCTCGGGCGCCCAACCGGGCAGGCAGCGGCGCATGTCGTCGCGCACCGCATCGGACACGCCCAGCAGGCTCAAGCGTTTGCGGAACAACTGCGCAAACACCCGGCGCGAACGACGCTGATAGTCACCGAACGCATGGTGCACGCCGATCACCGGCAGCGAAGTGCCTAGCAGGGCAACATAGATAGGCTTGAACCGGTGCGCGATGCAGAAGGCGAATGTGCGCGCAGCAGTGATCTTGCGCAGCTCGCGAATGGCACCCAGCTTCAAGCCACGGATATCCTTGGAACTGAACTCCATGAACAGCACTTCGTCGCTCTCGCAGCCAGCGGCCACCTGAGCATCGGCCGCGCCGGTCAGGAACACGGTGGTCACCCGGTAGCCACGGCCCACGAACAGGCTGGCGTACTGACGGGCACAGTCGAGGAACGGCCCGTCATAGCCGTGGCAGAACTGCAGCACATGACGCTCAGTCGAGCGCGTCATAGGCTTGAGCACCCTCTTTGACCACCAGAATGTCTTCCATGACCAGGTACTCGAGGTCCGAGCCGTAGAACATGTTCAACGCATCGGTGGGCGAGCAGATCATCGGCTCGCCACGGCGGTTGAGCGAGGTGTTCAGCGACACGCCATTGCCGGTCAGCTCTTCGAGGGCCTTCATCATGTCGTAGTAGCGCGGGTTGTACTTGCGCTTGAGCACCTGGGCGCGCGAGGTGCCGTCTTCGTGGACCACTTCCGGCACGCGGGTCTTCCATTCCTCGGCCACCTCGAAGGTGAACGTCATGAACGGCGCCGGGTGGTCGATCTTGATCATCTGCGGCGCGACGGTGTCGAGCATCGATGGGCAGAAAGGCCTCCAGCGCTCGCGGAACTTGATCTGGTGGTTGATGCGGTCGGCCACGCCCGGCACGCTCGGGCAACCGATGATCGACCGACCACCCAGCGCCCGCGGGCCGAACTCCATGCGTCCCTGGAACCAGGCCACCGGGTTGCCGTCGACCATGATCTGCGCGATCTGCTTGGGCATGTTGCCCAGCATGCGCCCCTTGGGCTTGTTCGGATGACGCGCGCAGGCAGCGATCACGTCTTCGTTGGTGTAGGACGGGCCCAGGTACACGTGCTCCATCTTCTCCACCGGCACGCCGCGGGCATGGGACACGTAGGCCGCCGCCCCGACCGCGGTACCGGCGTCGCCGGAAGCCGGCTGCACGAACAGCTCCTTTACGTCCGGGCGGGCGATGATCTTCTGGTTCAGCTTGACGTTCAGCGCGCAGCCACCGGCGAAGGCCAGCTTGCCGGTCTGCTTGAGCACGTCGCCCAGGTAGTGGTCGATCATCTGCAGGGCGAGTTTTTCGAACAACGCCTGCATGCTGGCCGCGTAGTGGATGTACGGCTCGTCGGCGATGTCGCCTTCGCGCTTGGGGCCCAACCATTCGATCAGCTTGGGCGAGAAGTAGAAACCCTTGCCCTTCTCTTTATAGCGGCGCAGGCCGATGACGTTGGCGTAGTCGGTGTTGATCACCAGTTCGCCGTTCTCGAACGAAGCCAGGCGCGAGAAGTCGTACTTGCTGGCGTCGCCATAGGGCGCCATGCCCATGACCTTGAACTCGCCGTCGAGCATTTCGAAACCGAGGAATTCGGTGATCGCGCCATACAGGCCGCCCAGCGAATCCGGGTCGAAGAACTCCTTGATCTTGTGGATCTTGCCGTTCTCGCCGTAGCCGAAAAACGTAGTGGCGTACTCACCCTTGCCGTCGATGCCGAGGATCGCGGTTTTTTCCTGGAAGCCCGAGCAGTGGTAGGCACTTGAGGCATGCGCCAGGTGATGCTCGACCGGTTCGATCTTGATCTTCTTCGCGTCGAAGCCCAACTGTTCCAGGCAGAAGACGATCTTGTTGCGGTAGCGCTTGTAGCGACGGTTGCCCATCAGCAGCGCATCGAGGGCGCGGTCCGGGGCATACCAGTAGCGCTTGGCGTAGTGCCAACGGGCCCTGCCGAACAGACTGATGGGCGCGAACGGAATCGCCACCACGTCAACGTCCGACGGCTTAATGCCAGCTTGCTCCAGGCAGAACTTGGCCGATTCATAGGGCATGCGGTTCTTTGCATGTTTGTCGCGCACGAAGCGCTCTTCTTCGGCGGCGGCAACCAGCTTGCCGTCGATGTACAGCGCCGCGGAAGGGTCATGGCTAAGGGCGCCGGACAGGCCAAGAATCGTCAATGCCAAGGGTCTAGCCTCTTTGAGCGGAATGGGTGCGCGCGCGGTGATCGGGCACGGCGGGCGGCGAAAGGCGGGGATTATAGCGTAATAAGCGATGGCTCAACCAACACCCCTGTGGCGGTGGTGCTGTGGCGAGCGATCCGTTCAGTCACAGACAAAAATCGAAGATCTCTGGTTTTTCCTTAGGAAAGGTCAAACACGTATGATTGAAACGGCAAGCGCTAGCAGTGATTGAGGCGCAGCGAGCGTTGGATCCCCCCAGGCAATAATGAAGGTCCGGAAATTCTAGTCAAAGCGCTATGGGGGCCAAGATTTCCGTGTTGGATGAAAAAATCGGTCGCTGAACATCCAGCGACCGGGTGAGGCCAAGCAGTTCGTCATGACTGCATGTGCAGCGAGAAGATTTCGGCTTTTAAGAAGCATGTATTACCAACGCACAATTTTGATAGTTGAAACCAAACTCTGCCTTTGTTTCGAAATACTAGCTGCAACAACGTAGATATTTCAGGCCGACTACAGGCTCCGCCTATATTTTAGCTCAAACAGGGCAACCTACTGGCTCTGTTTTTTTACTAACGCGACCCACTCTAAATTGCGACGACCCGTATCAACTATCTAACTATTCGAATAACGGCTAAAGTATCGGATCGTACTCGAAGGAAAAATTATCTATATAGCAGTTTACGTTAGGTATTGCGTAAATATACAACACCGAAATCCGCCTTGTAGGATTGTCTTTCACGTCTATCCTCACCCACCCTGAATTAACAACCATAGTCCGTATCTGCCCTCCCTCATACTCAACAATGAGAGGACGATCAGCACCACTAGCACCGCCTAGACTTAGGCCGAACTGTAGAGCGGTACAAAAAGGCGTTAAATCTATCCTTATGAATGTAGCCGTATCCCGTAGAATAGTATATTTCAAAGCATTGCCTGAAATGAAAGGTTCAAGGGCTACAGGTGGATCCTGAACGATTTCTGCCTGCATCTGTATCTCAACATCCATATGGAATTTACTTAACCGCAACGGCCATGCAATAGGACCTACTGGAACGTTATCAAACCCTTCAGTCCCTGGCGGAGTGACCGCCTTGATTTTTGCCAACTCAAACGGCACAGCCTCGGACGTTTTCACAAGCCCATTCTCGACGCGTGCAACCGTGTACGCCACTGACACAGCCTTGTCCTGGCTCAGCTCCGCCACCGCCTTGGGCACCGTGAACTCCAGGGGCTGCGCTGTCGTCAGTCGCCGAGCGGGCAACACCAGGGACCCTGCTGGATCCACCGCCGTCCATTCCAACCCTACCCATTGGCCCGCTTCGATCCCCCCATACACCGGTGTCGTGATCTTCACACCCGTATTGGGAATAGCCGCAGGGTCCAGGTGCCCATTGGTTTCGTTTTCCACCGTTGGTGCAGGCAGCACCAAAGTCAACTGAGTCATGTTCAGCACTCCTTCAGGAAATATAACCGCT
>NZ_JACYVJ010000011.1:0-128378 GCF_014842235.1 Pseudomonas sp. CFBP 13710 | reverse complement strand
GTCAAGATTCAATTCCGAAACCCCTATCTGCGTAAGCAGGTAGGGGTTTTGTCTTTTGTGCGGCATTTTTTGTAAGACCCCTCCTACTTATCAATTCAACATTCAGCTGTCTCTTACAGACGGGGCAGATCCGGCTGGCTCAACTCGCAAAGCCACATCTGATAAGGTTGAACCTTGATTCACGCTTACCTCAAGGACTTCGCCCATGTCGGCTGTGTCACCCCTTACCCCCGGTTTCATGGTCGTACACGGCAATCGTCTGGACGAACTGCGCAGCCTTGTCGTGAGCTGGATGCGCCTGTACCCACTGCGTCCTCTGGAAAATGAAATCATCCTGGTGCAGAGCAACGGTATCGCCCAGTGGCTCAAACTCGCGCTTGCTGCGGACGAAGGCCCGGATGACGAGGGCGGCGTAGGCATTTCTGCGGCGGTAGACGTGCAGTTGCCGGGTAGTTTCATGTGGCAGTTGTATCGAAGCGTACTGGGGCAGGACCAGATCCCGTCGTCCTCGCTGCTCGACAAGGCGCCGCTCACCTGGCGCTTGATGCGTCTTCTGCCGCAACTGATTGACCAGCCCCATTTCGAACCCCTGCAGCGCTTCCTGCTCGACGACAACGACCTGCGCAAGCGCTACCAGCTGTCCGAGCGTCTGGCGGACCTGTTCGACCAATACCAGGTCTACCGCGCGGATTGGCTGCAGGACTGGGCGGAAGGCAAGCATCAGCTGCGCAATGGCAGGGGGCTGAGCAAGCCTCTGCCGACGGGCAACTGCTGGCAGGCGGAACTGTGGCGGGCACTGCTTCAGGATGTCGGCTCCGAAGGCATGGCGCAAAGCCGGGCAGGCGTGCATCAGCGTTTCATGGAGGCGGCAGCGGCGCTGGATCGAGCGCCGTCAGCGCTACCCTCGCGGGTCATCGTGTTCGGTATCTCTTCATTGCCTGCACAAGGTCTGGAAGCCCTGGCGGCGCTGGGTCGATTCAGCCAGGTGTTGTTGTGTGTGCACAACCCCTGTCGGCATCATTGGACGGATATCGTGGCGGACAAGGACCTCCTGCGTCATCAATACAAGCGCCAGGCTCGCAAGCAGGGCATGCCAGTGGTGCTGGACACCGACAGCCTTCATCAGCATGCACACCCATTGCTAGCTGCCTGGGGCAAGCAGGGCCGTGACTACATCAATCTGCTCGACAGCTATGACGATCCCGCCAGCTATCAGTCGGCGTTTCGGGATGGTCGCATCGACCTCTTCAGCGAAAGCGAGCCACAGCATCTACTGGGTCAGTTGCAGGACGACATTCTGGAGCTGCGCCCTCTGGGTGAAACGCAATCCACCTGGCCACCCGTGGATATCAAGACCGACAAGAGCATCCGCTTCCACGTCGCGCATGGTGCGCAGCGCGAAGTGGAAATCCTTCACGACCAGTTGTTGGCACGGTTCAGTGCCGATGCCGGACTGCGCCCCCGTGACGTGATCGTGATGGTGCCGGATATCGACAGCTATGCGCCGCACATTCGCGCAGTGTTTGGCCAACTGGACCGGGAAGACCGCCGATTCATTCCCTTTACGCTGACCGACCAGGGGCAGCGCGGGCGAGATCCTCTGCTCATAGCGGTCGAGCACCTGCTCAAGCTGCCGGACAGCCGCTTCCCTGTGAGCGAGATCCTCGACCTTCTGGACGTACCTGCCCTGCGGCGTCGGTTCGCGATTCAGGAGCGTGATCTGCCGACCTTGCGTCGCTGGATCGAAGGCGCAGGCATTCGCTGGGGCCTTCACGCGGCGCACCGCCAGCACCTGGGCTTGCCGATCGAGCTGGAACAGAACACCTGGCGCTTTGGGCTGCGGCGAATGTTGCTCGGCTATGCTGTCGGAACCGGTGTGGGCTGCAGTGATATCGAGCCCTACGACGAGATCGGCGGCCTGGACGCAGCGCTTATCGGCCCGCTGGCAGCGCTGCTGGATGCCCTGGAAGTAGCCTGTCAGCAACTTGATCGCGCGGTCAGCCCGGCCGAGTGGGGTGTGCGTCTGCATCAGATGCTGCAGTTGTTCTTCACTGCCGACACCGAGCATGACGAGTACCTGCTCAACCAGCTCGAAGAGCTGCGTGAAGAGTGGCTGCAAACCTGCGAAGCCGTGGGACTGGTCGAAGCATTGCCGCTGACGGTGGTGCGTGAAGCCTGGCTCGCGGGGCTGGATCAGGGCCGCTTGAGCCAGCGTTTTCTGGCGGGCTCCGTCAACTTCTGCACCTTGATGCCGATGCGTGCAATTCCATTCAAGATCGTGTGCCTGTTGGGCATGAATGATGGCGATTACCCTCGGGCGCAACCACCGCTCGATTTCGACCTGATGGGCAGCGATTATCGCCCCGGTGACCGTTCGCGGCGCGAGGACGATCGCTATCTGCTACTGGAAGCACTGCTCTCGGCCCGCGAACAGCTGTATATCAGTTGGGTTGGACGCAGTATCAGAGACAACAGCGAACGGCCGCCATCGGTACTGGTCGGGCAACTACGAGATCATTTGGCCAATGGCTGGAGGCTGTCGGGCGATGAGGCGCTGGACAACTCGGCAAGGGGGGAGAAGCTATTGCATGCGCTCACGCTGGAGCATCCCCTCCAACCTTTCAGCGCCCGGTATTTTCATCAGGGCAACCCAGCTCTTTTCAGCTTTGCAAGGGAGTGGCAGCACTTGCATGCGCAAGTAGTGGCACCCCATGCGCAGTCGCCTCTGCAGGCTCATCGTCAGGACGAGCCGCTGAGCGTGGCTCAGTTGCAGGACTTTCTGCGCAATCCTGTCAGGCATTTCTTCAGCCAGCGGCTGAAAGTCTTCTTCGAGTCGGCGGAAAAGCCTGTGGCCGACATAGAGCCCTTTGTGCTCGATGCGCTGGAGCGTTACACGCTCAGTGACAGCCTGCTCGGTGCCGGCATGGCCAGTGCCGACGCCATTGCCGAGACGCTGGAAAGCCATGCGCGCAAGTTGCAGGGCAGCGGCCTGTTGCCCATGGCCGAATTCGGCACTCGGTTGCGCGAGGAGTTGATCGAGCCACTGCCCGATCTGCTCGAGCGCTACCGTCAGTTGCTCGTCATGTGGCCGTCGCGACTGGACAGTGCCCTGCCGATCACTTTCCAGGCCCAGGGCGTCGTACTGGAGGGATGGCTGGCGGGTGTCTACCAGCGTGAAGACGGCAGCTACCTCAGCGTTTCAGCGATTGCCAACGCCATTGGCGGCGTGCGCTCGCGCAAATGGCATCGGCTGGTACGCCCTTGGGTCTTGCACCTGGCATCCTGCGCCGTTGGATTGCCGCTGACCACTGCGGTAGTTGCCAGTGACGATACCCTGCTGCTCGAGCCACTGCCCCTGGACCAGGCTCGGAACGCCCTGAGCGATCTGCTGCTGGCCTGGCAAGCGGGCATGACCCGGCCCCTGCCGGTAGCCGTGAAAACGGCCGTGGCCTGGCTTTCGCACACCGATGAGGAAAAGGCTTTGGTCGCAGCACGCAAAGCGTACGAGGGCGATGGTGTGACGAGTAATGGCGAGCGTCGGGAGGCGATGGCACTGATGCGCCAGTTCGCTGATTTCGATGCCTTGATGGACGGGGAAGAATTCGAAGGCTGGGCGCAAGCCTTGTACCAGCCCATGCTGGAGGCGCCCTGGAGATCGGTCGATGACAGGGAGGCTCGCTCATGACATCGCTCGAACGTCCACTGGCATTGGCTTTTCCGCTGCGTGGCAGCCAATTGATCGAAGCCAGTGCTGGCACCGGCAAGACATTCACCATTTCCGCACTCTATCTGCGTTTGATACTTGGCCATGGTGGAGATATCAACGGCTTCGGGCGCGAACTGCTGCCTCCGCAGATCCTGGTAGTGACCTTCACCGATGCCGCAACCAAAGAGCTGCGCGAGCGCATTCGGATCCGTCTGGCCGAAGCCGCGCGGTTTTTCCGAAGCGAAATAACGGCACCGGATGCGCTCGTCGAGCAGTTGCGCGACGAATTCGAACTTGGCCAGTGGCCGGCCTGTGCCAGCCGACTGGATATCGCTGCCCAGTGGATGGACGAGGCTGCCGTTTCCACGATTCACAGTTGGTGCCAGCGCATGCTGCGCGAACACGCGTTCGACAGCGGCAGCCTGTTCACCCAGAGCCTGGAAACCGATCACAGCGAACTGCTGGGCGAGGTGGTGCGCGACTATTGGCGGCGGTTCTATTACCCGATGCATGGCGCTGCGCTGGATTGGGTGCGGGCTCATATTGGCGGGCCTGCGGCATTGCTTGGTCGGGTGCGGGGGCTGTTCGCGCATGTACAGCAAGATGCATCGGGCGATGAGCCCGGCCAGTTGATCGACCGCTGTCTGGCCGAGCGTGAGCGAGCCTTGGTCGAACTCAAGGAACCTTGGCCTCAGTGGGCCACTCAGTTGCGTGAAATCTGCCTGCAGGCGGTGGCGGCCAAGGCAGTCGATGGCCGCAAGATGCAGGCACGCTACTTCGAACCCTGGTTTGAAAAGATCACCGCCTGGGCTACGGATCCAAACCAACACGACCTGGATATCGGTACCGGTTTTACCCGCTTGACCCCCGACGGCATGGCCGAAGCCTGGAAAGGCGATGCGCCGGAGCACGCCGGCTTGCACGCGATGGTCGAGCTGCCTGCGGCACTGGCGGCTTTGCCGACGCCTGAGAGCGCGGTTCTGAGGCATGCAGCGCAGTGGATCGGCGCGCGCTTCGAGGAAGAAAAGCGCCGGCGTGCCGAGATGGGCTTCGACGACATGCTGGTGCGGCTGGACCGGGCCTTGCAGGGCGCTGGTGGTGAACAGTTGGCCGAGCTGGTTCGTGAACAGTTTCCCGTGGCCCTGATCGATGAGTTTCAGGATACCGATCCGGTTCAGTACCGCATCTTCGAACGCATCTACCACATCGAGCGAAACGAGCAGGAGACCGGCCTGTTCCTGATCGGTGACCCCAAGCAGGCGATCTACGCCTTTCGGGGTGCCGATATCCATACCTATCTGCAGGCGCGTCGGGCAACCGAGGGCAGGCTGCATACGTTGGGTACCAACTTCCGCTCTACCCAGGCCATGGTCGGCGCGGTCAACCATATGTTCATGCAGGCCGAGCAGCGTGCGCAGGGGCGAGGTGCATTCCTGTTCCGCCAAGGCGATGACAACCCTGTGCCATTTCTGGATGTGCGGGCCCAGGGGCGCAAGGAGTCCTTGATCGTGGACGGGCAGGCCGTACCGGCCTTGACGCTCTGGCATCTGCCCAGCGACCAGCCCGTTTCCGGCGTCGCGTACCGCAAGGCGCTGGCCAGTGCCTGCGCGGCGGAAATCGTGCGTCTGTTGAATGCGGGGCAGGCTGGGCATGCCGGTTTTCAGGTGGGGGAACGCAGGGTCAGCGGTATTCTGCCGGCCGATATCGCCATTCTTGTGCGTGATGGCAAAGAAGCCCAGGCCGTGCGTGCTGAGTTGACCAACCGTGGAGTCCGCAGTGTGTACCTGTCGGACAAGGACTCGGTATTTGCCGCTCAGGAAGCCCATGACTTGCTCGCCTGGCTGAAGGCGTGCGCCGAGCCTGACTCGGAGCGGCAACTGCGCGCCGCCTTGGCGAGCGTCACACTGAACCGCTCTTTGCACGAGTTGGAGCAATTGAACCTGAGCGAGCTGGAATGGGAAGCGCGGGTCATGCAGTTCCGTGGCTATCGAAACATCTGGCGCACCCAGGGCGTGCTGCCGATGCTGCGCCGCCTGCTGCACGATTTCGACCTGCCATTGGCGCTGATCGGCCGCGACGATGGCGAGCGTATCCTGACCAACCTGCTGCACCTGTGCGAACTGTTGCAGCAGGCGTCCAGCGAGCTGGACGGTGAGCAGGCGCTCATCCGTCATCTGGGCGAACAGCTGGCACTTTCCGGCAGTGCGGCGGAGGAGCATATCCTGCGTCTGGAAAGCGACGAGCAGTTGGTCAAGGTGGTGACCATCCACAAGTCCAAGGGGCTCGAGTATGCGTTGGTCTTCCTGCCTTTCATCTGCAGTTGCAAACCGGTCGACGGCAAGCGATTGCCGTTGGTTTACCACGACGCGGCTCACCGCGTGCAATTGACGCTCAACCCTACATCCGAACAGGTGGCCTTGGCCGACGACGAACGTTTGGCCGAGGACCTGCGCTTGCTTTACGTGGCCCTGACCCGGGCTCAGCACGGCTGCTGGCTCGGCATCGCCGACCTCAAGCGCGGTGCGACCAAGGAGTCGGTGTTCCATCGTTCGGCCATCGGGTATCTGCTTGGCGGCGGGCAGCCGCTTGCCGATGCAGGCCAGCTTGCGAGTTGGCTGCAGGCGTCGAGTGCGGGGTGCGCAGACATCGTGAGTGTGCCAGTGCCAGAGGTGGACGATAGCCGTTACGTACCCTTGCGCAGCGACGCCGCGCTGCTCAAGGTGCGCCTGCCAAAGCGCAGTGCGCGGGAGAACTGGTGGATAGCGTCCTACAGCGCGTTGCGCATCAGCGACACGTTGGGCGCGGATGATGACCAGGCGCCCGACAGCGCTCTCGAGCAGAAACTGATGGACGATGAGCGCCTGGACGCGCAGGTGCCGCGCGAGGTGCCGGCCACCAGTGGTGACATTCACCGTTTTCCCCGTGGCCCCGGGCCGGGCACTTTTCTGCACGGCTTGCTGGAATGGGCAGGGCGCGAAGGTTTCGCCAGCGTTGCCGCGGCCCCGGAGCGACTGGCCGACAACGTCGCGCGGCGTTGCAGTCGACGCGGCTGGAGTGGCTGGATCCCTACCCTGGACGACTGGTTGCGGCGCTTCATCGACGAGCCATTGCAGCTTGGGTCCGAACGAGCCCCGGTACGCATGGCCGATCTCGACCAATACCAGATCGAGATGGAGTTCTGGTTCGCCAGCCACAAGGTCGACGTAAGCCGTCTCGATACCCTGGTTCGCCAGTACACGCATCCCGGCGTGCTTCGAATGCCAGCCGAAGGCGCCATGCTCAACGGCATGTTCAAGGGCTTCATCGACTTGTGTTTCGAGCACCAGGGGCAGTATTACGTTGCCGACTACAAATCCAATTGGCTGGGTCCGGATGATGCCGCCTATACCCACGCTGCGATGACAGAATGCATCCTGGCCAACCGCTACGACCTGCAATACGTGCTGTACCTGCTCGCCCTGCACCGCCAGTTGAAGGCGCGGCTGCCAGGGTACGACTACGACGAACACGTGGGCGGTGCGGCGTTCGTGTTTCTGCGCGGCATTGGGGCGCCCAGCCAGGGCGTGTACTTCACCCGGCCACCCCGTAAGCTCATCGAGGAACTCGATGCGCTGTTCAAAGGCGGACGCCGTGATGTCCAGGCCGACCTGTTCGAGGAAAGTGCGCCATGACCCGCTCGTTTGCCGACCTGCTGCCCACCCCTCTGGATGCACACAGCCTTGCTCAGCTGCAGCCCCGAACACGCACGGCCGACCTGTTGGCGTTGCTCGAGCGCTGGGTGGAGCGCGGTTGGCTGCGTGCGCTGGACAAAGCCTTCGTAGCGTTTCTTGCCGACCTCGACCCGCAGGGCGACCCTCTCGTATTGCTTGCTGCCGCCCTCGCCAGCCACCAGCTGGGGCATGGGCATGTCTGCCTGGATCTGGCGGCGACGCTGCAGGCACCGGATTTTGCCTTGTCCCTGCCACCCGAGGGCGACTTGCAAGGGGGCGTGGCCCTGCTGCCATCGCAGTTGCTTCAAGGCCTGGGTGCCGAAGCCTGGCTTGCCAGCCTGGCCAACAGCTCCTTGGTGGGGAGCGCAGATGACCCGACAGGCAGCTCGCCTCTGGTGCTTTCGAGCCAGCGCCTGTACCTGCGTCGTTACTGGGCGTACGAGCGGCGTATCGGTGATGCGCTGCGTCAGCGGCTGGCCGCGCGCGAGCCGGTACCGGAGGACCTTGCGCAACGTCTGACGCAATTGTTCGGGGCCACCGACGGGGCTCGGATCGACTGGCAGAAACTGGCTTGCGCACTGGCCGTACGGGGTGCTTTCAGTATCGTCACGGGCGGCCCGGGAACGGGCAAGACCACCACGGTGGTGCGCCTGCTGGCACTCCTGCAAGGGCCCGCGGTGGCGCAGGACAAACCGCTGCGTATTCGGCTGGCGGCACCGACCGGCAAGGCAGCGGCACGGCTGACCGAGTCGATCAGCTTGCAGGTCCAGAGCCTGCAGGTGGACGCCGCAATCAAGGCGCGTATTCCGAACGAGGTGACCACGGTTCATCGCCTGTTGGGTAGCCGTCCGGGCACGCGGCATTTTCGTCATGATGCAGCCAACCCTTTGCCCTTGGACGTACTGGTGGTGGACGAAGCCTCGATGATCGACCTCGAGATGATGGCCAACCTGCTCGATGCGCTGCCGGCCCATGCCCGGCTGGTGCTGCTGGGCGACAAGGACCAGTTGGCCTCGGTCGAGGCGGGTGCGGTGCTGGGCGACCTGTGCAGCCAGGCCGAGGCCGGCTACTACAGCCCGGCGACGCGCGCCTGGTTGGAGCAGGTCAGCGGCGAGGACCTCGCACGCAGCGGGCTGCTCGAAGGCAACGAGCATGATCACGCCCTGGCGCAGCAGGTGGTCATGCTGCGGCACTCGCGCCGATTCGGCGAGGACAGCGGCATTGGCCAGCTGGCAGCCAGGGTCAATTTGCAGGACGCCGATGGCGCGCGTGCCTTGCTGCAGGAAGGCCAGTATCCCGATGCTCATTGGCTGCCGCTCAAGGGCGAGCACGATGTGGCGTTGCTGCGCCTGCTGCTGGACGGACACGGTCGCAACGCCGACGGACCACAAGGTTATCGACGTTATCTGGAGCAGATCGGTACCTCTCGGCCGCCGGCCGACACACGTCTGGAAGATGAAGCTTGGGCCACCTGGGCCCGTGGGTTGCTGAACGCGTTCGATGAGTTCCAGTTGCTGTGCGCCGTGCGCAAGGGGCCTTGGGGTGTGGAAAGCCTGAACGCTCGCGCGACCCAGGCCTTGACCCATGCGCGCCTCATTGAGGGTGGCCAACCCTGGTATGAGGGCAGGCCCGTATTGATGACACGCAACGACTATGGCCTGGGCTTGATGAACGGCGACATCGGCATTGCGCTGATGCTGCCCGAGGGTGGCGAGCGCGATCGAATGGTGCTGCGCGTGGCCTTTCCGCGCAACGACGGGCAGGGGGGCATCCGCTTCGTGCTGCCAAGTCGCTTGAATGACGTCGAGACGGTCTATGCGATGACGGTGCACAAATCCCAAGGGTCGGAGTTCGCGCACACGGCGCTGATCCTGCCTGATGCCTTGAATCCGGTATTGACCAAGGAGCTGATCTACACCGGTATCACGCGGGCCAAGCATTGGTTCACCTTGATCGAAACCCGCAGGGGTGTGTTCGAAGAGGCTGTGCGGCGCAGGGTCAAGAGACTCAGTGGGCTGATGCTCGAGTGGAAGTCGTGAGACGTGCGTGACGCGGCTTGCGCCGCTGCTACAGGGGCTCGGTGGTGCGCGAGTGTCCCATCAGCAGTGCAGCGTTGCGGTCGGTGACGTCGCGGATGTAATCCCACAGCAGGATGATCCGCTTGAGCTTGCGCAGGTCCTCCCGGCAGTACATCCAGAACTGCCGAGTGATATCGACTTCTTCGGGCAGGACTTCCACCAGGCGTTCGTCCTGCGCGGCGAGGAAGCACGGCAATATGACCAACCCATGCCCCTGGAGCGCTGCGGTGTACTGGGCAATCACGCTGGTGCTGCGCAGCCCGGCGTTGACGTTGGGCAGCAGTTTGTTCAGGTACAGCAGCTCGGAGCTGAAGGCCAGGTCGTCGACGTAGCTGATGAACCGGTGCTCGCTGAGTTGGGCGCTGCTTTCGATGGGGGGATGACGATCTAGATAGGTCCGCGTGGCATACAGCTTGAGCCGATAGTCGCAGAGTTTGCAGCAGACGTAGGGCCCATGTTCGGGACGCTCCAAGGCGATGACGATATCGGCTTCGCGTTTGGACAGGCTGATGAAGTGCGGCAGCGGCAGGATATCGACCGAGATGGCCGGGTATGTGTCGACGAAGTGGCTGAGCTGCGGGGTGATGAAGAAGCTGCCGAAGCCTTCGGTGCAGCCCATGCGGATATGCCCTGACAGCGCCACGCCGGACCCGGAAACCTGCTCGCAGGCCATGTGCAGGGTGCTTTCAATCGACTCGGCCGAAGCGAGCAGGCGCTGCCCTTCGGCAGTGAGGACGAAGCCTGTGGTCCGCGACTTCTCGAACAGCAGGGTACCCAAGGCATTTTCCAGCGAGCCGATGCGCCGCGATACGGTGGTGTAGTCCACGCCCAGGCGCTTGGCCGCGATGCTGGCCTTGCGCGTACGAGCCACTTCGAGAAAGAACTTGAGATCGTCCCAGTTCAGGCTGCTAAGGTCTTTTTGCATGTTGGACCGGCTTTATTGTGAGTTCTTGTTAGATGTTTGCAGCATCTATACTCCATCGCAGAACCGTCTCGCCACAACAATAAATACGCGGAGGTCATCCATGAACGTGTCCGTTCAACCGAATGCCAGCAAGATCGACGATGTAAAACTGCTGATCGATGGGCAGTGGGTCGCCTCGACCACCCAGGAATGGCGCGACATCGTCAATCCGGCCACCCAGCAAGTGCTGGCGCGGGTGCCCTTCGCCACGACCGACGAGGTCGATGCTGCAGTAGCCGCCGCGCAGCGTGCATTCAAGACCTGGCGCCTGACGCCACTGGGTGCGCGCATGCGCATCATGCTCAAGCTGCAGGCATTGATCCGGGAACATTCCAAGCGCATTGCGCAGACCTTGAGTGCCGAGCAGGGCAAGACCATTGCCGATGCCGAGGGCGATATCTTCCGCGGCCTGGAAGTGGTCGAGCATGCCTGCTCCATCGGCAGCCTGCAGATGGGCGAGTTCGCCGAGAACGTCGCCGGTGGCGTCGATACCTACACGCTGCGTCAGCCCATCGGTGTGTGCGCGGGAATCACGCCGTTCAACTTCCCGGCGATGATTCCGCTGTGGATGTTCCCCATGGCGATCGTCTGCGGCAACACCTTCGTGCTCAAGCCTTCGGAGCAGGATCCGCTGTCCACGGTCCAGCTGGTGGAGCTGGCATTGGAAGCAGGCGTGCCGCCGGGTGTATTGAACGTGGTGCACGGTGGCAAGGACGTCGTCGATGCGCTGTGCACCCATGCCGACATCAAGGCGGTGTCGTTCGTCGGTTCGACCGCTGTCGGCACCCATGTGTATGACCTGGCCGGCCGGCATGGGAAGCGCGTGCAGTCGATGATGGGCGCGAAGAATCACGCCGTGATATTGCCGGACGCCAACCGCGAGCAAACGCTCAACGCCCTGGTCGGCGCCGCCTTCGGTGCAGCCGGGCAACGTTGCATGGCCACATCGGTCGCCGTACTGGTGGGCAAGTCGCGCGAGTGGATTCCCGATATGAAGGCGCTGGCGCAAAAGCTCAAGGTCAACGCTGGCAATGAACCGGGCACTGACGTCGGCCCGGTGATTTCCCGCCGTGCGCTGGAGCGCGTGACGGCCTTGATCGACAGTGGCGTCGAGGAAGGCGCGACGCTGGAACTCGACGGTCGCGGTGTGCAGGTGCCTGGCTACGAGCAGGGCAACTTCGTTGGCCCGACCTTGTTCAGCGGTGTCACCACGGACATGCAGATCTATACCCAGGAGATTTTCGGGCCGGTGCTGATCACCCTGGAGGTGGATACCCTCGACGAAGCCATCGCTTTGGTCAATGCCAACCCGTTCGGCAACGGCGTGGGTTTGTTCACCCAGAGCGGCGCGGCGGCGCGCAAGTTCCAGAGCGAGATCGACGTGGGCCAGGTAGGCATCAACATCCCGATTCCCGTGCCGGTGCCGTCGTTCAGCTTCACCGGGTCGCGCGGTTCCAAGCTTGGCGACCTGGGGCCCTACGGCAAGCAGGTGGTGCAGTTCTACACGCAGACCAAGACGGTCACGGCGCGCTGGTTCGACGATGACAGCGTGAACGACGGCGTCAACACCACCATCAACTTGAAATAGGGCATTGCCATGAACATTGCTTTCATAGGCCTGGGCAACATGGGCGCGCCCATGGCGCGCAACCTGCTCAAGGCAGGCCACACGCTGCATGTGTTCGATCTGAACCAGGACGTACTGGCGGAATTGGCGCAGTTGGGCGGCCACGTCAGTGCTTCGCCCAAGAACGCCGCTGCCCAGGGCGAACTGGTGATCACCATGTTGCCGGCAGCGGCGCACGTGCGCAGCGTCTACCTGGGTGAGGAAGGCGTGCTTGCTGGCATTCGCGCGGGTACGCCAGCAGTGGATTGCAGCACCATCGATCCGCAGACTGCGCGCGATATCGCTGCCGCAGCCTCCAGGCAGGGCGTTGATCTGGCCGATGCGCCTGTGTCGGGCGGCACCGGTGGCGCTCAGGCGGGTACCTTGACCTTCATGGTCGGTGCGTCGGCGCAATTGTTCGGCCAGCTGCAGCCGGTGCTGGCGCAGATGGGCCGCAACATCGTCCACTGTGGCGAGGTCGGCACCGGACAGATCGCCAAGATCTGCAACAATCTGCTGCTGGGCATCTCCATGGTCGGCGTGTCGGAAGCCATGGCATTGGGCAATGCCCTGGGCATCGACACACAGGTGCTGGCGGGCATCATCAACAGCTCGACCGGGCGTTGCTGGAGTTCGGATACCTACAACCCCTGGCCGGGGGTCATTGAAACAGCGCCCGCGGCCCGCGGGTACAGTGGAGGGTTCGGCGCCGAGCTGATGTTGAAGGACCTGGGGCTGGCTACCGAAGCGGCGAAGCAGGCACGCCAGCCGGTGATTCTGGGGGCGGTGGCGCAGCAGTTGTATCAGGCGATGAGTTTGCGGGGAGAAGGGCAGCTGGATTTTTCTGCGATCGTGAAGGCGTATCAGCGTCCTGCTGAGTAACACGTTCACATAGCAACCGGGGGAGAGTACGCGTTGCAGCGGACGCGGTTTGCGCCGCTGCTACACGCGGATTTCCAAATGGGCGCAAGGGGACTAGACTCAGCTGATAGCTGAATCGATTCACTGCATGATCCATAACTCCAAGAAAGGGCCCCCCCATGAAACTGCTCCCCCTTGCCTGTGCCATCTCCGCATTCACCCTCAGCTCCCACGCCCTGGCCTGGGATTTCGTGTTGCTGGACAGCGACAAGCCTGCGCAGAACCAGCGCATCACCAGCGAACAATTGGGCGTCAAGCTCGACAAGCCGTTCTCCATCACAATGCGCACGCTGCACGGGGGTCGCCAGGAAGGTGTCAGCCTGATCGACATCGATAACGGCACCATGAAGCTGACGCTGGTGCCTACACGGGGCATGAACGTGCTCCACGCCCAGGTGGGCGACGCGCGCATGGGCTGGGATTCGCCCGTGAAAGAAGTGGCCAATCCGGCCTTTATCGAGCTCAATGGCCGGGGAGGCCTCGGCTGGCTGGAGGGCTTCAACGAACTGGTGACGCGCTGTGGCTACGAATGGGTCGGCCATCCGGGCATGGACAACGGTGAGCTGCTGACCCTGCACGGTCGTGCCGCGAACATTCCGGCCAGCAAGGTCACGGTGCACATCGACGAGGCGCCGCCGTATGCGATTCATGTGCGTGGCGAGCTGCAGGAGCAGGCCTTCAAGAAGGTCGATTTCACCGCGCAGACCGAGCTGGTGACCGAACCGGGGACGGCCCGTTTCGTGCTCAACGACACCTTGACCAACAACGGCGACTACCCCAAGGAATACCAGGCGCTGTATCACAGCAACTTCAGCACACCGTTCCTGGAAGAGGGCGCGCGGTTTGCGGCGGCGGTGAAGCAGGTGTCGCCTTTCAACGACAAGGCCAAGGCTGATCTGGGCGATTGGCAGACCTATCGCGCACCCACCAAGGACTATGACGAAACCGTGTACAACGTGGTGCCCTATGGCGATGCCAAGGGCGACACCCTGACCGTGCTGCACAACAAGGCCGGCAGCCTGGGCGTGGCGGTGGGTTTCAACGTCCAGCAGTTGCCGGTGTTTTCATTGTGGAAGAACACCGATACGCAAGGCCAGGGCTATGTGACCGGGCTGGAGCCGGGCACCAGCTTTTCCTATAACCGCCGTTACCAGCGGCCTTTGAATCTGGTCCCGACCATCGAGCCCAAACAGCAGAAGCACTTCAGCATCAGCTACAGCCTGCTGGCGGACAAACCGGCCGTGGACAAGGCGCTGAAAACCATCCAGACGATTCAGGGCGAGCGCCAGACCGAAGTGCGGCAGACGCCGCTGGTGGACCTGACCAAGGAGTAGCAACAGCGTTGGCGGCAACCGAAAAACCATGTTCCGCGACGGCGGGACCAGAACCTGGTCCCGCCAACAACCACGCAACAATGGCCACTCATTCGTGACTCTCAAGCAAGAGAGATTTGCGCACTGCCCGCTTACTCCTCGCGGGCAAGGCCTCTAGACTGCGCCCATCGATATTTCTCGCACAGTCAACGAGGCCACATTCATGAAAAAGATTCTTCTGCTCAACGGCGGCAAGCAGTTCGCCCACTCCGACGGTCGCTACAACCAGACCCTGCATGACGCCGCCGTGGCCTACCTGGACCGCGCCGGCTTCGACGTGAAGCAGACCTTCATCGACGGTGGCTACGACATTGCCGAAGAAGTGCAGAAATACCTTTGGGCCGACGTGGTCATCTACCAGATGCCGGGCTGGTGGATGGGGGCGCCGTGGACCGTGAAAAAATACATCGACGAGGTGTTCACCGAAGGTCATGGCAGCTTGTATGCCAATGACGGCAGGACGCGTTCCGATGCCTCGCAGCGATATGGCAGCGGTGGCTTGCTCAAGGGCAAGCAGTACATGATTTCGGCCACCTGGAACGCGCCGCAGCAGGCGTTCGACGATCCGGCCGACTTCTTCGAGGGCAAAGGCGTGGACGCGGTGTATTTCCCGTTCCACAAGGCCAACGAATTTCTCGACATGACCGCTTTGCCGACCTTCCTCAGCGTCGACGTGATGAAGATGCCGAACATCGACAACGATGTCGCGCGGTATCAGGCACACCTGGCCAAGGTGCTGGGCTGACGGCACGCTCGCCAGGGGCGAGGATTGGTGTATGTTTCGCAGGTCCTGGTAGATCCGATGAGGCCTGCGTTGAAATCTCGATCCGATGAGCTGCAAGTCTTCGTCGCCGTCATTCAGAGCGGCTCCATTTCTGCCGCCGCCGAGCAGTTCGGTCAGACCCCTTCGGCGGTCAGCCGTACCTTGTCCAAGCTCGAGGCCAAGCTGGACACCACCTTGATCAACCGCACCACGCGGCGCATGGACCTGACCGAAGAGGGGCGGTTTTTCTTCGAGCAGGCCAAGGAGATCCTGGCGCGCATGGATGAGTTGGAAGAGCGCTTGTCGCTGCGTCACCAGACGCCGGCCGGGCGCTTGCGCATCAATGCCGCGTCACCGTTCATGCTGCACGCGATCGTGCCGTACGTGGCGGAGTTTCGTCAGCGCTACCCGGACATTCTGCTGGAGCTCAACAGCAATGATCTGATCATCGATCTGATCGAGCACAGCACCGATGTCGCCATCCGTATCGGGGTATTGGCCGACTCTACCCTGCACGCCCGGTCGCTGGGTTGCAGCCCGCTGAACATCCTCGCCAGCCCCGGCTACCTCGAGCGCCACGGCGTGCCGGAAACGGTCGAGGCCTTGAGCCAGCACGTGCTGCTGGGCTTCACCCAGACCGAAACGCTCAACCACTGGCCGTTGCGCCATGCCGAGGGCGATCGACTGCAGATCCAGCCACGCATGGCGGCATCCAGTGGCGAAACGTTACGGCAGCTGGCGCTGGAAGGGCAGGGGATCGTCTGCCTGTCGCACTTCATGACCCACGAAGACATTCGCCAGGGGCGCTTGCAGGTGGTGCTGGCCGATGCCAACAGTGGTTACCGCCAGCCGATCAATGCGGTGTACTACCGCAACTCACAGCTGGCATTGCGGATTCAGTGCTTTCTGGACTTCATTCAGGACAAGTTGGCGGCCTACGCCTGCTGAAGCGGCGGCAGGTGGATTGCGCGGCTTTCGATACGCCGCTTACCATGACGCCTGATCGCCATTCCCGGGACTCATCATGAAGCGCATCGCATTGCTCGCCGCCCTCGTCACTCTGGCCAGTTGTTCCAGCAAGGGGCCCGACGACGGCAGCCTTGGCAACGAACAGGCGCAGGACATGTTCAAGGAGGCGATGTCGCAGCCGCCCGTGCCGCAGAGTGTGCTGCGCAACGGTGATCGCCTGAGCTTCATGTTGCTGCAGCCCAAGACCGACACGTCGCCGTTCGGCTTTTTGCTGCAAGTCGACGCGGCGTGTTCCAGCCCCAGCGCCAGCCTGATCTATCTGGACGGGGTGAAACGCATCTATTTCGCCAGCCCCGATGGCAAGTATGCGCCGGCCCGTCCGATCCCGGCTGCGCAGGTAGCGGCGTTGAATGCCAATCCCGCTTTCCAGCGCGCCTGCGCCGCCACTCCCCAGCCCGATTGGCGGGTGCTGTTGGGCAAGGGCGATGAGCAATGGGTGCTGATCGACCGTAACAGTTTGGCTACCGTCGAGGGGCAGTTGCAGTTCTGGGCGGCCTACGACTCGCCGACCATCGGCCACGATCAGCCACACAACGCGCCCTATGCACAGAAACGCGAGCGCTATGCCCTGGACTGCACCAAGCAGACGTTCAGCCTGCTGGCCGGGTATGACCTGGATGAGCACAACACGGTGACCGATGGTGGGGTGTTCTTCGAGCCCAAGACTTACAACGTGAAGGACAGCGATCCGGATTATCGACGGGTGTTCGACGCTGCCTGCGGCAAGCCCGAAGGCCTGGCCGGATTGCCGGCGTTCAAGCCGCGGAGCAAGGCTCCGTTGGTGCTGGCCACCCCGCGTGTGCAGGCGCCGGCGCTGTCGGCGGTCAAGCAGTTGAACCTGCCGAAACCGGCAAAGGTGCTGAAACGGGTAGTGGAAACCGGTACGGCCCATCTCAAAGGGCAGAGCGCACCGTTCACCGAGGAAAAATCGTTCAGCCAGGACAAGGCGTCGGGTCTGCTCTCGGTGCGCACCAAAGGCAGCAATTTCGAGGGGCAGGCGGTGAGCTTTCGCGGCTTGGTAGCGTTGGCCCAGCAAACCGTCTACAGCGGCGAAGCGCCGATGGTGGACAACGTCGGTTTGAATGCCATTGCGTTCAGCGGGGACTGGAAGAACATGCCGGTGGGTGCGCAGCTGGGCTATGTGACCGATGGCAAGATGAGCAACAGCGTGGTCGGCGAGTACGGCAAGCCGCGTCAGGCGTTCGACTGCCGTGTCGAGCAGCAGTTGCCCGCGACCCAGGTCAATGGCCGCTTGAGCGGTCAGGCGAAGAAGCTGCGCTGTTCGCACTTGGAAGACAACCTCAAGCGGGTGGAGACGCTGTATTACCTGGAGGATTACGGGTACTTTTTCCGCGCGGGTGTGGACCCGAACGCGTTCTTTCATGAAGAGCGGGTGTTGAAGGAAGTGGAGTGAGCGGGTTGGGTCGTGTTGCGGCCGGACGCGGCTTGCGCCGCTGCTACAGGGGATCGGTTTCCGTAGCAGCGGCGTGAGCCGCGTCAGTATTTGGGTGTGCGTGCTCAGACGCGGAAATGGCTGACCATCATCTGCAACTGGTTGCCCAGGCGTGCCAACTCGACGCTTGAGGCGGCCGTTTCTTCACTGGCGGCGGCCGTCTGCTCCGATACATCGCGCACGTTGATGATGCTGCGGCTGATTTCCTCGGCAACCGAGCTTTGCTGTTCGGCCGCAGCTGCAATCTGCTGGTTCATCGCCTGGATGCTGGACACCGTGCGGGTAATGTTCGCAAGCGAAGTGCCGGCGCGGCGTGTCAGCTCGACACTGCTGTCAGTCAGGCCACGGCTGCTCAACATCACGCTGGCCACCTGTTGCGTGCCCATCTGCAGACCGGCCACCAGGCCTTCGATTTCCTCGGTGGATTTCTGCGTGCGCTGGGCCAGCCCGCGAACCTCATCGGCCACCACGGCAAAGCCGCGTCCGGCCTCGCCTGCGCGGGCCGCCTCGATGGCTGCGTTGAGGGCCAGCAGGTTGGTCTGCTCGGCGACTGCCTTGATTACGTCCATGACGCTGCCGATCTTGTCGCTTTCCTTCTGCAGGGCGTTCATCGCTTCGGTGGAGCGACGGACTTCGTCGGCCAGTTTCTCGATCTGCGCGATGGCTTCGCCCACCACCTTGTCGCCTTCACGCGCTTCATCGTCAGCGGTGGTGGCGGCCACCGAGGCCTGTTCGGCGTTGCGCGCCACTTCCTGAACGGTCGCGGTCATCTCGTGCATGGCGGTGGCGACCTGATCGGTCTCGACCTTTTGGTTGTTGACCCCGGCACTGGTCTGTTCGGTGACGGCGGATAATTCTTCGGCAGCGCTGGCGATCTGGGTGACGCTGTCGCGGATGCCGCCGATCAGCTCGCGCAGGGTTGCGCCCATGCGCTGGATGCCTTGTTGCAGCACGCCCAGCTCGTCCTTGCGGGTGACTTGCAGGTTTTGACTCAGATCGCCGCCGGCAATGCGTTCGACGACTTCGAGTGTCTGCTGCAGCGGGCGGGTGATCTGGCGGGTAATGATCCACGCGGCAAGGATCCCGAAGATCAGGGCCAGCAGCGCGGCGCCGATTTGATAGCTGCGCGCTTCGGCGCTTTCGGCATCGCGTCGCTGGATCTGGATCTTGTACAGCTCGTCGCTCAGGCGAACGATTTCGGCGCCTTCCACGGTCATCTCGGCACGCGCCGTAGCGATGTTGGCGATTGCCGCCTTGAAGCCGGCGACTGCAGTGCGGTAGTTGCCCAGCGCGGCGTTGAGTTGCTGGAAGCGAGACTGCTCGGTGGGCAGGCGGGCGGACAGCTGCTGCAGTTCGGCCACGGCGCGGTCCATCTGGGCGAAGGCGGCCTGTTCGGATTTTTCATTGACGTTGCTGGTATAGGCGAGCACGTCGTAGCGCGTCTGCTGGATCAGTTCACGGACGCGGGTGATGGCCTGGAATTCGTCGAAGCGCAGGTCGCCGTCGGGCACTGCAAGCACTGCCTGATTGATCTGGTTGACCAGCTCGGTGGCAGCCGTCGCCGTGGCGGTCATGTTCTGCCGCGCGACATTGCTGGCCTTGTAGCCGTCGCGCATCTGGTTCAACGACTTCTGATACGCGTCGATCTGCTCGGACTGGGCCTTGAGGCGCTGCAGGTTCTCGGGGCTCTTGAAGCCGTCGATCAAGTTCTTCTGCTGGGTCTCGAAAGCGTCCAGTTGGGTCTGTACGGTTTGCGCAGATGCATCATCGCCGTTGGCGAGCATGTACTGCAGGCGCACGATGCGCAGCTTGGTCAGGCTGTTGTTCAGTTCGGAAATGTCGCTCATCCAGTTGCTGCGCTGGATCAGGCTGCTCAAGCTGGTCCAGCCGGTCAGCGCCAGCAGCGCGGTCAATACCAGCACCAGGCCAAAGCCCAGCGCAAGTTTTCGGGTAACGCTGATATTGCCGAACCAGCCGTTCATAAATGTGCTCCTGACAGTAAAGGATCAGACCGGACGACCGTCGTTGTGGTTATGGGTGGTCGCCATGAAAAGGTCTTCTTGATCCCCCCATATCGGCACCTCGTCGCAGAGCTGAAACAAAAAGTCGGATCACCGAGGCAAAAAAAAACGGCGCGATCGAGATCGCGCCGTCTGGTTGTTGCGGCCGTTGCATCAAGCGATCGGCTGCGAACTCCACTCACCGTTCACCAGGCGTTGCAGGCCCAGCGGGTTGGCATTGCGCAGCGCTTCGGGCAGCAGCGCGTCCGGGTAGTTCTGGTAGCAGACCGGACGCAGGAAGCGGTCGATCGCCAGGGTGCCGACAGAGGTACCGCGCGCATCCGAGGTGGCTGGGTAAGGGCCGCCGTGGACCATGGCGTCGGACACTTCCACACCGGTCGGGTAGCCGTTGACCAGAATGCGGCCGACTTTCTGTTCCAGCACCGGCACCAGCCATTGGTACTTGACCAGGTCGGTGGCCGGTTCGCCGATCAGGGTGGCGGTCAGCTGTCCGCGCAGCGATTGCAGCGCGGTTTTGAGCTCGGCATCGTCGGCGACTTCGATCACCACGGTGGCCGGGCCGAAGACTTCTTCCTGTAGCAGTTCGTCGCCATTGAGCAGCAGGCTCACATCAGCCTTGAACAGTTGCGCCTGAGCCTGTTGGCCTTCCTGCGGGTTACCGGCCAGGTGCGTGATGCCTTCATGGGCCAGCAGGTGTTCGACACCTTTGCTGTAGCTGCGCAGACCACCGGCATTGAGCATGGTTTGCGGCGCCTGGGCAGCCATCTGCGTTTGCAGCTGCTCGAGGAAAGCGCTGAAGGCCGGCGAGCGAACGCCGATCACCAAGCCCGGGTTGGTGCAGAACTGACCACCGCCCATCACCACGGACGCCGCCAGTTCCTTGGCCACGGTTTCGCCGCGGGTGGCCAAGGCGTCCGGCAGCAGGACGACCGGGTTGATACTGGACATTTCAGCGAACACCGGGATCGGCTGGGCACGCTCGGCGGCCATTTTGCACAGCGCATTGCCGCCGTTCAGCGAGCCGGTGAAGCCGACTGCTTGAATGGCCGGATGCTTGACCAGCGGCTCGCCGACGCCGGCACCGAAGATCATGTTGAACACGCCCTTGGGCATGCCGGTCTTTTCTGCCGCGCGGATGATGGCGGTGCCGACCAGATCGGCTGTCGCCATGTGCCCGCTGTGGGCCTTGAATACAACCGGGCAACCCGAGGCCAGCGCGGCGGCGGTGTCGCCACCGGCCGTGGAGAACGCCAGAGGGAAGTTGCTGGCGCCGAACACGGCAACCGGGCCGACGCCGATGCGGTACTGGCGCAGGTCGACGCGCGGCAGCGGCTTGCGGTCGGGCAGGGCGAGGTCGATCCGGGCACCGAGGAAGTCGCCACGGCGCAGCACTTTGGCAAACAGGCGCATCTGGCCGCTGGTGCGACCGCGTTCGCCTTGGATGCGGCCGGCAGGCAGGGCGGTTTCCTGGCAGACGACTGCCACGAAATCATCACCCAGCGCATCGAGTTCGTCAGCGATGGCATCGAGGAATTCAGCGCGGCGAGCGGGGCTCAGCTGGCGATATTCCAGGAAAGCGTCGTCGGCGGCCTGGCAGGCGGCGTCGACTTCGGCATCGGTGGCTTGGTAGAAGCTATAAGGAAGCGCCTCGCCAGTGGTGGCGTCGACACTCTTGAGTTTGGGCTCGCCACTGGCGCTGCGGTTGCCGCCGATGAAGTTGTGACCGAGGATGTTAGGCATTGTTGTCTCCGTGTCCTGTGGGCGGGTTGTTAACAGACATCATACAACTTGAGCATATACCGGGCAAGTTGCCCCCCGAACCCCCTACTGTAGCAGCGGCGCGAGCCGCGTCGGTGGTTGATGGGGTGAATCAGGTACAACGCAGCAGGGCCGGACGCGGCTTGCGCCGCTGCTACAGAGGCTGCGCAAGCCGCGTCGGCGGTCGATGCGGTGAATCAGGCAGACCGCGGTGAGCCCGGACGCGGCTTGCACCGCTGCTACAGAGGCCTGTCGTGATCGATTCGCAACCCCTGTAGCAGCGGCGCGAGCCGCGTCGGCGGTCGATGCGGTGAATCAGGCAGACCGCGGTGAGCCCGGACGCGGCTTGCGCCGCTGCTACAGAGGCCTGTCGTGGTCGATTCGCAACCCTTGTAGCAGCGGCGCAAGCCGCGTCGGCGGTCTATGCGGTGAATCAGGCAGACCGCGGTAAGCCACCTCGGCATTCGCGCCGAAAGAAAGCAAATAGCCAGCACGCAAGGTAGCGGCGAACAGGGCCTTGGAGGTAAGGTGAGCAATGGTGCATCAATGGCGATCATGCGCGTCGCCCCATGAAGAGAACGAGAGGCCATGCCGCCCATTTCCCTGCTGATCTGCGATGACTCGAACATGGCCCGCAAGCAGCTGCTGCGCGCCCTGCCAGCGGATTGGGACACCACCATCACCCAAGCGGTGAACGGCCGCCAGGCGCTCGAGGCGATTCGCGAGGGCAAGGGCGATGTCATGTTGCTCGACCTGACCATGCCCGACATGGACGGTTATCAAGTCCTGGCAGCACTGCGTGAGCACGGTTTGCGCTGCAAGGTCATCGTCGTCTCCGGCGACGTGCAGGATCAGGCCCTGCGCCGGGTACGCGAACTCGGTGCGCTGGCCTTCATCAAGAAGCCGGCCGAGCCCGACGAGTTGCGCCGAGTCCTGCTCCAGGCCGGCCTGCTGGAAAAGACCAGCGGCGGCCCCTTGCGCGGCGGCAGCGACAGCACCATCCACATCGGCTTCATCGACGCTCTGCGCGAGGCCATCAACGTTGCCATGGGCCAGGCTGCTGCCATGCTGGCCAAGGTGCTCGGCGTGTTCATCCACTTGCCCGTACCCAACGTCAACCTGCTCGAAGCCAGCGAGTTGCACATGGTCCTGGCCGACGTGCAGAGTACACAGCCGATCACGGCAATCTGCCAAGGCTTCATCGGCGGCGGCATCGCCGGTGAAGCGATGCTGATCTTCCACGACTGCGACATCGCCGACCTGGCTCGACTGATGAACCGCAGTGCGCTGGACTACTCCGACCAGGAAATGCTTCTGGACCTCTCGTCGGTCATCATCGGCGCCTGCCTCAGCGGCCTGGCCCAGCAGTTGGACGTGATGTTCTCCCAGAGCCATCCGCACCTTCTCGGCGACCACGGCGCGATCGACGACCTGATCGAAGTCGGCAGGCACCGCTGGAAAAAGACCCTGACTGTCGAAATCAGCTACGCGCTGGAAGGCCACTGCATTCATTTCGACTTGCTGTTGCTGTTCACCGAAGACTCGGTGCAGTTGCTGCGCGACAAGCTCGACTACCTGATGAACTGAGCCATGAACAGACCTATCGAACTGGACGAATTTCACTGGCTGCTGGCGATCACGCAGAGCATCGACGTTGGCGTGGTGGTGCTCGACAGCGACTACCAGGTGCAGGTCTGGAACACCTTCATGGAAAACCGCTCCGGCGTGCAACCCAGGGACGCCATCGGCCAGGCCTTCTTCAGCCTGTTCCCGGAGATCGACCGCGAGTGGTTCCGCAAGAAGGTCAGCAGCGTGGTCACCCTCGGCACGCCGGCCTTCACCATCTGGGAACAACGCCCGTACCTGGTGCGCTTCAAGAACTATCAGCCGATCACCGGGCACGAAGCGTTCATGTACCAGAACACCACCATCCTGCCGTTGCGCTCCACCAACAGCGAGATCAAGCACATCTGCGTGGTCATCTACGACGTGACCGACGTGGCCACCAACCGCCGTCAGTTGCAGGCGTCGAACCTGCAACTGCAGAAGCTTTCCAGCACCGATCGCCTGACCGGGTTGTACAACCGTGGTCACTGGGAGGAAGCACTCAAGGTCGAGTACGCACGACACGGGCGCTATGGCCACGCGACCTCGTTGATCATGTTCGACATCGACCACTTCAAACGGGTCAACGACACCTATGGCCACCAGGTGGGCGACCAGGTCATCCAGCGCGTGGCGCAGGTGCTGCGCGCGATGGTCCGTGATTCGGACATCGCCGGACGCTACGGCGGCGAAGAGTTCGCCGTGCTGCTGCCGGACACCGACAAGGCGGGCGGTGCCATATTGGCCGATCGCCTGCGGCTGGCTATCGAAGCCGAAGTGGTCGAGCACGAAAGCGGCCCGGTGCGGTTCACCATCAGCCTGGGCGTCGCCGATCTGGGCTACCCCAGCAACGAGCACCAGCAACTGATCGAATGGGCCGACCAGGCGCTGTATGCCTCCAAGCGCGCCGGCCGCAACCGTGTGACGGTCTACGAGCGGCCCTGACGGCGCCGATCAGTCCTTGGTGGCATGCGCCCAGCGATAATCCAGGCGTGGCGCGCGCACCTTGATCCGGCGCTTGGCCTTGCTGAAAAACGGCTCGTGCACCGGCTCCGGATCCTTCAGGAACACCGTCAGCACCGCACTTAACGCGTACAGGCCGGTAAACGCCCACACCACCCCTTCCAGGCCGAAGCTTTCGTTGAAGATCGCCACCACCGCAGGCCCCACCCAGGTGGAAGCGCCCGCGCCCAGGCTCAGCACCGACAGCGCCGCTGCCTTGTTGTGCGGCGCCAGTGCCGGAGCCAGTGCCGACAGCGGCACGAAGCACGCCAGTGTCAGGCCATACAGCGCGCCGAACACCGAGGCCAGCAGGAAGTTATCCGGGAAGGCTTGCGGCATGAAGAAGAACAGCGGCGTGGTGATCGTGCTGCCCACCGCGCCCAGCCAGAGGATGGTATTGCGGTAGCCGATGCGCGTGCTGATGACGCTGGAACCCATGTTGCCGATGATGTTGAACACGAAGACGATGGTCAGCAGCTGCAGCCATTGCTCCAAGGTGAAACCCACCGTGTCCATGAAGAACCCCGGCAGCACCACGAGAAAGCCGAACATCGACGAGGTATTGATGATGCGCACCACACCGGCGAGCGTGACCTTGGGGTGCGACCACATGATGGTGACGTTCTTGGCCATCGACACCAGCGGCTTTTCACCTTCGGGTGCCAGGCGCCGCATGCCGTGGGCCTCACGCATGCCGACCAGACCGATCACGCCGCCAACCACCACCAGCGCGAACGACAGCCAGAACGTCTGCAGCGCACCGATCAGTGGAATGCTCACGCTCGCCACCAATGAACCCAAGGTCGGCAGACCGGCTGCATAGGCCACCCAGAACCAGCCCACGGCCAGGCCCATCTTGCGCGACGGCGTCGCCGCGGCGATCCACACCAGAAATCCGTAGGCGAACAGCGGATAGCCAAAGCCGCGCAGGCCATAGGTCAGCAAGATCATCTGGTAGCTCAGGGTTTCCAGGCCGTAGATCAGGAACAACACTTCGAACACGCTCCAGATCAACAGCCCGAGCATCATCACCCGTTTCGGGCCCCAGATATTGGACAGGGCACCGGCCAGCCATGACGAGATACCCACGGTGACGCCATACAGCGTGAACACCATGGCGATTTCACCGTCGGGCATGCCGCGGTCGCTGAGAAAAGGGGAGAGGTAGCCGAGTTCGACACCGTCGCCGATCATGAAAATCAACAGGCCGACGAAGCCCCAGAACAGGGGATAGGGAATGCCGATCTTGTCGCACAGGCGAGAGAGGCGGGTGTTCGGAGTGGATTGATTGCTCAATGGTCCGTTCCTTGTGTGCAGCACGGCGCTTGGGCGCGCCGAATGAATGGCCTCGATGAGGTTGAAAGGCAGGCTCGGTCAGGAGCAGGAGAACGCCACGAAGGGATGGCACAAACGGTGGGGGCGGGCACATGAGGATCGCCGATGTACGGCGTGCATGGGCCCTTTGATCTGCTTTATTCGAGATTTTCGCGCCGTTTGCCTATTTGTTATCGCATCTGAAACGATTCAGCGCAACCGCTTGGACTGGCTTTGCCTGCGACAACGTGCCCGGTGGTAATGGCCGCAGGCCACGTCTCATGGCGGCTAAGGTGTTGCAAAAAATGACTGAAAAAAAATCGCAGAATCAGCCCGGGTCATGCCTTCGTCTCAGCATGTGAGAGCATGGCCGCATCCCTGCCAGAAGGGTTGCCGCTGGCCGTGCCAGAGCGTAAACCTTGGGTATCGACCTCGGCAGGAAGTCCCATGTACCCGCTCATTTCCCACGTCGACAGCGACACCTCACTGCCCGACAGCGCCGATGTGGTGATCATCGGTGGCGGCATTGTCGGGGTGTGCACCGCGTTCTTCCTGGCCGAACGGGGCGTGTCGGTGGTGCTGGTGGAAAAGAGTGGCATCGCCCATGAGCAGTCGTCGCGCAACTGGGGCTGGGTGCGCACCATGGGCCGCGATGTAGCCGAGGTGCCGTTGGCTATCGCCAGTCTCAAGCTGTGGGACGGTTGGGCGGTGAAGTTGCAGCACGACACCGGCTTCACCCGCTCCGGCATTCTCTATGCCTGCGAATCCGCCGCAGAGCTGGCGGCCAAGGTGACCTGGCTGGATCAGGCAAAACCGCTGGGCATCGAGGCGCGGCTGCTCGACACCGCGCAGATTCAAGCCCGCCTCCAGGCCAAGGTCCCGTCCTCCTGGACCGGCGCGCTGTTCACCGAGAGCGACGGCCGCGCCGAGCCGGACATCGCCACCGCGGCCATCGCCGAAGGCGCCCGAGCACGCGGCGCGAAGCTGTTCGTGCGCTGCGCCGCGCGCAGTGTCGAAACCTCGGGCGGCAAGATCAGCTCCGTAGTTACCGAGCTGGGCGAAATCAGATGCAACAGCGTGGTGCTGGCGGCCGGTGCCTGGTCAAGCCTGTTCTGCGGCAACCTGGGTATCCGCCTGCCACAGCTGCGGGTGCTGGGGTCGGTGATGCGCACCGCACCTTTGGCAGGCGGCCCGGAGTGCGCGGTGGCGACCGAGAAGGTCTCGTTCAGAAAGCGCGCCGATGGCGGCTATACCGTGGCTCTGCGCAACGCCAACGTCGCGGCGCTGGTACCGGACAGCTTTCGCTACCTGCCCGATTTTCTGCCCATGGTCAGGGCTCACCACCATGAATACCGCCTGCGCGTGACCCGCCAGAGCTGGCAGGAGCTCAACACGCCCCGGCGTTGGAGCAATGCCCAGGCTTCACCGTTCGAGACACAGCGCCTGTATGACCCCAAGCCGGTGGATGCCTACCTCGACCAGGCTTTGAGCATGCTTGCCGAGCAGTTTCCGATCTTCGCCCAGGCCCGGATCGAGCAGCGCTGGGCCGGCTTGATGGATGTCACGCCCGATATCGTGCCGGTGATGGACCAGGTGCAGAGCCTGCCCGGTTTCTACCTGGCCACAGGCTTCTCCGGGCACGGTTTCGGTATCGGGCCGGGCGCTGGGCATTTGATGGCGGACCTGATTACCGGCAGCGCGCCTTTGGTCGATCCCGCGCCGTTTCGTTTCGCTCGGTTCGCCCGATGACACGCCCATATTCAAGCCCCGAGCCGTTGCGCGATGCGGTCCGCTTCCTGGCGCATGGCTTGCACCAGCCGCTGCTGATAAAGCGGGGTCATGCGCACACTCGGCAGGGCGCAGCTCAGCGCGCCCACGGGGGCCGCGTCGGCGTCCAGGATCGGCACCGCCACGCCGGTGTGCAGCGGCAGCACGCGATCGGCCAGGCCACAGGCATAGCCCTGCTGGCGCACCTGCTTGAAGGTGGAGCGCAGTGCGCTGTCGCTGATGGCGTATTCGCGCAGCAGGCGCGGTGCGTTGTGTTCCAGAATCTGCGCGCGTGCCGCAGTGGGCAGGTGGCTGAGCAATGCCAGCGAGCCCTGGCCGACGCCGCTGAGCACGCGCGCGCCCACGCAATCGGCAAAGCTCTGGGTAGGATTGGCGCCCTCATGCAGTTCCAGGCACAAGGCGTAGTAGCCATCCTGAACGAACAGAAAGAAGCTGTCCTGGAAGGTTTCGCACAGGCGCAGCAGGGCTGGGCGGGCGAGCTCGCGCACGCCGCCGGTGTTGCCGGCCTGGGCACCCAGGCTGAGCAACTGGTAACCCAGGAAGTAAGGCCCGCGCAGCCGTGGCAGGCGCACGAAGCCGTAGGATTTCATCGCCTTGAGCAGCCGATACAGGGTCGCGCGGCTAAGCTGGGTATCGGTGCTGAGTTCTTCGATAGTCGCGCCCGGCGCGCCGCGTGCGGCAATCGCCTGAAGAATGTCGAAGGAGCGGTCCAGCGTTTGCGTGCCCTGGGTCGTGCAGCGCGGCAGACGAGCTGGGGATGAGTCGGTTTGGGGCATGTGTAGCTCTCCCTGGAAACGACAATGGCCGAACCCGCACCGAGCACAAGGCTGGGTCTGGCAGGCGCGGCAAGTGCAGTGCAATATCCGGGCCCTCACGGCCCTTCTCACCACGATCCATAGGGATGACAGCAACCGATGCCTGGACCTCGCGTAGTACCTGTACAGGGCGATGAACACCTGCCGGACCGAGTCGATGTGGTGGTGATCGGCGGCGGCATCGTCGGTGCATCCACCGCCCTGGAGCTGGCCGAACGCGGCTTGAAAGTGGCCTTGTGCGAAAAAGGCGGCATTGGCCACGAACAGTCGAGCCGCAACTGGGGCTGGGTGCGTATCTCGCGCCGCGATCCGCGCGAGCTGCCCTTGATGGCCCATGCGCTGAGCATCTGGAACGACCTGGCCGCGCGCATCGGCAAGGACGTCGGCTACACCCGCGCCGGCATTCTCTTCACCTGCGCGGATGATCAAAGCTACGCCGAACACGAGCGCTGGAAGGCCAACCTGGACGAGTACCCGGTGCGTGCGCGGATGGTCTCGGGCACCGACCTGGCCGGCTTGCTGCCCGGTGTCGCGCGGCTAGCGATCAAGGGCGCGCTGTACACCCCCGACGACGGTCGTGCCGAGCCGCAGCAGGCGGCCCCGGCGATTGCCGAAGCGGCCCGAGCCAGGGGCGCGGTGATCCTCACCGAATGCGCGGTGCGCGGCATCGAGCGCGCGGCGGGCCGGGTCAGTGGCGTCATCACCGAGCGTGGCCCGATCGCCTGCACGTCCGTGGTGCTGGCCGGCGGCGCCTGGTCGAGCCTGTTTTGCTCGCCATTGAAGGTGCACCTGCCCCAGCTCAAGGTACTCAATTCAGTGATCCGCACCACACCGCTGCAGGGCGGTCCGGAAGCCGCCATCTGGGCGATGGATTTTGCCGTGCGCAAGCGTCAGGACGGTGGGTACACGGTTGCCTCTGGCCACGAGAACATTGCTGACATCGTGCCCGACTCCTTTCGCTACGCGCGGCAGTTCTGGCCTGCTCTGCAGCAGGAACACAAGTCCCTGTCGTTTCGCCTGGGCCAGCGTTTCTTCCAGGAAGCGGTGTTGCCCAAGCGTTGGGCGCTGGACGAAGCCAGCCCCTTCGAATACCGCCGCGTGCTCGACCCGGTGCCGTCGATCCGCCAGTCCAACCGCGCCCTGGCCAGCCTCACCCGCGCCTTTCCGGTGTTCGCCAACGTACGGATTGCGCAGCGCTGGGGCGGCATGATCGATGTCACGCCCGATGCCGTGCCGGTGATCTCGGCCGTGGAGGGCGTACCTGGTTTTTTCATCGCCACCGGATTCTCCGGTCATGGCTTCGGCATCGGCCCGGCGGCCGGGCGGCTGATGGCCAATCTGGTCACCGGCGAAACCCCTATCGTCGACCCGCAAGCGTTCCGTCTCTCGCGCTTCACCGACGGCTCCAACCCACGGCCCATTTCCGGATTCTAGAGCCACCCGTTCACCCGGCAATACCCTTCAGAAGCTCGTCCGAACGAGCCCGGGTCCAGCGTCCCTGACGCTTTCCAGCGCCTGCCACCTGCCCTTTCTTCCTCACAGTGGGAGCTTCAGCATGTCGCAACGCGATGACTCGGATAAAAGCAACGCTCTGTTGAACCCAACCCGCCGCCAGGCGCTGGCCATGGCCATCATCGGTGCTGCGGGGACTCTGCTGCCGTTGGGCCGCAGCAGCCAATCGTTCGCGGCCATGGCCGCGCCGCCGTCCGGGCAGGTGATCATCGGCCTGTCCCAGGAGCCCACGGTGTTCAACCCGCACATGCCGCACATCGAGGTGGATGACGGCATCCACTGGAACATGTTCGACCCGCTGTTCGGCATTGCGCCCACGGGCGAATTCGTCCCGGCCCTGGCCACTGAAGTGCCAACCGTGGCCAATGGCGGTATCTCTGCCGACGGCCTGCAATGGAAGGTGAAGCTGCGCAGCGACGCGAAGTGGCACGACGGTCGGCCTTTCAGCGCCGAAGACGTGAAGTACACCCTGGAACTGATCGTCTCGCCGAATTTCCGCAGTGGCCGCCGCGCGGGGCATGACCTGCTGCGCGACATCACCGTGGTTTCACCCACCGAAATCCACTGGCGCATGGAGAAGTCCTACGCGCCCTACGCGTCGATTCTGTCGTCCACGTTCATGCTGCCCAAGCACATCCTCTCGGCTGCCGCCGACGTCAACACCGCACCGTTCAACAATGCACCGATCGGTACCGGCCCGTTCAAGTGGGGCACGCGGGTGGCGGGCGACCATATCCAGCTCAAGGCCAACCCGGACTATTACGGCACCAAACCGCAGCTTGAAAGCGTGATCTTCAAGTACATCCCCGACCTCACCGTGCTCTACACCCAGTTCAAGACCGGCGACATCGACGTCACCGCGATGCAGGGCATCACCCCCGACCATTACGAGGAAGCCAAGGACCTGGCCGGGCGCACCGTGGTGATCCTGCCGGTGGCCACCATCGAATCGGTAACGCTGAACATGGAGCGCCCGCAGTTCAAGGACCCCGTCGTGCGCCAGGCGCTGTACATGGCCATCGACAAGAAGACCATCATCGACGAGCTGTATTTCGGCCTGGTGCTGCCCACCGAAACCTACATGCCGCAGCAGTCGGCCTACTACAACCCCAACCTGCCCAAGCAAAGCTTCAACATCGAAGCGGCCAGCAAACTGCTCGATGACGCGGGCTGGAAACCGGGTGCAGGCGGCATTCGCGAGAAGGGCGGGGTGCGCCTGTCGTTCACCAACTCCACCACCGCTGGCAACCAGATCCGTGAACAGGCGCAGCAGTTCATCCAGCAGACCTGGCTGGCCATCGGCGTGGAAATGAAAATCTCCAACCTGCCGCCCGCCGTGATGTGGGGCGAGTACTGGGTGCAGTCCAAATTCGACTCGGTGATCGTCGGCAACAACTTCCTCACCGGGGCCGACCCCGACACCCGCGACTACTTCGGTTCGCAGTCGACCAATGCCAAGGGTGGCGCCGGGCAGAACAACTCGCAGTACGTCAACGCCAAGGTCGACGAACTGCTCGCCCAGGGTGCCTCCATGCAGGACGTCGCCCAGCGCAAGGCGGTGTACGTGCAGGTGCAGGACCTCATCCGCCAGGACCTGCCCATTCTGCCGCTGTTCCAGTACACCTACGTGCGCGGCTACAAATCGGGCCTCAAGGGCTTCACCGGCAACATCAACCTGCGCATCGAACCCTGGAACGTCAACACCTGGTCCTGGACCTGAATGCACGCCCACGCCTGGCCGCACGGCCGGGCGTCGTTCGTACCGCAGAGGATCTGACGCATGCCCAACTACATTCTCAACCGCCTGGGGCAGAGCGCCGTGGTGCTGGTGCTGGTTTCGCTGATCGGCTTCATGGTGCTAAACCTGGCCCCCGGCGGGCCCATGTCGCAATTCGCCCTCAACCCCGGCATGAGCCAGGCCGAGCTGGACCGCATCGCCGAGCAACTGGGCCTGAAGCGGCCGCTGCTGGTGCAGTACATCGACTGGTTCAGCCACCTGTTCGTCGGCGACTGGGGCCACTCGTTTCGCGACGGCCGCCCGGTGCTCAGCGTGATTGCCGGACACCTGCCCGCGACGTTGCTGCTGATGGGCACCTCGACCGTGCTGTCGATCGCCATCGGCACCTGGGTCGGCGTGCTTGGTGCGGTGCGTCGCTATTCGGTGTTCGACACCCTGGCCACGGTGGGCGCGATGGTGGCGCTGTCGATTCCGACCTTCTGGTTCGGCCTGGTGGCGATCTTCTTTTTCTCCCTGCACCTGGGCTGGCTGCCGGCCGGCAACATGTACACCATCGGTGACCAATCCCTGGGTGACTACGCCATTCACCTGGTGCTGCCGGTGCTGGTGCTGGCCTTGGTCAACGTGGCGATCTGGAGCCGCTACATGCGCTCCGCCACCCTGGACGTGATCGACCAGGATTTCATCCGCACCGCCCGCGCCAAGGGCGTGCCCTATCGCCGGGTGCTCACCCACCACGTCATCCGCAACGCGCTGCTGCCGATGATCACCCTGGCCGGGCTGCAGATCCCGACCATTCTCGGTGGCGCGCTGGTCACCGAAACGGTGTTCACCTGGCCCGGCATGGGCCGGCTGTTCCTCGACAGCCTGGGCTACAGCGACTACCCGGTGATCATGGGCATCCTGATGTTTTCGGCGGTGCTGGTGCTGTTGGGCAACCTGCTTGCCGACCTGCTGATAGGCGTCGCCGACCCCCGCGTGCGGCTGGCCTGAAGGAGTACTGCCGATGACCACTGCCACTCGCTACTTGCCCGCTTCGCCCCGTTGGGCGTGGCTGGCCAACCCGACGTTGCGCCGTTTCATGCGCCACAAACTGGCCGTGCTCGGCGTGGTGATGATCACGGTGCTGGTGCTGGCCTGCGTGTTCGGCCCCTACCTGCTGCACTACAACGACCTGACTATCGATATCCGCAACCGCTTCGCGCCACCGCTCACCGGCAGTCACTACCTGGGCACCGACGCCCTCGGCCGCGACACCGCCGCGCGCCTGCTCAACGCCGGGCGTATCTCGCTGATGGTGGGTTTCTGCGCCATGCTCATCAGCATCGTCATCGGCACCCTGATCGGCGTCATCGCCGGTTACTACCGCGGCTGGGTCGGCGCCGGCCTGATGCGCTTCGTCGATGCGTTCCTGTCTTTTCCCAGCGTGTTCCTGGTACTGGTTCTGGCAGCCTTCACCAAGCCCAGCCCGATGATGATCACCCTGATCATCGCCGTGACCAGCTGGATGGAAATCTCGCGCATCGTCGAGGCTGAAATCCGTTCGCTGCGCGAGCGCGACTTTACCCTGGCCGCACGCATGATCGGCGCCAGCAACCGCTGGATCATGTTCCGCGAACTGATGCCCAACGCCATCGGCCCGATCATCGTCGCGGCCACCCTGACCATCGCCAACGCCATCCTGCTGGAGGCCTACATCAGCTTCCTCGGCTACGGCATCCAGCCACCGTTGCCCAGTTGGGGCAACATGCTCAACGCCGCCCAACAGTACCTGGGCAAGGCGCCCTGGCTGGCGATCATTCCCGGGCTGGCCATCACCCTGGCGGTGACCAGTTTCAACTTCATCGGCGACGGCCTGCGCGACGCGCTGGACGGCAGGAGCGACCTTAAATGAACGCAGATGAAAAGATCGCCGTGGCGCACCTCAACGTTGCCTTCCGCAAGGGGGCCGGCTACGTCCCCGTGGTCCACGACATCAACTTCACCATCGGCGCCGGCGAAACCCTCGCCTTGGTAGGCGAAAGTGGTTCAGGCAAAAGCGTCACCAGCCTGGCCATCATGAAGCTGCTCGCCGACGCCCCGAAAACCCGCATCGACGGCAGCGCCATCGTTGCCGACCACCACGGCAAACCTATCGACCTGGTGGCCATGGGCGAGCAGCAGATGCGCCATGTGCGCGGCAATCGGGTGGCGATGATCTTCCAGGAACCGCTCACCTCGCTGAACCCGGTGCACCGCGTAGGCGATCAGATCGCCGAGGCGATCCGCTTCCACCAATCGCTGAGCAAGGCCGACGCCCGTGCGCGTGCGCTGGCACTGCTGGAGCAGGTCGGCATTCCCGAGCCGGTCAAGCGCCTGGACTGTTATCCGCACGAGCTGTCCGGCGGCATGCGCCAGCGGGTGATGATCGCCATCGCCCTGGCCATGGAGCCGGACGTGCTGATCGCCGACGAGCCCACCACGGCGCTGGACGTCACCGTGCAGGCGCAGATTCTCGACCTGCTGCGCAGCCTGCAGAAGAAGAACGGCATGGCCATCCTGTTCATCACCCACAACTTCGGCGTCGTCGCAGAAATCGCCGACCGGGTCATGGTGATGTACGCCGGGCGCATCGTCGAACAGGGCAGCGTCAGCCAGGTGCTGTCCTCGCCGCGCATGCCCTACACCCGCGGCCTGCTGGCCGCCGTGCCGCGCTTCGAACAGGCCGGGCTGGCGCAGGGTGAACTGGGCACCATCGCCGGCTTCGTCCCCGACCCCAGCTCGCCGCCCAGCGGCTGCGCGTTCCACCCGCGCTGCGCCTACAGCATCGCCGGCCGCTGCGACAGCCAGGCGCCCGATCTCGAAGAAATCGAACTGGGCCATGACCTGCGCTGCGTGCGCTGGCGCGAACTGCCCGTCGAACACGGAGGTGCACGATGAAAGAACGTCCCCTGATCGACGTCGTCGGCCTGAAGAAACACTTCCCCGTGCGCAAGACGTTTCTCGCCAGCCGCCGCGACCGTGACGACAACCTGGTACGCGCGGTGGATGGCGTCGACCTGAGTATCGCCCGTGGCGAAGTGCTGGGCCTGGTGGGCGAGAGCGGCTCGGGCAAGAGCACCCTGGGCCGCAGCCTGATGATGCTCGACCCACCCACCGACGGGCACATCGTCTTCGACAACACCGAGATCACGCCCTTCAACGACCGCCTGCTCAAACCCTATCGCAAGCGCATGCAGATGATCTTCCAGGACCCCTACGGCTCCCTCAACCCGCGCATGAGCGTCGGTGAAATCCTCGCCATGCCCCTGCGTTTCCACAACCCTGAACTCGATGCCGCCGGGCGCCGCGAAAAGGCCGGGCAGGCCCTGGAAACCGTCGGCCTCGCCGCGCAGTACCTGGACCGCTACCCCCACGAATTTTCCGGCGGCCAGCGCCAGCGCATCGGAATCGCCCGCGCCCTGACCCTGGAACCCGAATTCATCATGGCCGACGAACCGGTGTCAGCCCTCGACGTATCGGTCCAGGCCCAGGTGCTCAACCTGTTCGCGCGCATTCGCCGCCAGATGAACCTGACCATGCTGTTCGTCACCCACGACCTGGCCGTGGTCGGCCACATCGCCGACCGCGTGGCCGTGATGTACCTGGGCCGCATCGTCGAAATCGCGCCCACCCGCGAGCTGTTCAGCAACCCGCGCCATCCGTACACCGAAGCACTGATGTCGGCGATCCCCATGCCCGAACCGGGGCAGCGGCGGCAAAGGATCGTGCTGCAAGGGGATATCCCGAGCCCCATTTCACCGCCTTCGGGATGCGCGTTTCGCACCCGCTGCCCGTACGTGCTGCCCGCCTGCGCGCAGGAGCGGCCGCTGTTGAGGGAGGTGGGGGTGGCGCATGGGGTGGCGTGTATTCGGGATGATTTGGAGTTGGTGTCGCCGCTCACCGAACAGCGCGAAATCATGCAGCAGTCACATCAGCGCCAAGCCGGAAACTGATATCGGCCGCCCCGCGATCTGCTTCTAGTCCCCCACCCCTCCCATACAAGCCCCGGTCTCAATGTGGGAGCGGGTTTTACCCGCGATGAGGCCAGCCGCCTTACCGTCGCCCCAAAGATCCCAAAAGCGACTTGAGCCAACATAAAATAGCTGAAGATGTAGCAGAGAAAGATTCGCATTCGCTACAATGCCATCAGTTTGCCAATTCTCTTTAGTCGCTCCATCCCCAGCAGGATCCGTCATGCCTACCCCACAGTTTCCACGTAAAGCCGCGGTCAGTTCCGTTTGGTTACCCATCTGCCTGATCGCCAGCTTTTCGCCGATTGCCGCCCATGCGCAAACGACGCTTGAGCTGCCTGTGGAAGCAACGCAGGCGGAAGATCCCGCCGCAAGCCAGGGCACAGCGCTGGAATTGGGCGAGACGGCCATCTCTGCCAGCGCGGACGCTTCGCGCGAAGGCCTGGTGCCCGAATACGAGGGTGGTCAGGTCGCACGGGGCGGTCGGGTAGGCATCCTGGGCAACAAGGACTACATGGAGACGCCGTTCACTTCAACGTCCTACACGAACCAACTCATTCAGGATCAGCAGGCGCGCAGTGTCGCAGACATTCTGCAGAACGACCCTTCGGTTCGCATCGCCCGTGGATTCGGCAACTTCCAAGAATTGTACGTAATGCGCGGTTTCCCGCTGTACTCCGATGACATTGCCTACAACGGCCTGTATGGCCTATTGCCTCGGCAGTACGTGGCCTCCGAATTCATCGAGCGCGTAGAAGTGTTCCGCGGTGCCAACGCCTTCCTCAACGGCGCCGCGCCAGGCGGCACCGGGATTGGTGGTGCCATCAACATCTTGCCCAAGCGCGCGCCGAACGAGCCGCTTACACGCCTCACCGTAGGTGCCGAGAACAACGGCTTCGGCACGGTCGCCGCCGACGTCGCCCGTCGCTTCGGCGAAGATGACCGCTTCGGTGTCCGAATCAACGCGGCCAAACGCGGCGGCGAAACCTCGGTGGATGACCAGGACCGCAACCTGGACATGTTCGCCCTGGGCCTCGATTACCAAGGCGACCGACTGCGCCTGTCTGCCGACGTCGGCCATCAGTATCACTTCATCGATACGCCCCAGCCGAGCGTTACCCCGGTAGGCGGTATTCCTAGCGCTCCCAACGCGCGGGACAACTACGGACAGTCCTGGACCTACTCGAAAGAGAAGCAGACCTTCGGCACCTTCCGCGCCGAATATGACCTGACCGACTCGCTCACCACCTGGGCCGCCGCGGGTATGCGCAAGGGCGAGGAAAAGAACGTCCTCGCCAATCCGTCGTCCACCCCCTCCGGCGTGACCTCCGCCTCGCGCTTCGATAACTATCGCGAAGAGACCGTGACCACGGGTGAAGTGGGTATGCGTTTCAACCTGCAGACTGGGCCGGTATCCCATGAGTGGGTCGTTTCAGGTTCCATGTACGACACCAAGGACAAAAACGCCTGGGCCGGCAATTTCTCCAACCCGATAGTGGGCGATCTGTACGGCTCCAATAACGCAGCACAGCCTGAGAACGTGTTGTTCAACGGTTCCATGTCCGATCCCGAAATCACCGGGCGTACCCACACACAAAGTTTGGCCATTGCCGACACCCTGGGTTTCTTCGACGATCAGCTACTGGTCACCCTCGGCGCTCGTCGCCAGGGCCTGGATGTCACCGAATACAACTACATCAGCGGCGATCGCACTTCGCAGTACAAGCGCTACGAAACCACGCCCGTGGCAGGCATCGTGTATCAGCTGAACGGCCAGTTCTCCGTGTACGCGAACTACATCGAAGGCCTGACCAAGGGCGATACCGCAGGCGCTACCACCACCTTGCCTGACGGCTCGACCGCGCCGGTCCTGAACTCCGGCGAATCCCTGGCTCCTTATGTTGCCAAGCAGACCGAAGTCGGCATCAAGTACGACAGCGGCAATCTGGGCGGCAGCCTGGCGGTATTCCAGACCGAGAAACCGGTGGGCATTGTCGAGAATCAGGTGTTCAAAGACGGCGGCGAGCAGCGCAACCGTGGTATCGAACTGTCGGTATTCGGCCAGCCCGCACAGGGCGTACGCCTGTTGGGCGGCGTCACCTTGCTCGATGCCGAGCTGACCAAAACCCAGAACGGCCAAGACGACGGCAACGAGCCTATCGGCGTGCCCAAGACGCAGGCCAACATCGGCGGTGAATGGGACGTGCCTGGGCTCAACGGCGTGACTCTGACCAGCCGTGTCATTTACACCGCCAGCCAGTACGCCAACAACGCCAACAGCCTCGAGATCCCTTCGTGGACACGTCTGGACCTGGGCGCCCGCTACGGCTTCAAAGTGGACGAGCGCGACGTGACCCTGCGCGCGCGCGTGGACAACGTGACCGGTCGCGACTACTGGGCATCCACCGGTGGTTATCCGGGCTCGAACTATCTGGTACTCGGCGCGCCGCGCACGTTCTCGGTCAGTGCTTCGGTCGATTTCTGAGTACGGTTGAGTAGGGGTGTAAATGAAAGAAACGGGAGCTGAGGCTCCCGTTTCTTTTGTGATGTTTCACAGGTTTCGCGAGTTATGTGGGAGCGGGTTCTACCCGCGATGAGGCCAGCCCCCTAACCCAAGCGCCTCGACCACATCCCGCGCCAGCACCACCTCGGCATACTCACTCCCCAGTATCGCCAACGTCAGATCATGAACGGTTTCAGCATCCCAGACGGTGCCGTCCGCTGCGGTGACCGGCACCGCCGTCGTGGCATCCGATGGAAGAATGATGCTGTACCCCAAGGCTTTCCCCACCCGAACCGTGGCGTCCATGCTGTTGTGGACAACCACGCCCGTCAGCACAAAACGCGTCACTTGCATCTGCTTGAGCGCGGCATCCAGATCGGTACCGATGAACGCGCAGTTCTGCTGTTTGGTAATGACCGGTTCATCGTCCAACGGCGCGACTTCTTGCTTGATGCCATTCCATGGGCCGTGGGTGTGGTAGGTCGAAGTGGGTGTAGGTTCATCGTGCTTTACGTGAAGCACCGGCCAGTGATTCGAGCGCCAAAGTTGGAGAAGGCGCTGAATGGTTTCCAGGTAGCCGGGGTTGCTCTTGCCATTCCACTTGGGCTGGTCGATGGCGTCTTGCACGTCGAGGATGATGAGAGGGATCGGGTTGGGCTGGTCGCTCATGGAAGGCCGTTTGATTGGAAAAGAATGAGGGGCAGTGTGCGGTAAGGGGCAGGGGTGTTCAATGGGGGGTAGGTGGTGTGGTGCGTGGCAGGCGTACCTGAAACAGCTATGATCTTCAGCGCCGCAGGCCTGTGCACGCTCGAGTGATCCTCGGGGTGAGGATCCCGTGCGCCGCATCATTTCCATGAGGAAAGCCAATGAGCGAGAACAAGACCGCTATCGGCATCGACTGGGTTGACCCTGACGATGCTCCAGAGCTGACCGACGCCTTTTTCGAGCGCGCCGACGAGTACGAAGGTACTCCAGTGATCCGCCGTGGCCGGCCCAAGGCTGGCATCGTGCGTGAGCGTATTTCGATCCGCATCGAACCTGCCGTGCTCGCTGAATTCCGAGCCTCCGGGCCCGGTTGGCAAACCCGCATGAATGCGGCGTTGGCGGACTGGCTCAAGACCCACGACCCTTCGGATGTGCAGAGTTAACGGCGGGTTTTCGTCGTGAACGTCGCGGCCATGCCCAGCTTCTTACGGATGAACGCGCGGTTCTGCTGCTTCGTTCAGGACGCCTTTCCCCGGCTCTACCGGAACAGACAACCGTTCAAACAGCGGCCTCATCACCTGCCCCGGAGAGGGGATGGGATTGGCCAACGGCTGATCATGTGCGCTGTTCTCCTGCGTCCTGAGGCCAATCACGATGCTGTGGTCAGGCTGCTCCTGTGCATAGGCCGTGTAACCGTTATCCAACGGGTGGATTCTTTCGCCGGGTCGTACACCGGGGTAATTCGGAGCAGGGTGAAAATCGGCGATCAAGGCAGTCGTTCTGATCGCCGACAGCACCCAAGGCTGATAGCTGTCAGTGAAGAACGAATAGCACGCAACCAGCACCATGCCAGCTGCAATAGCGCCTCCAGAGTGGAACAACGCCATAGCCGGATTGAACTGAGGAGAGTAATTAACGCCGAAGATCTTCAGGAATGAGGCACCCATCTGAATAGCAGCAAAAACAACCACCGCAATACCTGTGACTGCAAGCAGCAGCAGTCCACCAAGGAACAGCAAAAAAGCCACCACCGCCATCCACGCCGGTATATAGAACAGCAACGCCAGCAGGCCAACCGTCAAATCAAAAGACTGCGGCGGCAAGCCCAATGCTTCGGAAACAGCAAAGCGCGACAACCCGGTAGCGACCAGGAGCGCCAACAAATGCAACAGAACGATAGGCGTCTTGTACAACGGCTTATGCCATTTCTTACGCATCCAGCGGGCCACTGGCAGACACCACATGATGAAGCCCGCAATCATGAAGCCAGCAGCGATCATGCTGGTTACATCCAAAGCGGCAGTGCCCCAGCTTCTGGACAGTAACAAACCCAAGAAGACTAGAACTATCGAAACCATATAAAGCCGATGTGCCACTGAAGTAGCCGCGTACTTGTCCTTCAACCATTGCATATCTGTACCTGGAACCTTACCCGGGGGATCGATGACGATTGAGTCACAGGACATGGCCAGCCGTTGGCCACCCTGTCCAATGCGGCTGGAGGTGTTTTGTCCTGCCAGGCCAGCAAAAGGGGGGGCATCCTAACAGGGCTGTTTTCCAAGAGAAGGCCGGGGCAATAACTCGAAACTGAAATGGTGTGACGTGGTAATTCCCCCAGTTCATGCTGATGCTATCCGACGGTCATCACACAAGGAGCCCCATGACCCAACGACATCTCCGGCTAGATCATCTTTGCCTCACCCTGCCTGATGGACGCCTGCTGCTGAACAACTTCAACCACGGCTTCCACGCCAAAGCCACCGGCATCGTCGGCGCCAATGGCAGCGGTAAATCCCTGCTTGGTCAGTTGCTGGCCGACGAGCGTGCGCCTAGCAGTGGCTGCGTCCGTTGCGAGGGGCATGTCCATCTCGTCTCGCAGTTGCTCGAGCCCGAGAGCTTCCCCATAGTGGCGGCACTGGCGGGCGTCGAACACATCCTGCGAGCCTTGCAACGGATCGCCGAAGGCAGCCTCGACGATCACGACCATACGCTCGCCATGGGCCACTGGGATTGCGCAGCACGTCTTTCCGCCGAACTGGACCTGAACGGTCTGGGTCACCTGTCCGCCGACACACCGACGCACACCCTTAGCGGGGGCGAGCGCCAGCACGTGGCACTGCTGGGCGCTTGGCTATCCAACGCCGATTGGCTGATCCTCGACGAGCCTAGCAACCATCTTGATCGTGACCAACAACAGAAGCTGGCTCTGCAGATCCAGCGCTGGCCGAATGGATTGGTGATGGTCAGCCACGACCGCAACTTGCTCGACCTCATGGATGAAATCGTCGAACTTTCACCCGCCGGTCTTGCTGTTTACGGCGGCAACTACAGCCATTACGTAGCCGCCCGCGAACAGGAGCAACAAGCTTTCCAGGCGACCTTGCAAGGCGAACGCACCCAAGCCAAACGCGAGCAGCGGGAAATGGCCTTGCAGATGGAGCGCCAACAACGCCGTAACGCCCGAGGGGACCGTAATGCCCGTGATGGCAGCCAGACCAAGCTGATTACCAATGCCCAGAAAGAGCGCAGCGAGAACAGCCAGGGCAAATTACGCCTCACGCAACAGCTCGCACGCGACCAGCAACAACAACGTATTGCCGATGCGCGTGCGCGCTGCGCCACGGATGTCCAGCGCATCATGCTGCCTCCGGAAACCGTCGTACCCAACGGCAAACTGGTACTCCAGCTTAACGAGCTGATACTGCCGTTCGGGCATGCAGCGCCGATCGATTTGACCCTCACCGGGCCCCTGCGCATCGCAGTCAGGGGCGCGAATGGCAGCGGGAAGTCGACTTTGCTTCAGGTCATCAGCGGCCGTCTGCTCGCACGCGCAGGCAAGGTCATTTGCAATGTGGAGTTAGGTTGGCTGGACCAACACGCCGGGCTCGAACACCCGCAACGCACTGCCGTGCAGTGGCTTTACGAAAGCAACCCGGAACTGCCCGAAGCCGAAGCCAGGACCCGGCTGGCGCAATTGGGCATCGACGCCGACCGCGTGCAGTTGCAGACCTCACAGCTCAGCGGCGGAGAGCGTCTCAAGATAGCGCTGGCAGCCCTGCTGCATGCGCAACGGCCACCGCAGCTCTTGTTGCTGGACGAGCCCGACAACCACCTTGACCTGCCGAGCAGGCTGGCGCTGGAGCAGATGCTTGGTCAATACCAAGGTGCCTTGCTACTGGTTTCCCACGACGATGCCTTCATCGATGCGCTGGGCGTGGAACAGGAATTGCTCCTGCATCATCCACGCCCGTGAGCATCACCTGTTAGGAATCGACCTTCCCGCCGTTAGTAATCGACAGTGTCCAAGCGCTTGTTCTGTTCTTGCCTCGCCTTCCGGGCAGCTAAACCTGCGGCTTCCAGCAGCAGCCAAGTCACCGACTGTATTGCCTGCTCGTCTGGTGATTCGGCAGTGCTGGTGTCCAGACCCAACGCGGTCTGGTTCTCAGGAGCAAGCTGATGCCAGCGCTCCAGCACGCATTGGCAGATGCCTTCGAGGATCTCTTCTTTGGTGATCGAAGCCGGCAAGAATCCTCGGCTGCCTACAGTGAAATCCGAGCCGACAAGCTTGAGCGATTGTGATGGACGTTCCATGACCATTCCCCTTCTTGGCTGATGTGAAAGCTGAAGCTAACCATAGCACTACTATCCTATTTTGGGATAATCCTGTTTTGGGTTTACTTAAGGAGCCGAATCGTCATTCGGCAGTCCTTATGAAATCCATCCACACAGAACGCTATTCCACGCTGATCCGGGCGCTTATCGAGTGCAGGAAAGAGAAGGGCTTGAGCCAGACCGAGCTGGCGCGGCGAGTGGGGCGGCCGCAGTCGTATATTTCCAAGGTGGAGAATGCGGAGAGAAGGTTGGATGTGGTGGAGTTTTTGGAGATTTGTGAGGCGATTGGAGTGGAAGGTGGGGAGGTGATGCGGGGGGTGTGAGGTTCGGAAGTTTTGCATTGAGAACTTGGTCCCGACTTAGTCCCCACTTGGTCCCAAAAGAGCTTCGCGATCGATGACGAAGCCACCGAGGCCGACTCCGGATACTGAATTCTCATTTAGTGAACGGTCCTGCGGAACTGACCTATTGCAGCGCTATTCATCTTTCGAGCGGTACCTATCGATCTTGATCGGCACCGCTTGCTTGGTGACGAGAAGAGTCAGTTAGACCGCAACTTCATTTCAAGCAGAGAATCCTCCACCAACGTCCTGCTCGTCTCCGTCAGCAAGGCCACAGCCTGGTTAAGCGCGCGACAGAGCTGCTGATTCGCATCGCTCGTTTCCGCGGCAAGCACAGACGCGGTATCTAGCAATTGGCTAGCGCGTTGAAGGGATTGGTAAGCAGCGAGATTCGTTTGATCTTTCATGGTTGGCGACTTCCGTATGTGAGGGGAGATCTGCCAGCACTCGCCGTCAAACGAGTGGGTGGCAGCTGTGCATGGGTTGACGGACCGGTCACATACGAACCCGGCGCACCCGAGGGTGCCCCACGCACAGCCGCCATAGAGTCCGGAGCGGATGCAAGAGCGCCCGTGCCGAGTCTTGAGACTGCGCGTTCGTATGTAAGACAGGCCGTCAAACCTGGTCACGCATGTGGCGTGACGAGCGGGAGGATAGGCAGGGTGGGTGGGGAGGTCAACTGTGATGCCTATCTAGCTCGGGCACCAGCGCCGGTTGGTTGTTTGCAAGCAGTGTCACGAGCATAAATACAAAGAGGCTCGTGGGTCGTGAAGGAGACTTGCTCTTACTCCCCCAAGCAGTGCCGGCTCTATCCACAATCACTCACATTTTCAGCTCTATCTTCTAGTGCGTTCCCCATGCCAGTTGCCTCCCCCAATACGCTGGCTCCTGTCCCGCCCATGATCGGCAGCGGAGAAATGCGAGACGTGGTGCGCGACACGGATTGGTCCAGCACCGCCTTGGGCGATTACCGCTCATGGTCCGCATCCCTGCGCACTGCCTTGTCGCTGGTATTGAACACCAAAGGCATCGCGGCCCTTTACTGGGGGCCCCGGCAGTGGCTGCTCTACAACGTCGCTTACGGGCTGTCGCTTTTCGAACTGATCCACCTCGACGACCTGGCGCACACCCAGCAGGGCGCCAGTCTTTCCGCTGATGGCCATGCCTACGCCCGGTTCGACAACCGCTACCGCCCATCATCCGAGTAGGCCCAGCGTACCGGGGAGCCGAGTCTGGCGAACAGCCGATAATGCCGGGCAATCAAGTGGTGATTTCGATGACCGATACCGGCAGCGGCATCGCGCCGCTGCACCTGGGCAGGATATTCGAGCCCTTTTTCACCACCAAAGGCGTGGGGCAGGGCACGGGCCTGGGCCTGGGCCTGTCGCAAGTATTTGGGTTCGCCAAGCAATCGGGTGGCGAGATCACCTTGGACAGTGAAGTCGATCAAGGCACCACTTTCACACTCTACCTGCCCCAGGCATCCGAGCCGCGCGAGCCACGGAGTGTCGAGGCGACCCATGAATTGGTACACGGACACGGCACCGGTGTATTGATCGTCGAAGACAAACCTCAGGTGGGCGCCTTTGCGATGCAATCACTGTCGGATTTGGGCTACCAGCCGGTCCTTGCCATCAATGGACAGGACGCATTGACCGAGCTGGCACGCGACGCCAGCCGATTCAACGTGGTGTTTTCCGATGTGGTGATGCCGGGGATGACGGGTATCGAGCTCGCCCATGAGATTTGTCGGCAATACGAAGGGTTACCTGTAGTGCTGACATCGGGATACAGCCATGTGCTGGCAGAGAAGGGAACCGATGGATTCGAGTTGTTGCATAAACCGTATTCGGTGGAGCAGTTGTCGCGCCTGTTGTGTGGGGCGGTGTGTACACATCGCTCGAAGGTGACCTGATCTAGCATCTCCTTCCAAAAATCACTCCAGCTCAATCCCGGCACTCGCCACCTTCACCGCCAAGCTCGCAAAGAATATACACCCGATCAACCGGGCAAAAATCTCCAGCGTTTCGCACACATCCGGATCTTCAAACAGCACAGGCCGCGAATCGATCGCGCAAAGTGCTCCGTACAACCGGCCATCAGGCAGGAAAATGGGCACGCCTACATAACTGTCCAGATCATAGGTCTTGACGATCAATCGTGATGCGAAGCTCTGGTCATGGCTCACTCTCGGGATCAGCAACGGCGCAGGATCCCGCTGAAATTCGCTGCAGATCGTGTCTTCCAGCGGAAAAGCCTCACCCGCACCGATTCCCAGGTCGGCGGAATCGTGCACGGAGCAGATGACCAACTCAGCGTCGCCAAATTTGGTGATCGCGGCGAAGCGCATGTTGGTGAGCCGGGTCACCAGACGCAGGATGTTGGTGGTGGCTTCGATTTCAGCAATTGCTGCGCGTTCTTCCTGGGACAGGAGGGTGGGCGGGTAGTCGAGTGCCATGGGGTACCTCGTCGTTTGGTGCAGTCTGCAAGCGCTGAGCGAGATTGTGCAAGTCCCGCAGACCAAAGCGCCACCGTAAAGCCAGCGATGCCGAGTCAGAACCAAGCATACAGGCACAAAAACGGCATCTGCGATCAATGCGATGTGCCTCTTTGACGCTTATTAGGTAGCCGGGGGAATATGAACTGGATCGGTAGATGATTGATTTTCATAAATAATGAAGATTTCTGCTTCTGATTGGAATGCTGATTGAAGTATCTGAAGTCGCGTGAGTACTTATCTAACAAGCTTTGTGGAATTATGGGCAACGAAACGGCCTGTGGATAGCTCTCACCTCTGGCAAAGGTACCTCCACATGGATTGGGCTCTGCATCGCCCCGGATTCTCTAGACACCTTGCAAGCTCATTGCGTAGCTTTTCACACTCTACCGAGGACAGCTGATTGTTGAAACCGTGGCGGCGTTTTGCGTTGTAGAACATCTCGATGTAGTCAAACACATCACTTCGAGCATCTTGTCGCGAGGTGTCGATTTTCCGCTTGATCCGTTCCCGCTTCAGAAGCTGGAAAAAGCTCTCGGCCACGGCGTTGTCATGACAGTTGCCCGGCGACTCATACTGGCAACAAAATTGTTCGCCTTCAAAAAATTGCGCCAATCGGAGCTGCTGTACTGGCTACCTTGGTCGGAGTGAACCATCACTTCCTGCTTGGGTTTACGCCTCCAAACCACCATCAATAACGCATCAATGGCCAGGTCACTGGTCATCTGCGACTTCATTGACCAGCCAACGATCTGACGAGAAAACAGCTCCAGCACCACTGCCAAATACAGCCAGCCTTCATACGTGCGAATGTAGGTGATGTCGGTGACCCAAACCTTGTTGGGTTCTACGACATCGAACTGGCGCCTAAGTAAATTGGGTGAGGCGACCGCTGGCTTACTGCCGTACTTTCCAGGGCGGCGTCGATAACCTGTCTGAGAACGCAGACCTTCAAGACGCATCAGCTTCGCCACACGATGACGACTACAATCCTCACCGACATCGCGCAGATCGTCATGGATGTTGCAATAGCTAAAAACGCCGCCCCTCTCCAGCCAGGAATGCTTGATCAAACAAAGCAGTCGCTGATCGTCTTTGGCGCGTGAAGATTGCGGCTCAGACGGCCAGGCGTAATAACCGCTGGGATGGACTTTCAGCGTCAGGCAAAGCCGGCGAATGGAATAGTCGCCCGCGCGCTGCTTGATAAAGGTTTACTTCAGCCGCACTCCTTGGCAAAGTACGCGGCAGCCTCTTTTAAGATGTCTCGCTCTTCAGTAACGCGTTTGAGTTCCGCTCGCAGAGGACGCAGTTCAGCGTGTTGATCATCGTCTTGCTGTCGTTCTTCCAGAGGTTTGCTGTGGCGCTCTGTCCAGGCATAGAGGCTATGCGTCGACACACCAAGACGTGCTGCCACATCAGCGACAGGCAGCTTCATTTCGGTCACTTGATTGACCGCTTGGATTTTGAGTTCTTCGGGATAACGTGGGTTGCTCATGGCACCTCCTGATGGCCTCAGTTTAAGGCAAAGAGGAGTCTACGAAACGCGGGAGGATTCAGCCGAATCAATGTGCATCGGCGGCGTGTCCTGAACCGCGCCGACGGTCGAAGGAATAACGGAAAGGTGGTTTGCAATTGATTGAAGGCAAAATTTGATCGCATTCCATGGGTATACGGGAAATTCTCAGGTGGAGCTTTTACGCAATTTTGACATAGATAAGATTCTGGACTAGTCCATGCAGCATTGATTGATACGGCACTTAAAAGAAAGCGTTTGGGGCGCTGATTGGGTAATCATTGTCAATGCTAAGATAGAGGTTTCGCGTTTTTTTTGGTTCGTAGATTTTTGCTGAAGTTCTTGTGTAGCATGGTATCCGCAAAAAAAACGAGCATTGGAAATACGTGAAAACTTTTCTTCACACACTTAGGGAATGACCTAAAGCGATGACTTATACACTATAGATCGCGCCACAATGATCCTGGGGACCAGTATATGTCTCGAATGACTGATCTAATGAATGGCCTTATTAGCCTTCAGTGCGTTAAAAAAATGGATTTCAGCTGAATCCCTGTGTGATCTTCAAGTTATGCTGAGTCGGCCTAATGGTGGAACCCGCATTACCTGTGTCACAGCTGATATCGGGCGCTTTCGCACTTTTTTGACTTGCGTGTCTGCAGATTCGATAAATGGGGTTCCATATTTCGGCGCGGGTTGCGCAGTCCATGGGAAATTTAGGCCACAACGCCTTGCCTCGAAAATCTTCGTTAAAATATTGCTGAAATAAAATACAGATTGCCTCGCAACGGCATTAAGAAAAATTCACATTGAGGCCGTCGTGGGAGAGTTAACTATTTCATCGAGCAAGGTAGCGGAAAAGGTGATATCTGAAGCACCTGATCGAACTGACTTAGACTAGTTTTCCGGAATGCCAGCATGCCAGCTTATAGCCTGTGATCTTACTGTTTTTGATGTTATAATTTTTCTAATACAATCTTTTTCCAAATGATTTCTTTTCGGTTTAAAGGGTCTTTTGTTTCTCTGCTGATATAAATTGGTTTGAGGTTGAACTTGCTTGATTGTTTTAAAAATTCCTCTATGGATACCGGGTACATAATTCTTTTTATGTCTGGTGCTCCGATTCTAAGCGTGACTGCTAAATGCTTGCCTGCATTTAAGAGCTCGCTCATTCTTTTTATTGATGTTTCTCTCTCGTCAGGTGCTATGTGCATCCATACGGCACTAATTAATACAAAGTCATAAGCGTTATTATTCAATGCTAAAAGATTCGGAAGGCAGTCATTTATCCAAGTTATATTCTTGTGGTTGTTTTTTGTTTGCGCAAGCGTGAGCATTTTATTACTTGGCTCAACAGCGGTTACCTGATAACCACGGCGTGCAAGTGAAAGTGCGTCGCGCCCGGAACCACATCCTACATCCAAAATCTTCGCGCCGGTCTGAATCGGTAGGAATTTTACAAATTGTCTGTGAATGTTACAGAAGTAAAGTTTGCTATAGTCGCCAAAGTATTTGTCACTATCGGAGTCATAGCTCGCCCATGTCGTGCTATTTTTTGAATTCATTATTGAATACTTCTATTTTTTGAAGGTAGAGGTAGTTGTTTGTGGTTTGTGATTCAGGTTTTTTATTTTCATTGCTTATCTTTTTGGTATTGCTAGCGTCCGCGATGCTCAAACATGCAGCTGTAAGTAGAAGCAGAATCCAGCACGTGATTACAGTGTAGTTTCCTTTGCTGTCCTTTTGCTGGTTAAAGGCTAGCTGAAGATTTATATGTTTTTTTATTAATTGTCTAAGTCGAAAAATGATAGGGATAGTTAGAATGTTGACCGTCGCCGCAAAAGAAAGCGCCAAAACCTTTGGCAAATCACCACTGATAGAAGCTGTGCCATACCAAATACCGCCAGTGATCGCGATGACCATGCTGGGGACCTGCCATAGCTGTTGATTGAGCGACCTCAAATGTTGGCCTGCCTCAAGGTAGCTCAGCTCTTCTTTTTTAAAGTGCCATTTTATTCGCTCAAGCTCTTTTGCGTTTTCATGCTTGATAGCTTCGAAATCCGGGTCGTTCATCAACGCTACAGTCTTTCTTGTCGTGAGGTGTCCTAGTCTAACTGAAAGTCGTGCTGGCGCCGCAATGGCGAGTGGATAGGATCCTGCGCGGTAAGGCCTGCGACCGCACCCCAGTGGGGCGGGCGTGTGACATTCGCCTTAGGTCAAGGTTAGGCTAATCGACTGAAATATCGAAAAAATGAACGCTTTTGGACGGGACGATACCCTGCGTTAGGTCTCTTAATAAAGTATTCTACGAGTATTGATGAAGCCTGCCACGAGGCTTGGAGTACGTAGAATGAAGGTTTTGTTTGACACGCGTAGGATCCAAAAGCTAGGACGAGTTTCTCTCAGCGAGCAATTGCTGCGCAATGCCGGTCTGCACGAGGGCGATCAGGTAGATCTCTACTTTGATGCCGCAACGAAACGAATCATTATCGAGCCAGCAGCTCCAGCAGCTCCAGCAGCTCCAGCAGCTCCAGCCGCTGCGGCGAAAATGGCTTCAGGGAGGAAGGGGTAATGTCAAGCATGCAACGACGAGATGAGCGCTTCTCAGGTCATGAGTCCTTCGTCTGCCGTTACGGATGGCTGCCAAAGCTACACCAAGCAATTGTCAGTAATTCTCTGGCTCTGAAAGATGAAGCCCAAGCGACAATTACGTTGGGTATCGGCCGCAACATGGTCAAGTCAATACAGTTTTGGGGCGAAGCGTTCGGGATTGTCAGCGGTCGTGATGCTGCGGGTCTGCAATCTGGTCCCATTGGACGTTTGCTGCTATCAAAAGCCGGTTGGGATCCGTATCTCGAGCAGCCTGAGTCGCTCTGGTTACTCCACTGGTGGATCTCGTCCCACGCGGAGATTGCGGTTTGGAATCTGGTCTTCGGGAGCGCGACTTATTCACGTTTTGATCGAAAGGAACTCATCACGGGGCTCGAGCGACAGGCGCTAGCCAGTAATAAAAAGCTAGCAGTTTCGACCCTTGAGCAACACGCGAGCATTTTCCTTCATTCGTATAAGCGCGAAGAGTCAGCAGGGGACGATACCTCGTGGTGCCCATTGCAGGATTTGGGGCTTTTTGAAGAGGTCACTGCTGACGATGGTAAAACCGTTTACCTAGTAGGTCGGAATGCTCCCTTAGGTCTGTCTCCGCGAGTTTTTCTTTTTTCCTTGATCGATTACTTCCAACGTCAGGATGCCAACTCTCTCAGTCTCAACCAGATTGTGCATGGTGAATTCAGCCCCGGCAGTGTGTTTAGGTTGGATAACTTTCAAGTAGGTAGCTTGATCGAAGGTATAGAAAAAGAGTTTGGTGGTGTGGTGCGATTTATTGATACGGCTGATACCCAGCAAATCACTTTGGATAAAACTCTATCGCCTGTTTGGGCTGATTGCTTGCTGGGCGCAGGAGAAGAATTGAATGTCTGACCTACTGATAAATCACCTTGAGTTGGATTCCAAATTTCTGCGCTCCATTTCGCTGGCTAGGGATTTGAGGTCACAAGACTCGCTCGATAGTTATCTGATCACTCCTGCGGTCCTGGCAGTGCTTCGCCAGATTGGCGGAGCGCTGAAGTCGGGAAGCGCGCAACGCGCCTGGAAAATCATGGGACCCTACGGTAGTGGCAAATCGGCGTTAGGGTTGCTGCTCGCTCGTTTATTAGAAGGGCAAAAAAGCTCTCAGGCAATTTACGAACAACTCGCTGAGGCCTCCAATGAAGTCGTCGAGCTTTTCCCTCAGGCGCAAAACCGCTTTGCACTGGCAATAAGCGGTTCGCGTATATCGTTGGGTGATGCGTTAGCACAGTCTATTCTTGAGGCACTCGAGCACCTTCCAAAAAGCAAGCTTGCCGCTGAGTTGAAGCGCCAGTTGGATAGGAAGGCTCAAACCTATCGTGATATACCCCTCAACGCGGCAACAAGTAGGTTGCTAAGTGATTTTGTTTTAATCACCAAGGATGCTAAGTGTTGTGGTGTTCTATTACTTATTGACGAGCTTGGTAAATTCATTGAACACGCAGCTCTAAACCCGGAAGCCGGTGATTTGATGTCTTTGCAGCAAATCGCTGAAGTCGCGTCGCACCCCACGGATGAAGGTCTTTTAGTCATATCAATGCTGCACCAGCATTTTGATGCTTATGCTAAAGGTGTCGGTCGCACCCTCTCCGATGAGTGGCACAAGGTCTCTGCACGTTTCGATGAAGTGCCATTTGATGAGCCGGTCGAGCGGTATGCCCATTTCGCCCGTCATGCCCTAGGCGCCGATGCAACTATTACTGAGTCAGTTGCCCTGAAAAAAGATGCCCGTTGCATCTACAAGCAAGCGATTGATTTTAACTTTTTCCAGGGGACTGGTGAAAGTGAGCTGTTCTCTCAAGCCGAGCGCTTGTATCCATTGCACCCAGCAGCGCTGGCTTGTTTAGCGGTCATCTCTAAGCGATTTGGCCAGAGTGAGCGTTCATTCCACGCATTTATGCGTGGATATGAATCCGGAGCGCTTAGAGACTTTGCAGAGCACCATGTCCTCGATCATTCTTCTTGGTATGGAATGAGCGAGCTTTTTGATTACCTCACGACGGGGGTAGGGCTTCGCTTTCGTGATCTTGAGGCTGAGCGGCGTTGGGACTTCGCTCGTGCTGTTGTAGAGCGAAATGACGCGGAGATGACGGCACTGCAGCTTGACTTGCTCAAGTCGATTGCCGTCATTGAACTGGTTGCTCAAGTCCTCCATGTCGCATTGACCGTTGAACTCCTCAGATTTGTTACGGGGGAGGATCTTAAAGCTATCTCCGAAGCTTTGAGTGAGCTAGCTGCCAAAGCGATCCTGGTACATCGTCATGCGAGTGATGATTATGGTTTTGCCGTTAGTCACGCTATCAACGTCGAGGCTTTATACGAGCAAACTATGCAGCGCTCGGCTGATGAACTGATGTTTAATGGCGTTTCACAAGCCCTATCTGAAAGAAGCGTTATAGCAAGTCGTCACTATCAGCAGACGGGAACAATCCGCACGGTAAAAGTGACTGCGGGCACGTCGGATAAAATTAAGCAAACCATCGGTACTCATGGTCGCCATGATGGCAGTGTTGGGCTGATATTTGTAGATGCTGAGTCTTCTCCTTTAGTTGATGCTGCTGAAGAGGTGGCTCGCTCTACCAAGGATGTTTTATCGCTCACTGCAATTGTCAAAGTCGGTCGGGATGAGCGTAATGCTCTGATTGAATATTCCCGCTGGCTGATGGTTCATGACCAGGTCAAGCGTCGCCATTTGGATCCTTGGACTGAGCGCTATGTCGAATTGAGGTTCAGCACGGCACGTGAGTGTGTCAGTCGACTGGTCTTGGCGTTGCTCAACCGGCAAGCTAAAGGATCGTCCGGTATGGAGTACTGGCACGGAGGAAAGGTGATTGCCGAAAGTGGCGCAATGAACCTTAGCCAAGCAGCCTCTTGGTTGTTCGATAAGGTTTACAAAGCGGCTCCGGTTATCATTAATGAGTTGATCAACAAGGATAAGCCGTCGTCTGCTATCAATGCAGCTCGTCAGCGTCTATTTGATCTGCTGGATAAAACAGTTGATTCAGAGTTGCTCGGTATCGTCGACTTCCCACCCGAGCGATTGCTCTACAGCTCTCTGCTTCAATCCACTGGACTGCATCGTAAAGGGGCTGGCAAGCGTTGGTTGTTAAGCGCACCAAACGGTGATTCCCCTGCCGGTATACGTAAAATTTGGGCAGAGCTTGATAAGCAACTGATGATTGATGGGCAGGTCACTTTTGCTGAGGTTATTTCTAGCTTAGCTCTACCGCCACTAGGGGTTCGAAATGGACCGGCTAGCGTGTGGTTCATGGTTTACCTTCTGATTAACAAAGAATCATGCGCGATTTTTGAACGAGGAAGTCTGATCTTGGAGCTGACCTCCGATCATCAGCAACGGATGTTCAGAAGCCCTCACACCTTTAGCTTCCGCCGCTTCGATATTGCGGCAGAGCGCAAAGACCTGATCAAAGATTACGCAAAGGCACTTGGAGCGGTAGGTGTGCAATTGGGGTTGAATGCATCTTACCTGGATGCCGCGCGGGAGTTGATCCGCTGGTACGGGCGTCTTCCGCAGTATTCGCAAGAAACACTGCGGCTTACAAACCAAACCAAAGCCCTTCGTGACGTAATCAAAAGAGCAACCGATCCGGTTTCGTTGCTCGCCATCGATATGCCACGTATGGTGATGGCTGGGAAAGGTAAGGACGGTAATAGTTTCCCCGATCTACTGGCGAAAAGCCTTACTGAGCTTGGTATGGCGTACCGACGGTTGCAGGACGAGGTTAGCCTTTCCATGGCTGAAGCTTTTGAGATCACAGGCCCTCTTAAGGCTCTTCGATCGCAGCTCCAAGAGGAGTGCGCTGATACTGCGCAATCCCTTGCTGAGGTAGATCTTAAAGCTTTCATCATGCGCTGTTCTGATATCACGCTGACCGACGACAAGTGGATGGATTCCATTGCGAGTGTAGTCGTTCACAGGCCATTAGATATCTGGAAAGACAGTGATGCACCGATGTTTGCAGAAGCCGTGCTTGAGCTATGTGGCCGCTATAAACGATGGCTTAGAGTCGCAATGCGTAAAGGCGAATTCGAGCGACAGGCGCAACGCTTCGTCGGGGTGACATTGACACTTCCAAGTGGCGAGGAAGCAGCGATGCTGTTGACCTCCGACCCCGAAACGAAGATTATGGCCAATGGCCTGCTAAAAACTCTCACTAAGCAAGCGGGTGGCAATTTGAATTTAGCCGCTTCAGCCCTTGCTCAAGCTTTGCTCCAACTGCAGCAGGGCTCCACAGAACACGATGAGAAAGAGTTGAGCGATGAGCAACGAACCGCAGGTTAGACACATCCTTAGCCTCTCTGGTGGTAAGGACAGCGCCGCGTTAGCTATTTACATGCGAGATCGTGTGCCAGAGATGGAGTACATCTTTAGCGATACCGGTAAAGAGCTGCCAGAGACTTACGACTATTTGCAGCGCCTGGAAAACTACCTCGGGAAACCACTGCATCGGCTGAACGCTGACCTTGGCTTTGACCATTGGTATGACATGTATGGAGGAATGATTCCTTCCAATCATCGTCGTTGGTGCACGAAAATGCTCAAGCTGAAGCCGTTTGAGGATTTTTGTGGTGATCAACCGATCATCAATTATGTTGGGCTCCGTGCAGATGAAAATCGTACGGGCTACATCAGCCATAAGACGAATATCAAAGCTGTCTACCCCTTCCAGGAGGACGGGTTGATTCTGCGCGACATCGAAGAAATTCTTAGAGTATCGGGCGTCGGGATGCCCCCATATACGAAATGGGGCCGGACTCGATCAGGTTGCTATTTTTGCTTCTATCAGCAAAAAATCGAATGGGTGAAATTGAAAGAGACTCATCCCGATCTATACGAGAAGGCAAAAGAGTACGAAGTGCCATTTGAGAAAACGGGGAATTTCTTTACTTGGAGTCAAGGCGAAAGTCTCGCCGAGCTTGAGCAGCCGGGGCGCATGGCTCAGATCAAACGTGATCATGCGTTGCGCGTAGAGCGACAAGCGCAACGTAAAGATAACTCGACGCTTATCGCTGTGTTTTCGGATCACGATTCCGCAGAAAGCCTTGAAGACGATGATGATCAGGGCTGTTTGGTGTGCCAGCTTTGAATAAAGGATGAAGTAAGTGGCCATTACATTTAAAGCTAGAGTGTTACTTGAGCTTGGCGCGGAGCTGATTAGTTCTGATGCTGTAGCGCTTTATGAATTGGTGAAGAATGCAATTGACGCTGGTTCGCCACATGTGGAGGTTTCTTTTTTTATCGTGTTGCAACGCTCAGCCTTTAATGAGCTCAACGAGATTCTCGACAGTGATTTTCCGGTTGAAGAGCTAATTTCACAATTTAAATCAGGTGTCGACCGGTTGATTGAGGTCGATGCGGCTGAAGAGGCAAAAAGCAAATTTTATGCGGATCTGGGCGAACCCGCCACAGTGCGGGCCGCGAGACGGAACTTATCCAAAGCATTTTTTAATTCCAATAAGATAGTGATCAAAGATTGCGGTCACGGAATGACTATCGATGCACTGCATAAGTATTATTTGACAGTTGGAACTCCGATGCGTGTAATCGAGCGTTCCAGCCGTAAACGCTTTGGCTCGGATGCCTCTAAAAACGATCCTATTTTGGGTGAGAAAGGTATTGGGCGTCTATCCGCAATGCGGCTAGGGCATTATGTTTTTCTAAAAACCGCAGTCAGTGAGGAGCCTAATTGGAACTGTCTACAACTGGACTGGCGAAAGATTTTTGATGATCCTAATTTAGACGCAGATGCATTGGACTACGAGCCTTATGTGGGCTCTCAAAAGCAGACCAGCGATTTTAGCGGTACGACACTGGTAATCAGAGATCTGCAATCGGATTGGACGCAGGAGAAGATAAACACGCTGGTTAATACAGATATGGCTAAGATGGCCAATCCGTTTGATTCAAACTTTTTTAATACATATTTTCGATTTAATTTTCAAGCGCAAAAAGTTCAACTCGCTTTTTTTGAAAAGATGAAGTTAGGCCATGCAGACGCAGTTTGCACAGCATCCTTCAAGAAGTTGGATGGTGTAAAAAATGCTAATCCACTAGACTCGTGGGAATTGTCGGTATTTGTCGAGTATAAGCGCTACGGAGCGCAACGAGTACATACATTCACCGGTGATCATCTGGCTGCATGTGTAAGAGAACAGGCAAAGAAGGGTAAGGCGAGTAGCCTTATCATGTCTAATGAGATTATTGAAAATGCGCTTAAAACACTTGGTCCTTTTGAAGTAAAGTTCTGGTGGTTCAATCGTGGGAGGATTAGAAAAGAAAATAGCGAGTTGTGGAGCGGCGGGTTGGAACGATTCGTCCGATTATGGAGTGGGGGACTACTTGTTTATCGCGATGGTTTTAGAGTCTATCCTTACGGGGGCGCGGCTGATGACTGGCTTGATCTAGACCGGAATGCTCTTTCAGCTTCCCAGTACAAACTTAACCGTGCTCAAATCATCGGATATTTGAACATTGGTAAGGAAAGTAATCCCGAGCTTCACGATCAGACCAACCGTGAGGGATTCAGAGATACACCTGAGAAAGAAGCACTTCGTCGGTTGTTGCGTCATGTTTTTATTACAGAGTGTCGACGTTATTTAGAAAAAATAGACAAAGAGCATAAGGCAGATACCACGGAGACTGTGGACGAACTTGAGCAAAGGCTAAATGACTCGCAGAAAATTGCTCTAAAAAGTCTTAAGGATTTGCAGTCCAGGGTTCCGCAAGAAAGCGAAACTATTGAAAGTATAAGATTTCAGTTGGGAGATATTCAAGACGCTTGGGAGCGCGCCAAGATTACCATAAAGAACCATGACGCAGATATGGAACAGTACGTTCATCTGGCTGGGGTTGGACTTCAAGTGGAATTTATTTCGCATGAGCTAGCGAGGGTGACTGGAGATGCCCTAGAGTTGCTGTCTAAGAAACAAGATATTAATAACGATTCAACTAAGAGGTTTTTGCAGGCGCAGCTTAAAACTCTCAATAAGCGTGTGCGTGTGCTTGATATGTTAAGTATACCTGGCAGGCAAACCAAGAAATGGTGTGATATAGAGGATGTTAGCGCCTTGTTGTACGAGATGCATGAAAATAAGATCGAAAGGCACGGTATAGAGTTTTCTATTGATGTCATAAATGACGTACCATTAAAGGTCCACATCGAGCAAGGTCAGGTCTTGCAAATATTGGATAACTTATTTAGCAATTCATTTTACTGGCTTAAGCACCGTTTTAGTCGCGAATCGCCACCCAAAATCTCTATCGTTATAAACGCGGAGGCTCGGACGGTCACCTTCACAGATAATGGGCCGGGTGTACCGGATAGCATTTCAGATAGTATCTTTGATCCATTTGTGACGTCGAAGCCCTCCAGCGAAGGTCGTGGATTGGGATTGTTTATTTCTCAGCGCTTAGCTTCTTATAATGAGGCTGAGTTGGTGTTGGGTACGAAAAATCAAGGTAAGTATAACTCTTTTGTATTGAAGTTTAAACAAGGGAAGGAATAATGGGTGTCACGGGGTTGCATCGAGGCTTTACGGATAAAGTGGTCATAGTCGATGATGGCTACAGAGATGTCGATCTAACCATGATCGATGGAGCTGATTTCTCCGAGTTCTTTGAAGTCGTGTTGGCCGAGCATAGATGGGAGGAGTTGAAGAAGGATGTTTTCTCCGAATTTCCAGATTTGGGGTTAGAGAATTTATTTGAACATGAAGACGCTGTTCGAGCCGCATGGAGTTATTATCAGGGGGACTTTACTAGCAAACATCCTTATTTGGAGATTATGTTTCGTCAGCTACTCGCTGATGTGGGTATGCTAATCGCACCATTAAAGCCGCTAGTTAACTATTTGGAAAATGAGCTTGGCCTTGTAGTTAAGCGCTTCAGTTCTGTGGAGGCAGCCGCTGACGAAATTCGAAGCTGCCGTTTAGTTTTTTTAGATTTTTACCTAGCTGCCGGCTCTTCTGAAGAAATGCTACGCAACATCGAACGTCATAAAGACTTACTTTCGAGTAAAGTGACTCCGGATGGAAGCCCTCGTTTTGTATATTTGATGTCTTCGCAGTTACCTGATAAACCAATTGTTGAGCGGTTTAGACAGATCACCAGCTTAAGAGAGGCACTTTTTCGCGCAGTGCGTAAAGAGTCGTTTCAAGAAGACTGGATGAGAACTGAATTTCTTTCGAGAGCAGAGTTGTATCAAGACGTCGCGAAAGTTGAAATATTTTTGGCTGCTTTTGGTAGCGCTATTAAAGCCTCTTCAGAAAGTCTGATGCGGGACATCGTGGACTTAGAGCTTTATGATCTCTCGATTTTAAATAGCATGCGTCTTTATAAAGAAGAAGAGAGCTATGCTGAGTACCTAGGCTGGTTGTTTTCAGAAGCGCTATCAGCGAAAATTCGAAACTCCAACTTGTTATCTCTGGCGGGGCAGGGTGTGAACGATATCAAGCTCACGCCGTTCTCCGGGCTCCTAGAGCCGCGCTCATTACTGTTCAAGCTGTATTCGGAGATAGCCTTTTCCCATACTGGTCCGCAAGGTCAATTTCAAAAGGTTCATTTTGGTGATGTTTACCAGGCATATCCAAAAATCCAAGAGCGTCCTTTCAAAATGTCAAGTTTGCGTAAGCGTGCTGCCTCCCGGCGCGGCGGCGTAAAAAGTTGGCGAGACATACACCTGAGTAGCGATAAAGGGTTAACTAATACTAGCTCGTTTAATGATAGTGACCAACTTCTATTGGTAATATCGCCAGCATGTGATCTTATCAGATGTTATTCTGATGAATACCAGGTTACTTGTGTGCGTGGGACTGTTGTTCACTCTGCTCCACGTTTGGCAGATTTGTTTGATCAGAAATATGTTTTTGGTGAAAATAAGCATGTATTGCGTATCGAAACGCCAATGGGTGAAAAGTATCAAGTGATAAATTGGAATCCCAAAGATATCATCACAATACCTTTCGGTTTACTGCGAAACACGTCGATATATCTTCGTAAGGCTCGTATGAATGAGCTGTTTTGCCATGAGCTGAAGGAGTCTGCATTAAGAATCCTAGGGCGAGTTGGCGTACCTGTGGATCCGTCTTTCTCCATTCCCCTTGCCGCTGTATTTAATTTTAAAGTGGGTAACGATTTCTTTAGACTTGCAGCTCCTCCGTCTAAATTTGTATCAGCAGTCCGTCTTGCTGGTAACAAGCTAAATGAGAAAAAGATAGTTTTTACTGAGGAGTTTAATTCTTGGTTTGGCGATGCCTTACGTACTCATTTTGCGGCGCAGGAAGTTCCAAAAAAATATTCTAAAATTGCTTCGTTGTTCCAAAAAGGTGTAAGTGTTGAATTTAGTCTCGAAAAAAATAAGGAGCCGTCATTGATTGATGGTGTGGGTAAACTTATTTATTTGAATGAGTTTACCGAGCGTGAATGTACCATTGATTCCGCACTTTATGTTTTTCCTTGGGCAGAGGTAAACATTACGACCGTCCACTAGTGATTATTTACGATGAGTCACCACTTCACTTTAAAATATAGGTCAGTTTCGGATACTGCTGTAAGGTTATGTCATTGATGTGCTTACATCGTATCAGGGTGGTGGTGATTCTGGATATAATTGATGGCATAGTGCGGCGTTCGTATGGTTCAAGACTCCTGCTGGCCAATTCAATCCAACGCATGGTGCAGGCACCGCCAACAATAGCTCGTTTATTTCTGCCGGTTGTGATAGCCAAATAGCGAGCTGTACAGTGCGGGCTTATAAGCACGCGTTCACTGGAGGCTAGCAATCTGTGTTTAACTGGGTCGAAATCTCAGGCCCACTGACGCTAGTTCCACGTAGAACGCTTGATCCATCGGCGTGTGATAGCAGAGCAGTTTAGTTGCGAGTGCTCGCACAGTCGAGTAGATGGAGTGCTACGGAAAATTAAACTTTTTCGGTTTTAAGGACCGGGTATCGGTAGGTACAGTGTCAAATAACAGTGCGGCGGTCTTTAACAGAAAACCTTTAGTTTTTGCTTTCTCTCAAGCACCTTCAAGCTGATAGCTCCATACACTCAATCTGTCGCCGTGCTTTCTATGGACGTTCAGTTTTTCGAGCCGCTTCTGCTCCCAGCGCTATTCCTCCATCACTTGAACAGCCCTCTGAGAGATATCCGGAAACTCGTGAGCATAACGTTCGAATATTCCGGGTGTGATCAAGAGCACGGTACCGTACACCTCGTGGATTTTCACCTTGCTGTCATTGAGGATTAGCTTATGGCTTAGGATGCCCAGCTTGATCCAACTCAGGAAAACCTGGCCTAGGTTGTCCGATGGGGCGTTTGATACTTCACGAGCATTTTCTAGTGAGCCTGCTGGCGGATCGAGTGAGACCGGGGTCGAAGCAGTCGCCGCCCCAGTGAAACGACGTGGCAAGCGCACGCCCCTTCCAGCCGGGATGCCGCGTGTTGAAATCGTCCATGAACTGCCCGAGCACGAGCGCACCTGTGCCTGCGGCACCTGCAAGCAGGTGATCGGCGAAGAGACCAGCGAGCAGTTGGAGATCATCCCGATGCAGGTGCGGGTGATCCGCCATATCCGTAAAACCTACGCCTGCAAGGCCTGCGAAACAGCCCCGGTCACCGCAGACAAGCCAGCCCAACTGATCGAGAAAAGCCTGGCCAGCCCGAGCGTGCAGGCCATGCTGCTGACCACCAAGTACGCCGATGGCATCCCGCTGTATCGTTTCGAGAAGATGCTCAGCCGTGATGGCATCCCAGACCCTGGCGCGCTGGATGATCCAGTCTGGCGGGCGGCTACAGCCCTTTCTCAACCTCATGCGCGAGCAGTTGCTGGACTACCCGGTGCTGCATTGCGACGAACCCCGGCTCTAGGTATTGCATGAACCTGGGCGAGATCCCACGGCCCAATTCTGGATGTGGGTGCAAAGCGGTGGCCCGCCGGAGAAACCCGTTGTCCTCTTCGACTACAGCGTTAGCCGTGCGCAGGAAGTACCGTTACGCCTGCTCGAATGCATCAGCGGCTACCTGATGTGGAGCGCTTACGGAGGGGTAGTACCCTCAATCGATTGAGACTGCAATCTTGTCCGTGACCGTCTTGCTGACCAGCCAGAATGCGTCCTGGGTCAGCCATCCCGCGGCAACCGGTTGGTTGAGTTTCAGCCCGTATTGAATCAGGTGCCGCGGTCCGCTGTTCAAGTGATGCTGCAGCGAATGCATCGGCGCCTGCAGTACCGTTTTTGGATTATCTGGGGTAATCGTGCCACTGCTTCTGACCGGTTATAACCTTTTGATCAGCGTATCGAAACCACTTTTCTGTCTAGATTTTCCGTCAGGGCTGAGATAGAGAGGTTACCGGTAGCAGCTTCCTGAATGTGTTCACTCCACCACGTCATCATGGGACGTCTGCGTTCGATATAGTCTGCTCGGTTGTACGCGCTACGAACCTCGTCCTTGTCGACATGGGCACGCGCTACCTCTATCAGCTCCGGATCCCAGCCTGTCTCGTTCAGGATGGTACTTGCCATTGATCGCATGCCATGGCTTACCAGGCGACCCTCGAAGCCCATGCGCTTCAGCGCCATGTTGGCGGTCTGGCTGTTGCAGTGGGTACGAGGATTGCGGTCTGCAGGGAAGACGTACTCACGGTGTCCACTATAGGGTTTGATCGCCTCCAGCAGTGCCAAGGCTTGGTCCGTTAGCGGGATGATGTGCGCGCGACGTTTCTTCATGCGTTCCGCTGGGATCGTCCAGATCTTCTTCCCGAAATCGATGCTAGCCCACCGCGTGGTGGCGGCCTCTGCTGGTCGGGTCATAGTGTGAAGTTGCCATTCGATTAGGCATCGGGTTGTTCTTTTGATGCTGGCATTAGCAATTGCCACCATGAGCTCGTTCAGCTCATCGGGAGGCAGCGCTGCCATATTTTTCTTTTTTGGTTTCTTAAAAACCGAGCGAATCCCGATAAGTGGATTGGCATGGATGAGCCCGTAATTCACCCCGTAAGTCATGATCTCGTTGAGGCGCTGGGTCAGACGTTTAACAGTCTTCAAACTACCTTTAGTCTCAAGAGGTCTGAGCAGACTGATAACCTTGGGAGCGCTGATTGCGAAAATCGGAGTTGAGCCTAGGTCTGGGAAGATGTGGAGCGTGAGCGAGCGCCAAATATCCTCAGCGTAGGCAGTTGTCACTGAGTCTTTCTTTAATTCAAACCATGCGGTCGCCACGTTTTGAAACGTGTGTTCTGCCGCGGCTTTTTTTAGCTGGCGATCAGTATCGCGATGCTTTTTTAGATTTAGTCCTTGGGCGAAAAGCTCCCTGGCCTCAACAGTCCGTTTTCGCGCTTGAGCCAGGCTCACTTCGGGAAAAGTGCCTAGTCCCATGTTGATCCGCTTTTTGGTTACGGGATGGACATAGTTGAAATTCTACAGCTTTGAGCATTGGTTCTCACTCGCATTTGAAGGCCGTTGCCATCAGTCAATGTGTAGACCTTTTCCTTAGGCTTGGCGGCTTTGACTTTAAGGTCTGAGAGGCGCGTGGCTTGGGCGCTCATGGTGTATTCCAATGCTGTTTGTGTATTCCAAAAATCCCCAGCTGGGAGCTTGGAATACCACTTGGAATATACATCTGCATAGATGTCAATGGACGCCGACGGATCCTGATGGCCCTGAAGCCCCCGTATTTACTGGATTCCAGACACAAAAAAAGACGCCCTAAGACGTCCTCTTCTGCAGATTTGGTGGAGCCGGGGGGATTTGAACCCCCGTCCGCCAGTACTCCGCTGTCGGTACTACATGCTTAGCCGTGTCTACTGAGTTAATCCGCAGCCGCCCGACTGGCAGGGTGCATTGGACGAGCTGTGTAAGTTTTAGTCGCTTTGCCCACAGCGTGCTACACGACGATCCTGTTCTGCGTGACGATCACTTTGGGTTTACAGGCATCCCCTGATGATCGCTGGCACCGAAGTAGCCAGAAGAGCGGCTCAGCTACCGTTAGGCAGCGAGAGCTTGGCCCTCGTAGGTTTCGTCATTGGCAACTATAGAAAGTTGCAACAGTTGATTTACGACTTCTGTTACCAAGTCGGCATGCACCTAGAGTTTCGCAACCGGCGTCGAATCCTAATCGGCCCCAGTCCCTGCGGTTAGGCAGGGGAGACGTAGTCTACGTCATTTTGCGGCGTCAGGCCAACCCCATGGTTGGCTTGGCGATCAGCCTTTGCTTTTCTGAGCATCCATCAGGATGTTCATGGCATCGGTGGAGTGCGAGATGCAGGCTTTTTCGTCCTTGGCAGCGTGGGCGGCCATGGCAGCTTTGTACGCGTCGTCGTATTGGCTCTTGGCAGGGTCGCCGAGCTGCATCGAAGTGGTCTTGGCGTCGTTCAGCTTCTGCATGTTCACTTCGCACAGGTCGTCAGCGGCGAACACAGGGGATGCGATCAGGGCGGAGGCTACGATCAGGCCGGACAGATAGGTACGCTTCATAAGAATCTCCTTACTCAAGGTGGACTCGGCGCTCCTCGGTAGGATCGGCGTCCGCAGTCAGAAATAGCCCAATTGCTTGCGGGCCTGATGAATGGACTTCGCCCTTTTGCAGGGGTTCTGTCGAAAACGTGTGCGGATGTAAATAAATTCAGTTAGCACCAAAAGGGGGCGACATCGCCCCCAGGTTGGGTGTGTTGGACGCATATCGGCCAGGGATCAGTGCACCAGCATGCCGGTGAACCAGTATGCCTGCGCCAGGGTGATCAAGCCGATGATGGTGGCGAACAACAAGCTGTGCTTGAGCGTGAAACGCAGCAGGTCGGACTCGCGGCCCACCAGGCCGGTGGCAGCGCAGGCCACGGCGATGGACTGCGGCGAGATCATCTTGCCGGTCACGCCGCCGCTGGAGTTGGCGGCCACCATCAGTACGTCGCTGACGCCCAGTTGGTGCGCGGTGGTGGCTTGCAGCGAGCCGAACAGGGCGTTGGACGAGGTGTCCGAGCCGGTCAGGAACACGCCTAGCCAACCCAGGAACGGCGAGAAGAACGGGAACGCGGAACCGGTGCCGGCCAGGATCAGCGCCATGGTCGATGACATGCCCGAGAAGTTGGTGACGAAGGCGAACGCCAGCACCATGCCGATGGACAGGATTGGCCAGCGCAGTTCGAACAGGGTTTCACCGAAGGTCTTCAGTGCGGTCTTGATGTCGATGCGCAGCACCATCATCGAGATGATCGCGGCGAACAGGATCGCTGTGCCGGTGGCCGAGATCGGGTCGAACTTGAACACGGCGGGCATTGGCGTTGCGGTGGCGACGATGGGCGCGGTCTTCAGTACCAGTTGGTCGAGGTGCGGAATGGCGAAATTGAACACGAAGTTGTACATGGCGCCGCCCGGGGCGAACATGGCTTTGAATGGCTTCAGGGTCCAGATGGTGACCAGCACGGTCAGGATCAGGAACGGCGACCACGCCTTGAGGATCTCTCCCAGGCTGTAGGGCGTTGGTGTGGAGCCGCCGACCGCAGACGTTTTGCCCGCAGGCCCGCCACTCATTACGGCAGCACCACCGCTCACGGCCACTTGATCAATGCTGGCGCTGCGCTTGGGCTGCCACACTTTCAGGAACAGCGTCAGGCAGACGATGCTGGTCAGCGCCGAGGTGATGTCGGGCAGTTCCGGGCCGATGAAGTTGGAGGTCAGGTACTGCACGATGGCGAAGCTCAGGCCTGCAACCAGTGCCGCCGGCCAGGTCTCCCGGACGCCGCGCAGGCCGTCCATAATGAACACCAGCCAGAACGGTACGATCAACGACAGCAGCGGCAGCTGGCGGCCGGTCATGGCGCCGATCTTGAACGGGTCGATGCCGGTCACCTGGCCCGCGACGATGATCGGGATACCCAATGCGCCGAAAGCGACAGGTGCGGTGTTGGCGATCAGGCAAAGGCCTGCCGCGTACAGCGGGTTGAAGCCCAGGCCCACCAGCAGGGCCGCGGTGATGGCGACCGGCGCGCCGAAGCCTGCGGCACCTTCCAGGAAGGCGCCGAAGCAGAAGCCGATCAGCAATACCTGCAGGCGTTGGTCGTCGGTGATCGACAGCACCGAGCTGCGGATGATCTCGAACTGGCCGCTCTTGACCGTGAGCTTGTACAGGAACACGGCAGCCACGATGATCCAGGCAATCGGCCACAGCCCGTACATGAAGCCGTAGCCGGCGGCCGCCAGTGCCATGTCGGCCGGCATGCCGTAGGCGAAGATCGCCAGCACGATGGACAGCGCCAGGGTGATGCTGCCGGCGACGTGCCCCTTCATGCGGAATACGGCCAGCGCCAGGAAGAAGAACACGATGGGTATGACGGCTACCAGGGCGGATAGCCCGAGGCTGCCGAGCGGGTTGTAGATCTGCTGCCAGGTTTGCATAGACTGAGGCCCCTTGTTTTTTTTGGAAGGCTTGGCGCTACGGCGCTGTATTGCAGAAATTGGTAATACCAATTTACAATAAGTTCCGGTCAGGTTAGGACGCAGCCGTGAGGCTGTCAATTTCCTTGTCTATGACTTTGGTCGAGTGCGGCCAAGGCAATCGTGTGTTGGAGCCACCCATGGGTATTGAGCAAGTCCGTCAGCGGCGTTTGTCCGACGGCATCGTCGAGCGCCTGGAGGCCATGATTCTCGAGGGCACGCTGAGGGCAGGCGAGCGTTTGCCGGCCGAGCGGGCGCTGGCCGAGCAGTTTGGTGTGTCGCGGCCTTCCTTGCGTGAAGCCATCCAGAAGCTGGTGGCCAAGGGCATGCTGGTCAGCCGTCAGGGCGGGGGCAATTATGTCTGCCACACGATCGGCTCGACCTTCAGCGATCCGCTGTTAGCGTTGCTGGAAAGCAATCCGGAAAGCCAGCGCGACCTGCTCGAGTTTCGCCATACCCTGGAGGCGTCGTGCGCCTTCTATGCAGCGCAACGCGCCACCGAGATCGATCGCGATCGATTGAGGCAGGCGATGGATGTCCTGGAAGATTGTTACCGCCGAGTCGAGGACGCCACGCGGGAAGAGGAGGGTGTGGCCGATGCCAACTTCCATCTGGCCATTGCCGAAGCCAGTCACAACGCGGTGTTGCTGCACACCGTGCGAGGGCTGTTCGACATGCTCAAGCGCAACATGGTGGTGAACATCGGTGGCATGCACCGGCACAGCGGGGAAACCCGAGACAAGTTGATCGCGCAGCATCGCCAGCTGTTTCAGGCCATCGTGAGCGGTCAGGCAGAGCAGGCACGTGAATTGGCCAGCCTGCATATCACTTACGTGCAGGGCGTGCTCGACGAGGCACGGCAGACAGTGCAACGCACCGCTCGCGCACAGCGTCGCAGCAGCTTGCAGTAATCAAGCCGGTAAATGCGGCAAAGCTGGCGCTGCAAGGGGAAGGAATCAGTCTTCCTTGCCCTTGTTGCGCACGGCACGCTGCAGCTCGCGGTTGGAATCGCGTTCGCGCTCGGTATCGCGCTTGTCGTATTCCTTCTTGCCCTTGCCCAGAGCGATTTCGCACTTGATCAAGTGCTTGCTCCAGTAGATCGACAAGGCCACGCAGGCATAGCCCTTCTGCTGAACCTGGGCGAACAGCTTTTCCAGCTCGCGGCGGTTGAGCAGCAGTTTGCGGGTACGCGTCGGGTCGGCGATCACATGGGTGCTGGCGGTGGTCAGGGGGGTGAAGTGGCTACCCATCAGCCAGGCTTCGCCGTCCTTGAGCAGCACGTAGCTGTCCACCAGTTGCGCCTTGCCGGCACGCAGGCTTTTTACTTCCCAACCGGCCAGGACCAAGCCAGCCTCGAAACGGTGTTCGATGAAGTAATCGTGTCGCGCTTTCTTGTTCTGCGCGATGGTCCCTGTAGGGTGTTTCTTTAATTTGGCCATAGGGCGCGCATTATAGGCAGTCGTTGCGCTCTCGGCTACGGTATTGCTATGCGCTTGAGCGCTTGCAATGAATACCGGACAATACCTGATCTTTATGGATAGCCTGCGCTTTGCCGCTGTCGACAAAGAAGCCCCGTGATTTCGTTGGCGTGCCCCCTGTCTGCTGGCATGCCTACCTTATTTTCAAGGCGCCGTTGGCGTCGTTCGGCCGACGCGGATTCTCGCGTCCGCCGCCCAGCTTTGGAAGTGACGCCCGCATGACTACCCATATTCAACGCTCGGCCCTGCTGCCTTACCCTGCTCAGGCCCTGTATGACCTGGTCAACGACGTGTCCCGCTACCCCGAGTTTCTGCCTTGGTGTTCGTCCACCACCATCCTTGAAGAAACCGACACCCTGATGCGCGCCAACCTGGACATTGCCAAGGGTGGGCTGAGTCAGCATTTCGTGACCCGCAATACCTTGGTGCCCGGTAGCTCCATTGAAATGAACCTGGAAGAAGGTCCGTTCAACCAGTTGCACGGAGTGTGGGTGTTCAAGCCGCTGGGCGAGAAGGCCTGCAAGATCAGCCTGGACCTGTCCTTCGACTACGCCGGCCCGATCATTCGCGCAACCTTGGGTCCGCTGTTCAATCAGGCTGCCAACACCTTGGTGGATGCCTTCTGCCAGCGCGCCAAGCAACTGCATGGTTGAGCACCTGATCGACATCGAAGTGGCGTATGCCGCGGTCGATGATCAGGCATTGATCGGGCTGAAAGTGCCTGAGGGCACAACCGTCGCCCAGGCGATCGAGATGTCAGGCATTGCCCAGCGCTTCCCAGGTGTGAATTTCAGTCAGTGCCCGGTAGGCATCTTCGCCAAGCTGCTGGATTCGCCCGCCGAGCACGTGCTGCAATCCGGTGACCGCATCGAACTCTACCGGCCGTTGCTCGCGGACCCGAAAGAGGTGCGACGATTGCGCGCGGCCAAGGCGGCGCAAGCGCGCAAGCCTCGTTGAGATAACTTTCCTTCGCCCATGAAAAAGCCCGGCATGACCGGGCTTTTTTCGTACCGCCTGCTTACTGCGGCGAAACGTCCAGCGGCTGGGGTGCCGGGACGGGGACGGTCTTCACGCCGTCCACGTCGCGCTGGATGTCGTCGAGCATCGAGCCAGGCTTGGGTGGCTCTTCGGCCTTCTGCGGCTCGCCCTGCTGGGGCGTAGCGGTGGTGTCGGTGTCGCTGCCCAGAATTGCCTGGTCCCTGCTGACGCCCGGCATGAAATCGCCAGAGAGGCCGACCAATTGGTCGTTGCCGTTGAACATGACACTCATGCGTTCCTGCTGGCGTTCGCCGCCGCCTGGCTGCAGGCTGTACAGGTAATCCCAGCGATTGGCGTGAAACGTGTCGACCAACAGGGGGTTGCCCATGATAAACCTTACTTGCCGACGGGTCATTCCGGGCCGTAACTGGTCTATCATGTCCTGTGTGACGACATTGCCCTGCTGGATGTCGATTTTGTAAACCCCGGGGAATGAACAACCGGCGAGTGCGAGCAGTCCCACGAAGGTGAGGCTGGTTAGCAAGTGCTTGGTGTTTTGCATCGGTGGGCGACTTCCACTATCTTGGCTGGGACAACGTAAACCCCGATCATACCCGTATTAAGAGATGCTGCGAAGCCGCATCGTTGAGAAAGCTGACCATGGTTGATAATAGCGAACTGCGTAAAGCCGGCCTCAAGGTGACCCTTCCACGGGTCAAGATTCTGCAAATGCTGGAGTCGGCACAGCAACGCCACATGAGCGCCGAGGAAGTCTACAAGGCGCTGATGGAAGCGGGCGAAGATGTGGGACTGGCCACGGTTTACCGTGTTCTGACCCAATTCGAAGCGGCGGGTCTGGTAGCACGTCACAACTTCGATGGCGGCCATGCCGTGTTCGAATTGGCAGACGGCGAGCACCACGACCACATGGTCGATGTCGACTCGGGTGATGTGATCGAGTTTACCGACCACGAGATCGAGCGCCGCCAGAAGGAAATCGTCAGCGAGCATGGTTACGAGCTGGTGGATCACAACCTGGTGCTGTACGTGCGCAAGCCAAAGTAACTTCAGGAGTGATGCAAAAAGGCGACCCTAGGGTCGCCTTTTTTGTTGGGGGTGAGTCAGTCAAGGCCTCTTCGCGGGCAGAGCCCCGCTCCCACCGGTCAGTGCCAGCCTTGTGGGAGCGGGGCGGGCGGCGAGCCCTCTGCCCGCGAAGAGGCCCGCCTGGCCACCATCACCCCTTGGCGGTAACAACCATCTTCTTCGCATGTGCCAGCGATTCCTTGGTCAGGTCAATCCCACCCAGCATCCGCGCCACCTCTTCCACGCGCTCACCCTTGCCCAGGTTCGACACTGCCGTGCGCGTCTCGTCACTGCCGCGCACCTTGTGCACGAACAGGTGATGGTGCCCCTGCGCCGCCACCTGCGGCAGGTGAGTCACGGTCAGCACTTGCCCACGCTCACCCAGGCGTCGCAGCAACTGCCCGACGATCTCGGCTGTTGGGCCACCGATGCCCACGTCCACTTCGTCGAACACCAGCGTCGGAACCCGCGAGGTCTGCGCCGTGATCACCTGGATTGCCAGGCTGATCCGCGACAGCTCGCCACCCGAGGCCACCTTGGCCAAGGGTTTCATCGGCTGGCCGGGGTTGGCGCTGACCAACAGCTCGACCTGCTCCAGACCATTGGGGTGCAAGTCCTCGTGGGCATTGGCGCGCAGCTCGATGGTGAAGCGCCCACCGGGCATGCCCAGGCGCTGGATTTCCACCTCCACTGCGGCCGCCAGTTGCGCCGCGGCATGGGTGCGCAGTCCGGTCAGCTCACCGGCTTTTTCCTGGTAGTGGCGTGCATAGGCCGCCAGCTCTTCACCCAGCTGCTCGATTGACTCGTCGCTGGCGTTCAACCCTTCCAGCTCTTCGAGCAAGCGGTGTTGCAGCGCGACCACTTCGGTCGGGTGGACGCGGTGTTTGCGCGCCAGGGTATAGATGGTGTCGAGGCGCTCCTCGATATGCTGCAAGCGCGCCGGATCGGCTTCGAAGTGGTCGAGGAAGCGATTGAGTTCGCCCACGGCTTCTTCCACCTGGATCTGCGCCGTTGCCAGCATCGAGGCCGCTTCGCCCAACGCGTTCGGAGCATTGCTGACGCCGCCCAGGCGATTCAGGCTGGCGGTCAGCGCGCTGAGCACGTTGCCCGAATCGTTTTCGCTGCAATGGTCGATGACCTGGCGGCAGATGCCGAACAAGGCTTCGGCGTTGGTCAGGTTTTTGTGTTCCTGTTCCAGCTGCTCCAGCTCGTTCTCGCCCAGCCCGAGGTTCTCCAGCTCTTCCAGCTGGTAGCTGAGCAACTGGTGACGTGCGCGCTGTTCGTCACCGGAGTCCGACAGGCGCTCGAGTTCCTGGCGGGTCTGGCGCCATTTCTGCGCAGCCAGGTGCACCTGCCGGGCCAGATCGCTGGCACCGGCGTATTCATCCAGCAGGCGGCGATGGGTATCGGTCTTGAGCAGCGACTGGTGCTCGTGCTGGCTATGGATATCGATCAGCAGCTCACCCAGCGACTTGAGGTCGCCGAGCGGGCAGGGGGTGCCGTTGATATAGCCACGCGAACCGCCCTTGGCCGTGATCACCCGGCGCAGGATGCAGGGGCCGTCGGTTTCCAGGTCGCGCTCGGCGAGCCACGTGCTGGCCTCGGGGATATCGACCAGATCGAAAGTGGCAAGGATGTCGGCCTTGTCTGCTCCGGGCCGAACCACGCCGCTGTCGGCGCGGTCGCCCAGGGCCAGGCCCAGCGCATCGAGCATGATCGATTTGCCGGCGCCGGTTTCGCCCGTGATCACGCTCATCCCGCGCTCGAGTTCGAGGTCGAGATGTTCGACGATGGCATAGTTGTGTACGGACAGGTGCACCAGCATAAGACCGCCCCCAGGCATGAATGTCTGGTTATTTATACAGTGTTTTATACTGGGCTGACAATATTGGCCCTTAGCTCGTTTTCGCCTGATGCCTGGGTTTTTTATCGCTTCGTTCGAAAGCCCAAGCTCAGCCGCTGGTCGTCAGCCCTTGAAGCGCGAATTTGCGACCCCATATACCGGTCAGAAGCGCGAGTCGACCTCGCGGACGTTATCGAGAGGAGAGAACCAATGGCTGATGAACAGAATCTGGACGATCAGAATCTAGACGCTAATCAGGCTGCCAGCGCTGGCGCCGAAGACCTCACCGCGCGCGTGCAGTTGCTCGAAGAGCAGCTCGCCACCGCTCAGGACCAGTCGCTGCGTGTGGCGGCCGACCTGCAGAATGTTCGCCGCCGCGCCGATCAGGACGTGGAAAAGGCGCACAAGTTCGCCCTCGAGAAGTTCGCCGGCGACCTGCTGCCCGTGCTCGACAGCCTGGAGCGCGGTATCGAGCTGTCCAGCGCCGACGACGAAAGCATTCGTCCGATGCGCGAAGGCATGGAGCTGACCCTGAAAATGTTTCAGGACACCCTCAAGCGCTACAACCTGGAAGCCATCGACCCGCACGGCCAGCCATTCAACGCCGAGCATCACCAAGCCATGGCGATGCAGGAAAGCGCGGACGTCGAGCCCAACAGTGTCTTGAAGGTTTTCCAGAAGGGCTATCAGCTCAATGGACGCCTGCTGCGCCCGGCCATGGTCGTGGTCAGCAAGGCCGCCGCACCGGTTTCGCCTTCGATCGACGAGCAGGCTTGAAATCGGCCAAGTGGCCCCCATCTTAGTGTCAAGCGTTTAAGTGCTACCGCAGACAGCCACCACTGCTGCGGCAACCAAATCCAAAATTTTCGGGCCTTAGTGCCAGGAGAAGAAACATGGGCAAGATTATCGGTATCGACCTGGGGACCACCAACTCCTGCGTCTCCATTCTGGAAAACGGCAAGGCCAAGGTCATCGAGAACGCCGAAGGCGCTCGGACCACACCTTCGATCATCGCTTATGCCAACGACGGCGAAATTCTCGTCGGTCAGTCGGCCAAGCGTCAGGCCGTCACCAACCCGCATAACACGCTGTATGCAGTGAAGCGCCTGATCGGCCGTCGTTTCGCCGAAGACGTCGTGCAGAAAGACATCCAGATGGTGCCCTACAAGATTGTCGAAGCCGACAACAAGGACGCCTGGGTCGAAGTCAACGGCCAGAAAATGGCACCGCCGCAGATCTCGGCTGAAATCTTGAAAAAGATGAAGAAGACCGCCGAAGACTACCTCGGCGAAGCGGTCACCGAAGCGGTCATCACCGTGCCGGCCTACTTCAACGACAGCCAGCGTCAGGCCACCAAGGACGCCGGTCGTATCGCCGGTCTGGACGTCAAGCGCATCATCAACGAGCCGACTGCCGCTGCACTGGCATACGGTATGGACAAGGCCAAGGGCGACCACACCGTCATCGTTTATGACCTGGGTGGCGGTACCTTCGACGTGTCCGTGATCGAAATCGCCGAAGTGGACGGCGAGCACCAGTTCGAAGTGTTGGCCACCAACGGCGACACCTTCCTGGGCGGCGAAGACTTCGACATCCGCTTGATCGACTACCTCGTAGACGAATTCAAGAAAGAAAGCGGCATGAACCTCAAGGGTGACCCGCTGGCCATGCAGCGCCTGAAAGAAGCCGCTGAGAAAGCCAAGATCGAGCTGTCCTCGAGCCAGTCGACCGACGTCAACCTGCCGTACATCACTGCAGACGCGACCGGTCCGAAGCACTTGAACGTGAAGATCTCCCGCGCCAAGCTGGAATCTTTGGTCGAAGACCTGGTTCAACGCACCATCGAGCCTTGCCGCATCGCCATGAAAGACGCCGGTATCGACGTTGGCGCGATCAACGACGTGATCCTGGTCGGTGGTCAGACCCGCATGCCGCTGGTCCAGAAGCTGGTCACCGACTTCTTCGGCAAAGAAGCCCGCAAGGACGTCAACCCCGACGAAGCCGTTGCCATGGGTGCTGCCATCCAGGGCGCCGTACTGGCCGGTGACGTGAAAGACGTGCTGCTGCTCGACGTCAGCCCGCTGACCCTGGGTATCGAAACCATGGGTGGCGTGATGACTGCGCTGATCGAGAAGAACACCACGATTCCTACCAAGAAATCGCAGGTATTCTCGACTGCCGATGACAACCAGGGCGCCGTGACCATTCACGTCCTGCAGGGCGAGCGCAAGCAAGCCGCGCAGAACAAGTCGCTGGGCAAGTTCGACTTGGCCGAGATCCCGCCAGCGCCGCGTGGCGTGCCGCAGATCGAAGTGACCTTCGACATCGATGCCAACGGCATCCTGCACGTCGGCGCGAAGGACAAGGCCACCGGCAAGACCCAGTCGATCGTGATCAAGGCCAACTCCGGTCTGTCCGAAGACGAAATTCAGCAGATGGTGCGTGACGCTGAAGTCAACGCCGAGGAAGACCGCAAGTTCGAAGAGCTGGCTGCTGCCCGCAACCAGGGTGATGCACTGGTGCACTCGACGCGCAAGATGGTTGCCGACGCCGGTGACAAGGTCACTGCCGACGAGAAGACTGCCATCGAAGCGGCCGTCGTGGCGCTGGAAGCTGCGGTCAAGGGCGACGACAAGGCTGCCATCGATGCCAAGGTCGAAGAGCTGTCCAAGGTCTCCGCTCCAGTGGCGCAGAAGATGTACGCCGACCAGGCCGAGAAGCCTGAAGGTGCTGCTGCCCAGCCAGCGGAAGAAGCCGGCAAGCACGACGACGTTGTCGATGCCGAGTTCGAAGAAGTCAAAGACAACAAGTAAACACTTGTTGGTCGGCCGGTTGACTGTGCTTGCACGGTGACTGGTAGGATGTCGCCGCGCGGGGGCTTGCTCCCGCGTTGGCGTGTCTGGAATACACGAATTTTAACAACATGCGACAGCGATCGGATGTTGGCGGCGCGGTCAGCGGCGCCCCTGCGTGCTGGCTCCCAAAAGAGTAAAAAGACTTATGGCAAAGCGTGACTATTACGAGGTTCTGGGGGTGGAGCGCGGCTCCAGCGAAGCAGATCTGAAGAAGGCCTATCGCCGCCTCGCGATGAAGCATCACCCGGATCGCAACCCCGACAGCAAGGAATCGGAAGAGGCATTCAAAGAGGCCAACGAGGCCTATGAAGTGCTGTCCGATGCGAGCAAGCGCGCAGCATACGACCAGTATGGTCATGCCGGCGTCGACCCGAGCATGGGTGGCGGTGGCCAAGGTTTCGGCGGCCAGAATTTCTCCGATATCTTCGGCGATGTGTTCAGCGATTTCTTCGGTGGCGGTCGCGGCGGCAATGGCCGCGGCGGCGCCCAGCGTGGCAGCGACCTGCGCTACACCCTCGAACTGAACCTGGAAGAAGCCGTGCGCGGCACCACGGTCAGCATCCGTGTGCCGACGCTGGTCAACTGCAAGCCCTGCGACGGCAGTGGCGCGAAGAAAGGCTCGGCGCCGATCACCTGCCCGACCTGTGGCGGTATCGGCCAGGTGCGTATGCAGCAGGGCTTCTTCTCGGTGCAGCAGACCTGCCCGCGCTGCCATGGCCAGGGCAAGATCATCTCCGACCCGTGCGATTCGTGCCATGGCGAAGGCCGTGTCGAAGAGTACAAGACCCTCTCGGTCAAGGTGCCTTCGGGCGTCGACACCGGTGATCGCATTCGCCTGTCGGGTGAAGGCGAGGCGGGCATGCAGGGTGGCCCGACCGGCGACCTCTACGTGGTGATCAACGTGCGCGAGCACGCGATCTTCCAGCGCGACGGCAAGCATCTGTACTGCGAAGTGCCGATCAGCTTTACCGACGCAGCCTTGGGCGGCGAGCTGGAAGTGCCGACCCTCGACGGTCGGGTCAAGCTGAAGATTCCGGAAGGCACCCAGACCGGCAAGCAGTTCCGTCTGCGCGGCAAGGGCGTTGCGCCCGTGCGCGGCGGCGGTGCCGGCGACCTGATGTGCCGGGTGGCGGTGGAAACGCCGGTCAACCTCGACCGTCGTCAGCGTGAGTTGCTGGAAGAATTCCGCACTTCGCTTGAGGGCAACGAATCCCATTCGCCGAAGGCCAATGGCTGGTTCGAGGGTGTGAAGCGTTTCTTCGGCGACCTGTAAGGCATAAGGATTCGAGCATGCGACGTATAGCTGTGATGGGCGCCGCCGGGCGCATGGGCAAGACCTTGATCGAAGCGGTCCAGCTGGCGCCCGGCGCCGGTTTGACGGCGGCGGTCGATCGGCCGGACAGTACACTGGTCGGCGCCGATGCCGGCGAGCTGGCTGCGCTGGGGCGGATCGGCGTACCGCTGTCGGGCGACGTGGCCAAGGTGGCGGAGGAGTTCGATGTGTTGATCGACTTCACCCACCCAACGGTAACGCTGAAGAACCTGGCGTTCTGCCGCAAGGCGGGCAAGGCCATGGTCATCGGCACCACCGGTTTCAGTGCCGAAGAAAAGGCATTGCTGGCCGAGGCGGGCAAGGATATCCCCATCGTCTTCGCCGCCAACTTCAGTGTCGGCGTCAATCTGTGCCTGAAGTTGCTCGACACCGCTGCGCGGGTGTTGGGCGACGACGTCGATATCGAGATTATGGAAGCCCATCACCGGCACAAGGTCGATGCGCCCTCGGGCACGGCCGTGCGCATGGGCGAAGTGATTGCCAGTGCGTTGGGTCGCGATCTGAAAAAGGTGGCGGTGTATGGCCGTGAAGGTCAGACCGGCGCGCGCGAGCGCCAGACCATTGGTTTCGCCACTGTGCGTGCTGGCGACGTGGTGGGTGACCACACCGTGCTGTTCGCCGCTGACGGCGAGCGCGTCGAGATCACCCACAAGGCGTCCAGCCGCATGACGTTCGCCAAGGGAGCGGTACGCGCCGCCCTCTGGCTCGACGGCCGCGCCCCAGGCTTCTACGACATGCAGGACGTGCTGGACCTGCATTGACCCAGCTGCGCCCGGCTCGCTCCTCCCGTAGGAGCGGTCATCGGCCGCGAACCAGACGCCGCGGTCTTGCTGACACACCGCGGTGCCTATTCGCGGCCAATGACCGCTCCTGCAGAGGAAGGCGCGCCAAAGTCGCATTCCCTCAAGTCTGCACCGCATTCGCGGTAGACCAAAACCCCTCTTTTCTGTAAGCTACAGCTTTAGTGTGTCCACTAAAAGCGCGCAGATAATTCGATGAAAAGAAGCGGGGTGACGTATCCATACGGCATTCCGCTTTTTTACAACCTGCGATCGCCCTTTCAGGCTTTATTTACGGGAGGTCTTCTTGACTAAGCCAGCCATACTCGCCCTTGCCGATGGCAGCATCTTTCGCGGCGAAGCCATTGGAGCCGACGGGCAAACCGTTGGAGAGGTGGTGTTCAACACCGCCATGACCGGCTATCAGGAAATCCTTACCGATCCTTCCTATGCCCAGCAAATCGTCACCCTGACCTACCCCCACATCGGCAACACCGGCACCACCCCGGAAGATGCCGAGTCCGATCGCGTCTGGGCCGCAGGCCTGGTGATCCGCGACCTGCCATTGGTGGCCAGCAACTGGCGTAACACCATGGCCCTGGACGACTACCTGAAAGCCAACAACGTGGTTGCCATCGCCGGCATCGACACCCGCCGCCTGACCCGCATCCTGCGAGAGAAAGGCGCGCAGAACGGCTGCATCATGGCCGGTGACGACATCAGCGAAGAGGCCGCCATCGCCGCCGCGCGCGCCTTCCCCGGCCTCAAGGGCATGGACCTGGCCAAGGAAGTCAGCACCAAGGACACCTACCAGTGGCGCTCCAGTGTCTGGGAGCTGAAATCCGACAGCCACCCCGATAGGCCCAACAGCGAGCTGCCTTACCACGTGGTCGCCTACGACTACGGCGTCAAGGTCAACATCCTGCGCATGCTGGTCGAGCGCGGCTGCCACCTCACCGTGGTACCTGCGCAAACCCCGGCCGCCGACGTGCTGGCGCTCAACCCCGATGGCGTCTTCCTGTCCAACGGCCCTGGCGATCCAGAGCCCTGCGACTACGCTATCCAGGCGATCAAGGAAGTGCTGCAGACCGAAATTCCGGTCTTCGGCATCTGCCTGGGCCACCAGTTGCTGGCTTTGGCCGCCGGCGCCAAGACCGTCAAGATGGGTCATGGTCACCACGGTGCCAACCACCCGGTGCAGGATGTCGACAGCGGCGTGGTGATGATCACCAGCCAGAACCACGGCTTCGCGGTAGATGAAGCGACGTTGCCGAGCAATGTCCGCGCGATCCACAAATCGCTGTTCGACGGCACCCTGCAGGGTATCGAGCTGACCGACAAGGCCGCGTTCAGCTTCCAGGGTCACCCTGAAGCCAGCCCCGGTCCGAACGACGTCTCGCCGCTGTTCGACCGCTTCATCGAATCGATGGCCAAGCGCCGCTGATCACTGTCGGACCCGTGTGTAACGCGCGCCCCGGCTGGCCCCGTCGAAGACGGACAGGCCGCCAGGGCGCCGCCCAATAAAGTTCAGACGGGCAGCCGGCTGAACTGCGCAATTGAGTGAGAACCATGCCAAAACGTACAGACTTGAAAAGCATCCTGATTCTTGGCGCCGGCCCGATCGTCATCGGCCAGGCCTGCGAATTCGACTACTCCGGCGCCCAGGCCTGCAAGGCCCTGCGCGAAGAGGGTTACCGCGTCATTCTGGTCAACTCCAACCCGGCCACCATCATGACCGACCCGGACATGGCCGACGCCACCTACATCGAACCGATCAAGTGGCAGACCGTGGCCAAGATCATCGAGAAAGAGCGTCCGGACGCCGTGTTGCCGACCATGGGTGGCCAGACTGCCCTGAACTGTGCCCTGGACCTGGAGCGCGAAGGCGTTCTGGCCAAGTTCGGCGTGGAAATGATCGGTGCCAATGCCGACACCATCGACAAGGCCGAAGACCGTTCGCGTTTCGACAAGGCCATGAAGTCCATCGGCCTGGCCTGCCCGCGCTCGGGTATCGCCCACAGCATGGAAGAAGCCAATGCCGTGCTGGAGAAGCTCGGCTTCCCGTGCATCATTCGTCCATCGTTCACCATGGGCGGTACCGGCGGCGGCATCGCCTACAACCGTGAAGAGTTCGAAGAGATCTGCGCCCGTGGCCTGGACCTGTCGCCAACCAAGGAACTGCTGATCGACGAATCGCTGATCGGTTGGAAAGAGTACGAGATGGAAGTGGTCCGCGACAAAAAGGACAACTGCATCATCGTCTGTTCCATCGAGAACTTCGACCCGATGGGCGTGCACACCGGTGACTCGATCACCGTCGCACCGGCGCAGACCCTGACCGACAAGGAATACCAGATCCTGCGCAACGCCTCGCTGGCAGTGCTGCGCGAGATCGGCGTGGAAACCGGCGGTTCCAACGTACAGTTCGGTATCTGCCCGGACACCGGCCGCATGGTCGTGATCGAGATGAACCCGCGCGTGTCGCGTTCCTCGGCACTGGCTTCCAAGGCCACCGGCTTCCCGATCGCCAAGGTCGCGGCCAAGCTGGCCGTCGGCTACACCCTCGACGAACTGCAGAACGACATCACCGGCGGCAAGACCCCGGCGTCGTTCGAGCCGTCCATCGACTACGTCGTCACCAAGCTGCCACGCTTCGCCTTCGAGAAATTCCCGAAAGCCGACGCGCGCCTGACCACCCAGATGAAATCCGTGGGTGAAGTCATGGCCATCGGCCGGACCTTCCAGGAATCCCTGCAGAAAGCCCTGCGCGGCCTGGAAGTGGGCGTCAGTGGCCTGGACCCGAAAGTCGATCTGAGCAGCCCCGAAGCCAGCGGCATCCTCAAGCGCGAACTGACCGTGCCGGGCGCCGAGCGCATCTGGTACGTCGCCGACGCCATGCGCGCCGGCATGAGCGTGGACGACATTTTCGCCCTGACCATGATCGACCGCTGGTTCCTGGTGCAGATGGAAGACCTGATCAAGGAAGAAGAGAAGGTCAAGACCCTGGGTCTGGCCGATATCGACAAGGCCTTGATGTTCCGCCTCAAGCGCAAGGGTTTCTCCGACCAGCGCCTGGCCAAGCTGCTGGGCATCACCGACAAGAATCTGCGTCGTCACCGCCACAAGCTGGACGTGTTCCCGGTCTACAAGCGCGTCGACACCTGCGCCGCCGAGTTCGCCACCGATACCGCCTACCTGTACTCCACGTACGAGGAAGAGTGCGAGGCCAACCCGACCGACCGCGACAAGATCATGATCCTGGGCGGTGGCCCGAACCGTATCGGCCAAGGCATCGAGTTCGACTACTGCTGCGTTCACGCGGCCCTGGCCCTGCGCGCCGACGGGTACGAGACCATCATGGTCAACTGCAACCCGGAAACCGTGTCCACCGACTACGACACCTCCGATCGCCTGTACTTCGAGCCATTGACGCTCGAAGACGTGCTGGAAATCGTGCGCGTCGAGAAGCCCAAGGGCGTCATCGTCCAGTACGGTGGCCAGACCCCGCTGAAACTGGCCCGCGCCTTGGAAGAAGCCGGCGTGCCGATCATCGGCACCAGCCCTGATTCCATCGACCGCGCCGAAGACCGCGAGCGTTTCCAGCAGATGGTCCAGCGCCTGAACCTGCTGCAGCCGCCGAACGCGACCGTGCGCAGCGAAGAGGAAGCCATTCGCGCCGCTGGCGTGATCGGTTACCCGCTGGTCGTGCGCCCGTCGTACGTGCTGGGCGGCCGCGCCATGGAGATCGTCTACGAACTCGACGAGCTCAAGCGCTACCTGCGTGAAGCCGTACAGGTGTCCAACGACAGCCCGGTGCTGCTCGACCACTTCCTCAACTGCGCCATCGAGATGGACGTGGATGCGGTGTGCGACGGCACCGACGTGGTCATCGGCGCGATCATGCAGCACATCGAGCAGGCCGGTGTTCACTCCGGTGACTCGGCCTGCTCGCTGCCGCCGTACTCGCTGCCGGCCCACGTGCAGGACGAAGTGCGCGAGCAGGTCAAGAAGATGGCCCTGGAACTGGGTGTCATCGGCTTGATGAACGTGCAGCTGGCCCTGCAGGGCGACAAGATCTACGTGATCGAAGTCAACCCGCGTGCTTCGCGTACCGTACCGTTCGTGTCCAAGTGCATCGGCACCTCGCTGGCGATGATTGCCGCGCGCGTCATGGCCGGCAAGACTCTGAAGGAAATCGGCTTCACCAAGGAAATCATTCCCAACTTCTACAGCGTCAAGGAAGCGGTGTTCCCGTTCGCCAAGTTCCCTGGCGTTGACCCGATCCTTGGCCCGGAAATGAAATCCACGGGTGAAGTGATGGGTGTCGGCGACACCTTCGGCGAAGCCTTCGCCAAGGCGCAGATGGGCGCCAGCGAAGTGCTGCCGACCGGCGGCACGGCCTTCATCAGCGTGCGTGACGACGACAAGCCGCTGGTGGCTGGCGTGGCCCGCGACCTGATCGCATTGGGCTTCGAAGTGGTCGCCACCGCAGGCACCGCACGCGTCATCGAAGCAGCCGGTTTGAAGGTACGTCGCGTCAACAAGGTGACCGAAGGCCGCCCGCACGTGGTCGACATGATCAAGAACGACGAAGTCACCTTGATCATCAACACCACCGAAGGCCGTCAGTCGATCGCCGATTCTTACTCGATCCGTCGCAACGCCTTGCAGCACAAGATCTACTGCACCACGACCATTGCCGCTGGCGAAGCGATCTGTGAAGCGCTCAAGTTCGGTCCTGAAAAGACCGTGCGCCGTTTGCAGGATCTCCACGCAGGACTCAACGCATGATCAAGTACCCAATGACCGTCCAGGGCCATCGTGCCCTGGAGGAAGAACACGAAAAACTCAGCAAGGTCGAGCGTCCGCGCCTGAGCCAGGCCATCGGTGAGGCGCGCGAGCTGGGCGACCTCAAGGAAAACGCCGAATACCATGCGGCCCGCGAAGAACAGGGCATGGTCGAGGCGCGTATCCGTGACATCGAGGGGCGTTTGCAGAACGCCGTGGTGATCGACGTCACCACGATTCCGAAAACCGGCAAGGTGATTTTCGGCACGACCGTGGAAATCGCCAATGTCGAAACCGACGAGCGCGTGAAGTACAAGATCGTCGGTGAGGACGAAGCCGATATCAAGGGCGGCAAGCTGTCCCATGGCTCGCCGATCGCACGTGCCCTCATCGCCAAGGAAGAAGGCGACGTGGTCACGGTGAAAACCCCCGGCGGCGTGATCGAGTACGAGATCGTCGAAGTCGCCCACGTTTGATCGACTGCCGTGGCGGCGCGTGAGCGCCGCCATCTGGCAGCTGTGGTGCTACCAGCTGTTGGGCGTTAGCCTGGTGTTGGTAGGGCAGCCGGGCCCCTCGGCGGCGCGCAGGGCGCGACCTCGAGGGTCGGCCCGGGCATCAGCGAAAGCGATGCACGTTCGACAGTTGCTTGTTCACTTGCGGGTTCTTGCGGTAAACCAGGGCCATCTTGCCGATGACCTGGACCAGATCGGCACGGCCGACCTTGCACAATTCGGCAACGGCTTGCAGGCGCTGTTCGCGGTCGAGGATGTTGAGTTTGATCTTGATCAGCTCGTGATCGCTCAAGGCGCGTTCGAATTCTGCTAAAACACCTTCAGTCAAACCATTGTCGGCAACCATCAAAACCGGCTTCAGATGGTGACCAATCGATTTGTACTGTTTCTTCTGCTCTTGAGTGAGCGGCATAATCTGACCCTTCATCTGATCTTGTAAAAAGCGGCGGCCAGTTTACCCGAGCGCCCTCGGCTCCGCCCAGTTAATCACGACCCGTTATTCGAGGTGCCCCGTGGCCCGTTCCAAGACAAGCCTCAATTGGCTGAAAGAACACTTCAACGATCCCTACGTCAAGATGGCGCAGAAAGACGGGTATCGTTCGCGTGCAAGCTACAAGCTGCTGGAAATACAGGAGCGCGACCGCCTGATCCGCCCCGGCATGAGTGTCATCGACCTGGGCGCCGCGCCTGGCGGATGGTCCCAGGTGACCAGTCGTCTGATTGGTGGCCAGGGCCGACTCATCGCGTCCGATATCCTGGAAATGGACAGCATCCCCGATGTCACCTTCATTCAGGGCGACTTCACCGAGGATGCAGTGCTGGCGCAGATCCTCGAGGCCGTCGGTAATTCGCAGGTCGACCTTGTGATTTCCGATATGGCCCCCAATATGAGTGGACTGGCCGCAGTCGACATGCCGCGTGCAATGTTCCTCTGCGAGCTGGCGCTCGACCTGGCCAGCCGGGTTCTGCGTCCGGGCGGTGATTTCCTGATCAAGGTCTTCCAGGGTGAAGGCTTCGACGTGTATCACAAGACCGTTCGGCAGATGTTCGAGAAGGTGCAGATGCGCAAGCCTTCCTCGTCCCGTGACCGTTCACGCGAGCAGTACTTGCTGGGCCGTGGTTTCAAGGGCGCGGAAAAGCCGGACCATGAGGTCTGAGGCTGTCGATAGCTTTTATTAAATGGCGCGGCATGCTGAGCATAAACGAAGATTACGCAGTCAAAGTTTCACAAAAGGTTACAGACGCCGCCTGCGGAGCCGTAGGCAATGTAGTAAGTTTGGCCGGTGAACATCATGCGAAGCACGCCTGCGCGGGTTGCGGGTAGCAGGCTTCAGAGGGTAGCGAATTGAACGATATGGCAAAGAATCTGATCCTGTGGTTGATCATCGCCGCCGTCCTGGTGACGGTCATGAACAACTTCTCCAGCCCCAATGAGCCGCAGACCCTCAACTATTCCGACTTCATCCAGCAGGTGAAGGACGGCAAAGTCGAGCGCGTTGCCGTGGATGGCTACGTCATCACCGGCAAGCGTACCGATGGCGATGCCTTCAAGACCATCCGGCCTGCCATTCAGGACAACGGCCTGATCGGCGACCTGGTGGACAACAAGGTCGTGGTCGAGGGCAAGCAGCCTGAACAGCAAAGCATCTGGACCCAGCTTCTGGTGGCCAGCTTCCCGATCCTGGTGATCATCGCGGTGTTCATGTTCTTCATGCGCCAGATGCAGGGCGGGGCAGGTGGCAAGGGCGGCCCGATGAGCTTCGGCAAGAGCAAGGCGCGCCTGCTCTCCGAAGACCAGGTCAAGACCACCCTGGCCGACGTGGCCGGTTGCGACGAAGCGAAGGAGGAAGTCGGCGAGCTGGTCGAGTTCCTGCGCGATCCAGGCAAGTTCCAGCGCCTGGGCGGTCGCATTCCCCGCGGCGTGCTGATGGTCGGCCCGCCCGGTACGGGTAAGACGCTGCTGGCCAAGGCCATTGCCGGCGAAGCCAAGGTACCGTTCTTCACCATTTCCGGTTCGGACTTCGTCGAGATGTTCGTCGGTGTCGGTGCCAGCCGTGTACGTGACATGTTCGAACAGGCGAAGAAGCACGCGCCTTGCATCATCTTCATCGACGAAATCGATGCCGTGGGTCGCCATCGTGGTGGCGGCATGGGCGGTGGTCACGACGAGCGCGAGCAGACGCTCAACCAGTTGCTGGTCGAAATGGACGGCTTCGAAATGAATGACGGCATCATCGTCATTGCCGCGACCAACCGTCCGGACGTGCTCGACGCTGCGCTGCTGCGCCCGGGCCGTTTCGACCGTCAGGTCGTGGTGGGCCTGCCGGATATCCGCGGTCGCGAGCAGATCCTCAAGGTTCACATGAAGAAAGCGCCCTTGGGCGACGACGTGAACCCTGCGGTCATCGCTCGCGGTACACCGGGTTTCTCCGGTGCCGATCTGGCCAACCTGGTCAACGAAGCGTCGCTGTTCGCTGCCCGCAATGGCAAGCGCCTTGTCGAGATGAAGGAATTCGAGCTCGCCAAGGACAAGATCATGATGGGCGCCGAGCGCAAAAACATGGTCATGTCCGAGAAAGAGAAGCAGAACACGGCTTACCATGAAGCGGGCCATGCCATCGTCGGTCGCGTCGTGCCCGAGCACGACCCGGTCTACAAGGTCTCGATCATCCCGCGCGGTCGCGCGCTGGGCGTGACCATGTTCCTGCCTGAGGAAGATCGCTACAGCCTTTCCAAGCGCGCCTTGATCAGTCAGATCTGCTCGCTGTACGGGGGGCGCATTGCCGAGGAAATGACGCTGGGCTTCGATGGCGTTACCACCGGTGCGTCCAACGACATCATGCGTGCCAGCCAGATCGCTCGGAACATGGTCACCAAGTGGGGCCTCTCCGAGAAGCTCGGACCGTTGCTCTACGCGGAAGACGAAGACCAGGGTTACCTGGGTCGTGGCGGCGGCGGTGGTGCGGCAGCAGTGTCGGGCGAGACTGCCAAGGTGATCGACTCCGAAGTGCGCAGCATTATCGACCAGTGCTACGGCACGGCCAGGCAGATCCTCACGGACAACCGTGACAAGCTGGATGCAATGGCGGACGCGCTGATGAAGTATGAGACGATCGATGCCGATCAGATCGACGACATCATGGCAGGCCGCACGCCACGTGAGCCTCGCGATTGGTCCGGCGGTGGTTCGGGTTCGTCGGGCACTACCATCGCCCCGGATCCACGTCCTGAAACACCCATCGGTGGACCAGCGGCCGAGGTCTGATACAGACGCCTCAACGCTCGATACCTAAGGTTTGACATGACCCCTTCGCAATACCCCACTCGGTTGCCTTGCGGCAACCGAGTTCTCGATCTGGCCCAGACGCATGTCATGGGCATTCTCAATATCACTCCCGACTCCTTTTCCGACGGTGGCCGCTTCAACCAGCGCGATCTGGCCCTGCGCCATGCGCAGGCGATGGTCGATGCCGGCGCAACCCTGATCGACATCGGTGGCGAATCGACACGCCCCGGCGCTCGTGCGGTGTCTGCGGTGGAAGAGCTTGAGCGTGTCGCCCCTCTGGTGGAGGCGATCAACCGCGAGCTGGATGTGATCATTTCGGTGGACACCTCCACGCCGGCAGTCATGCGCGAAAGTGCACGGCTCGGCGCCGGTTTGATCAACGACGTGCGCGCGCTGCGCCGCGACGGCGCACTGGACGCCGCTGCGGCCACCGGCCTTCCGGTGTGTCTGATGCACATGGTGGGCGAGCCCGGCACCATGCAGGACCATCCCCACTACGACGACCTGCTGGGCGAGGTGGCGGGCTTTCTGTCCGAACGCATGCACGCCTGTGCTTCGGTCGGCATCCCTGCAGAGCGTATACTGCTCGACCCAGGCTTCGGTTTCGCCAAGTCGCATGCGCACAACCTCAGCCTGTTCAAGCATATGCAGGCGTTGCATGCGCTTGGGCGGCCCTTGCTGGTAGGTGTTTCGCGCAAGAGCATGGTCGGATTGGCCCTGAACAAGCCAGTGGCCGAACGCCTCAATGGCAGCTTGGCCCTGGCGGCCTTGGCGATGACCAAGGGTGCGAAGATCTTGCGCGTCCACGATGTGGCCGAAACGATTGATGTCGTTCGGATGATCGCCGCCGTTGAAGCGGCCGAATAAGAATTACGGAGTACTTATGAGCAGGAAATATTTTGGCACCGACGGCATTCGTGGTCGTGTCGGCGAGTACCCGATTACCCCTGATTTCATGCTCAAGCTGGGCTGGGCGGCCGGCATGGCGTTCCGCAAGATGGGTGCTTGCCGCGTGCTGGTCGGCAAGGACACGCGGATCTCTGGCTACATGTTCGAATCGGCGCTGGAGGCCGGCCTGTCCGCGGCCGGCGCCGACGTCCTGTTGCTCGGCCCAATGCCCACGCCCGCCATTGCCTACCTGACGCGTACGTTCCATGCCGAAGCCGGGATCGTCATCAGTGCATCGCACAATCCGCACGATGACAACGGCATCAAGTTCTTCTCCGGCCAGGGCACCAAGCTGCCCGACGAAGTCGAGTCGATGATCGAAGAGCTCATGGATGCGCCGATGACGGTGGCCGAGTCCAGCAAGCTGGGCAAGGTTTCGCGCATCAACGACGCCGCTGGCCGCTACATCGAGTTCTGCAAGAGCAGCGTGCCCACCACCACCGACTTCGCTGGCCTCAAGCTGGTGATCGATTGTGCCCATGGCGCCACCTACAAGGTCGCACCCAATGTCTTTCGCGAGCTGGGTGCGCAGGTCACCGTGCTGTCTGCCGCGCCCGATGGCCTGAACATCAACGACAACTGCGGCTCGACCCACATGGAAGCGTTGCAGGCTGCCGTGCTGATAGGCCATGCCGACCTGGGCATCGCCTTCGACGGAGACGGTGACCGCGTATTGATGGTCGACCATACGGGTGCCATCGTCGATGGCGACGACTTGCTGTTCATCATCGCCCGCGATCTCCACGAGCGCGGCAAGCTGCACGGCGGCGTGGTCGGTACCCTGATGAGCAACCTGGGCCTGGAACTGGCCTTCCAGGACCTGTCCATCCCGTTCGTTCGCGCCAGCGTCGGCGACCGCTACGTGATGGCCGAGCTCAAGGAGCGTGACTGGCAATTGGGTGGCGAGAATTCGGGCCACATCGTCTGCTGCCATCACACCACCACGGGCGATGCGATCATCGCTGCGCTGCAGGTGCTGCTGGCCCTCAAGCGCCGTGACGAAACCCTCGCACATGCCCGTCAGGGGCTGCGCAAGTGTCCTCAGGTATTGGTCAACGTGCGCTTTGCCGGCGGCGACGTCAATCCGGTCGAGCACCCCTCGGTCAAGGAAGCCTGCGCGCGGGTGACCGAGGCCATGGGTGGTCGCGGGCGCGTGCTGTTGCGCAAGTCCGGAACCGAGCCGCTGGTGCGGGTAATGGTCGAAGGCGACGACGAAAAAGTAGTGCGTGGCTACGCCGATGAGCTTGCCAGGCTGGTGAGTGAAGTTTGCGCCTGAATACGGCTTGCCAGTGAACGTTGCGTTGGGTAACATCTGCGCCCACTTTGATCGACGAGGTACAGCATGCGTCGCCCCATGGTAGCTGGTAACTGGAAAATGCACGGTACCCGCGCCAGCGTCGCCGAGCTGATCAAGGGTCTGTCCGAACAGTCCTTGCCCGACTCTGTCGAGGTTGCGGTGTTCCCGCCCCTGTTGTTCGTCGACCGTGTGGTCGAGGGTCTGCAAGGCAGCCATATCGCTGTCGGTGCGCAGAACTGCGCGGTTCAGGCCGAGCAAGGTGCATTGACCGGCGAAACCGCCTCGAGCCAGTTGGTCGATGCCGGTTGTTCGCTGGTTCTGATCGGTCACTCCGAGCGTCGCCAGGTCATCGGCGAAGGCGAGCAGCAACTGATCGAGAAATTCCGCGCCGCGCAAGCGGCCGGCCTGACGCCAGTGCTTTGCATGGGGGAAACCCTTGAAGAGCGCGAAGCCGGTCAGACTTTGGAAATTGTAGGTCGTCAGCTGGGCAGCGTCATTGCAGCCTTGGGTATCGAAGCTTTCACCCATGCGGTGATTGCCTACGAGCCGGTCTGGGCCATTGGCACCGGGCTGACTGCCACGCCGCAACAGGCTCAGGATGTGCACGCCGCCATCCGGGCTCAGTTGACGGCAGAAGATGCCAAGGTCGCACAAGCTGTGCGGCTGTTGTACGGCGGTAGCGTCAAAGCGGCCAATGCGGCCGAACTGTTCGGCATGCCGGATATCGATGGGGGCCTCATTGGTGGTGCTTCCCTGAATGCAGATGATTTCGGTGCGATCTGTCGCGCCGCGGGAAACTGAGAAAATGCTGGAAACAGTCGTAGTCGTTCTTCATCTGTTGGGTGCACTGAGCGTTGTCGCTCTGGTTTTGCTGCAACAGGGTAAAGGTGCGGACGCTGGCGCGTCATTCGGGGCAGGTGCATCAAATACTGTCTTCGGAAGCCAAGGTTCCTCTACCTTTCTTAGTAAGTTTACTGCTATACTTGCCGCCTGTTTCTTCATAACCAGCTTGGGTTTAGGTTACTTTGCTAAAGAGAAAGCTCAACAGCTGACTCAAGTAGGTTTGCCAGATCCAGCGGTCATCGAAGCACCTAGGCAGAAGCCGGCAGCAGATGATGTTCCGGTGCTCCAAGAGCAAAAGACCGACGTAGCTCCTGCTACCGACGTTCCTCAGGCTCAAGGGCAAAAGTGATACTCGCAAGAGTGTCAGGGTTACAAAAGCGGTAAGGGTTTCACACGTTGTATTGCCGAGGTGGTGGAATTGGTAGACACGCAACCTTGAGGTGGTTGTGCCCATAGGGTGTAGGGGTTCGAGTCCCCTTCTCGGTACCAATTATCAGGAGAGCCCGCTGTTGCGGGCTTTCTTGTCGGTGGAAGCTTGGATTGACCCAAAACGGGTTCGGTCGTATACTTTCGCCCCAGCTTTGTCGCGGGATGGAGCAGTCTGGTAGCTCGTCGGGCTCATAACCCGAAGGTCGTTGGTTCAAATCCAGCTCCCGCAACCAGTTTTAGCAAAGCCCCTTTTCAAAGGGGCTTTTTGTTAGCTGGACAGTTCTTAGCGCCGGTATTCAACGGCGTATCCGGGATGGGCGCTTCGCCCATTTTTTATTTGCACAGCATGCACGAGGGGGTTCAGGTGTCGAGCAAGCTAGAACAGTTGCAGGCCTTGTTGGCCCCGGTGGTCGTGGCCCTTGGCTATGAATGCTGGGGTATTGAGTTTTCGGCTCAAGGCCGCCATTCACTTTTGCGTGTCTATATCGATAAAGAGGGCGGAGTGCTGGTGGACGATTGCGCCATTGTCAGCCGCCAGCTCAGTGGTGTACTGGACGTTGAAGATCCAATCACCGTCGAATACACCCTTGAAGTTTCTTCTCCAGGCATGGAACGCCCGCTGTTCAACATCGAACAGTTTGCCGCGTACGCCGGAGCACAAGTAAAGATAAAGCTGCGCGCCCCTTTCGAAGGACGACGCAACTTTCAGGGCCTTCTCCATGGTGTGGAGGACCAGGATGTCGTGATTCGAGTAGACGAACACGAATTCCTGCTGCCGATCGATTCGATCGACAAGGCCAATATCATTCCCAGTTTTGACTGAGACGTGCCAGATACTGCGGGTCCCGCGGATCCAATGGCTTGCGAAAGGCGAGGCGTACGATGAGCAAAGAAGTACTGCTGGTTGTTGAGTCGGTATCCAATGAAAAGGGTGTACCGGCAGGCGTAATATTCGAAGCGCTGGAGATTGCTCTGGCGACCGCGACCAAGAAACGCTTCGAAGACGAAGTGGATCTTCGTGTGGAAATCAATCGCCACACCGGCTCCTACGAAACCTTCCGTCGCTGGACGGTCGTCGAAGAAGACGACCTGGACGATCCGGCCATCGAAACCTGGCCGAGCAAGGTTGTACTGACACACCCCGAAGCCAAGGTGGGTGATGTCATCGAAGAGAAGATCGACTCCATCGAGTTCGGTCGCATCGCTGCCCAGACCGCCAAGCAGGTGATCGTGCAGAAAGTTCGCGAGGCCGAGCGCGCCCAGGTGGTGGATGCTTACCGTGAACGACTGGGCGAGATCATCTCTGGCACGGTCAAGAAGGTGACCCGCGACAACGTCATCGTCGATCTGGGCAACAACGCCGAGGCCTTGCTGGCTCGGGAAGATATCATTTCGCGCGAAACCTTCCGTGTCGGTGTGCGCCTGCGCGCGCTGCTCAAGGAAATTCGTACCGAAAACCGGGGTCCTCAACTGATCCTTTCGCGTACCGCGCCGGAAATGCTCATCGAGCTTTTCCGCATCGAGGTGCCGGAAATCGCTGAAGGCCTCATTGAAGTCATGGCCGCATCCCGTGATCCGGGTTCGCGCGCCAAGATCGCCGTTCGCTCCAAGGACAAGCGCATCGACCCGCAAGGTGCCTGTATCGGCATGCGCGGTTCGCGTGTGCAGGCTGTGTCCGGCGAGTTGGGCGGCGAGCGCGTCGACATCGTCCTCTGGGACGATAACCCGGCACAGTTCGTCATCAATGCCATGTCTCCGGCGGAAGTCGCGGCCATCATCGTCGACGAAGACGCCCATGCCATGGACATCGCCGTGGGTGCCGACAACCTGGCCCAGGCAATTGGCCGTGGCGGGCAGAACGTGCGTCTGGCCAGCCAGTTGACTGGCTGGACACTGAACGTGATGACCGAGTCGGACATTCAGGCCAAGCAGCAAGCGGAAACCGGTGACATCCTGCGCAACTTCATCGACGAGCTGGAAGTCGATGAAGAGCTGGCCCAGGTACTGGTCGACGAAGGCTTCACAAGCCTGGAAGAAATTGCCTACGTACCGTTGGAAGAGATGCTCAACATCGACGGCTTTGACGAAGACATCGTCAACGAGCTTCGCGCTCGGGCCAAGGATCGTTTGTTGACCAAAGCCATCGCTACAGAGGAAAAGCTGGCAGACGCCCATCCGGCCGAAGACCTGCTCTCGCTTGAGGGTATGGACAAGGATTTGGCGATGGAACTGGCGGTGCGCGGCGTAGTTACCCGCGAAGACCTGGCCGAGCAGTCGATTGACGACCTGCTCGACATCGACGGCATTGACCAAGATCGTGCCGGCAAGTTGATCATGGCCGCCCGAGCCCATTGGTTCGAGTAATTGGCGCGGCCTGAGGAGAGAAGTGCATGACGCAAGTCACGGTGAAAGAATTGGCCCAAGAGGTCGCCGCACCGGTAGAGCGCCTGCTTCAGCAGATGCGTGAGGCAGGTCTGCCGCACACCGACGCCGGACAAGTTGTGACCGACAATGAGAAGCAGGCTCTGCTGGCTCATTTGAAAAGCAGCCACAAGGCGAAAGCGGAAGAACCGCGCAAGATTACCTTGCAGCGCAAGACCCAAAGCACCCTGCGTGTGGCCGGTAGCAAGAGCATCAGCGTAGAAGTACGCAAGAAGAAGGTATTCGTTCAGCGCAGCCCGGAAGAGATCCAGGCCGAGCAGAAGCGCGAGCTCGACGAGCGTCGCGCAGCGAATGATGCTGCCCGCCAGAAGGTCGAGCAGGACACCCGTTCGCGTACCGACGAAGAAACGCGCAAGCCGCCTGGCAGCACCGCTCAGGCCGACGCCCCTGCCGCCGCAACCCAAGCTCCTTCGGCGCCAAGCGTCGATGTGGCTGCGGTCGCCCCGGCACCTGCACCGGCGCCTGAGCGCAAGAAGGAAGAGCCTCGGCGTCCCGACAAGCCGCGCAACGACGACCGTCGCAGCGGCAGTGGCAACAGTGATGGCGAGCGCAAGAACCAGCCTCACCGTGCCACCGTCAAGGAAAAGGCTCCGACGCCGCGTGCCGCACCGCGTACCACCGACGAAGAGAGCGATGGCTTCCGTCGTGGCGGTCGTGGCAAGGGCAAGCTGAAGAAGCGCAACGCTCACGGTTTCCAGAGCCCTACCGGGCCGCTGGTGCGTGACGTGAAAATTGGCGAGACCATCTCTGTTGGCGATCTGGCCGCGCAGATGTCGGTCAAGGCTGCCGAGATCATCAAGTTCATGTTCAAGCTGGGCACGCCAGCCACCATCAACCAGGTGCTGGATCAGGAAACTGCCCAGCTGGTTGCCGAGGAGCTGGGTCACAAGGTGACCCTGGTCAGCGACACCGCCCTGGAAGATTCCCTGGCCGAATCGCTGAAGTTCGAGGGTGAAGCGTTCGCTCGTGCACCGGTCGTGACCGTCATGGGCCACGTCGACCACGGCAAGACCTCGCTGCTCGACTACATTCGTCGTGCCAAGGTTGCTGCAGGCGAAGCCGGCGGTATCACCCAGCACATCGGTGCCTACCACGTCGAAACCGAACGCGGCATGGTCACCTTCCTCGACACCCCGGGCCACGCCGCGTTTACCGCGATGCGTGCCCGTGGTGCCAAGGCGACGGACATCGTGATCCTGGTGGTCGCGGCGGACGACGGCGTGATGCCGCAAACCATCGAAGCCGTTCAGCATGCGAAAGCCGCTGGCGTGCCGCTGGTGGTTGCAGTGAACAAGATCGACAAGCCGGGCGCCGACCTGGACCGTATCCGCAGCGAGCTGTCGGTTCACGGTGTGACTTCGGAAGAGTGGGGCGGCGACACCCCGTTCGTACCGGTTTCGGCCAAGCAGGGTACCGGCGTCGACGAATTGCTCGAAGCCGTGTTGCTGCAGGCTGAAGTACTGGAACTGACCGCAACGCCCTCGGCTCCTGGCCGTGGTGTGGTCGTCGAATCGCGCCTGGACAAGGGCCGTGGCCCGGTGGCCACCGTGCTGGTTCAGGACGGTACGCTGCGTCAGGGCGACATGGTGCTGGTCGGTTCGAACTATGGCCGCGTACGTGCCATGCTCGACGAGAACGGCAAGCCGATCAAGGAAGCCGGTCCGGCCATTCCGGTCGAGATCCTGGGCCTTGATGGTACCCCGGATGCCGGCGACGAGATGAGCGTGGTTGCCGACGAGAAGAAAGCCCGTGAAGTGGCTCTGTTCCGTCAAGGCAAGTTCCGCGAAGTCAAGCTGGCCCGTGCTCACGCCGGCAAGCTGGAAAACATCTTCGAAAACATGGGCCAGGAAGAGAAGAAGACGCTCAACATCGTCCTCAAATCCGACGTCCGTGGATCGCTGGAAGCGTTGCAGGGTGCCTTGAATGGCCTGGGTAACGACGAAGTGCAAGTGCGTGTGGTCGGTGGCGGCGTCGGTGGTATCACCGAATCCGATGCCAACCTGGCGCTGGCTTCGACAGCGGTACTGTTCGGCTTCAACGTGCGGGCCGATGCCGGCGCGCGCAAGATCGTCGAGCAGGAAGGTCTGGATATGCGTTACTACAACGTGATCTACGACATCATCGAAGACGTCAAGAAAGCCCTGACCGGTATGCTGGGCAGCGATGTTCGCGAGAACATCCTGGGTATCGCCGAAGTGCGTGACGTGTTCCGTTCGCCGAAGTTCGGTGCGATCGCCGGCTGCATGGTCATCGAGGGTGTGGTCTTCCGCAACCGTCCGATCCGTGTACTGCGCGAAGACATCGTGATCTTCGAAGGCGAACTGGAATCGCTGCGTCGCTTCAAGGACGATGCGTCCGAAGTGCGTGCCGGCATGGAATGCGGTATCGGCGTCAAGAGCTATAACGACGTCAAGGTCGGTGACAAGATCGAAGTCTTCGAGAAAGTCCAAGTGGCTCGTACTCTCTAAGCTGCGACCTCCAGGAACCTGTCCGGCCAGCGCCGGGCCGGTTCTAAACGCAACGCCCGATCCGGCCCAGCCTGATCGGGCGTTTGCCGCTCTAGTTACAGGTAATGAAACATGGCAAAAGAATACAGCCGTACCCAGCGTATCGGCGATCAGATGCAGCGCGAGCTGGCGCAACTGATCCGTCGCGAGGTCAAGGATCCACGCGTTGGCCTGGTCACCATCACAGCGGTCGAAGTGAGCCGCGATGTCGGTCATGCCAAGATCTTCATCACCGTCATGGGCCAGGACAGCGCTGCCGACATCGCCCAGAGCATCAAGGTGTTGAACTCGGCCGCCGGTTTCCTGCGCATGCAGTTGGCCAAGGAAATGAAGCTGCGCAGCGTGCCGCAGTTGCACTTCCACTACGACGAAAGCGTGAGCCGTGGCGCTCATCTGTCGGCGTTGATCGAGCGTGCCGTGGCCGAGGACAGCCAGCATCACGCGGACGAGTCGGCCAAAGAGACCAAGGAGTAATCCCGGTGGCTCAGGTCAAGCGTATCCGTCGCAATGTCAGTGGCATCATCCTGCTGGACAAGCCACTGGGGTTCACTTCCAACGCCGCGCTGCAGAAAGTGCGCTGGCTGCTCAATGCCGAGAAGGCCGGTCATACCGGCAGTCTCGATCCCTTGGCCACCGGTGTGCTGCCGCTGTGTTTCGGCGAGGCGACCAAGTTTTCCCAGTACCTGCTCGAATCCGACAAAGGCTACGAGACCCTGGCGCAACTGGGCAAGACCACGACCACGGCCGATGCCGAGGGCGAGGTTCTGCAGACCCGAGAGGTGACCGTCGGTCACTCCGACATCGAGGCGGTATTGCCTCGTTTCCGTGGCCAGATCAGCCAGATACCGCCGATGTACTCGGCGCTCAAGCGCGATGGGCAGCCATTGTACAAGCTGGCGCGTGCCGGTGAAGTAGTGGAGCGCGAGCCGCGTTCTGTTACTATTGCGCGGCTGCAATTGCTTGGCTGCGAGCAGACCACTGCAAGGTTCGCCGTGGACTGCAGCAAAGGCACCTACATTCGGACCCTGGTCGAAGACATCGGCGAGGCGTTGGGGTGTGGTGCGTACGTTGCAGAACTGCGTCGCACGCAAGCGGGCCCGTTCAGCCTGGCGCAGACGGTCACGCTCGAAGAGCTCGAAGCCGTGCATGCCGAAGGCGGCAACGAGGCAGTGGACAGGTTCCTGCTGCCATCGGACAGCGGCCTGCAGGATTGGCCGCTGCTGCAGTTTTCGGAGCACAGCGCGTTCTACTGGCTCCACGGCCAGCCGGTGAGGGCTCCCGAAGCTCCCAAGTTCGGCATGGTGCGGGTACAGGATCACAATGGTCGCTTCATCGGAATCGGTGAAGTGAGCGAAGACGGGCGCATTGCGCCACGTCGCTTGATTCGGTCGGAATGACCGATCCCGGTCGTCACGGTATTCGTGGCGGCTGGTCGAGGACGGCTGTCAACAGGCACGGTCGCGCCTCTTCTCATGAAAACAGGGTTTTGCCCTGGCCTGTTGGACACTGCGTGCAGTGCCCTTGATAGTGGAGATGCCTCATGGCTCTTAGCGTTGAAGACAAAGCTCAAATCGTTGCCGACTACCAGCAAGCTGTTGGTGATACCGGTTCGCCAGAAGTGCAGGTTGCACTGCTGACGCACAACATCAACAAGCTGCAGGGTCACTTCAAGGCCAACGGCAAGGACCACCACTCGCGTCGTGGTCTGATCCGTATGGTCAACCAGCGCCGCAAGCTGCTGGATTACCTGAAGGGCAAGGACATCACCCGTTACAGCGCCCTGATCGGTCGTCTGGGTCTGCGTCGCTAATAGCGGCTCGACACGCGGTGACAAGCGTGGTTTGCCATGTTCGCAGGCCTGGGCTCAAGCCCGGGCCTGCGAGGGCGCCACGCGCAATCCTGAGGTTGGTTGTCTGTCGTACCCCAGCGGGTTTTCCGCGGGGGCGGGCAGGTTTCCAGCCTCAAGTTGTATCTGGACGGTCAACGGGGCCGATTCCCCGCTCTGCCCAAGAATTTCGCAAGAAACCAGTTCCCCCAAGAGCCAACAGAAGGTAGGAAACCGTGAACCCGGTAATCAAGACGTTTCAATTCGGTCAATCGACCGTAACCCTCGAAACGGGCCGTATTGCCCGTCAAGCCTCCGGCGCCGTGCTGGTCACCGTCGATAACGACGTGACCGTACTGGTGACCGTGGTAGGTGCCAAGCAAGCCGATCCAGGCAAAGGCTTTTTCCCGCTGTCCGTGCACTACCAGGAAAAGACCTACGCTGCCGGCAAGATTCCCGGTGGTTTCTTCAAGCGTGAAGGCCGTCCTTCCGAGAAAGAAACCCTGACCTCGCGTTTGATCGATCGCCCGATCCGTCCGCTGTTCCCCGAAGGCTTCATGAACGAAGTGCAGGTCGTCTGCACCGTCGTTTCCACCAGCAAGAAAACCGATCCAGACATCGCTGCGATGATCGGTACCTCGGCGGCCCTGGCCATTTCCGGCATTCCGTTCGACGGCCCGATCGGCGCTGCGCGTGTGGCCTTCCACGAGAGCACTGGCTACCTGCTGAACCCGACCTACGAGCAGCAGCAGGCTTCGAGCCTGGACATGGTCGTGGCCGGTACCAAAGACGCCGTGCTGATGGTTGAATCCGAAGCCAAAGAGCTGACCGAAGACCAGATGTTGGGCGCCGTGCTGTTTGCCCACGATGAGTTCCAGTCGGTCATCAAGGCCGTCGGCGAGCTGGCTGCAGAAGCCGCCAAGCCTACCTGGAGCTGGACCCCGAAAGCCTGGAACACCGAGCTGCTGGGCGCGATCCGCGGCGAATTCGGCGATGCCGTTTCCCAGGCCTACACCATCACCGTCAAGGCCGATCGCTACGCCAAGCTGGGCGAGTTGCGTGACCAGGTGATCGCCAAGTTCTCCGGCGAAGAAGGCAAGCCGACCGCAGCCGAAGTGAAGGAAATCTTCGGCGAGATCGAATACCGCACCGTTCGTGAAAACATCGTCAACGGCAAGCCGCGTATCGACGGTCGCGACACCAAGACCGTGCGCCCGCTGAACATCGAAGTCGGTGTTCTGCCGAAAACCCACGGTTCGGCCCTGTTCACCCGCGGTGAAACCCAGGCGCTGGTCGTGGCGACTCTGGGCACTGCCCGCGACGCTCAGTTGCTGGACACCCTGGAAGGCGAGAAGAAAGACCCCTTCATGCTGCACTACAATTTCCCTCCGTTCTCGGTGGGCGAGTGTGGTCGCATGGGCGGCGCGGGTCGTCGTGAAATCGGCCACGGCCGTCTGGCCCGTCGTTCGGTACAGGCCATGCTGCCGGCCGCCGACGTGTTCCCGTACACCATCCGCGTGGTATCGGAAATCACCGAGTCCAACGGTTCCAGCTCCATGGCGTCGGTCTGCGGTGCTTCCCTGGCCCTGATGGACGCCGGTGTGCCGATGAAGGCGCCGGTTGCCGGTATCGCCATGGGCCTGGTCAAGGAAGGCGACAAGTTCGCCATCCTCACCGACATCCTCGGTGACGAAGACCACCTCGGCGACATGGACTTCAAGGTAGCTGGTACCGCCAAGGGCGTTACCGCGCTGCAGATGGACATCAAGATCAACGGTATCACCGAAGAGATCATGGAAATCGCCCTGGGCCAGGCGCTGGAAGCGCGCCTGAACATCCTCGGTCAGATGAACCAGATCATCGGCACTTCGCGTACCGAGCTGTCGGAAAACGCGCCGACCATGATCGCGATGAAGATCGATACCGACAAGATCCGCGACGTGATCGGCAAGGGTGGCGCCACCATCCGCGCCATCTGCGAGGAAACCAAGGCTTCGATCGACATCGAAGACGACGGCTCGATCAAGATCTTCGGCGAATCCAAGGAAGCGGCTGAAGCAGCACGTCAGCGCGTTCTGGGTATCACCGCAGAAGCCGAGATCGGCAAGATCTACGTGGGCAAGGTCGAGCGCATCGTTGACTTCGGTGCCTTCGTCAACATCCTGCCTGGCAAAGACGGTCTGGTTCACATCTCGATGCTCAGCGATGCGCGCGTCGAGAAAGTGACCGATATCCTCAAGGAAGGCGAGGAAGTGGAAGTACTGGTACTGGACGTGGACAACCGCGGCCGTATCAAGCTGTCCATCAAGGACGTTGCTGCTGCAAAGGCTTCGGGCGCCTAACCTCGCCGGCTTGAGAAAAAGAGTCCTTCGGGGCTCTTTTTTTTCGACTAGAGTTTGCGCAGTAGTCTACGTTTTGTTCAAAGTGCCCAGCCGAGGCGCTCGAAAACATCAAGGAACTTTTGTGAACTTGCAACTTGCACGCAAAATTACCCGCAGGCGTGCAACTTGCACGAAAGACGTCTTTTGGCAGAATTTCAAGTCGTTGATAATAAAGGGTTTTATCGATGTTGGCAGGTTGGCACGAGGTCTGCAACATTCTTGTCACCTGCAGCCAAGACATTAAACGTCTGCAGACCTTTCAAAAAACAGGAGTGACTCGTATGAAGAAGTTCGCTATTGCTGCCGCTGCTGCTACCGCGCTGACCTTGACCATGGCCAACGCTGCTTTCGCTCAACAGTCCACCCAGGCTCCAATGGTTGTTGCTGCTGGTGAAGTGACTCACGCCAAAGAAGCAACCTCCGACACTTGGATCACCACCAAGGTCAAATCCGATCTGGTCACCGAGAAAGGCATTCCAGGCACCGACATCAAGGTAGAAACCAACAAAGGCGTGGTATCCCTGTCGTCGACCGTTGCTGTGACCGATGCTCAGAAAGCTACTGCCGTGCGTATCACCAAGGCGATCAAAGGCGTGAAAGCAGTTTCCGCCGATGGCCTGAAAGCCGAGTAAGTTTCATGCGAAGGCCACAGGGACGTGGCCACTGAGAGCCCCGGCGCCATGCGACGGGGCTTTTTTTATGAGCGTCTTTAACGCCCCTTGACAATGATGGATCAGTTGCGGCTGCTTTCGATCTGCACCAGTTTGCTGCCGACGAACTTCAAGTATTGGCTCATGCCATTGGAAGGTCCATACACCCACTCTTCTATCGGCAGTTCGACGCGTCGATTGATCGGCCCCGAGCGTTCGTAGCCTGTCTGCGCCTTGCTTGCAGGCGCACCACACTTCTGCTCTACCTGAACCGCGCGATCGTTCAGCGACACCAGGGTGTTGCCACAGCGCATCGTCGAGGCGGCGTTGGCTGTGTTGCACAGCGCCAGCAGCAATGGCACGCAGGTCATCCAAGTCAATTTGTTCATTCGGCATCCAGATGCAGGGGGGTGATGATGCGCCCATCTTTTTCGGCCTGGCCCAGGGCTGCATCGATGAAGTACACACGCTCGTCCGCCAACTGGCCCTTGTCGACCAGAAAGTCCTTGATGCTGCCTGCACGGGCCTGCCCCAGCTGACGCAGCAATGCATTGTTCGAAGCCCAGGACTTGAGCACCGCTTCACGTAGCTTGTCGGTGCGGACCTTGCTTTCCAGCTGTTGCCATTCCACCGGTGGCTGACCTTTGAGCCGGGTACGGTAGATGGCTTCGAGCATCGCCGGCTTGTCGTCGTCAGGCACTTGCATCTCGGCTGCGGTGGCGGGGACTTTGTCGCCACGGCGCTGGGCCATTTTATAGTAGGTGCTTTGGTATTCGCGCTCCAGGCGTTGCTGCGCAATGAGCGGGCCGTCGCTGGCCTGGGCGCTGGTGCCTTCGATTTCCAGGCGCAGGGTCGGGCGCTCCTTCAGGGCCGCCGCCAGCTGCACCAGGGCCGCCTGGGCCTCTGGGCTCAATTCGTCCGAACCTGGGCGGAACGACACGGTGCTCAGGTCTTCCGAGCCGCCGCCACTGACCAGTCCACCGATGAACTTGAACGGCGCCTGAGCGGCACGAACCATCAGGTTGCGCAGGGTCTGCCAGACGATCGGCATGACGCTGAACTGCGGGCTGTTCAGATCGCCGCTCACCGGCAGTTCGATGGCGATCCTGCCTTGGGAGTCCTTGAGCAGCGCGATGGCCAGGCGCAGCGGCAGATCGACCGCATCCGGGCTGTCGACCTTGTCGCCCAGTTGCAGCTGTTCCACCAGCAGCTTGTTCTCTGCCTTGAGTTGGCCTTTGGTGATCAGGTAGTGCAAGTCGAGGTTAAGACGGCCCTTGCGGATGCGATACCCGGCGAACTTGCCCGAATAGGGCGTCAGGGTGGTCAGCTCCACGCGTTTGAAGCTGGTCGTGATGTCCAGGCTGGCCATCGGGTCGAACGGATTCAGCGCACCGGCGATGGTCACCGGTGCGTAGCGGTCGACCTTGCCCTGGATGTCGATGCGTGCCGGCTTGGCCTGACGGTTGTCGATCGTACCGATGCGCCCGTTGAGTTGCTGAACGGCCGTGGCAAAGTTTGGGGTGAGGCTGAAGTCGGCAAAGTTGGCCGAGCCATTGTCGATGTCCACGGCGCCGATGCGAATACCGAGCGGTTTTTCGGCACCTGCGGGTTTCCCCGCGTTGGCCGGGTTGGCGGGCTGCGCCGGTTGCGGAATCAGCAGGTCGTCGATATTGGTGGTACGGTCTTCGTTGATCATGAAGCGCGCGTAGGGCTGTTGCAGCTGCACCCGCTCGATCTCCAGACGATCGCCATGGCGATAGTCTAGGCCGTCCAAAGTCAGGTGCTGCCATTTGACGAAATCGCGTTCCTTGAGCGTATCGAGCGTGTGCAACTGATCGATTTCGGCGCGGCCGGACACCGTCATCGCCAGGGGTTCAGTGCTGGTCAGTTGCACAGCGAGATCGCTGTCGAGCATGCCGCTGCGCAGCTCCAGGCGAATCAGCGGGCTGATGTAGGCCTGCGCGACACGCAGGTCGATGTCCTGGGTGCTGACCCTCAGGCGTGCGCCAACCGGGGCCAGGCTGACCTCGCCGCTGGCCTGCAAGTGACCTTGCTTGCCCAGCCCTGTGTCCAGCTTGAGGGTGAAGGGAGCGCCGTTGAGGCTGTCGAAATCACGCAGATCCAGGTTGAGGGGCCCGAGCTCCACCGCCACGTTGTCGGTCGGCACACGGTCCGCCAGATGCACCCGGTAGTCACGCAACTGCACATCCTTGAGCAACACCTGCCAAGGCTTGGCTGGCGCGGCTGCCGGCTTGCTGGCTGCCGGCGTCTGTGCCTGCATCTGTGCCGTCGTTGGGCTGGCGAACAGCTTCTGCCAGTCGAGCTGTCCATCCGCCTCGCGGGCGGCCCAGGTTTCCAGGCCGTGACTGCGTATCTGACCAACCCTGACCAACTGCTTGACCAGATCCACCGATGTATCGCTGACCTCAAGGCGTTCGAGCCGTACCAAGGGACGGCCATCGGGAGCGGCGATCGCAAAGGGCGCAACGGTGAGGGCCACCTTGTCCAAGGTGAGTTCGGTCTGCTTGGCCAGGTTCAGGTTGTAGTCGGCACTGAGGGTGAACACGCCCTTCTCCAGGGCCAAGGGCACGCTGTCACGCACGTACGGCCACCAGACGCTCATCTGCGCATCGGTCACCTTCAGTGAGCCTTGGGAAGACACCGGGCTCAGGCCAATACGTCCGCGCCAGTCGATACGACCGCCTTGAGGGCTGTTGGCCACCAGGGTCATGTCGGCGTGATCGTCCGGCAGCGTGCTGAGGTTCTGCAGCTCCAGATTCATCGAGTCGTAGAGAAACTCGATCGGCTGGCTGGGACGCAAGTCCTTGAAATGCAGATAGCCGTCAACCAGTTTGATACTGCCGATGCGCAACGCGAAAGGTTCGGACGGTGCGTCCTGCGCAGCAGGGTCGCTGGCGGGAAGCTTGAACAAGCCGCTCAAGTTGAGCTTGCCGGTCTTGTCGAACAGCACTTCGGTCCGGGGCTTTTCCAGCTCCACCGCAACCAGATGCAGCGCGCCGGTCCACAGGCTGTCCAATTGCAGATTGGCGTACAACCGCTCGAAACCGATCTGCTCCGCGCCGGGCTCACCGATCTTCAGCCCCCACAGGGTCAGCTCGAGGCTGAACGGATTGAATTCCAGGCGCTGCAGCTGAGCAGGAACAGTGGAATAGTCTGCCAGCTGCTGATTGGCAACCCGCAGGGCGATGCCAGGCAGGATCAGGAAGCCGAGCAGAGCGTACAGCGCTACCAGCGCCACAAGGGTGGCGGCGGTGCGTTTCAATCCTTTGGACATGGAAAAGAGGCCATCTGACGTGATCGGAGGTGCTTGGAGTATGGCACGTCAATGCGGTTCCTATGACTCAGGCCGCGTAAGTCATGGAATTTTCACCAGTTGCTGTAGGAAAACTAGAAATTCAGGATCAGCGTCTTCAACGGTGGCTGGCCGTCGCTGGAAGGGAAATCGGCCGCCGGGCCCATTACCGAGCATTCACGCACGGGCCGCCCGGCTTTCTCGGCGCAGCGCAACACCTGATCACGCCAGTCGTCGAGGCTGACCTTGGCCAAATTGTTACAGCAGACCAGTACACCGCTGTCGGCCGTGGCCAGGATCGCGGGCTTGAGCAGGCTCTGGTAGTCGCGCAGCAGATCGACCGTGCCGAACGCACTCTTTGCCCAGGCGGGCGGGTCCAGAAAGACCAGATCGTACTGGCGTTGTTGCAGGCGCGGGTAGGATGGCAGCTTCTGCCCGCGACGCGGGGTGATGGGCAAACCAGCCAGTTGGCGGATGGCGGGAAAGTAATCCGACTGGATGAATTGCATGGGCGCAAGGTCGGGGTTCAGTGCACCGTTCTCGGCGCCGACTGCCAGGTTGCCTTCGGCAAAATCCAGGTTGCACACCTCGCGGGCGCCGCCTGCTGCTGCGCTCAGGCCCACGCCGCAGGTGTAGGCGAACAGGTTCAATACGCTTTTGCCAGCACTGTGTCGCTTGACCCACCCGCGCGCGTTGCGCAGGTCGAGAAACAGCAACGGGTCCTGCCCGGGATGCCGTCCGCGCACGCGATAATTCAAGCCCCATTCGTGTCCGATCATGTCGGCCAGCGCCGCGTCTTCGGCACGATACACCGTGTCTTCCCGATCGATCCGCGAGTTGCCCCGCGAACGGTCGTTGTACACCAGCAGCAGCGGCGTCTGCAGGTGTTGCTCGACGGCGCCGTACAGGGCCAGCAGATCTTCGCGTGTCAGCGTCTGATGGAAGCTTTGGATCAGCAATTGCGGACCGTAGCGGTCGACGGTCAAGCCACCGGCGCCTTCCTGGCTGCCATGGAACAGGCGATAGCAATCAGTGCCCTGTTCATGCAGTTGCTCGAGCAGCGAGGAGCGGACGTCGAGGGCGGCGCGCAGCGCCTGGATCAAAGCGGACATGCACGGAGCCTGACGCAAAAAGAAGGGAGGCAATTCTACATCAATTGCCCGGCGCAACGGGGTATCGAACCACCGCGACGCTGGCTTGCAGCGCCGCGGGGTATCCAGGGTCAGCCGCGATGACGACCGCGGAAATAGTTGATCAGGCCCTGGGTAGAGGCATCTTCGGCCAGCGATTCGTTTTCACCGATCAGGCGCTGGTAGACACCCTTGCCCAGCTCCTTGCCCAGTTCCACGCCCCACTGATCGAAAGCATTGATGCCCCACAGCACGCTCTGCACGAACACCTTGTGCTCATACATGGCTACCAGGGCGCCGAGGCGACGTGGGCTGATGCGCTCGACCACCAAGGTGTTGCTCGGACGGTTGCCGGGAATGACCTTGTGCGGGGCCAGCTTCTGCACCTCGTCTTCAGCCATGCCGCGCTCGCGCAGTTCGGCTTCGGACTCGCTGCGGCTCTTGCCCAGCATCAGCGCCTGGCTCTGCGACAGGCAGTTGGCGAACAGCCACTGGTGATGATCGGCGACCGGATTGAAACTCACCACCGGGACGATGAAGTCGGCCGGGATCATGTGGGTGCCCTGGTGCAGCAACTGGTGATAGGCATGCTGGCCGTTGCAGCCCACGCCACCCCAGATGACCGGGCCGGTGTCGATATTCACCGGCGTGCCGTCCTGGCGCACGCTCTTGCCGTTGGACTCCATGTCCAATTGCTGCAGGTGTTTGGTGATGTTGCGCAGGTAGTGGTCGTACGGCAGGATCGCGTGGCTCTTGGCATCCCAGAAATTGCCGTACCAGACCCCCAGCAAGGCCAGCAGCACCGGCATGTTCTGTTCGAACGGCGCCGATTGGAAGTGCTGGTCCATGGTGTAGGCGCCCGACAGCAGCTCCTTGAAGTTGGCCATGCCGATCGACATGGCAATCGGCAAGCCGATGGCCGACCACAGCGAATAACGCCCGCCGACCCAGTCCCACATCGGGAAGATGTTTTCTTCGCGGATCCCGAATTCGACGGCTGCGGCATTGTTGCTCGACACCGCGATGAAGTGGCGGTAAAGCTCGGCTTCCGAACCGCCCTGGGCCAGGTACCAGCCACGCGCAGCCTGGGCGTTCTTCAGCGTTTCCAGGGTGCTGAACGATTTCGAGGAAACGATGAACAGAGTGGTCTCGGCACGCAGCTTGGCCGACAGCTCGTGGAATTCGCTGCCATCGATGTTGGCCAGGTAGTGGCAGCGCACGCCTTTCTGGGCATACGGCAGCAAAGCTTCGGACACCAGTTCCGGGCCGAGGAAGGAGCCACCGATACCGATGTTCACCACGTCGGTGATCGGCTTCTCGGTGTAGCCACGCCACAGGCCGTCATGGATGCGCGTGACCAACTCGGTGATCTGGTTGAGCACCTTGTGCACGTCCGGCATCACGTTGACACCGTTGACATTGAGCTTGTCGCCCACCGGGCGGCGCAATGCGGTGTGCAACGCCGGACGGCCTTCGGAAGCGTTCAGCAGTTCGCCGGCAAACATCGCCTTGATCGCGCCTTGCAGGTCCACTTCGTTGGCCAGTTGCACCAGCAGATCGCGGGTCTGCGTGTCGATCAGGTTTTTCGAATAGTCGAGGAACAGCCCGCAGGCGCTCAGGGAGAAATGCTCGAAGCGCTGAGGGTCGGCATTGAAGGCATCGCGCATGCTGAAGTCTTGCATGGCAGCGCGGTGCTGGGTTAGCGCCTGCCAAGCGGGCAGGGTGGTCACGTCATGCGGGGTTCGGTAGTACGCCATCGCTGCAAATTTCCTTTTTCTTGAACTGCCTTTGGACATTGGAACGCTCGGCCGGTTGCGTGCCTGCTGCATCGAAAGATCCAGCAGGCGGCCAGGGTGGTTGCGGGCCGCTGATCGGCTGCCAATGCACGGTTCGGACGCTGCACCACCTTAAACCGCCGCGCGCGTTCTGTCTGCGCCTAGTGAACGATGCGCGAGGGACTTTCAGGCTGTCGCGGTTCAGCTGTGTTGAGTGTCGTGATCGAGGTCCAGGTGCAGGTTGTCAATCAGTCGTGTGGTACCCAGATTCGCCGCGAGCAGAATCACCAGGTCGCGGTCTTCGGCAGTGGCCGGACGCAGGGTCACCGCATGCCGGATTTCCAGGTACTCAGGAGCGAAGCCGGCTTGGGCAATGACCTGCTTGGCATGGTCCAGCAGCAGCGGGTAATCGCGACGGCCCTGGCTTATCTGCGCCGCGACCTGGCTGAGCACCTGATACAGCAGAGGTGCCTGGGCACGCTGCTCCTGGCTCAGATACCCATTGCGCGAAGACAGCGCCAGGCCGTCTTCGGCACGCACGGTCGGCTCGCCGATGATCTGGATGGGCATATTGAGGTCGCGTACCAGCGCGCGAATCACGGCCAGTTGCTGGTAGTCCTTCTGCCCAAACACGGCAAGGTCCGGCTGGACCATGTTGAACAGCTTGCTGACCACCGTCGCCACACCTTCGAAATGGCCTGGACGACTGCTGCCGCACAAGCCCTCGGACAATTGCGGAACGCTCACTCGGGTCTGCCCGGCCATGCCATCGGGGTACATTTCCGCTGCCGATGGTGCGAACAGCAGGCTGCAGCCTGCCTGCACCAGCCGTTCCTGATCGGCCGCCAGGGTGCGCGGGTACTTGTCCAGGTCTTCGCCGGCGCCGAATTGCAACGGGTTGACGAAGATACTCGCCACGACGAAATCGACACGCTGGGTAGCCTTGGCGACCAGCGCGGCATGACCGCTGTGCAGGTTGCCCATGGTCGGCACCAGGCCGATACGCTTGCCTTCGCCACGGGCACGGGCCACGGCGGCGCGCAGTTCTCGTACGGTCTTGACGGTGTTCATGAGGCGAATCCATGTTCAGGTGCGGGGAAATCCACCGCCTTGACGGCGGCTACGTAGGCGCGCAGTGCGCCTTGAATATCGCTCTGCCCGGCCATGAAGTTTTTCACGAACCGCGGCACGCGGCCGCTCAGGGAGAGCCCGAGCATGTCGTGCAGAACCAGCACCTGGCCGTCGACCGCACTGCCGGCGCCAATGCCGATCACCGGCACTTTCACTGCCTGGGCAATATCGGCAGCCAACTCGACGGGCACGCATTCGAGCAGCAGCATGGCCGCTCCGGCCTGCTCCAGGGCGATGGCGTCGGCACGCATCTGGCGTGCCTGGATGTCCTGGCGCCCTTGCACCTTGTAGCCGCCCAGCAGGTTCACCGATTGCGGGGTCAGCCCCAGGTGGACGCAGGCTGGAATACCGCGCTCGGCCAGCAGGCGCACCGATTCGGCGAGCCAGGCGGCGCCTTCGAGCTTGACCATGTGCGCCCCGGCCTGCATCAACAGTGCACTGTTGGCCAGGGTTTGCTCGCAGGTGGAATAAGCCATGAACGGCAGGTCGGCAACGATGAAGGCCCCCTGATTGCCACGTTTCACACAGCCGACATGGTAGGCCATGTCCGCCACGGTCACCGGCAAGGTACTGTCATGCCCCTGCAGCACCATGCCCAGCGAATCCCCCACCAACAATACTTCGACGCCGGCCGCGCAGGCGGCGTGGGCGAACGTCGCGTCGTAGCAGGTCAGCATGGTGATCTTTTCGCCCTTGAGCTTGAGGCTCTGCAGGGCGGTCAGGGTGAGTTCGGGCATGAAAAGTATCCTCGGGCTGGCGCTGTGTCGACACAACATCATCTGTCGTGATGTTTGGAAACCCACTCATAAAGGTTGGTTTCGCGCCGTTTGGCACCTCGGGGGTGCAACGGGCCGCCTATAGTCGTGAGCACGACCGGGGAAGTCAATTGGGTTGACGGCTTCTGCGCGAACAGAGCCTGCGAAGAGGCCTGCCTGCGCTACAGCCTCTCCAGCCCTGCGAACGGGCAGGCAGCCAGCAACTCGCGCAGGCTGCGGCCGTCCGCCAGCATGAAGCCCTCTTCAACCACTTCGGCCAGCGGATACAGCACGAATGCACGGGCTTGAAGGTGGTAGTGCGGCACTTGCAAACGAGGCTCGTCGATCACCCGGTCGGCATAGGTGATGATATCCAGGTCCAGGGTGCGCGGCCCCCAGCGCTCGGCACGCTCGCGGCCCTGCTCGTTCTCGATCGCCTGCAGCGCATCGAGCAGTGGCAGCGGCGCCAGCCCGGTGTCCAGGGCTGCTACGGCATTGCTGTAGCGCGGCTGGCCGGGCAGCAGTGAATCGCTGGTGTAGAACGAAGAAACCGCTGCCAGCGTGGTGTCCGGCAGTGCGGCCAGGGCCTGCAGGGCCTCATGCAATTGCCGTTGCGGGCTATCCAGATTGCTGCCCAGCCCGATGTGCACGCGCACCATGCTTATTCGTCGCCCTCGGCGCGCTTGCGCTTGGTGCCGGTACGACGACGCTTGCGTGGCGCACCTGATTCGTCCTTGCCGCCCAGGTCCGCGATCATCTCGCGGCGCTGACTGTCGTTGCAGTCCTGATAGTCGGTCCACCACTCACCCAGGCCTTCGGTCTCTTCGCCGGCTTTTTCGCGCAGCAGCAGGAAGTCGTAGCCGGCGCGGAAGCGCGGATTGTCGAGCAACAGGTCGGCACGCTTGCCGCTGCGGCGCGGCAGGCGCTCCTGCATGTCCCAGATCTCGCGAATAGGGATGGTGAAACGCTTGGGAATGGCGACGCGCTGACATTGCTCGGCAACCAGCTCATGGGCCGCCTCCTGCATTGCCGGGATCGGTGGCATGCCACGGCTCTGCAGGCGCAGTACGCGTGCCGGCAACGCCGGCCAGAGCAGGGCGGCGAACAGAAAGGCCGGCGTCACCGGTTTGCCCTGCTTGATGCGCAGGTCAGTGTTGCGCAGCGCCTCGCTGATCAACGTATGGGTGTAGGTCGGCGTGTCCTCCAGCGCCTGCGTGGTCGCCGGAAACAGCGAATCGAACAGGTGAAGGTCGACCAGCATCTCGAACGTGTCGGCGGCATGGCCGGACAGGAACAGCTTGAGCACTTCCTCGAACAGGCGTGCCGACGGTATCTCGCGCAGCATCGGCGCCAGCTCGCGAATCGGCGCAGCCGTGTGCTTCTCGATGCCGAAATCCAGCTTGGCGGCAAAGCGTACGGCCCGCAGCATGCGCACCGGATCTTCCTGATAGCGCTGAGTTGGATCACCGATCAGGCGAATCAGGCGGTTGCGCACGTCGTGTACGCCATTGGCGTAGTCCAGGATGCGTTCGCTGACCGGATCGTAGTACAGGGCATTGATGGTCAGGTCGCGGCGCTGGGCGTCGTCTTCCAGGGTGCCGTAGACGTTGTCGCGCAGGATGCGTCCGCTCTCGCTGCTCGAGGAGCGATGCACGTCCTGTTCGTCGTCTTCTTCCGGGTGATTGGCGCGGAACGTCGCGACCTCGATGATCTCGCGGCCGAAATGGATGTGCACGAGCTTGAAGCGTCGGCCAATCACTCGCGCATTGCGAAACTCGGCCCGTACCTGTTCGGGCGTGGCGCTGGTAGCGACGTCGAAATCCTTGGGCACGATGCCCAGCATGAGGTCACGTACGCAACCGCCTACAAGATAGGCCTGGTAGCCAGCAGTCTGCAGGCGTTCGACGATGCCCACGGCGTGGCGGCTGAACTGGCTGCGCTGCAGCGAGTGTTGGCCAGCATTGAGCACTTCGGGCGTGGTACGCCGGTGCTGCGGATGACGCGCGGGAGTATTCAAAGACTTGAACAGCTTCTTCAGCATGGGATGCACTGTTTGAAGGGATTTTCGGCCATATACGAAGAACGACCGCATGATGGGCGGGGATTCTAGCATTTAGTCGAGGGATGGTGTAGGAGGCTGCGCCGGTCGGCACAAGCGGCAGGACAAAAGCCGGAAACTACAAGGGGAGCCGAAGCTCCCCAAGAAGTAGTTGCGTGCTCTGTTTTTGTTTTTTGTCGGGCTTTTTGTTTTTGTTGAGTGCCCTGCCCACCGAACCTGGGTTCGGGGGTGTCTCCCTATTCGGGAGCAAGAGCAAACGGATTGCTTTGGTCGCTGTGCTGTGATGATCAATGTGATCCAACCAGTTCTGGCATCTGCTTCAAAGCAGTTGTTGTAGTTCTCTGCCTGGCTGCGGGTTTCCCCAAAAACAACGCCTCTCCAAAAGAATCAGTTAGCTGCGCCTCCGCCGTGTTGTTCTTGTTATGCGTGAGTCGATTCGTCTTGTTCTTGTTATGAGTTTGCTTGCTTGTTGTTGTTCTTGTACCAGAGATATAGCAGGTCCCATGCCAACTTTTGCAAACCCCTCAAGAACGGGGCTTTGCGAGGAGGAGGGCGGTGATCGAGGGCTGAAATTGACCCTGTATTCGTTACCGATGGAACCGTGTCTTGTTACGTCGCAGGCCTAGGGTAACAGTTTGTCACGGCTACCCGTCAACCCGCGCAAACCCGCGGGCTAGAGCTGAAACGTATCAGCTTTCGCTGGCCACGCTCGACTTGCGCCTTGGAATCCCCAGGCGCTGGCGACGCTCCCACAGGCACTTGCGACTGACGCCCAATTTGCGCGCCAATTCGGTCTCGGTCATGTGGTCTTGATGCTCCAGCACGAAGTGCTGGAAATAGTCTTCCAGGGAAAGATCTTCGGTGGGATCGTGGGCCGTGTTGTTCGCCCCGTTCTGCTGGGATGGCAGGCCGACGAAGTCATCGGTGTCCTGCAGGTCGGCAAGTTCGATGTCGATGCCCAGCAGTTCGGCCGATATCTCGGTGCTCTCGGTCAGGATCACCGAGCGCTCGACGGCGTTCTCCAGTTCCCGCACATTGCCGGGCCAGGAATACTGGCGGATGGCCTGTTCGGCATCGGCGGCAAAGCGCAGGTCGGTCCGCCCGATCCGTGAGCTCTGGCGAATCAGGAACGCCTTGGCAATTTCGCCGACATCGGCGCCGCGCTCGCGCAGGGGCGGCAACTTCAAGGCAATCACGTGCAGCCGGTAGTAGAGGTCTTCGCGGAACTGCCCCAGCTTGGCCAGGCTTTTCAGGTCCCGGTGGGTTGCGGCAATCAGGCGAACGTCGACTTTCTGCGACTGCACCGAGCCTACGCGGCGAATCTCGCCTTCCTGCAGAACCCTGAGCAAGCGCGCCTGGGCCTCGAGAGGCAACTCGCCGATCTCGTCGAGAAACAGCGTTCCGCCATCGGCAGCCTCGACCAGCCCGGCGCGCCCGGCGCTGGCGCCGGTGAAGGCACCTTTCTCGTGACCGAACAGTTCGGATTCGATCAGGGTTTCCGGGATCGCCGCACAGTTCACCGAGATCATCGGTGCCTTCGCGCGCCGGGACAGGTTGTGCAGTGCCCGCGCGACAAGTTCCTTGCCGGTGCCGGACTCACCTTGGATCAGTACGTTGGAATCGGTCGGGGCGACCTTGCGGATCTTGCTGTAGAGGTCCTGCATGGGCGGGCAGGAACCAATGATACCGATATCGCCATTGGCATTCTGCGCGGCGGGTTTTTCCGCACCGGCCTTGTTCGCCGGGCGCTCCACCGCTGCCGCGGGTGCGTTGTGGCGATCGCGCAGGATACGCGCGGCGGCCTGGAGCATTTCATCGTGGTCGAAGGGCTTGGCGATGTAGTCGACCGCGCCCATTTTCATCGAGTCCACTGCCGAGCGCAGGCTGGCATAGCTGGTCATGATGAGCACCGGGGTGCCCTCGCCCAGCTTGATCAATTCGGTGCCCGGTGCACCTGGCAGGCGCAGGTCGCTGATGATCAGGTCGAACGATGCGATGCTGAACCGCTCCTGCGCTTCCTGCACGGAGCCGGCCTCACTGACCTGATACTGGTTGCGTTCGAGCAGGCGACGCAGGGCAGATCGAATGATGGTTTCGTCTTCGACGATCAAAATATGCGGCATTGATTCAATTCTCTCGACGGTCTCAGTTCACAGCGGACGTCGCTTCGACATGACGCGGCAATGTCACCCGAATTCGGGTACCGCGCTGGCTCAGGGGATCGGCCGGGCTGTCGATGGTGATCTGTCCATAATGCTCTTCAACGATGGAATAGACCAGAGCGAGCCCCAGTCCGGTTCCTTCGCCCGGGTCCTTGGTAGTGAAGAACGGTTCGAATAACCGATCCATGATGTTCTTGGGAATACCGCTGCCTTCGTCCTCGACGATGAGGTCGACGGTGTGTTCGCACGCTTCGGTCTTGACCCGTACCGCGCCTCCGGCCACAGAGGCATCCCGGGCGTTGGACAACAGGTTGATCAGCACCTGGGCCAGGCGTTGTGGATCACCCACGGCCCAGTGCTCCGGATCGCACAGGTTGTAGAACTGGATCTCGAAGTTGCGCCTGTTCAGCGCCAACAGGCCGATGGCATCCTGCGCTACCTGAGCCAGGTTGACCGGCTCGTCACTGTGCTGGTGGCCGCCGGCATGGGCAAAGCTCATCAGCGACTGGACGATGCGCGACACGCGTTTGGTCTGCTCGAGAATCTGGCTGCTCAGTTCGGTGATCTCGCTGTCTTCCTCGCGCTCCTCGCGCAGGTTCTGCGCCAGGCAGGCGATGCCGGTGATCGGGTTGCCGATCTCGTGGGCGACCCCGGCCGCCAGCCTGCCGATGCTCGCCAGCCGCTCGGAGTGCACCAGCTTGTCTTCGAGCATCTGCGTTTCGGTCAGGTCCTCGACCAACACCACCAGCCCGCTGTTGCCGGGCGCGAGCGGCTCGTCGATGGCGGCCTTGTGCAGGTTCAGCCAGCGTGTCTGCCCATCCAGGGCCAGGCGTTGCTTGTGCAGGTGCTCATCGGGCACGTTGATGAAGTCGATCAGCAGGCTGCGCCATGGCTGGCTGATGGTTACCAGGCGCGAGCCGACCACATGCTGCGCAGGCACGCCGGTCAGGTCTTCCATAGCCTTGTTCCACATCAGGATCTCCTGGTCCTTGGCCAGCGAGCAAACGCCCATGGGCAGCTCCTGCAGGGTCTGTCGATGATAGCGGCGCAAGGCATCGAGCTCGGCGGCAAGGCCGGTCAGGCGCGAGTGATAATCTTCCAGCCGGCTTTCGATGAAGTGGATGTCCTCGGTGACATAGTTCTCGCTGCCTGATTTATAGGGCAGGAACGTTTCCACCATGTCCTGCGCCACGCTGGGGCCCATCAGCCCGGACAGATTGGCTTCGATCCGGTCCCGCAGGCGCCGCAATGCGTAGGGCCTGCGCTCGTCGAAGGGCAGGTAGAGGTCGCGCAGGGCCTGTTCCACCTCGCGCTGGGCGGCCTTGGCGCCCAACGGTTTGGCCAGCTGCGTGGCGAACTCCTGGGGGGATGCGGCATGCAGTTCGCGCCGCTGCGGGCGCCGCACGTTATCCACGGCACAAGCTTCGGCAGCACTGACTTCTTCGCTGCTGGCAGCGGTGAACAGCGAGATCAGCGTGAACAGCAATACGTTGGCAGCCAGGGAAGCGATGGCTGCCATGTGCCAGCTGGTATCGTCGAGCACGTAGATCATGTTCAGGCGCGGGATGTAGAAGCCTTGCAGGTTGCCGATCAGCGGCAGCAGCATGGTCACCAGCCAGACGGCCATGCCGGCCAGCAGGCCGGCGATGAATCCGCGTCGATTGGCGGTGGGCCAGTACAGCACCGACAGCACGCCCGGCAGAAACTGCAGCGTGGCGACAAAGGCGACGATCCCCAGGTGTGCAAGGTCCTGCTTGGCGCCCAGCAGCAGGTAGAAGGCATAGCCGGCCATGATGATGGCCACGATCAGCGCCCGGCGTGTCCATTTCAGCCAGCGGTAGATGTTGCCTTCGGCCGGCGGCTGGTACAGCGGCAACACCAGATGGTTGAGCATCATGCCCGACAGCGCCAGGGTGGTGACGATGATCAGCCCGCAGGACGCGGAAAGTCCGCCTACATAAGCCAGCAGCGCCAGTGACTTGCTGTTGGCGGCAATACCGATGCCCAGGGTGAAGAACTCGGGGCTGGTCGTCGCGCCCAGGCGCAGGCCGGCCCACAGGATCAGCGGCACCGCCAGGCTCATCAGCAGCAGGAACAGCGGCAGCCCCCAACTGGCACTGACCAGCGCACGCGGATTGAGGTTTTCGGTGAAGACCATGTGGTACATGTGCGGCATGACGATCGCCGAGGCGAAGAACACCAGCAGCAGCGTGCGCCAGGGTCCCTCTTGCAGCGGCGCATGCAGCGAAGCGAGGGCCGTCTGGTTCTGCAGCAGCCATTGCTCCAGATCGTGCGGGCCGTCGAACACCCCGTACAGGGCATACAGGCCAATACCGCCCAGGGCGATCAGTTTGATCACGGATTCGAAGGCGATGGCAAATACCAGGCCTTCATGCTTCTCGCGGGTGGCGATGTGGCGTGAGCCGAAGAAGATCGTGAACAGCGTGATCAGCACGCAAAAACTCAACGCCACGTGGTTCTGCACCGGTTCGCGAGTCATGATGCCAATGGAATCGGCCACCGCCTGGATCTGCAACGCGAGCAGAGGCAGTACGCCGACCAGCATGAACACCGTGGTCAGCGCGCCGGCCCAGGTGCTGCGAAAACGAAACGCGAAAAGGTCTGCCAACGACGACAATTGGTAGGTACGGGTGACCTTGAGTATCGGATACAGCAACACCGGCGCCAGCAGGAACGCGCCGGAAACCCCCAGGTAGCAAGCCAGGAAACCATAGCCGTATTGATAGGCCAGGCCCACGGTGCCATAGAACGCCCAGGCGCTGGCATAGACACCCAGCGACAAGGTGTAGGTCAGCGGATGGCGGATGATCGCCCGCGCGATCATGCCGCGCTCGCTGACCCAGGCCACGGCGAACAGCACCAGCAGGTACGCGGCGCTGACCAGCAGCATCTGGGTAAGGCTAAAGCTCATCGGCATCACGCTGGCTCTGCAGGATAAAGGTCACCACGATCAGAATCAGCCACAGCAGGTAAGGTCGATACCACGCGCCCGTGGGCTCGATCCACCAGTCCATGATGGCGGGGGAGAACAGGTATATCCCCACCACCAGAAGCAGGACCAAACGATAGATATACATGCTGGCCTCGGGGTAGGGTAAGTGTGCGAAAACAGTGCGGCGATGGTAGCGGATCGGCGTGTCCCTGCGAAGAGCCGGGCACCAGCCGATCGCTACTCCAGCTGCGCTTCCGCCACCGTGCGCACCGGGGGAATCGCACCACTGTCCCAATGCTCCACACCCCAGCGCAACACATCGTCCACACTGCCGTGCGCCAGGTCCGCCTCGGGCCGCTGGCCCAGCGCCCGCAGGGCACGCACCAGCAGTGGCGCAGCCTGGTCCGCATCCAGGGGCGGCGATCGGTAGCTTTTGCCCAGCTTGTTGCCGTCTGGCTGGGTGATCAAGGGAACATGAAGGTATCGCGGCTGCGGCAACCCGAGCAGCTCCTGCAGATACAGATGGCGCGGCGTCGAATCGAGCAGGTCGGCACCGCGCACGATGTCGGTCACTCCCTGCCACGCATCGTCCAGCACCACGGCCAGTTGATAGGCATACAGACCGTCGCGACGACGAATGACGAAATCCCCCGACTCGCTGCCCAAATGTTGTGCATACGTTCCCTGGACACGGTCCTCGAAGCGATAGCGCAGTTCCGGGACGCGCAGGCGGATGGCTGCATCCTGCGTGGAATGTCCGGCATTGCGGCACGTGCCGGGATAGATCCCTTGGTAGGGTTCCAACTGCTTGCGTGAGCAGGTGCACGCATAGGCCAGCCCCTGCGCCAACAGGCGGTCGATCACCTGTTGATAGGCCGCATGCCGCTGGCTCTGGTAGACCACCTCGCCATCCCACTGCAACCCGTAGCGCTCAAGGGTCTTGAGGATCGCTGCCGGTGCGCCGGCGACTTCTCTGGGCGGGTCCAGGTCTTCCATGCGCAGCAACCAGCGGCCACCTGCGGCGCGTGCGTCCAGCCATGAGGCCAGAGCGGCCACCAAGGAGCCGAAATGCAGGTAGCCGCTCGGGGTCGGAGCAAAGCGACCTATATAAGGAAGGGTAGTCATGGGTGCGGGATTCTACGGGCAATACAGAAACAAAAGGGCGCCGTGGCGCCCCTTTGTCGACAGGTCACTTGCCGACCTGTTTTTCCTTGATTTCCGCCAAGGTCTTGCAGTCGATGCATAGATCGGCGGTCGGACGTGCCTCGAGACGGCGAATGCCGATCTCGATGCCGCAGGATTCGCACCAGCCGTACTCTTCGTCTTCGATCAACTGCAGCGTCTTGTCGATCTTCTTGATCAACTTGCGCTCGCGATCGCGCGCGCGCAGTTCGAGGCTGAATTCCTCTTCCTGGCTGGCCCGATCGGCCGGGTCTGGAAAGTTGGCGGCTTCATCCTTCATGTGGTCGACGGTGCGATCCACTTCCTGCATCAAGTCTTGTTTCCACTTGTTCAGGATCTTGGTGAAGTGAGCACGCATCGGCGCGCCCATGTATTCCTCGCCCTTCGTCGCAACGTAGGGAGCGAAGCCGGAAAAGTTGCCAGTACTTTGTTGCTTTTCATTGGTGGGCATGAATCAACCGCCTCTCGCTCTACTAATCCATTGCGCAGGATGATCCCTCTCCGACACCCGCCGGCCCTGCGACTGCAAGCCGGCGAACTTACCAGATCGAACCAGCACGCGCTACTCCCGGTTGTCGTGCCCGGAACGCCTGCGTCGCAGGCACGATGTGGTGGGTTTCGATCGCACGTTCGGCGAAACGTTCGATGCAAAGGTTGGGTAGAATCGGCTTTTTTCCTCGTCCCAAGGAATACCCATGGCTTCGCTCTACAGCGCACGCAGTCGCGCCATCGAACCTTTTCACGTGATGGCGCTGTTGGCCCGTGCCAATGAACTGCAGAGCCAGGGTCACGACGTGATCCACCTGGAAATCGGCGAACCAGACTTCACCACGGCGGCCCCCATCGTTGCCGCCGGGCAGGCCGCATTGGCCGCTGGCCATACCCGCTACACCGCAGCGCGAGGCCTGCCGGCGCTGCGCGAGGCGATCGCCGGTTTCTATCAGCAGCGCTACGGCCTGGACATCGACCCGCAGCGCATCATGATCACGCCGGGCGGCTCGGGAGCCTTGCTGCTGGCCGCCAGCCTGCTGGTCGATCCGGGCAAGCACTGGCTCCTGGCAGACCCCGGCTACCCGTGCAATAGGCACTTTCTGCGCCTGGTCGAGGGCGCCGCGCATCTGGTGCCGGTAGGCCCCGAACAGCGCTACCAGCTCAACGCCCAACTGGTGGAGCAGCACTGGGACGAGCACAGCGTCGGCGCCTTGGTGGCATCGCCTGCCAACCCTACCGGCACACTGTTGAACAAGGACGAACTGAGCGCATTGAGCCAGGCCGTCAAGGCGCGCCAGGGGCATCTGGTGGTCGACGAGATCTACCACGGCTTGACCTATGGCACGACGGCCGCCAGCGTGCTTGAAGTGGACGACGACGCATTCGTCCTGAATAGTTTTTCCAAGTATTTCGGAATGACCGGATGGCGACTTGGCTGGCTGGTCGCGCCGCCCCAAGCCATTCCTGAGCTGGAAAAGCTGGCGCAGAATCTGTACATCAGTGCGCCGAGCATGGCGCAACATGCAGCATTGGCCTGCTTCGAACCGGCCACGCTGGAGATCTTCGAGCAACGCCGCGAAGCCTTCGGTCACCGCCGTGACTATCTGCTGCCCGCCTTGCGTGCCTTGGGCTTTGCGATTGCGGTCGAGCCTGAGGGTGCGTTCTACCTGTATGCCGATATCAGTGCATTCAGCGACGATGCCTTCGCGTTCTGCCAGCATTTCCTGGAAACCGAGCACGTTGCTTTCACGCCCGGCCTGGATTTCGGCCGCTACAAGGCCAGCCACCATGTGCGCTTCGCCTATACCCAAAGCCTTCCCCGATTGGAGCAGGCTGTGGCGCGGATTGCCCGTGGCCTGCAGAGCTGGCAGGCGCGATGATTTTTTCGCCGGCCCTGGAGCAGGGGCGCCTGATCCAGCGCTACAAGCGGTTTCTGGCCGACATCGAACTTGAAAGCGGTGAGCGAGTGACCATCCACTGCCCCAACACCGGCTCGATGCTCAACTGCATGATGCCCGGTGGCCGCGTGTGGTTCACCCGCTCCAGCGACCCCAAGCGCAAGCTTCCAGGCACATGGGAGATCAGCGAAACACCGCAAGGTCGGCTGGCATGCATCAATACCGCGCGGGCCAACGCTCTGGTCGAGGAGGCATTGCACGCAGGTCGCATACCGGAGCTTGCCGGCTTCGTTGCGCTCAAACGCGAAGTGCCCTATGGCCAGGAGCGCAGCCGTATCGACTTCCGGCTGGACTATCCTGGCGCGTCCGCATGGGTCGAAGTAAAGAGTGTGACCCTGGGCTTTGCCGGAAGTCGCATTGCAGCGTTTCCCGACGCTGTCACCCAGCGCGGCGCGAAGCACTTGCGCGAGCTGGCCGTACTGGCGCGCAGCGGAGTGCGGGCCGTGCAGTTGTACTGCGTCAACCTTGACGGTGTGGATGCTGTACGCCCCGCTACCGAGATAGACGCAGGCTACGCATTGGCATTGCGCCAGGCAGTGGAGGCTGGTGTTGAAGTGCTGGCTTATGGGGTGCATCTGGATACGCACGAGATTGTCATCGACCATCGCTTGCCGGTAATCCTGCAAGGCTGAGTGGGCGAGGTGCTGCAAAAGTCGAGGCAAAAAAAGACCCGGCAAAGTGCCGGGTCAATAACCGTGATTAGCCTGATGAGGAGACATCTGAAAGTCCGAACCAAGGGCCTTCCAGAGATCACCAGTCTCGCGACTGGATGTGATAATCATAACGATTCTCATTTGAGAGTCAAGTGCTACGTGCAATTATTTAATCCACCTGCGGACCCTCGGTCTAGAGCCTGCGAGGGGGCGACAGGGCTTCGACCTGGCTATTGAGACTGTTTTTCCGTTCGCACGACAGCTCACTCCAATGCACATTGCGCAACGCCCCTTCGATGGCATAGAGAAGCACTTTCGAGGCGCGGAAGCCGCGCTGCTTCACCGCGCAGTACGCCTGCACGGCACCTGCCCGGCGCAAGTCGGAAGCACTGTGGATGCCGACGGCATGCAGCCACTGCGCGGATGTCTTGCCCAGATTCTTCAGGGCCAGAAGTTCATCGGTCATCAAACCTCCTGGCCTCGGCCAAGGAATGAGCGGGGGGCGATGAAGCAGTTGCCAATCTGGCAGTGTAGCGGTGGCAGAGCGGCCTGCCGAATGGCCGATCTGCCTTCGGGGTCTGGCTGTATGTTACAGCCCTGGCAGGCGTTGCCGGATCTGCTTGACCAGCTTGTCCAGGCTGCCGCTTTCGTTGGTTTCCACGCGGCGAGTCTGCAGCAGCTCGGCTTCGCTCAACGGCTCGCGGCCGGCCTGCTGAGCGTCGATCACGGCCTGGGTAGCATCCGAAGGATCCTCGGCCTGTGCCTGGCGCTGCTGCAGCCAGCTGGATATCACGGCTGCGGGCGCGTTGCAGTCCAGGATCAGGAACGGCACTCCGGTGGATTCGGCGATTCGAGCCGCTGCCGCCCGTTGGTCAGCCTTGAGATAGGTCGCGTCGATCACCACCGGCAGGCCGGCGCGCAGCACGTGCTCGGCCAATGCGTGCAAGTGCAGGTAGGTCGCTTCGCTGGTGCTGGCGTCATACAGGCCCGTTTCGGCGGTCTGGGCACCGAACAGGCGTTTGCGCTCCACGTCCGAGCGCAGGCGGATGGCGCCCAGCGCTTCGACCAGGCGCAGCGCGACGTGGCTCTTGCCTACGGCCGACACACCGCTGGTAACGGCCAGAAAGCGCGAAGGAATGGCGCTGTAGCTTTCCGCCAGGTTCGCGTAATTGCGGTACTGGCGCAGCGTCGTTGCACGCTGCACTCCACTGGCGTCGGGCGACATGCTGAACAGGGCCACCTTGGCCCGTACCAATGCGCGGTAGGCCTTGTAGAAGTTGAGCAGCTCCAGCCCTTGGTAATCCCCGGTCAGCTCCAGATACTGGCTGACGAAGCGCCGCGCCAGGCTTTTCAGCCCGCGGTCTTCGAGGTCCATGGCGAGGAAGGCGATATCGGCATACACATCGGTGAAACGGAAAGGCTCGTTGAACTCGATGCAGTCGAAGATCACCACTTGGCCATCGATGACGGTGGCGTTGCCCAGGTGTATGTCGCCATGACACTCGCGGATGAACCCTTCCTGCTTGCGCAGCGCCAGCAGCGGCTCCAGGCGCACGTAGCTGCTTTGGGCCCAGGCTTGCAAGGCATCCAGCTGGGCCAGATCATCCTTTTCGGTGAGAAACGGGCGAATCTGTTCGAAGTTCTGCTCGACGGGGGCCATCGCCGCCTTCGGCGTGCCGGCCTCGTGCGCCTCCGGCACCACTGGCGCGGCCCGGTGGAAATCGGCAATCTGCCGCGCCAGCGAATCTACGTGCTCCTGGGTCAGCTCACCATTGGCCTGCAGGGTGCTCAGCAGGTTGCCGCCTTCGAATTGGCGCATCTGCAAGGCATACTCGATGGGTGCGCCTTCGCCGCCCAGTCGAGGCGTTTGCGCGCTGCCGGTGATCGGCAGAACCTGCAGATACAGGTCGGTGGTCAGGCGCTGGTTCAGTCGCAGCTCCTCGGCGCAGAAGTGGGAGCGGGCGGACAGTTCGGTGAAGTCCAGAAAGCCGAAATTCATCGGTTTCTTGATCTTGTAAGCGTAAGGCCCGGTCAGTATCACCCAGGAGATATGCGTCTCGATGACCTGGAACCCTTCTACCGGATGCGGGTACAGGGCCGGGTTTTGCAGGGCGGCGATCAGGGTCTGGCTCACAGGCGATCCTTCATTGGCAGAGGTGATTTCAAGGCGGTCATTATGGCCACTGCCACCGATGATGCAAACCGCCGACGGTCCCTGCCCGCGACAATTCAAAGTGCGTATAATCCGCCGCCATGACTCGAACCCGATCTTCCCGTACCCCCAAAAAACCTCCTTCCGGCGGCTTGCGCACCTGGCTTGGCTGGGGCCTCAAGCTGGGTCTGGTAGGCCTGGTGATCCTGGCCGGCTTTGCCGTCTACCTGGACGCCGTTGTCCAGGAAAAATTCTCTGGCAAGCGCTGGACCATTCCCGCCAAGGTCTACGCACGCCCGCTCGAGCTGTTCGTCGGTCAGAAACTGGCAAAGAATGATTTTCTCACCGAGCTCGATGCGCTCGGCTACCGTCGGCAAACGACCGTCGACGGTCCCGGCACCGCCTCGGTCAGTGGCAACACGGTCGACCTGAATACCCGCGGCTTCCAGTTCTACGAAGGGCTCGAGCAGCCGCAGGCGGTGCGCGTGAAGTTTTCCGGCGACTACGTCTCCGAACTGGGTGGCGGCGCAGGCAAGAAGGTCGCGGTGGTGCGTCTGGAGCCGTTGCTGATCGGCGGCCTGTACCCGAAAAACCTCGAAGACCGCATCCTCATCAAGCTCGACCAGGTGCCGCCGTACCTGCTCGACACACTGGTCACTGTCGAAGATCGCGACTTCTACCACCACTTTGGCGTCTCGCCCAAGTCGATCGCACGCGCCATCTGGGTCAACACGTCCTCGGGCGCCATGCGCCAGGGCGGCAGTACCCTGACTCAGCAGTTGGTCAAGAACTTCTACCTGACCAACGAGCGCAGCCTGACCCGCAAGCTGACCGAAGCGATGATGGCGGTGTTGCTGGAGCTGCACTACGACAAGGGTGAAATCCTCGAGGCCTACCTCAACGAGGTCTTCGTTGGTCAGGACGGCCAGCGCGCCGTGCATGGCTTCGGTCTTGCCAGCCAGTTCTTCTTCAGCCAACCCTTGTCCGAACTCAAGCTGCATCAGGTGGCCTTGCTGGTGGGCATGGTCAAGGGGCCATCTTCCTACAACCCGCGGCGCAATCCGGAACGAGCGATGGAACGCCGCAACCTGGTACTCGATCTGCTGGCCCAGCAGGGCGTGGCGACCCAGGAGGCGGTCGATGCGGCCAAGAAGATGCCATTGGGCGTGACCAAGCGCGGCAGCCTGGCGGACAGCTCGTTCCCTGGCTTCCTCGACTTGGTCAAGCGCCAGTTGCGCGACGACTACCGCGACGAGGACTTGACCGAAGAAGGCCTGCGCATCTTCACCAGTTTCGACCCTATCCTGCAGACCAAAGCCGAATCGTCCGTGACCGATACCTTCAAGCGCCTGGCCGGGCGCAAGGGCTCGGACGAGGTCGAGGCGGCCATGGTCGTCACCAACCCTGAAAGCGGTGAGGTCCAGGCGCTGGTCGGCAGCCGCGTACCGGGTTTTGCCGGCTTCAACCGCGCGCTCGACGCCGTACGCCCGATTGGCTCGCTGATCAAGCCTGCGGTGTACTTGACGGCGCTGGAGCAGCCGAGCAAATACACCCTGACCAGTTGGGTGCAGGACGTACCGTTCTCGGTCAAGGGTGCGGACGGCCAGATCTGGAAGCCACAGAACTACGAACGTACCTCCAATGGCACGGTGTTCCTGTATCAGGGCCTGGCCCATTCCTACAACCTGTCGACGGCTCGGTTGGGTCTGGAACTGGGCGTGCCCAATGTGCTCAAGACCCTCGGCGAACTGGGCGTGCAGGTCGACTGGCCAGCCTACCCGTCGATGTTGCTCGGTGCCGGTGGCTTGTCGCCCATGCAAGTGGCAACCATGTACCAAACCCTGGCCAACGGCGGTTTCAACACGCCTATGCGTGGCATTCGCAGTGTCCTCACGGCCGAAGGCGAACCGCTCAAGCGCTACCCGTTCCAGATTCAGCAGCGCTTCGATCCTGCCTCCATCTACCTGATCCAGAACGCCATGCAGCGCGTGATGCGCGAAGGTACCGGACGTTCGGTCTACAACGTGCTGCCGAGCAGCCTGAACCTGGCCGGCAAGACCGGCACCAGCAACGACTCGCGCGACAGCTGGTTCGCCGGCTTCAGCCAGGACGTTCTGGCCGTGGTCTGGCTGGGCCGTGACGACAATGGCAAGACGCCGTTCACCGGTGCCACCGGTGCGCTGCAGGTCTGGACCAGCTTCATGAAGAAAGCCGATCCCTTGCCTTTGGATACGCCGGTGCCGGAAAACGTGGTGCAGGCCTGGATCGACGCCAAGACCGGACAGGGCTCGGATGCCAGCTGCCCCAACGCTGTGCAGATGCCGTATATTCGTGGCAGCGAACCCACGCCAGGCACCGCATGCGGCGGTGCCAATCCGGCGGCCGACGATTCGGTGATGGACTGGGTCAAAGGCTGGTTGAACTAAGCAAAGGGGAATGAAGTGAACAAGTGGTGGTTTCCTGCCTTGACGGCATTGGCTTTGCTCAACGGTTGTGCCAGCGTGGAGCGTGGCTCCATTCCAGTGGTCGATTCCGGCTCTGCGGTCACCAATGGCGAACGCGTGTCGCGTACCGGCGGCTTCCGCCAGACCACCGTGGTCCGGCCCAAGGCGCAGGCCCAGGCGATCACCGAAGATTCCGGCGTGGTGGTCATGGTTCCGCAGGGTGCAGGCTCGCAGCCGATCCAGAGCTTTCCGGCGCCGGGTAACAGCGCGCCGATCAGCACCGGCCCGATCACACCAGGCCCGATCGTCCCCGGCCCGAGCAGCTCGGCCCCGGCCTATGCCCCGCCGGCGCCCAGCACGACCTACAACATGCCGGCCAATGCTCCTAGCGGGATTCCGCGAGCCAGCGGCAACAGTCCCGGCCTGTCCGCCGATGAGCAGTTGGACGGGCCGGTGCTTGCCCTGTTGACCACGGCCCAGCAACAGCAGGGCGGTGGCGACTTGAACGGTGCGTCATCGAGCCTGGAGCGTGCACAGCGGATCGCACCGCGCGAACCGCAGGTTCTGTACAAGCTGGCTCAGGTGCGCCTGGCCCAGGGTGATGCGGCCCAGGCCGAGCAACTGGCCCGTCGGGCGCTGACCTATGCCAATGGCCGTCCGGATCTGCAGGCGAGCCTGTGGAACACCATTGCCCAGTCGCGCGACAAGCAGGGTGATGCCGCCGGGGCCAATCTGGCCCGTCAGAAAGCCAAGAGCGCGTCTTGATGGATAATCGTTTTCTGGCGATTGCCGAACACCTGCTGTTGATCGAACGCGAGCTGCGCCAGCAGGGGTGGTGGCAGGACGTGCCACCCAGCGCCGAAGCGCTGGCCAGTGTCGAGCCGTTCAGCGTGGACACCCTGGATTTCGATCAGTGGCTGCAGTGGATCTTCCTGCCGCGCATGAAAACCATCATCGAGCAGGACCTGCCATTGCCCAATGCGTCGGGCATCCTGGCCATGGCCGAAATGGTCTATGCCGATCGCGCCGAGCAGAGCCGCGGCCTGCGCGCCAGCCTGGCGCGCTTCGACGAACTGATCGGGCAGGTGCGCTAGCCCTTCACGTGCATTGCTCGTCGATCACCTTGCGCACTTCCTCGATTCTCGCCTGACGCTCCTGCTCTGTCAGGCGCTTGACCTCGCCGTTGACCTGTTGAAGCACCCGTGGATTGTTCTTCAGCTGCGCCAGGTTGGTCCTGACGCCCGTACAGAATTCGTTGCGCCGCGCTGCCTCGTCGGCAACCTGTGATTTCACTTTGCGGTCGATCCTGCGTTGCTCGGCTTCGCCACTGGCTTTCATCACCGCTTCGTTGGAGATCGGCTCGGGCGGGGTCACCGGTTTAACGCCTTCCACGGCTGTCGCCTGAACACCGTTGGGCGGTCGTGCATCAAAATGCGTCACACCTTGGCTATCGACCCATTTGTAGATTTGCCCTGCCATTGCCAACGGGCACAGGGCAAGCAGCAGGATACTCACAGCAATGGTTGAACGCATGGCGCCTTCTCTGAGGGTGGGTTACGCATGAAACTACCATAGCCTGGCAGCTCGGCAGGGTTTATTGCGCCGTTTGGGTGCAGGCGCGCAATAAAATGCACGCATCGCTTGACTTGCAGCAGACGAATCACAACAATCGAAAGTCCGCTGTACAGGGACTGCCAGAAGCAGACCCACACAGCAGAGCACAGGCGCACACCAGCGCCGACCCGTTATACCCGCAACGCGTTACCTCGCGCTGGGTGGGAAAAACCCGTGACACTTGGGTACTCCCAATACTTGCTCAGTCAGTGCTGACGTACGTCGGCGACCACCGTCGCTCATGCTCTGCTGGCAGTAAACCTATTAAGACCCGTTCCCATGGAACGGTATTCTGGCGTTTTAGAGGTGAACAACGTGGAGCTTTTATCTGGCGCTGAAATGGTCGTCCGCTTCTTGCGCGACGAAGGCGTTAAGCACATCTACGGGTACCCCGGCGGTGCCCTCCTGCATGTATACGATGCCCTGTTCAAGGAGCCCGCTGTCGAGCACGTGCTGGTCCGTCACGAGCAGGCAGCCACCCACATGGCCGACGGCTATGCCCGTGCCACCGGCAAGGCCGGTGTCGTGCTGGTGACCTCCGGTCCGGGTGCCACCAACGCCATCACCGGTATCGCCACTGCCTACATGGACTCCATCCCGATGGTGATCCTCTCCGGGCAGGTGGCCAGCACCCTGGTGGGTACCGACGCGTTCCAGGAAACCGACATGATCGGCATCTCCCGGCCCATCGTGAAGCACAGCTTCATGATCAAGCACGCCTCGGAGATCCCCGAAGTCCTGAAAAAGGCCTTCTACCTGGCGCAGTCCGGTCGGCCAGGCCCGGTCGTGGTCGATATTCCCAAGGACATGACCAACCCGGCCGACAAATTCGAATACGTCTATCCCAAGAAGGCCAAGCTGCGTTCCTACAGTCCGGCGGTCCGTGGCCATTCCGGGCAGATCCGCAAGGCTGTCGAAATGCTCCTGGCGGCCAAGCGCCCGGTCATGTACGCCGGTGGCGGTGTCATCCTCGGTGGAGCTTCCGCTGCCTTGACCGAGCTGGCCCAGATCCTCGACCTGCCGGTCACCAACACCCTGATGGGGCTGGGCGCCTACCCGGGCATGGATCGCCAGTTCGTCGGCATGCTCGGCATGCACGGCAGCTACACGGCCAACCTGGCCATGCACCACGCCGATGTGATCCTGGCCGTGGGCGCACGCTTCGACGATCGCGTGATCAACGGCGCCGCCAAATTCTGCCCCAACGCCAAGATCATCCACATTGACATCGACCCGGCGTCGATCTCCAAGACCATCAAGGCGGACGTGCCCATTGTCGGTCCGGTGGACAGCGTTCTGACCGAAATGCTCGCCACCCTCAAGGACATCGGTGAAACCCCGAACAAGGACACCGTTGCCAGTTGGTGGAAGCAGGTCGAGGAGTGGCGTGGCGAAAACGGCCTGTTCCCCTACGACAAGGGCGATGGCTCCAAGATCAAGCCGCAGAAGGTCATCGAGACGCTGTGCGAGGTCACCCAGGGCGACGCCTACGTCACCTCGGACGTCGGCCAGCACCAGATGTTCGCGGCCCAGTACTACCTGTTCAACAAGCCCAATCGCTGGATCAACTCCGGTGGCCTGGGCACCATGGGCTTCGGTTTCCCAGCGGCCATGGGCGTCAAGATGAGCTTCCCCGAGGCCCACGTTGCCTGCGTGACCGGGGAGGGCAGCATCCAGATGAACATCCAGGAGCTGTCTACCTGTCTGCAGTACGGCTTGCCGGTCAAGATCATCCTGCTCAACAACGGCGTGCTCGGCATGGTGCGCCAATGGCAGGACATGAGCTACGGAGGTCGCCATTCGCATTCCTACGTCGAATCCCTGCCTGACTTCGTCAAGCTGGTCGAAGCGTATGGCCACGTCGGCATGCGCATCACCGATCTCAAGGATCTCAAGCCGAAAATGGAAGAAGCTTTCGCCATGACCGACCGCCTGGTGTTCCTCGATATCCAGGTCGACGTCGGCGAGCACGTCTATCCGATGCAGATCAAGGACGGCTCGATGCGCGACATGTGGCTCAGCAAGACGGAGCGGACCTAATCATGCGGCACATCATTTCGCTTTTGCTCGAGAACGAACCCGGCGCCTTGTCGCGCGTGGTAGGGCTGTTCTCGCAGCGCAACTACAACATCGAAAGCCTGACCGTGGCGCCTACCGAAGACCCGACCCTGTCGCGCCTGACGTTGACCACGGTAGGGCAGGATGAAGTGATCGAACAGATCACGAAAAACCTCAACAAGTTGATCGAGGTGGTCAAGCTGGTAGACCTGTCGGAAAGCGCGCACATCGAACGCGAGCTGATGCTGGTCAAGGTCAAGGCCACTGGCGCCCAACGCGCCGAGATCAAACGCACCACGGACATCTTCCGCGGGCAGATCGTTGATGTCAGCAGTAGCGTCTACACCGTTCAGCTGACGGGCACCAGCGACAAGCTGGATAGCTTCCTGCAGTCTATCGGCACCGCCTCGATCCTCGAAACCGTGCGCAGTGGCGTGACCGGTATCGCTCGTGGCGACAAAGTGCTGAGCATCTAACTCAATTAGCGACCGGCCGAAACGGCCTAGATAACAGGTGATATTCAATGAAAGTTTACTACGACAAAGATTGCGACCTCTCGATCATCCAGGGCAAGAAAGTAGCCATCATCGGTTACGGCTCCCAGGGCCACGCCCAGGCATGCAACCTGAAGGATTCGGGCGTCGACGTCACCGTGGGCCTGCGCAAGGGCTCGGCTACTGTCGCCAAGGCCGAGGCCCATGGCTTGAAAGTAGCCGACGTCGCCACTGCCGTTGCCGGTGCCGACCTGGTCATGATCCTGACCCCGGACGAGTTCCAGTCCCAGCTGTACAAGAACGAAGTCGAGCCCAACATCAAGCAGGGCGCAACCCTGGCTTTCTCCCACGGCTTCGCCATTCACTACAACCAGGTCGTGCCGCGCGCCGACCTGGACGTGATCATGATCGCGCCCAAGGCGCCGGGTCACACCGTACGTACCGAATTCGTCAAGGGCGGCGGTATTCCTGACCTGATCGCCATCTACCAGGATGCTTCGGGCAACGCCAAGAACGTCGCGCTGTCCTACGCTTCCGGTGTGGGCGGCGGCCGTACCGGCATCATCGAAACCACCTTCAAGGACGAGACCGAAACCGACCTGTTCGGCGAGCAGGCCGTTCTCTGTGGCGGCACCGTGGAACTGGTCAAGGCCGGTTTCGAAACCCTGGTCGAAGCCGGCTATGCGCCTGAAATGGCCTACTTCGAGTGCCTGCACGAACTCAAGCTGATCGTCGACCTCATGTACGAAGGCGGTATCGCCAACATGAACTACTCGATCTCCAACAACGCCGAATACGGCGAGTACGTGACTGGCCCTGAAGTCATCAACGCCGAATCGCGCCAGGCCATGCGCAATGCACTCAAGCGCATCCAGGATGGCGAGTACGCCAAGATGTTCATCAACGAAGGCGCTACCAACTACCCTTCGATGACCGCCAAGCGTCGCAACAATGCCGCCCACGGCATCGAAGTCATCGGCGAGCAGCTGCGTTCCATGATGCCTTGGATCGCCGCCAACAAGATCGTCGACAAAGCCAAGAACTGATACAGTTTCAGGCGACAAAAACGCGGCCATGGCCGCGTTTTTTCGTTATGGTGGCAAGCTTCTGGTATAAAGCTGCAACGTTTTGCGGTCGAACCCTCGACCCAGACGCCTGTCGAAACTTTCCACACCGTTGCAAGGTATTGTCCATGAGCGAACGTCCCGAAGAGCCAAACAAGGCTCCTGACGCCGAAAGCCTCCTGCCGATCGATGAGCATGTCGAAGAAGGGCATGACGCCGAAGGACGTAAAGTCCGGCACCGCGGCATCTATCTCCTGCCCAACCTGTTCACCACGGCAAACCTGTTTGCGGGTTTCTACTCGATCATCAACTCGATCAGTGCCCAGAGCGCCGGCAATGCTGCCGAAGCCAGCAAGTATTTTGCCTACGCTGCCATCGCCATCTTCGTGGCCATGGTGCTCGATAGCCTGGACGGTCGCGTCGCGCGCATGACCAATACCCAGAGCGCCTTCGGTGCGGAATACGACTCCCTGTCCGACATGGTCGCATTCGGTGTCGCACCCGCGCTGCTGGCCTTTGGCTGGGCACTGGGCGACATGGGCAAGGTCGGCTGGATGGTGGCCTTCATCTACGTCGCAGGTGCGGCACTGCGCCTGGCGCGTTTCAACACCCAGGTCGGCACCGCCGACAAGCGCTACTTCATCGGCCTGGCCAGTCCGGCTGCTGCCGGTGTGGTCGCAGGTCTTGTGTGGGCGTTCAGCGACTACGGCATCCAGGGCTCGAAGATGTCCTTCCTGGTCGCCCTGCTGGTGGCGGCCGCAGGCATGCTGATGGTCAGCAACATCAAGTACAACAGCTTCAAGGAGCTGGATCTCAAAGGTCGTGTGCCCTTCGTAGCCATCCTGGCGGTCGTTCTGGTGTTCGCCGTGGTGTTCAGCGATCCACCCCGCATCCTGCTGCTGATCTTCCTCGCCTATGCCGCTTCCGGCCCGATACAGTATTTGTTACGCATGCGTCGTCACAAAAAAGCAGAGTAAATTCAATTTCACGCATAATCCGTAGTCTCTTGGTATGTTGAACCCAGCCAAGGCTACGGAGGCACCATGCTTATCAAGCTATCGCGTGCTTCGGACTGCAAAGAGTCCGAAGTCACCCCCGAATCGATCTATCTCTCGCGCCGCTCGCTCATGGGCGCCACCGCAACAGCCTTGGCCGTTTCGGCACTTCCCTCCTGGGCATCCGCTGCCGACCCATCGCGCTATGAAGGCGTCGACCCCAGCGGTGCGCCCGCCTGGTTGAACGACAAGCTGGGTAAAACCCGCTGGGGCGCGGTCACCGTGCAAGGCGAGGCGATCACGCCTTTCAAGGATGCTACCCACTACAACAACTTCTATGAGTTCGGCACCGGCAAAGGCGATCCGGCAGCCAATGCCGGCACCTTGAAGACCGAACCCTGGTCGGTGGTCATAGACGGTGAAGTGGCCAAGCCTGGGCGCTATGCCCTCGAAGACTTCATGAAGCCTTATCAGCTCGAAGAGCGGATCTATCGGCTGCGCTGCGTCGAGGCGTGGTCCATGGTCATCCCCTGGATCGGCTTTCCCATCTCGGCCTTGCTCAAGCAGGTCGAGCCCACCTCGAAAGCCAAGTACATCCGCTTCGAAACCTTGCAGGATCCCAAGAGCATGCCCGGTCAGCGCTCCGGCTTTGCCCTGATCAACTGGCCATATGTAGAAGGCTTGCGCCTGGACGAGGCGATGAATCCGCTGGCAATCCTTGGGGTAGGGATGTACGGCCGCGAGTTGCCCAACCAGAACGGCGCACCCTTGCGCCTGGTAGTGCCGTGGAAGTACGGGTTCAAAAGCGTCAAATCCATCGTGCGTATCAGCCTGGTCAGCGAACGGCCAGAGACGACCTGGGAAAACATCGCTCCCAGCGAGTACGGCTTCTATGCCAACGTGAACCCGGAAGTCGACCATCCGCGCTGGACACAGGCGCGTGAACGGCGTCTGCCCAGCGGGCTGTTCAGCCCCAACGTGCGTGAGACCGCGATGTTCAATGGTTACGCGGAGGAGGTTGCTTCCCTCTATACCGGCATGGATCTGCGGAAGAACTACTGATGCGTTATCCGTTATGGCGTCTGAGTGTGTTCGTGGTGGCGTGCGTATGGCCTTTGTTATGGCTGTACCAGGCCTGGATATTTGCCTTGGGGCCTGATCCAGGCAAGGTGCTGGTCGATCGGCTGGGGTTGGGCACCCTGATACTGGTGATGATCACGTTGTGCATGACGCCTCTGCAGAAGTTGTCCGGCTGGGCCGGCTGGATAGCAGTGCGCCGGCAGTTGGGCCTGTGGTGCTTTGCCTATGTATGCCTGCACCTGGCGGCCTATCTGTTCTTCGTTCTAGGGCTGGACTGGAGTCAGCTTGGGGTCGAGCTGATCAAACGTCCCTACATCATCGTCGGCAGCCTTGCGTTCCTTTGCCTGCTTGCACTGGCCGTGACGTCCAACCGGTACAGCCAGCGTCGGCTGGGTCGGCGCTGGAAGCAGCTGCATCGCCTCATCTATGTGGTGTTGGGCCTGGGGTTGCTGCACTTCCTCTGGATCGTCCGCGCCGATCTGGAGGAATGGTCGATCTACGCTGCCGCGGGTGCATTGCTCCTGCTGCTTCGCGTTCCTGCCATCGCTCGGCGGATTCCCCGTGTAATGGGGCGAAAACCGCCCATTGTGAAAAAGACCTGAATTAACGGTTGACGGGCTCGCCAATCGTTCTATAATTCGCCCCACTTCCGGCGCAGCCGAAACGATAAACTCCTTGTTAATCAACGAGTTGGCCGTTTCAGAAGGCTCGGTGGGGTTTCGATCGTCAAGGTCGGAAGCGGTGAAAAAGGCAGTTGACAGCGGTTTG